>NZ_JFHC01000037.1 GCF_000698595.1 Caballeronia glathei | reverse complement strand
GGCGAGCCTGCTGCGCTTCCTGCAGGAACGCAAGATCGAGCGGCTGGGCGGCCACGGCTCGACGCCGGTCGACGTGCGGATCATCTCCGCAACCCACGTCGACATGCAGACCGCGATGATCGAAGGGCGGTTTCGCGCGGACCTGTATCACCGCCTGTGCGTGCTGCAGATCGACGAGCCGCCGCTCAGGGCGCGCGGCAAGGACATCGAACTGCTCGCGAAGCACATGCTCGACCGCTTCAAGATGGATGCGAGCCGGCGGCTGCGCGGCTTTTCGTCGTGCGCGATCGCGGCGATCCACAACTACGGCTGGCCGGGGAACGTGCGCGAGCTGATCAACCGGGTGCGGCGGGCGATCGTGATGTCGGAAGGCCGGCAGATCACCGCACGCGATCTGGAACTGGGCGAATACGTGGAAGTGGCGGCGATCTCGCTCGCGCAGGCGCGCGAGGCGGCGGAGCGGCAGGCGATCGAACTGGCGCTGTTGCGCCATCGCGGGCGCCTGGGCGACGCGGCCCACGAACTCGGCATCTCGCGCGTGACGCTGTACCGGCTGCTCGGCTCGCACGGGCTGCGCGAGGCGACGATCGATTCCGACGAACCGGCTGCTGCCCCGACCCGCTGCTCCCGTCCGGCGGCCTGAGCCGGGAGGCCCGGGCGCTCGCGATTCGCAGGGCAGGTCCGCCCGGCGCCAACCTCCCGTGAGAAAGGCGCACAGGGAATAAAGCTAGGTCATCCGGTCGCCGCGAGTGGATAATTGCGGATCGATTTCCATGACACAGCCCACATGCGCGACCGAATCGACGACGAAATCACGTTCCGCAAGCTCGAAGTCCTGCTCGCCTTCATGGAGACCGGCAATCTGTCGAAAGCGGCGGAAGCGCTCGACGTGAGCTCGGTCAGCGTGCATCGTGCGCTGCACTCGCTCGAGAAAGGCGTGCGATGCTCGCTTTTCAGGCTCGAGGGCCGCAACCTGAAATCGACCGACGCCGCGCAGACGCTTGCCGAGGTCGCGAACGAGGTGCTCACGCTGATGTCCGACGGCATTCGCGCGACGCGCGAGGCGGCGGGCTATTCGTCCGACCGGCTCAGGATCGGCTCGCTCTATTCGCTCACGATCAGGACGGTGCCGGGCATCGTCGTCGACATCAAGGTGCGGCGCCCGACGCTTCAGGTCGAGCTCGTGCTCGGGTCGAATGCGGAACTGCTCGACAAGCTCAAGCAGGGCGCCATCGACGCAGCCCTGATGGCGCTGCCCGAAGCGGAGCCCGAGATCGAATCGATTCCGCTCTTCGAGGACGACATCTTTTTCGCAGCCCCTGCCGGCTCGCCCTACGCGAAGCAGGAAGCGATCGACCTGAAGGACTGCCGCGACGAGACGTTCGTGTCGCTCGGCGATGGCTTCGTGACGTATCGCGGCTTTCTGGAAGCGTTTCGCGTCGCGGACTTCACGCCCCATGTGACGATGCGGGTCGGCGACATCTTTTCGCTGATGAACCTCGTGAGCGGCGGCGTCGGCTACACGCTGCTGCCGGGGCGCGTGCGCGGCGTGTTCGGCGACAAGGTGCAGTTCGTCCCGCTCAAGCCGCAATACCTGATGCGCCAGACGATCGGCGTCAGCTTCCTGCGTGCGCGCGAACGCGACCCGAATCTGCTCGCGCTGATGGCCGTGTGCCGGCTGCGCACCCGCAGCGGCGATTGAGCGCGCTCACTGCGCTGCGCGCTCGCGCTCGGCAAGCGCGCAAAGGTCCGGCAACGCGGTGCCGTTGCAACTCACCGCGATGCCTTCGCTGAAGATCGCGCTCGTGAGCCCGGTGAGCACGGCGGCGGGCGGCATCTCGATCGCGAGCCGCGCGCCCCGTTCCCATGCGAGCCGCACGGTGTCATGCCAGCGGACCTGCTGCGCCATGTTGCCCGCGAGGTCGGCTGCGATGCCCGCGCCGTCGAAGAGCGGGCGCGCGCTGCTGCTGCTCAGGTACGCGATGCGCGGCGCGCGCACGGCGATGCGCGAGAACGCATCGCGCAGCTCGGCCGCGGGCGCATCGAGCAAGGCGCAGTGCGAAGGCACGGCTACGTCGAGCCGCTCGCAGCGCTGCGCGCCGTGTTCGAGCGCAAGCGCAGACACCTGCTGCATGGCCGCCTCGCTGCCCGCGATCACCATTTGCGTCGGCGCATTCAGGTTCGCCAGAAAGACGGGCGTGGCGGCGCTGTTCACCGTGCTCATCAACCGTTCGAGCGCACGCTGCGTCAGTCCGACGATCGCCGTCATGCCATAGCCGCGCGGGTAGGCGCGTTCCATCAGCCGGCCGCGCAATTCGACGAGCTTCACGGCATCGGCGTAGGCGAGCGCGCCCGCCGTCACCGCAGCCGGGTACGCGCCGATCGACAGTCCCGTGACGAGGTCCGGCTCGCAGCCGTGCGCACGCAGCACCCGGGCCTGCGCGACGCCCGCGATCAGGAGACAGAGCTGCACCGCGACGGTGGAGCGCAGGGACTGCGCGTCGTCGAGCGTCAGCACATCGCGGCCGAGGGCGTCGCTCGCCTCTTCCAGCGCGCGGGCGGCCTCGGCATGATCGGGCAGCCCGTGCAGCATCCCCTTGCGCTGCGCGCCCTGGCCGGGGAAGGTGAAGAGCACGCTCATGATGCGCGGGCGGCCTGCGTGCCGCGCTGCAAGTCGGGGAAGGGTTGCATGCGGGCCTTCATCGTCAGGCTCATGCGTTCACCAGCGCCCGGGTCGCGAAGAACAGCAGCGACGGTCCGAGCAGGCAGCCGACGCCCGTATGGAACGTCGCGATCAGTGCGCCGTAGGGCACGAGGCGCCGGTCAGTGGCGGCGAGTCCCGCGCTCACGCCGCTCACGGTGCCCGCCAGGCCGCCGAAGATCATCGCGGAGCGGGGCGTCTTCAGGCCCATGAAGCCCGCGGCGAGCGGCGTGCCGATCATCACGATGATCGCCTTGATGAGCCCCGTCGCGATGCTGAGCGCGATCACGTCCGAGCTCGCCCCGATCGCCGCACCCGTGACCGGCCCGACGATATACGTGACGGCGCCCGCGCCGATCGTCGTCATGCTGACCGCGTCGGTGTAGCCGAACGCATGCGCGATGCTCGCGCCGACGACGAACGGCAGCACCGTACCGAGCAGCAGCGACACCACGCCGATCAGCCCGGCCTTGCGCGCCTCGGTGGCCTGCACTTCGAACGCCGTCGCGACGATGGCGAAGTCGCGCAGCATCGCCCCGCCCATCAGGCCGATGCCGGTGAAGAGCGGCAGGTCGGCGACACCCTTTTGCCCGCCGGTGAACGCCCCGCCGAAGTACGCCAGCACGAGGCCGATCACGATGGCGATCGCCGAGCCGTGCACGCGGCCGAGCGTGAGCTTGCGCGAGATCACCGAGGACACCCACATGATGAGGCCGACGAGCGCGAACGCCGTCACGAGGCCGTTATGGACCAGCACTTTATCGAGCATTTGCAACATGACCGTCTCCTGGTTCAGATCTCTTCGAGGTGCGGGGCGCCTGCGAGCGACGTGCTGTCGCGGCCGGTGCGGGAAAGCACGGCGATGCAGCCGGCGCACGCCACGGCGGCGCCGGCGGCGGACAGGAGCGCGACCGGGCCGCCCTTGAGTGCCGCGACGACGTTCTGGTTGGCGGCCATCGCCACCACGACGGGGATGTACATCGCGCCCCAGAAGCCCACACCCGCTTCGGTTTCTTGCGGCAGCAGGCCCTTCTTGTGCAGATAGAGCCGCAGGAATATCAGCAGCAGCATGGCGATGCCCACCCCGCCGACATTCGTCTTCACGCCGATTGCGACCCCGAGCAGGTCGCCGAGAAAGAGTCCCGCCAGATGGCAGAACGCGAGCAGCGCAGTTCCGTAGATGATCATGTCTTGTCTCCTGTACAGCTTGACTGGCTTCTGGTGAGCCGGGTTGTTCACGCCGCTCGCGGCGGCGCGTCAGGGCGTGTCGTGATGTGTCTTCACCTCCATTCTTCGCGCAGCTTGCTGCGCACCTTGACGGAGGCCGCGCGGTGCGGACTGCCCAGGCGGCTCGCGAGCCCGCGTGACGGATCGGCGAGGATGTCGTCGAGCGCGGCTTGCAGCGTGCGCTCGACCGTGGACTGATCGGCGCCTGTTGGCGCGTCGGCGTTGCTCACGTGCAGGAGCTTCCACAGCAGCCCGAGCGACGCATAGTTGTCGATGTCGTAGGCCATCGGCGGCACGCGGGCCGTGAAGGCTTCGAGATCGGCCACGGTGCGCAGCGTCACGCGCGCGGCCGATTCCTTGCCCATCGCGTGGATCATGACCTGCGGGTCCGCCAGCGCGATCAGGCGATTGGCCTGGTAGCCGTGCGCGAGGAACGCACCCGACATCGCGCGCCCGACGATCAGCGCGATCACCGGATGGCCCGCGAGGCGCGCGCTCGCATAGGCATCGGCTGCGCCCGCGAGCGCCTGATGAATGCCGTACGCTTCCTCGCGCCGTCCATAAGCCTGGCTCGCGACATCGACGATCGCGACGATCGGGCGCTTCACGGCGCGGTCTTCATCGGCGTCGATGACCATGCGCACCGCCCGCGCGATCTCCCATCCCTCGATCAGCCCGACCTCGCCGCTGCGCGCGCGGACAAAGGGGTTGTCCGGGTCCGGCACCACGGCGATGAAGCGCGCGTCGTGCTCGCCGAGCCGCGCATCGACGACCCGCACCGAAGGCGGGAAGCCCGGCTGCAGCGGCGCGCTGCTGGTGAGCGCATCCAGCCACACGGCGCCGCGCTTCGAAAGCTCTTTTGTGCTCATGACAGAAACTCCTTTGCGTAGATGGCGGCGACCTGCTGGGGCGTCGGCTGTGCGTGCGCATCGACTTCCGAGAGGCGCTGCAGGAATTCCTCGACGCGTTCGCTGCGGCACGCATCGGGACGCCCCGCGCGAAACCGCTCGATCATGGCGGCGCGGATCGCACCGGTGTCGTCGCCGGCATACGCGTCGACCAGCCCGGTGCGGTAGCGCTGCTCACCGCCCGTGAAGCTCCAGATCATCGGGCGGTCGCGTGAATCGAACTCCGCGATGCCCGCTTCCTGTTCGATGACGGCCGGGCCATTCAGGCCGAGGCGCGCTTCGCGGGTCGCGATCAGGTAGGTGCACAGCGCGGCCGCGATCGACATGCCGCCGTAGCAGCCGATCGGCCCCGCCGTGATGCCGATCACCGGCTGGTAGCGCCGCAGATCGACGATGGCCGCGTGAATCTCCGCGATCGCCGCGAGCCCGAGGTTCGCTTCCTGCAATCGCACGCCGCCCGTCTCGAAGAGAATCACGGCGCGCGTCGGGATGCCGTTGCGGTTGTCTTCGGCGGCGAGTTCGAGGCTGCCCGCGATCTTCGCCGCGGATACCTCGCCCATGCTGCCGCCCTGAAAGCCGCCGTCGATGCCGAGCACGACGGCGGGCTGCCCGTCGATCTCGCCCTTCGCGACCACGGTGCCGTCGTCGGCCTGCGTCACGATGCCCTGGCGTGCGAGCCACGGTGAACTCACGCGCTCGAACGGATCGAGCAGTTCGCGGAACGTGCCTGCGTCGAGCAGTTTTTTCGCGCGGCTGCGCGCATCGAGCTCGATGAAGCTTTCGCGTTCGAGCAACTCCTGTGTATCCATGGTCTTCACGCTCCGCCGGTTTGAGTCAGTTGTTCGAACACCTGCCCGACGCGCATGCGCACGACGCCCGGTGTCGCTCCCGAATCGTTGATTTCGAGCTTCGCCGCGGGCAGCGCGCCGTCGCTGAAGATGCGCGCGAGCACGGCTTCCCAGACGCGGCCCATGCCATGCACCGAAGTGGTGATGTTCACGACCGTGCGGTGCGCCGTATTCGATTCGAGCAGCACTTCGAGGTCTCCCGAGGCGACCACGCCTGCAATCGCGCGGCCGCTCGCGGGCTCGCCCGCCGGGAATTCAAGGACGATGTTTTCCATGTGCGTTCCTATGCCTGCGTCAGGTGACGGGCTTCGTCGCGAAGCCTGTCGAGAAAGAGGGCGGCGGCGAGCAGGTCCGCTGCGCCGCCGGGTGACACGTGCAGCTCGACAAGCCGCCTGTCGAGCGCCTTCAGGTGGCGGCGGCCCGCGAGCGATGCCGCGCCGCCTTGTTCCAGCACCCGTTCTGCCGCGCGTTGCGTCTCGTCGAGCGCGCTTCGGCCGCCGCGCGCGAGCACGCAGGTGTCGTCGAGGCGCGCGACGATCGCAAGCAGCGCGTTGAGGCGCGCGGCGGTCTCGCTGTCGCCGCGCTCGCGTGAGCGCGAGAGTTCCGGCAAGGCCACCCCGACCACATGCGGAAAACCCGCCTGCGCCTCGCCTCGCGCGCCGCTCACGCCGTAGCTCAGGCACGCCTGCTCGCCCTTGTGCCCGGTGTTCACGGGCGCGTGGCGATCGGGCAGCTGCGCGATCGATCCGGCGCGCGATGCGACGCCATGCGGCGTCAGGTCCGACGGATCGCGCGCGGCCGCCGTCACGAGCAGGCCGAGCGCCCAGATCGCGCCGCGATGTGTGTTCACGCCACCCGTCGCGCGCAGCATGCGGGCTTCGCCATCCCGCCCGATCGCGCCGATGCGTTCGCGAAGCGCGAGCATCGGCCGCGTTTCGATGCCTGCGCGCGCGAGTTCCGAGAAGGTCGGCTGCAGCGCGAGCGCCGAGGTGCACATCAGGGCCCAGTCGAGGTCGTCGTGCGCGCCGCGGCTGCGGATATCGACGAGCCCGGGCTTCGGCGCGAGCGTGACTTCGTCGATGAGCGACGCCACCACATGCCCGGCGAGACGCTCTGCGAGGTCCGGCTCGGCATGCGGCGCCGGCCGCAGCACGGTTGCGAAATCGGTGCGCATTACCAGCTCCTGAAGCGGGCGGGCGGCTCGTACAGGCCGTCCGACCAGTCGACGAGATCCGCCATGCTCTTTGCCGCGAGAAGCGAGCGTGTGGCTTCGCTGCGATGGATGCCGAGGTCTTCGGGCAGCGCGACGAAGCCGTCGCGGCGCAGTGCCGCGAGCTTGTCCGCGCTGCTCGTGAGGCCGACCGGCGTCACGCCCGCGACGGCTGCGATCATTTCCTTGCGGTGTTCGAGCGAACGCGCCTTGTACAGATACGCGATGCCTTCCTCGGTCAGCACGTGCGTGACGTCGTCGCCGTAGATCATTACCGGCGCGAGCGGCATGCCCGATTCGCGGCCCACGTCCACCGCATCGAGCGATTCGACGATGGTCGGCTGCGCGCCCGCCTGGAACGTCTCGACCATCTGCACGACGAGCTTGCGCCCGCGCTCGAGCGGACTGTCGGTTTGCAGCAGATCGAGCCATGCAGGCGTCGCGTGACGGCGGCCATGCGGGTCGTGCCCCATGTTCGGCGCGCCGCCGAAGCCGGTCAGGCGGCCGTGCGTCACCGTCGACGAATTGCCTTCACCGTCCATCTGCAGCGTCGAGCCGATGAACATGTCGACCGCGTACTGGCCCGCGAGCTGGCACAGCGCGCGGTTCGAGCGCATCGAGCCGTCGCGGCCCGTGAAGAAGATGTCGGGCCGTTGCGCGACATACGCTTCCATGCCCAGCTCGCCGCCGAAGCAGTGCACGCTCTCGACCCAGCCGGTTTCGATGGCGGGGATGAGCGTCGGGTGCGGGTTGAGCGTCCAGTGCCGGCAGATCTTGCCCTTCAGTCCGAGCTTCTCGCCGTAGGTCGGCAGGATGAGTTCGATCGCCGCCGTGTTGAAGCCGATGCCGTGATTGAGCGACTGCACCTGATGCCGCTCGTAGATGCCGCGAATCGCCATCATCGCCATCAGCACGTGGATCGGCTTGATGAGGCGCGGGTCGCGCGTGAAGAGCGGCTCGATGAAGAACGGCTTGTCCGCCTGCACCACGAAATCGATCCACGAACCGGGGATATCGACGCGCGGCAGGTCCTTCGGATCGTCGACGATCTCGTTGACCTGCGCGATCACGATGCCGTCGCGAAACGCCGCGGCTTCGACGAGCGAGGGCGTGTCCTCCGTGCTGGGGCCGGTGTACAGGTTGCCTTGCCGATCGGCCGTGTAGCCGGCGACGAGCACGACATTGGGCGTCAGATCGACGTAGAGGCGTGCATACAGTTCGATGTAGGTGTGGATCGCACCGATTTCGAGGATGCCGTCCTGCAAGAACTGCGAGATGCGCAGGCTTTGCGCGCCGGCGAAGGCGAAGTCGAGCTTCTTCGCGATGCCGCGTTCGAACAGATCCAGATGTTCGGCGCGGCTCACGCTCGGGATGATCAGATGCAGGTTGTTGACGACGGCCGGATCGACCTTCGCGAGCGAGCGCGACAGGAAGTCGGCCTGCTTCTGGTTGTTCCCTTCGACGACCACGCGATCGCCCGGCGCGATGAGGCTTTGCAGGACATCGACGATGCGCTCCTGCGGCAGCACCGGGCCATCGGCGATCGATGCGACGCGTGCGAGCCGGCGATGCTTTTCCGCGCGGCGCGTGGCCCAGCGGGTTTGGGACGGACTTTGAGTGGACATGTGTGCTCTCGCTCTGGACATGAGGCAAGTCTAGGGAGCGAGGAACAGCGATTCAATGACACTCGGTAAGCGTTCGTTATCCGGAGGTTAATGATCGTTTCGGGCCGGGGCCTTCCGAAGCGGTGGCACCCGTGCCCGTGCCGTGCGGGTTTACCCCGTGGCGGATGCGCCCGGCCGGGTTTCCATCAGCGCTTAACGAACTTGAGCGTCATGCGGTCCGACTCGCCGATCGCCGCATAACGCGCGCGCCCGGCATCGCCGCCCTTGTAAGTGGGCGGCAGCGACCATACGCCGTTGGGGTAGTCCTTGGTGTCGAGCGGATTCGCGTTGATCTCGCTGCGTCCCGCAAGCACGAAGCCGGCTGCCTGCGCATGCTCGATCACGAAGGCTTCGGTCATGTAGCCGGTGTCCATCATCTGCTGGACCGACGTGCCCGGTTTCGCGCGATGCTCCTCCACGCCGAGCTCGCCGCCCGGCTTCAGCGCGGCGTAGAAGGCGCGCAGGTTCGCGTCGAGCTGGCCGTCCTTGACCCAGTTGTGAATGTTGCGGAACGTCAGCACGCGATCGAAACGCCCGTTCGCGTCGAAGCCTTCGAAGTGCCCCGCGCGCAATGTGCCGACGACCACGGTGCCGTACAGCGCCGGGGCCTGAGCGAGCTTGCGTTGAAAGGCGGCATCCATGAGTTTCGTTTCCGCGCTGAACTCCGGCAGCGGACTCGCGTATTGCGCTTCGTAGAGATGGCCGTGCGCGTGCAGGTAGGGCGCGAGGATATCGGTGTACCAGCCGCCGCCCGGTGCGATTTCGAGCACGGTCTGGGTGGCGTCGATGTCGAAGAATTGCAGCGTCCCTTCGGGATGCCGGTACACGTCCCGCGCACGGGCCTTGTCGCCTCGCTGCGGGCCGGCGATCGCGGCGTCGAGCGATGCGGTATCGGAAGCGGAGGGCGAGGCGGGTTGCAACGGCGCGGTGCAGCCCGCGAGCGCGGCGGCGAAGAGAAGGGAGGCGAGGGGATGACGCAGAGATGCGGCAAAGCGAAAGCTGACGTTCATGAAGGGTCGGGGCCTGTCGGCGGCTGTGGAGTCACGCGTCACCATACGCGTTTGCGCCGTGGCTCGCTCAGACCGCGCACGAAGGCCGCGAACGCCTGCTGCGGCGTGTGCGGCGAGGCGAAGGATTGAAAGCCAGCGGCAACGTCGCCATTGCCTTACAGATTGGCTGCGGCGAACCGGAACGAACGCTCAGAGCGCGACGTCGCCCAGCTGGACCATGAGCACTTCGCTCTTCGCCTGCGACCGGGTTGGCAGGTCGATTCCGGCCTGCCCCATCACCTTCCTGATCTCCCCGGCGATGAGCTCGCTCGCGCGCTCGACGGCGATCGGCCGGTCGACATGGCCGAGGAACTGGCGGATCCCGGGCGGGGGCAGGAACACGAACACGTTCAGCGGATAGGCGAGGCTCGCGTCCGCGCGACGGTCGCCCGTAATGTGCAGCCCGGGAGAAGGGGAGACGCTCATCAGACGCGGATGAACGCGAAACTCGAACCCGAAACTGGTTGCAACGGTCCTGAGAAGAACCGGCAGGCATTTTTCCCCGAATACTCTGCTTTCGGACTTGCTGAGCGGCATGGTGGTCTCCGGCTGCTTTGCGCAGCACTCCCGCACAAGCTTAGAACCGCGGCCGTGTCCGTTCTGTGCCGCGGGCCACACCGAAACGAAACACGCGAATACGCGCGGGAGGGTGCGTCGAGTGACGGTGCTGGAAAAACCGCTGATGGTGACCCGCGAGTGCACCGCTCACGGTGCGAACCAGCCCAGGCTGACGACGATTCGCCATAACACCGCGATCACGACCACGGCGGCGACGGTGGCAAGGGCGATCTGTCGCTTGCAGCGCGTGGTCTGCTCCGGGTTCAGCTCGTGCACATCGCTCGATTTGGCCATTTTCGGCTCCCTGCACTTTCCTCTGGAGATATTCCAGTATGAACCGGATTTTCCACCTTTGCGTGACCCTGACTATGTGCTGACGCGCAAACGAGACGTTGCGCGCGCGAAACGCGGGCGGGTAGCGCTGCATCCGGAGCAACAATGATGTCGGCTGCTGCGATGCGGCATGGCATCTCCGCCTCAGGCCGCATAGCCTTCGAGGCCCTCGACGAGCGCGTCGAAGGTTGCGCGGCAGCGCGGGCTGTGGCGCAGGTCTTCATGCATCGTAACCCATGTTTCGAGCTGAAACGAGAACGCCCTCGGCAGCACGCGCGTGAGCGCGGCATCGCGTCGTGCCAGCGCGATCTGGCACACACCGATGCCCGCGCCGCAGCGGATCAGCGCAAGTTGCGCGAGGTCGCTGTCGGCGCGAAGCGAGAAGGTGTCGCGCGTGACGCCCTGAAACGATTTGCTCGCGCTGCGAAGAAAGGGCGTCGGCCGGTCGTAGCCGATGATCGAGTGGCGCGCAAGCTCGCCGGCATTGCGCGGCGTGCCGTGGCGCGCGAGATAGTCGTTGTGCGCATGCAATCCGAGCGTGATCTGCCCGACGCGCCGCGCGACGAGCTGTTCCTGCCGCGGGCGCATCATGCGCACGGCGATATCGGCTTCGCGCCGCAACAGGTCCTGCACCTGATTGGTCACGACGAGTTCGACCTTCAGTTCCGGATTGCGCTCGCGCAGCCGCGCGAGGATGGGAGGCAGCACCTCGACGCCGATCACCTCGCTTGCCGAGATGCGCACCACGCCGCGCACGTCTTCGCCGTGGCCGGTGGCCGCGCGCTCGAGCGCCGCCGCCGTGCTTTCCATCGCTTCGGCGTAGGCTCGCAGGCCGGCGGCCACCTCGGTCGGCATCAGCCCCGCCTGCGAGCGCGTGAAGAGCGCGGTGCCCAGCACCTCTTCGAGCGCGGCGATATGGCGCCCGGCCGTCGGCTGCGTGATGCCGAGCGCCCGCGCCGCACCTGAGAGCGACCCTTCCCGCAGCACGCCGAGGAAGGAACGGTAGAGATCCCAGCTTATGTCCGATGCCATACAAAAATGTATATCCGGTAGACGGTTCCCGGCAATTTTAACCGAGGCCGGAAAGGCCCAGAATCGAGCCATCGACAACGAATGGGAGGCAGGCATGGCGAATCGCGACACGGCTCTGGTGCTCGGCGCGAACGGGGGGATCGGCGGCGAGGCGGCGCGTCAGTTGCGCGACGCGGGCTGGCACGTCCGGGCGCTTGCACGGGGTGCGGGGCAGGCCGTCGAACACAAGGACGGGATGACCTGGCTGCGCGGGGATGCGATGCATCGGCATGATGTCGCCGCTGCCGCGAAGGGATGCGCCGTGATCGTCCACGCGGTGAATCCGCCCGGCTATCGCCGCTGGCCGGAACTGGTGCTGCCGATGCTCGCCAACACCATCGCCGCGGCCACTGCCGAGGCGGCGACCATCGTGTTGCCCGGAACGCTCTATAACTACGGGCCGGATGCGTTCCCCGTGCTGAACGAGGATTCCCCGCAGCATCCGGCCACGCGCAAGGGTGCGATCCGGGTCGAGATGGAAGCGCGCCTCGCGAACGCGAGCCGCGAGGGAGCGCGCGTGCTGATCGTTCGCGCCGGCGATTTCTTCGGCCCGAGTGCCCGTAACAACTGGTTCTCGCAGGGATTGGTGACGCCCGGCGAGCGTGTCAGGACGGTGCGCTATCCGGGGAGGAAGGGCGTCGGCCATCAGTGGGCGTATCTGCCCGATGTCGCGCGCACGATGGTCGAACTGCTGGCGCGCCGCGATACGCTCGCGCCCTTCGCCACTTTCCACATGGCGGGCCAATGGGACCCGGACGGCACGCGCATGAGCGATGCGATACGGCGCGTCATGGAGCGGCACACGGGCAGCACGCCGCGCGTGTCGGCGTTCCCGTGGTGGATGCTCATGCTTGCTTCGCCGTTCGTCCAGACGGTGCGCGAGATCCGCGAGATGCGTTACCTGTGGCGCACGCCGGTGCGCATGGACAACACGCGGCTGACCGCGCTGCTGGGACATGAACCGCATACGCCACTCGACGATGCGGTGGCGGCCACCCTGAAGGGGCTGGGCTGCATCGGCGGGGCGGAATAGCGGATGCCGTGCGCGCCTCGTCGGGGATAGGGCAGCCAACGAAGCTCAATGCTTTTCCTCGCCGTCCTGCCGGCGTTCGTGTCGAATTGACGCCCGCAAATGCAGCTATTTGACGCTGGGCCTGCCGTAGTTCTGAACGAGGTAGTTCACGATAATCTCGACATCCTCTTTTGGAATTGGCGCACCAAATGTGTTGATCATTTTGGCCACCGACGCGTTCCAGCCCGCCCTGTCCAGAAAGGGCGAGTTCATCTGGATGTAGTCAAGGCTGTGGCAGGTAACACACTGCATCGCCTTGTCCTTGCCGGCTCCTTCTTTCAGCGCGATGTCTGATTCCTGCGCCGCTGCGGCACCGATGAAAGCGAACACAAGGGACAATGCGGCGGCCACCGCCGCTTGTGTAAGCGTGCTCATACTACCTCCACGTACAGGCGCTGGATCGCATTGTGGTGATAACCCGCGGGATTGTGAATGAGCCGATCGACCTGCGTTTCCCCCGAGTGGCTGGTGGCGCGCGCCATCACCACGATCGAACCGCGCTCCCTCGCCGGAACAGCGAGCGTAAATTCGCGGAACGAGAAACGGCCAAGATCGCGGCCGAGTTTTGCCCTCCGCCAACTGGCGCCCGAGTCGATCGACACCTCGACACGGTCGATGCCTGCGCCGCCATCCCAGGCAATGCCTTTCAGATCGATCGACCTGCCGCGCGGAATCTGCTGCCCGTTCTTTAACGAAGTGATCAGCGAGTTCACTACCATGGTGGTGATCGGCTCATTCGCATTCGCCACCTGCGATTCGAAACTCGGTGTTTTGAACTTGCCGCGTGGCAGTCGGTACGCGGTGCTCATCCAGAAGCCAGCCTCCGGCTTCGACACCGCCTTCACGCTGGTCAAGTGCTTGACCCAGTAAGTAGCGGTCCAGCCGGGGACGACGATGCGTGCGGGAAACCCGTTCCAGCGCGGCAGCGGATTGCCGTTCATCTCGAACGCGACGAGGGTATTCTCGTCCAGCGCAACCTCTATCGGCAGTGATTTGATGAAGGCAGGCGTCTTCTCGATCACGGCTTGATCCGCATCGCCGAAAACAACTTCGAGGGCGTCGCGCTTCACGCCTGCCCTGGCGAGAATGTCCTTCAGCCGCACACCGCGCCAGAGCGCATTACCCATTGCGCCAACGCCCCACTGAACACCGGCGACATGCGGCTCGAACAGGCCGCGGCGGTTGCCCGCGCATTGGCATACCGCCGTGATCTCCGCCGGCTCGAAATCATTCTTCAACTGCTTCAGCGTGAATTCCAGTTCACGTTCGACACTGTCTCCGCCGACCTTCAGCGTCCAGTCGGAGGCTTTGATCTCTGAGATACCGGCCAGGTGATAGCGCACGAAGAACGCGTCGTTCGGCGTGATCGCGCTCCGGAAGTACTCAAGGGGCGTCTCGAAGTTCGGGGGGCGACTGGTCTTCCTGATTAGCGGAACCTTGCCCGGCAGAGCGTACAGATGCTGTTCGACAAGCGCACCCTCTGGAATCCTGGCGAAACCCAGTGCAGCGGAGTTGCCATCTTCGACGGCCAGAACCCGCAGTGGTTTCGACATCGCAAGGATGCCCGCCCCGGCGGCGCCAGCGAAAAGCTTGCGGCGCAACCCACTGCTGACTGATTTTTTCATAAGGTATCCTCCGCAGAATAGTAGCTTCAGATTACACCACGCATCTCTGTCTAGCCGGTACCGGACGGGCCATATCAATGTAACATTCGATCATCTGGCGCCCGGGCGTTCCGATGGGCGCTTCCTTCAAGGCAGTGCTCGACGCATACGACCAGTGCCGGACATGCCCGGGCGGCTACGCCAGCATCCGGACAATGTGCACGCCGCCAAGGGGTGCGGCGATGCCCATTGCCGGCATCGTAGAAGCGACGCGGCATCACAGCACATATCACGCGTCGTGATATCGAGAGCGGTGAAAGGCCTGGTCATCACCGTTGAACTGTTGGACTGTTGGACTCACTCATGCCTGGATTGCTTGCATCGGAAAACTGCGCATCCGTTACGGATTGAGTGTCGATACGCATGTTGCGTGGCTCGCACTGGCGCGCGCTGTTATCTGCTCGCGTTTCGTTGGACCGTCTTGTTCGCGACTCTACAGATGCATGTGATCCCGCTCGATGCCTGTCGGCGCATCGAACACCAGCAGGACATAGCGGGAAGCGAGCGGACATCTGAACGTTCAGCGCTACGCGCGGACAGGACCTTCGCCTGGCCACGGCGCCCGTAGATGAAGAAAGGCCCGGGGCATATCGCCTTTGGGGTCCGCTCTCCAAACATTGCGAACAATTGTCAAATCAGACGTGGTTCGATGGACATGTGCGGGCTTCGCGAGCTAGCCTCGCGAAGCCGGATGACACGGGCCTGCCTATCCTTGCGCCGTGCCAACAACAAGAAAACGAATGTCACCGCCGCCATGAAAACCATCCATGATGTTCTGCAGCATCCGAGTGCCAGGCTGACCCAGCACCTCGGCCTCTCGATCGCAACGCTCGCCTCGCCGCTCGATGTTCTGGAATTCCGTCTCGAGGAAGGTTTTAACGAAACCTATGTGGCCGACATCACAGTCACCTCGATCGACAAGGCCATCGACGGTGCGGTCTGCGTGGGGCGTCCATCGATCCTCACGATCGACGAGCGCGCCTCGATACCCTCGTTGCCGGGTCTGGCCGAGCCGGTGGTCAATCCTGCACGCACCGTCAATGGCGTGGTGACGCAATGGGATCGCGTCGGCACGTGCCGCGATGAAGCGACCTACAAAGTGCGCATCGAGCCACGCGTTGCGCTGTTCGGGTATGTCTACGATTCGGGTATCTTCCTCGACAAGACGCTGAAGGAACTGATCACGGCATCGATCGTCGACCGCCAGTTCATTGACTCATTCGACGTCGAGTTCAGGCTCGAAGGTGCCGAAGAGCACTTCGAGCAGGCGGTCATGTACGAGGAGTCGGTCTGGAATTTTGTTGAGCGTCACTGCCGCCGCGCGGGCATCTTCTGGTACTTCAGGCAGGGTCGGAAGGCCGATGGGCCGCAGCGTGACACGATCGTGTTCGGCAATTCGGCTCGCGGCTATGTCCGCGGGCTCGAGGTGCCGCTGCAGCCGGACTCGGGCCTCTCGGGCAATTGGCACGAAGCCGTGTTGTCGATCAGCCCGGTGCGCAAGCTGGTGCCGGGCGTGATCGAACTGCGGGAGCGCAATCACCGTACGCCGGCCGATCCGCTCAAGGCCGAAGCGGTCGTCGCGCGCGACGACCGCTCCGTCTACGGCAGCGTGAGCCGCAGCACCGAGCACCACCACACGAAGGATATTGCGCAACTGCTGGCCGACGCGCGCCGCGACGAACTGATCGCACGGCAGACCACGTTCAGGGGCACGAGCAACGTGATCGGCATGATGCCCGGCATCGTCGTGCGCCTGACCAACCACACGATGCCCGGGGCCGAACATGGCTTCGTGATCACAAAACTCGTGACGACGGGCAGCCGCAACCAGCCGGTCATCAACACGTTCGAAGCGACGCCTTCGCACCTGACGTATCGCCCCGAGTACATCCCCGAAAAGCACTGGCGCTGGATCAGCGGCACACTGATCGCCACCGTCGAATCAGGCAATGACGAGCCCTACGCGTGGCTCGACGAGTACGGCCGCTACCGGGTGCTCCCGCATTTCCAGCGATGCACCGGCAAGCGCGGCCTGAACACCATGGCGCTGCGGCTCATGCGCCCGAGTGCGTCATATCAGGGTGGTTTCCACTCGCCGCTGCTGCCGGGTACCGAGGTCCGGCTCCAGAGCACCAACGGGGACGTGGATCGCCTTTATATCGGCGGTGCGCTTCATGACTTTGCTCATCCGGACATCGTGCATGGCAAGGCGGGCTGGTACAGCCGCGCAGTATGGCGCTCGCCGCTCAGTGGCGCGAAGATCCGCTTCGAGGATCTGAAGGGGCACGAAGGCGTCAAGGTCGCCACGGTCCACATGAAGTCGTCGGTCAGTCTCGGATATCTGGTGGACAGCCGGAAACAGAAGCGCGGCGAGGGATTCGAGATCAGCACGCAGGGCTGGGGTACGATGCGCGCGCCCAAAGGGCTGTTTCTCTCAGCCGATGCGCTTTCCAGCCCCAATGCGCCGCATCTGGAAATGCAGGCCGCGCTTGCGCAGCTCCAGGCAGCACTGGCCGAAGCCGCGTCTTTAAGGGATGCCGCGCAGCGAGCGACGGCCGAGCTTGCCGAGGTCAAGGCGCAGCAGACCCAGTTGGAGAGTGCGTTCAAGGATCTGCAAAAGGCCGTGCTGCTGCTCTCCGCACCCGAGGGGATTGCTGCGGTTACACCGAAAAGCATCCAGCTTTCTGGCGGTGAACACGTCGCGGTCACGGCCGGTGGCAGCGCGGATCTCGGCGTCGGCCACAACTTTACCGTCGCATCAGGCAACGCCGTATCGCTGCTCGCGCTGCGCAACGGCATAAAGGCGCTGGCCGCCAACGGAAAGGTCGACGTGCAGGCCCAGCATGGCGAGATGAGTCTCGTATCGCAGGACGCAATGAGTATCACGAGCGCGAATGGGCGCGTCGTCATTGCCGCCAAGGAGGAAATCCTGTTCGTGTGCGGAGGATCCTACATTCGCATTCGCGATGTCGGCATCGAGGACGGGACGCGCGGTGACCGGACCATTCATTCGGCCTCGTACCAGAATCTCGGTCCGCAAAGCCTGTCTGTTGCGATACCGCCAGTGCCTCAAACAGCGGGTGCCTATGATCAGGCATTCGTCGTCCACTGGGGCGATACCCGGATACCCGCGAGCAACGCGAAGTACCAGATGTTTTCCGAGGGAAAGCTGATAGCCGAAGGGGTGACTAACGAACAGGGCGAGACATCGCTTGTGCAGAGTCATGTGCCGCAGGACGCCGTCATCAAGCTTCTGGATCATTGAATATGGCCGAAAACGATAGTCCCAAGGTTGTAGGCATGGCGCGCTCGTACATGACGCCGGTGGGCTACACCCAACGCCCGGCGGTGAAGAAGTCCGTCTGCGACCGCAACGTCCCGCCTGCGGCGGACTCGATCATCGGGCGCTGCGAGTACTACTACCGGCCCTTGCACTGCGCGTACGCCGAGAAGGTCGAGAAGTTGCCCTCGATCAACGAAGTGGTGGCCTGGGCTCAGCAGAGCTTCGACCCGTGGGCGGAGAACGACGTGAGCGTGCGCCTGCTCGGCAAGCGCGATCAGTTGATCCCGCCGGAGTGTACCGATTCGGACTGGTCGCGCCACAGCAATTTCATGATGCGGCACATTGGGTGCAGCCACAAGCCACCGTCGTACTACCTCAGCTATGGCTACTACTATTGCTCGAATTATGGGGCGAAACTTAGACCATGGTTGAGCAACGAGGGAAAGGCGTGGCTTGCCATGGCTAGAAAAAAGCTGCAGGAAAATATGGAAGATGGCCTGAAGCAAAACATGCGAGGCGACATTATCTTGATGACCAGCCAGAGGCCGGGAAACGGAAGCTTCACGATGACGGATGTCAAGAAATACCAGCTTGAGCTTAATGACAGCGCTTTTCTGACCTTCGCGTTCAATACCCACCCGCTTGCCTATCTCGATGCTGGGCTAGCGGACCTTCCATTCAGCGATCTCGCGAAGATTGCGGGACAGCCGAGCATTCAGGAATGGGGGGATCGCCGTACATGGGGTCAGGCAATGGACAGTGGACTGGTAGTGGGAAAGAACTGGGTGAATCAGGCACTCAGCCGTCTGATGGCTAAGTGACATGCGCAGACCGAAGCGTTGGAAGCTATTTGTTGGCGGCTTTGCGTTAGTGGCTGCTGTAACGTACGGATATCAGAAAATGACAACCCCTGATTGGGAAGTGGTGACTGAAACCTTCGCGAAGAGCGAAAGGCCTTATGGCGGGGGAGCATTTCGAATTCGCGATAACGAAGTGTTGAGCCTTAAACTTGCCGGCCCGGATACACGATTTAAACCAATGGCCGAGTGGAAAGATCCGGATGTGGCGGAACACACAGAATCATGGATGAACAGTTCCGCCGAACGCCTGAACCGATCAACGGTTAGCTTTCAGCGCGGCACGTGGGACAGCGGTCTGACACGCTCTTTCCAGCAGCCGGGACAAAGCGCCGCGTGGTGGTATTCAAAGGACTGGGCCACCCAATACGTCAGCACGGGCTGGATGGACTACAAGATTCCGGTGCCGAAGAACGGACTGTCGCCGCAGATCACGAAGCTCTGGCGCTCACAGGACGGCGGAAGGAAGTGGACGCAGCTTGCGTGGCCAGAGGACCAGAATATCGACCGGCTGCTGTTCCTCGATGCGTCGCGCGGTTATGCGATCGGCTGGGGGCCTCATGTCTGGCGCACCGCCGATGGCGGGCACTCGTGGCGCGAAGTGCCGCTGCCGCCGGTGGCAGCCGACCCCCGCGACCCGCGCAAGACCTTCAGCGCCGTGGACCTTGGCCCGGACGGCGTGCTGCGTGTCGCCTACTACGTGGCGATGCTGGGTGACGTCCGGAACGCCAGCGTCGTCTACCGGCTGCTCTGGGACACGGCGCAGTTCGAGAAGGACCTCGTGCTCCCTGAACAGACGGTCGTCGCTCTGGGTTCAACCGATGAACCTGCCGGCCATACCTATTCGCTGTACGCGCTTTCGCGATCAGGGCCGCCGCGTAACTATGACGATCCCAACGACAAGGGCCGTCGCATCGGAGCCATCTCGACCTGGGCGAGCTACCAGAAGCCGACCGTCAGGCAGATGCACACCTTTGACGAACGCTTCACGCTCGGTGGTTTGAGCGTCGGCAAGCAGGGTGTGCTGCTCGTCTTTGCAACCGACGCGGCGCGCGACGGTGCGCCTCACGACATGACGTTCTTCAGCCGGGATTTCGGCAAGTCATGGAAAGAACTCGATGACGGTATCGGGCAGGGCGGGTGGTTCGATTCACAAACCAACACTCAATACGCACTGTATGCGTACACGCTCAAGAAACGTTCATTCTGAACTGGCCCGGTTGCAGGCCGCAGTTGCTGCCTTACAGCCAGCAACCGCGTGGCGGCCAATAGCGCCCCCTGTTTCGAAGTTGCGCTCGTCTGGCCGGTGCCGCGTGAGGTTCCCATCGGCAACACCCCTTATGCCGTGTACGACCGCGAACGGCACGAACTGTACCGGGGCAGGACCGACGCACAAGGCATCGCCCACATCTGCGTGGCGCAGCTTCCGACGGACGCCACGCTGCAGACCGACCCGGACGGACCCGGCTCGGATGACCCCATCCGCATCTTTCCGGACTGCCTGTGAGTCGAAGGACGGATAGAGTACGGTTTTCGAACCACGGCACCGCCAGCCGCAAACAACGGAGAACACCGATGACGGTTTTCATTGCGCTCTTGCGCGCGGTCAACGTGGGCGGCACTGGCAAGCTGCCGATGAAGGACCTGGCCGCCCTCTGCGCCGATCTCGGTTTCGAAAACGTTCGCACGTACATCCAGAGCGGCAACGTGGTCTTGTCGAGCCGGCACGCCGAGCGTTCCGTGCAACGCAAGCTGGAGGAGGCGCTGGCCGCGAAGGCCGGCAAACCCGTCGACGTGATGGTGCGCAGCGCCGCCGAAATGCGCGCGGTGCTCGACCACAATCCGTTTCCCGATGCGCCGCCCGCCCGGGTCGCGGTCGTGTTTCTCGCGCACGATGCGCCGAAGCGCCTCGGCGACGATCTCGTCATCCCCGGGGGTGAGGAAGTGCGCGCCGCGAAGCGCGAACTCTATATCCACTATCCCGACGGTATGGGCAAGTCGCGGCTCAGGCTGCCCGCAGCACTCGTCGGCACGGCGCGCAACATCAACACGGTCGGCAAGCTTGCCGAAATGGCCGCGGCGTAGCGCCCGAACACGACGAACGACGCCGTGAGGCTCAGTCGAGCGTCTGCGCGACCTGCTGCGGCAGCGGCACGTGCAGCCACTTCTGCACGATCGCGTTCAGTTCGCCGTTCTTTTTCGCATCGGTGAGAACAACATTCACCTTCGCAAGCAGCTTCGGCTCGTTCTTGTTCAGCCCGACGCGGCACGACGACTCCTGGATCACGTACTTGATCACCGGCCGGTTCGGCGCGTTGGCGGGCATCATCGACGCGAGCTTGGTCGCGACGAAATCCCCCGTGCCGATGAGCGGCACCTGCCCCGACACATACGCCGCGATCATGCCGTTGTTGTCGTCGTAGCGCTTGACGGTGGCGGTCGCCGGCACGCTCTTGGTGAGCAGCAGGTCCTGGAACGTGCCGCGCGCGACGCCCACGGTCTTGCCCGCGAGGTCGGCAGGGCCGTCCACCTTCACGTTTGCCGGACCGAACACGCTGTTGTTGTAGGGCGAGTAGGGCTGCGAGAAATCGATGACCTTGTCGCGCTCGGCGTCCTTGCCGAGTGTCGAGATCACGAGATCGACCTTCTTCGTCTGCAGGTACGGAATACGGTTTGCGCTCGTGACGGGCACGAGTTCGAGCCTGGCGCCGAGTTTCTTCGCGAGCAGCGCGGCGACGTCGATGTCGAGTCCTTCCACCTGCATGTTCGTGCCGACCGAGCCGAACGGCGCGAAATCCTGCGGCACGGCAACGCGCAGCACGCCGCGCTTTGCGATGTCATCCAGCGTGTCGGCGCGCACGGGCGCCGTGTGCACGAACGCGACGATCGCGAGCGTACAGGCCATCAGGCAGAGCTTTACGGTGTTCATCATCGGCATGGGTCGGGTAAGGCGGGTCCGGTGGTATGGTCGGGAATGCGCCCAGCGAGGCGGAATGGCGAATATCTCACACGAAAAAAAACGCAGCGTGAACCTCGCAAGACACAGGCGGCCCGATATCGAGAAAGCGTTTCGAAAGAAAAGGCCGGCCGATGTCGATTTTGCCCGGCTTCGTTCGTCGTCGGCCTGAAGCACTCATTTTCCACACGAGGTACGCCAATGAAGCCGACGCTCTACGCCCATCCCTTTTCCTCATACTCCCAGAAGGTGCTGGTCGCGCTGTACGAGAACCGGATACCGTTCGAATGGCGCCTGCTGTCCCCCGACGCCCCCGACCTCCTGGCGGAATTCGCATCGCTGTGGCCGCTCAGGCGCTTCCCCGTGCTCGTGGACAACGGGCGGACCGTCACCGAGGCGAGCATCATCATCGAGTATCTCGGCCTGCACCATCCGGGTCCCGTGCCGCTCCTGCCCGCCGATCCCCGCGCCGCGCTGGAGGTGCGCAGCATGGACCGCTTCTTCGACAACTACATCTCGACGCCGCAGCAGAAGATCGTGTTCGACAGCCTGCGCCCGGAGGCGCAACGCGATCCGCGCGGTGTCGCCGACGCACGCGAGATGCTCGACACCGCCTACGGCTGGCTCGACAGGGTCATGGCGGATCGGGAATGGGCGGCCGGCGACCGCTTCAGCCTGGCCGACTGCGGCGCGGCGCCGTTTCTCTTCTACGCGGACTGGACGCATCGCATCGGCGCTGCGTTTTCTCATGTGATCGCGTACCGGCAACGGCTGCTGGCGCGTCCGTCGTTTGCCCGCGCCGTCGACGAAGCGCGCCCGTATCGGCCGCTCTTTCCGCTCGGCGCGCCCGAACGTGACTGATCGCGCTTGATCGCGCGGAGCGTGACCAGTCAGCGGTCCGCGCCGCGCACGGACGGATGATCGAGCAGTTCGCCGAGCGTGCGGATCGCGTGCTCCACTTTCTGCGACCACGGATGGCCGAAATTCAGGCGCACGCAGTTCGTGAAGGCATGCGATGCCGAGAAGATCGGGCCTGGGGCAAGACTCACGCCCCGTTCGATCGCGAGACGGTGCAGTTGCATCGCGTCGATTGCCTCGGGCAATTCGAGCCAGACGAAATAGCCGCCCGCCGGATGCGTCACGCGCACGCCGCGCGGCAGCAAGCGCGCGATCGCGGCCTCCATCTCCCGCAACTGCGCCTGTAGCGACGCGCGCAGCTTGCGCAGGTGCTTGTCGTAGCCGCCGTACTGGAGATAATCCGCGATGCCCGCCTGCGCCGGGATGCTGGCCGATAGCGTGGTCATCAGCTTGAGTCGCTGGACCTTGTCCGTGAAGCGTCCCGCACAGGCCCATCCGATGCGGTAACCCGGCGCGAGCGTCTTCGAAAACGAACTGCAGTGCATCACGAGGCCGTGCTTGTCGAATGCCAGCGCGGGCAGCGGATATTCGGGCTGAAAGTGAAGTTCGCCGTACACGTCGTCTTCGATCAGCGGCACGTCGTGTTTCGCGAGCAGTTCGACGAGCGCCTTTTTTTTCTCTATCGACAGCGTCGCGCCGGTCGGATTCTGGAAGTTCGTCATGAACCAGCAGGCGCGGACGGGATGGGTTTGCAGGGCCGCGGCGAGCGCGTCGAGATCGAGGCCGCTCGCCGGATCGACGGGAATCTCGACCGCGCGCAGGTCGAGGCGCTCAATGGCCTGAAGCGCCGCGTAGAAGCCCGGCGATTCCACCGCCACCACGTCGCCCGGCCGCGTCACCGCCATCAGGCACAGGTTCAGCGCCTCGAGCGCGCCGTTGGTGACGACGATTTCCTCCATCGGCTGCGACAGGCCCATCCCGACATAGCGCAACGAGATCTGGCGGCGCAACTGCTCATTGCCGGGCGGCAGGTCGGCCACCGTGCTCCATGGGCTCACAAGCCGCGATGCCCGCGCGAGCGACCTGGCAAGGCGCGGCAGCGGGAAAAGCTGCGGGGAAGGAAAGGCGGAGCCGAGCGGCACGATGCCGGGGTGCTTCGCCGCGTCGAGCACGGAGAAGACCAGATCGCTGATATCGACGCTGCCCGACTGCGCGGGCGGCGTCGCGGGGGGCGCCTTTTCGGCCGGCACTTTCGCGCCGCGCGCCACGTAGTAGCCGGAGCGCTCGCGCGCGCGAACGAGGCCCCATTCCTCGAGCAGGTAGTACGCACGAAACGCGGTCGACTGGCTCACGCCGTGTTGAGCGATGATCTGCCGCAGCGACGGCATGCGGGAGCCGGCCGCGATGCTGCCCGAGCGGATCTCTCTCGCCATCGCGTTGGCGAGCGCTTCGTATCTGTTCATCGGGTGGCGCGGCAGGGCTCTCGCCGCTCGATATTTCACTGCGCGCTATTGTCCGCCATTCGCGCGCGGATTGCACTGCCCTGTCAGTGCGCGACGCTCGCCGCAATCCGCGCCAGCGAAAACAGCAGGGCGCCGAAGCCCCCGGCGAGCGCTACCGCGACCACGGGCAGAAGCGGCAGTTTCACCGTCGCCATGTCGGCCTGGTGCGAGGCGCGCTTGCGCACGCCGAAGAAACTCCACGCCACGATGCGTAGCAGCTTGAGAAAGTTCACGATGCGCTCCTCGATGCCGGGCGGGACGCCCCGCGCTCACGCGTTCATGATGCGCGCGCCGCGCCGCCGGGAACAGAAGCAGTTGGCACCAATAGGGAGGCAGCAGTCCGGCGGACGAATCGCCACGTGATCTGCTGCTGCCGAAGCAGCGGCATCTGCTTCTTTACCGCCGCGCGTGCCGCACCTATCGTTGGGCAGCCCCCGCCATGAGCGGTACAGCCGCAACAGGCGGTCAACGAAGTCGCGCCATCACCATGTACCAATACACTGAGTTCGACAAGTCTTTCGTGCGCAGCCGTGCTGCGCAATTCCGCGGCCAGCTCGAGCGCTGGCAGGACGGCCGGCTGAGCGAGGACGAATTCCGCCCGCTTCGCCTGCAAAACGGCTGGTACGTGCAGCGGCACGCGCCGATGCTTCGCGTCGCCGTACCGTACGGCGAGCTGTCGAGCGCGCAGCTGCGCGTGCTCGCCCGCATTGCGCGCGAGTACGACGAGCCGGAAGCGGAGGTGTACCGGCTGGCCTCGGAGGCGCAGCGCAAGCTCGGTACGCTGCGCCTGCCGACGCACTACGCCCACTTCACCACGCGCACGAACGTCCAGTTCAACTGGATTCCGCTCGCGAAAGCGGCGGACGTGATGGACCTGCTCGCGAGCGTCGACATGCACGGCATCCAGACGAGCGGCAACTGCATCCGCAATATTTCCTGCGACGAACGCGCCGGCGTCGCGCCCGACGAGATCGCCGATCCGCGTCCCTTTGCGGAAATCATGCGCCAGTGGACGACGCTGCATCCGGAGTTCGCGTTCCTGCCGCGCAAGTTCAAGATCGCGATCACGGGCGCCACGGAAGATCGCGCGGCGACGGGCTGGCACGACGTCGGGCTGCATCTGCTGAAAAACGATGCGGGGGAGCTGGGATTCCGGGTGGCCGTCGGCGGGGGCATGGGGCGCACGCCGGTGATCGCAACGGTGTTGCGCGAGTTCCTGCCGTGGGACCAGATCATGAACTACATCGAGGCGATCGTGCGCGTGTACAACCGCTATGGCCGGCGGGACAACAAGTACAAGGCGCGCATCAAGATCCTCGTGAAGGCCGAAGGCCAGCGCTATATCGACGACGTCGAAGAGGAATTCCGCCAGATCGTCGAACTCGACGGCGGTCCGCACACCATCGCGCAGGCCGAGCTCGATCGCGTGAGCGCGTCGTTCGTGCCGCCGCAACTGAAGCGCCGCGATGCGCCTGACAGCGCCGCGATCGCCGGCATGCTGAATGCGCGGGCAGCGGAGCATCCGCTCTTTGGCCGCTGGCTCGCGCGCAATGTCGCGCCTCACCGGGACCCGGCGCTGCGCATCGTGACGCTCTCGTTCAAGCGCCTGCTGCAATCGCCGGGCGATGCGTCGGGGGACCAGCTGGACCTCGTCGCCGGACTTGCCGAGCGCTTTTCGGCGGGCGAGGCGCGCGTCACGCACACGCAGAACCTCGTGTTGCCGTGGGTGCATGCAGACGATCTGTTCGCACTCTGGGAGGCCGCCCGCGACGTGGGGCTCGCGAGCGCGAACGTGCATCTTCTCACCGACATGATCGCGTGCCCCGGCGGCGATTTCTGCGCCCTTGCCAACGCGCGCTCGCTTCCTGTCGCGCAGGCGATCACCGAGCGCTATCAGGACCTGGACGAACTCGACGACCTCGGCGAGATCGATTTGCACATCAGCGGCTGCATCAACTCGTGCGGCCATCATCACAGCGGGCACATCGGCATTCTGGGCGTCGACAAGGACGGCGAGGAGTGGTATCAGGTCACGCTCGGCGGCTCGGACGGATCGTCGGCGAGCGGCGCCGCGCAGCCGGGCAGGGTGATCGGACCGTCGTTCTCGGCGGAGCAGGTGCCGGACGTGATCGAGGCGATCCTCTCGACCTATCGCGACATGCGTGAAAGCGCGGGCAGGCGCGAAGCCTTCATCGACACGCTGCGCCGCGTCGGGCCCGAGCCCTTCAAGGCGGCCGCCAACGGTGTGCGCGCAAGCGTGGAGGCGGCGGCATGACGAACGCAGCCCGCATGAAGATCCTGACGCCGCTGGACCACGCGGAAAGCGGCGCTCTCAACGTGGTGCAGCTTGCCAACGACGACGACCCGTTCACGCTGAAGGACGGAATCGCCGGCATCGACCGGATCGAGCTCCACTTTCCGCATTTCACCGATGGCCGTGCCTACAGCCAGGCCTATTTGCTGCGTCGCAGGCTGGGTTTCAGGGGCGATCTGCGCGCGACCGGTGACGTGCTCATCGACCAGCTCGTGCAGATGGAGCGCACCGGTTTCTCGAGCGCCGTGCTCAAGGAAGGCGTGGACCCCGCGGATGCAGCGCGTGAATTCGAGCGATTCCCGGCTTTCTATCAGACGGACCTGTCGGGCGCCGTCTGAGCGGTGCTGTCTACATGAAGGAGCGGCACGCGCGGTGCCGCTCCGCATTCCTCGGGCGATTGGCGCTTGCCAATTGCCGCTTGCCGGGCAATGCGGCGATCAGATGGCTTCAGACCGCGTCGATCTGCCGACGCCTCCCATTGACGTGCTTCGCCGGCACGCGGGTTCCCGCACCCCCATCCGGATCATCGTGGTCCTCTTCTCCGAGCGTCGCGAAGCGGCCGTGCGGCTGCGATCGCTTCATGATCGCCTGCGGTATGGTCCAGACGAGCGCGAGCGTCCCGGCAGAACCGGTGATGATCAGCACGATCGCATAGATGATCAATGACGAGATGTCCATGTGCAATTCCTTTCTAGCCAGCCAAGCGGGGGCGGCTGCCCTTCAAACATGTTGCATTTGACCGGCATCCATACCTTCAGTTTGCTGACGCGCGCGTCTTGCCGCAACGGCGGCCATGCGCCGAAATCTGCCAACTTCACCCTGTTTTCAGCCCCTTGGGGAGCGCGCAGCCGCAGGCCCCGTGCCGTGGCGGCGCTCGCGGCGGTGTGTGGCCGGATGCGGCCGGCAGACGCGAAACTTGCAGGGAACAAAGGTCTCGTCGAAAGCGTTCTATAAGCAAGCGACAGAGTACTGCCATCTCGCGGCCACAATCAGCTTGGCAGCGCAGCTTTGCCGCGGAACCGGCATCGGTTCGCTCAACTGTTTGCGTCGGAGAACAAGCATGACCAGTGGAAAGAAAACGGCCATCGTCACGGGGATCTCGAGTGGCATAGGCTTCGCGATCGCGCAGGCGTATCTCGCGCGCGGCCTGAACGTCGTGGGCTGTGCGCGCACGCCCGAGCGTCTCAGGGCCGCCCAGAAGCTCGGCGGTCCGGGCCGGTTCGCGTTCCTGGCCGGTGACATCTCGAAGCCCGTGACCGCGAGGGCGCTGTTCCGGCATGCGATCGACTGCTTCGGAGCGGTCGATATCCTGATCAACAATGCCGAACTCTTCATTGCGAAGCCGATCGTCGACTATTCGGGTGAAGAGCTCGAAAGCATGGTCGATGCGGACCTGCGCGGATTCTTCTATCCGTCCCAGCAGGCCGCGAGGCACATGTCCGCGCGGGGACGAGGCCATATCGTGAACGTCACGGCAAGTCTCGCCGCGCAAGCCAGCGCCCGCGCACCGGCTGCGCTCGCCTCGCTGATGATAGGCGGCATCGACCACGCCACGCGCTCGCTCGCCCTGGAGCTTGCGCCGCATCACGTGAACGTGAACGCAGTGGTGCCGCGCGGCTACGACACGCCGGACGCCGGATCGCTTCATCGTGCGGCGAGCGAGGGCACGCGCGAAACGATCCGGGAAATCGTCGACGCCGTGCTGGACCTCACCGATACGGATTCGATGACGGGCAAGGTGATTCCCGTTGGCGGCTTGCTCGCGGACGCCGCCTGAGACTGCATCGGCGGGGGGATTCGTCTGAATAGAAGGCTGGCCCATATCGCCGGCATCCTCCAGTAAGCTGATTGTCACCGGATGCGTGTCTTCGATCCGCTTGCAGCAGGGTCGCAGCGCATCCAGACCGGACGATGGGGAGAAAGCCATGAAGCGATGGATGTTCCTGTTGCTCTTCGTGTGCGGCGTCGCGCGCGCGGATGTCGACCCGCTCGACGTGCTGCGCGAGCCGGGAGCGGTGGGCGTGATGCGCCATGCGCGTGCGCCCGGCACCGGCGATCCGCCCGGGTTCAGGCCGGGCGATTGCCCGACCCAGCGCAATCTCGATGCGGCGGGGCGCGAAGAAGCGCGCGCGTTCGGCGACATGCTGAGGGCGCGCGGCATCCGGGCCGAGGTGTTCAGCAGCGAGTGGTGCCGCACGCGCGATACGGCGGCGCTTCTCGGGCTGGGCCCGGTCACGCCTCTGCCGGCGCTCAATTCCTTTTTCGACGACCGCTCGCAGTCGGCGGCGCAGACCGCGGCGGTGCGCCGCTTCATTGCCGGCTGGCGAGGTCCGACCTTGATCCTCGTCACGCATCAGGTGAACATCACGGCGCTGACCGGCATGCATCCCGGCGACGGCGAGATGATCGTATTGCGGCGCAGCCCCGACGGCCTGGTCGTAGCCGGACGCATCTCGCCGCCGAAACGATGAAGACTCGAACCGACTACTGTCCGAAGAAGATATCGCAGTTGGGCGACGCGCTGCACGCTCCCTGACGATGTCCCGCGACCGTGCGCACGGTGCCCGTGCCGCCATACGCGGACTGGTCGGCCGATGTGGACGACGATCCGGCAAGCGAAGCGTCCTGCGCGCATCCCGACAGAAGCAGCACGAATGCGGTGGCGGTGCAGGCCGCGAGAATTTGCCTCGGTTTCATTTCACTCTCCTGAGTCATGCCGCCTTGCCGATAGCGAGATACGGACGCGGCAGCAAAGATGAGGACCGCTTTAAATGAACGAACGTACTGCTAGTTCGCCCGTTGCATGATCACCGCAGAACATGCCTCGCCACGTTCTGTCCAGCCGGCCCTCACGATTACCGGCCTACAAAATGCGCTATTGCTGTTCTTTTATAGTTCGACTGATAAAAAACGCAAACGCGAAATCATCGCGTGGCCGACGATCGATGCCGCTTTTCACCGGCTTGGCCCGAATACTGCCTTATGTGCCACTCGTGTCGAGAACCGTCTGGCGGGGAAGGCCCGCGCATCATGGCGTGAACCTGACTGGACACTGTCAGCGGCGACCCGACGCGCGCGAAGCGCGCCCGCGACTGGTGCCTTCATGCGCCACCATGGCGCGGACATGTTCGCGGCCGTGGCATGACGCGGTTCCTCCTGGTGGACCTCGGGATGGCTTTGACACCATCCGGGTAACGTATCGATGATCGGTCGAGGGGTGATGTGAACAATCGGGCAAAGGATCCGGGTCTGGCGCAATACGCGCTGTGGAACGCGAAGAAGCGCAAGGGCGCGCCGCAATCGAAGCGCGTGTTCCTCGCCTATGCGGACAAGGCGCTCGGCGAGTCGCTCGTGTCCCTTTTCGAGCTCAAGGGCTTTCCGGCGCAATACGCACTCGACGTCGCGTCGCTGCATCATGGTCTGCGCACGTGGAATCCGCAGGTGATCTTCCTCGACACGCGCATCGCGGGCTGCGGCAACTACGCGCTCGTGCGCAGCCTGCGCGAGTCCGACGATGGCGAGCGCCGCCTCATCATCGCGATGAGCGGCTTTCTTCCCGAAGAGCCCGTGCATCTGCTGAAGGAAGCCGGCTACGACGGACATTGCCGGCGGCCATGCCGGGTGTGGCAAATGACGGACCTGCTCGACGAGATTTTCGCGCGCGGCTCGCTTCGCTGACATCGCCATTCGACTTGGCGAGGCTCGCATACCGCTCGAAGAACATCGGCTTCCCGAGACCTCGGATGTGCCGCGCCGGATTCGCGATTTCGGCATACCATCACAGGCACAGGCACAGGCGCAGGCTTCGTGGGCACGGCAGCGCGGCTTCGCGCGCGCAGGCCGGCCACGCGAGCGGCGCGCCTTGACGATCGGTCGGCAAGCCGGGAGCATCCACGATGCGCACAGATCACCCAAGCGAAGCGCGGCGCAATTTTCTTCGGAAGTCGGGCGCGGTGCCCTCCACGTTGCTGCTGCTCGCACTCGCAACGGCCGACAGGGTCCGCGCCGACACGCTCCCGCCCACGCCCGCGTGCCCCGGCGATCACGGCCCGACGCCCCGGCAGACCGCCGGCCCGTTTTTCCTGCCGCGCTCGCCGGAGCGCGCGTCGCTCATCGAACAGGGAATCCATGGCACGAAGATCGTGCTGACCGGCCGCGTGCTGTCGACGCGCTGCACCGCCGTGCCCGGCGCGCTCCTCGATTTCTGGCAGGCCGATGACACCGGCGAATACGACGTCGACGGATTCCGTCTGCGCGGCCGCCAGTTCGCCGACAGCGCGGGACGCTACCGCCTCGAAACCGTCGTTCCCGGCGCGTATCCGGGCCGCACGCGGCACTTTCATGTGACGGTTCGGGCGAGCGGCGGCCCGCTCCTCACCACGCAGCTGTACTTCCCCGGCGAGGCGCGCAACGCGCGCGATTTCCTGTTCAACCGCCGCCTCCTGATGACCGTCGACGAGCGCGGCGGCATCAAGGCCGCGCACTTCGACTTCGTGCTTGCGCTCGCCTAGCGCATCACGCGCTTGCGGCCCACACGGGCCGGCCGCTGCCGGTTCGCCGCGTCCCGGCGCGCCTGTCTTTCATGCTGTGTTAGGATTTTGAGCGATCCGGCTCAGGCGACGGCGCAAGGCCGCGCGCCGGTTCTTGCCTCGCGGTTCACGTCGATAGCGGTGCCCACCGGAGATCCATCAAAAGAGTCTCACATGACGACCGAACCGCCCACGTCCGCCAACCTGGTCGATGTCCGTGGCGCTGCGCTCACGGCGGGCGATTCGCGCGAACGGCATCGGCAGGTGCTCGCGCGCATCACGCTCGATTCGATGGTCCAGTTCGTCGGCCTGCTGGACGCGCACGGCACGGTGCTCGAAATCAATCGCGTCGCGCTCGACGCCGTGGGCATCACGCTTTCCGAAGTCGAGGGCAAACCGTTCTGGACCACGTTCTGGTGGCAGGTCTCCGAGGAGATCCGCGCGACGCTGAGAGCGGCGATCGAGCGCGCCGCCCGGGGCGAGTTCGTGCGCTGGGATACCGAAATCTACGGGCGCGCCGGCGGCAGCGAAACGATCGTCATCGACGCGTCGCTCTGCCCGGTCAGGGACGAGCACGGCAACGTCGTGTACATCACGGCTGAAGGCCGCGACATCACCGAGAAGAAGGCGCAGGAGCGCGAGATTGCCCGCCAGCGCGAGGAACTGGCACGACTCGACGTGCTGAAGACGCAGTTCTTCGCCAACGTCAGCCACGAGTTCCGCACGCCCCTCACGCTCATGCTCGGTCCGCTCGAGGACGCGCTGGCCGACGTCGTCGAACCGCTCGGCGCACGCCAGCGCGAGCGCATCGCCATGATCCAGCGCAACGGCCTGCGTCTGCACAAGCTCGTCAATGCGCTGCTCGATTTCTCCCGCGTGGAGGCGGGCAGGATACGGGCGGTCTACCAGCCGACCGATCTCGCCGCACTCACGCGCGATCTCGCCAGCAGCTTCCGCTCGGCATGCGAGAAGGCGGGCCTCGCGCTCACGATCGACACGCCGCCCCTGCCGGAGCGGGTCTTCGTCGATCACGAGATGTGGGAGAAGATCGTCCTCAATCTGGTCTCGAACGCATTCAAGTTCACGCTCGAGGGCAGGGTCGGCGTCGCGCTGTCGGCGGAGGGCGGGCATGCGGTGCTGCGCGTCGCCGATACGGGCTCCGGCATTCCCGCGCCCGAAGTGCCGCGGATTTTCGAGCGCTTTCATCGCGTCGAGGGCGCGCGCGGACGCACGCACGAAGGCACGGGCATCGGGCTCGCGCTCGTCAGGGAGCTGATCGCGCTGCACGGAGGCACCGTGTCGGTCGAGAGCGTGATGGACAAAGGCACGACATTCGTCGTCCGGGTGCCGTTCGGCCACACGCATCTGCCGTACGGACGCACCGAGGCCGGCAGCACGCAGGTATCGACCGCGACGCGCGCCGACGCCTTCGTGAGCGAGGCGCTGCGCTGGCTGCCGGACGGCGTCGCGGCGGGCGGCCCGGATGCCGGGAGGGAGATGCCGCCCGCGCCTGCGAACGCGCGCGTGACGGATCGCCCGCGCGTGCTGCTCGCCGACGACAACGCGGACATGCGCGAATACCTGATGCGCCTGCTCGAGCCCGGGTACGAGGTCTCCGCAGCAGCCGACGGCGATGTGGCGCTCGCCGATGCGCGGCGCGTGCATCCCGATCTGATCCTCACCGATGTCATGATGCCCGGGCTCGACGGCTTCGGTCTGCTGCGCAAGCTGCGCGCCGATCCTTCGCTGCGCGACGTGCCGGTGGTGGTCCTGTCGGCGCGTGCGGGCGAGGACGCGAAGGTCGAAGGGCTGGAGATGGGTGCCGACGACTATCTCGTCAAGCCGTTCAGCGCGCGTGAATTGCTGGCGCGGGTCGCGGCCAATATCGAAATCTCGCGCTCGCGCTCGAAGACCGCTCTCGTGCTGCACGAAGAGGCGCAGATTCTGGAACTGCTCAACAAGGTCGGCACTGCGGTGGCCGCCGAGCTCGATCTCGACCGGGCCGTGCAGGTCGTCACCGACGCCGCGACGGAGCTGACCGGCGCCGCGTTCGGCTCGTTCTTCTACAACGTGCTCGACGAAGACGGCGAAAGCTACATGCTCTACACGCTGTCGGGCGTGCCGAGAGACGCGTTCTCGCGCTTCCCCATGCCGAGGAACACGGCTGTCTTCGCGCCGACGTTCAACGGCGAGGGCATCGTGCGTTCGGACGACATTCTCAAGGACCCGCGATACGGCCGCAACGAGCCGCACCACGGCATGCCGAAAGGGCACCTGCCCGTGCGCAGCTATCTGGCGGCGCCTGTCGTGTCGCGCTCGGGCGAGGTGCTGGGCGGGCTTTTCTTCGGGCATCCCGAGCCGGGCATCTTCACCGACCGGGCAGAGCGCCTGCTGGTCGGGATTGCCGCGCAGGCCGCCATCGCGATCGACAATGCGCGGCTCTATCAGGCCGCGCAAAAGGAGATCGCCGAGCGCACGCAGACCGAAGCCGCGCTGCGCGAAAGCGAGGAACTGCATGCGCGGCTCAACCAGTCGCTGGAACGCATGGTCGCCGAGCGCACCGCGAGCCTCGCAACCGCCAACCGGAAGCTGCTCGCGGAAGCCGAGGAGCGCGAGAAGATGGAGCATGCGCTGCGCCAGTCCCAGAAGATGGAGGCGGTCGGCAAGCTGACGGGCGGCATCGCGCACGACTTCAACAACCTCTTGCAGGTCGTTGCGGGAAATCTTCAGCTGCTGATGAGGGACGTCGGCGGCAACGAGCGCGCCGGGCAGCACCTGCGCAATGCGCTCGCAGGCGTGGCGCGCGGATCGAAGCTTGCGTCGCAGTTGCTGTCGTTCGGACGCCGCCAGCCGCTCGCGCCGAAAATCGTCAATCTCGGCCGTTTCGTGCGCGGCATGGACGACATGCTGCGCCGGGCGCTCGGCGAGGGGATCGAGGTCGAAACGGTCACCTCCGCCGGGCTGTGGAATACGCTCGTCGATACGTCGCAGGTCGAGAATGCGATCCTGAATCTCGCGATCAACGCGCGCGATGCGATGAACGGCCACGGCAAACTGACGATCGAGGCCGGCAACGCCGCGCTGACCGACGACTACGCCGCCGGGCACGTCGGCGCCGAGCCGGGCCAGTACGTGATGCTGGCCGTCACCGATACCGGCGCGGGCATCGCGCCCGAGATCCTGGAGCACGTCTTCGAGCCGTTCTTCACGACCAAGCCGGAGGGGCAGGGAACGGGCCTCGGCCTCAGCATGGTCTACGGCTTCGTCAAGCAATCGAACGGGCACATCAGGATCTACAGCGAGCCGGGGCTCGGCACGACCGTGCGCATTTATCTGCCGCGCGCGCATCAGGCCGAGGACCTTGCGACGGAAACCGACGCGGGGCCGGTCATCGGCGGCACGGAGACGATCCTCGTCGTGGAGGACGACGAGGACGTGCGCAACACGGTCGTCGAACTGCTCTCCGATCTGGGCTACGGAATTCTCAAGGCGAAGGATGCGCAAAGCGCGCTTGCGATCGTCGAAAGCGGCGCGCCGATCGATCTGCTCTTTACCGACGTCGTCATGCCGGGGCCGCTCGCAAGCCCTGAACTCGCCAGAAAGACCCGCGAGCGGCTGCCCGACGTCGCCGTGCTCTTCACCTCGGGATACACCGACAACGCGATCGTCCACGCGGGCCGGCTCGACCCGGGCATCGAGCTGCTGAGCAAGCCCTACACGCGCGAGGCGCTGGCGCGCAAGATCCGTCACGTGATGAAAAGCCGTTCGCAAGCCGATGCCGCGAAGCGAAGCGAAGCGGCTGTCGAACGCGCGACGGCGGACCCCGATGCGCCGAAGCATCCGATGACGATCCTGCTGGTCGAGGACGAAAGCCTGATCCGGCTCGCCACCGCCGAGTTGCTCGGGGAGCTTGGGCACACGGTCGTGCAGGCCGCGAACGGACACGACGCGCTCGCGCTGCTGCGCACGTCCGCGGTCGACGTGCTGATGGCCGATCTGGGCTTGCCGGACATGCACGGCCACCACCTCGCGGTAGAGGCGCGGCAACGCCTGCCGAGGCTGCCCGTGATCTTCGCGACCGGCAACGCCGACCCGTTCGACAAGGGCGCGGACCGCATCACCCACGCCATCACGCTGCGCAAGCCGTACGACCTCGCGTCGCTCACCGACGCGCTGGAAACGGCGCGCAAATCGATCCCGCAGCCGCCCGGCGCCTGATCCGACAGAGCTCCCGCGATACCGGCTGCTACAGATCCTCGATCACCGCATCGACGAGCGCGCGCGCGTCCGCGAACGTGCCGGTCGATGCGGCGAGCGAACTGAGCCGGTTGTCGATCAGGAGCGACGCCAGGCCGTGAACGTAGCTCCATGCGGAAGTCATCGCGATTGCCTGCGACGCGCTCAGCGCACCGAACCCCCCCTTGCGGCCCTGCGCTTCGCCTGGTTCGCGCGATTGCGTTTCGAAGACGCCGGCCAGTCCGCTCGCCGACAGACGCCGCGCGGCGATGAGCGAAGGGCGGTCCTGATCGAGCAATTCGTTGCGCGACATCAGGCGAAAGAGGTCGGGGTTCGTCGCCGCGAAATCGACATAGCCGTGCGCAATCGCCTTCTGGCGCGGCGCGCCCGGCGCGGCTCGCGCGGCATGTTCCGCCATCGCCGCGGTGAGCCGGCGGTGGCCGCTTGCAGCAAGTTCGCTCAAGACGCCGGCCGTATCGCCGAAATGATGCTGCGGCGCCGTGTGGGAGACGCCCGCCTCGCGGGCGATCGCCCGCAAGGTGAGGCCCCGCAAGCCGTCATGCCGCAGGACGGTTTCGGCCGCCGCCAGAAGCGCGTCGGGCAGCGAACCGTGGTGATAGGGATGGCTCTTCGCCGTGCCGGGCGGGGCGGAGGCGGCCGCCGGCCGGGCTCGTTTGCGCGCCGGACGCTGGTTCTCCATAGGAATCGGGGCCTCGTTTCAATTAATTTTTACAATGGAAAGATATCTTGACGCAGATCCCGTGTGAAGTCAAAATCTTTCCATCGTAAAGATACACGAACCGAAAGCAGCCAGGCCTCGATGCACCTGCTTTCCAAACCTTCATCCACTGCGGCGACCGTCCGCATCAAGGAGAACGTCATGTCCGTCAATGAAATCGTGAGTGGTACGCCGGTCTGGGTGTGGGCGCTGCTGGCCTTCCTCGTGTCGCGTGGCCTGAAGGCGCTCAACGGCGGCACGGCGCCGCTCGCCAAGCTGGCGATCGTGCCTGCCGTGTTCGCCGCCTGGGGCATCGTCCACCTGTCTCACGAGCCTGCGGCCGGCTGGGGCGCCGCGTGCGCGTGGATCGCGGGCGCGGCGGGCGGACTTGCCATCGGCGTGGCGCTGGCGCGCTCGAGCGCAATGACGATCGATCGCGAGCAAAGGACCGTCACGCTGCCCGGATCGGCCGCCCCGCTCATCCTGATCCTGCTGACGTTCGCATCGAAGTTCTGGCTCGGCGTCGAACTCGCGACCGCGACCGCGACCGCGACCAGCGCCGATGCCGTTTCGACGTATGTACTGCTGGATGGTCTCGTGTCGGGGATCGTCGCGGGGATTTTCGCGGGCCGCTTCCTGACGTACTGGCTGGCCTTCCGGCCGGTGCCAGCGGCAGCGATCGGCCAGCAGTGAGGGCAGGGAACGCCGGCGGCGGATGCAACTCGGCGCATCCGCGCCGCGGCGACAAGAGTCTGGATCGATCGGTGCGGCCCGCCCGAACGGTCCGGAGAGAAAAGTGCGCGGGCCCGCGGGCCGGCGCGTTGTCGCGCTGTGAGCCTTATTGCGCCTTTTGCCCGATCTCGTGGTTCGCCAGATACTCGAGCGCGCGGACCATCGCCGAGTGATCCCAGGCTTTGCCGCCATGCGCGGCGCACGCGTTGAAGAGCGCCTGGCAAGTCGAGGTGGCGGGCAGCGAGACGCCGAGCGCCTGCGCCGTCGAAAGCGCGAGATTCAGGTCCTTCTGATGCAGCTCGATGCGAAAGCCCGGATCGAACGTGCGTTTCGTCATGCGCTCGCCGTGCACTTCCAGAATCCGCGACGACGCGAAGCCGCCCATCAGAGCCTTGCGTACCTTCTCCGCGTCCACGCCTGCCTTCGACGCCAGCAAGAGCGCTTCCCCGACCGCCTCGATCGTCGCCGCGACGATCACCTGGTTCGCGACCTTGCAGACCTGTCCCGCTCCGACCTCGCCGATCAGCGAGACGTTCTTGCCCATCAGGTCGAAGAGCGGCTTCACGCGATCGAACGTGGCTTGCGCGCCGCCGACCATGATCGTGAGCGAGCCGGCCTTCGCGCCGACTTCGCCGCCCGACACGGGCGCATCCAGATAATCCGCGCCGCGTTCGCGCACGCGGGCGGCGAAATCGCGCGTGGCCATCGGCGAAATCGAGCTCATGTCGACCACGATCTGGCCTTTGCGCAATCCGTCCGCCACGCCGTTCTCGCCGAAAAGCACGCGTTCGACATCGGGCGTATCCGGCACCATGATGAACAGCACGTCGGCCTGAGCGGCGACCGCGGCGGGGCTGTCGCACGCGATCGCGCCAGCCTGCGTGAGTTCGTCGGGCACGCCGCTGCGCGTGAAGGCCGCGAGCGGCACGCTGTTCTTGAGTAGGTTCGCGGCCATGGGCTTGCCCATGATCCCGAGTCCGATGAAGCCTGCCTTTTCCATCTGTTTCTCCAGTTGATGTGGGTTCGCTGTGAGCCACTGGCGCCCGGCGGCGGACCCGGTCGACAACATCCGTCCTGCGACATCCCTTGCTTCAGGTGTTACGAATTCGCTTCTGTGGTCTCGTTCGCGCGGCGCAGCCGCTCGCGGCTGTTCGACAGATGCATGCGCATCGCGGCGCGGGCGCCGTCGGAGTCGTGGCGGCTGATTGCGTCGAGAATGCTCTCGTGCTCCAGATTGACGAGCGCGACGTACGCCTTCGGGTCGGCATGCGCGATGCCCGCCGAATCGATCCGGTTGCGCGGGATCAGCGCGCTGCCCATCTGCGACAGGATATCGACGAAATAGCGGTTGCCGGTCGCGCGCGCGACCGAGATATGGAACTGCAGGTCGGCCGCGACGCTGTCGCCGCCCATGCGGCTCGTCTGCTCGATCGCGTTGAGCGCCGCGCGCATGCGCGCCAGATCCTCGGGCTGGGCGCGCTGCGCCGCGAGGCCCGCGCTCTCGGTTTCGAGGCTGATGCGCAGTTCGAGCACGGAGAGCACGTCGCGCAGCGTGGTGGCGGGGACCATGTCGATGCCGAGCCGCTCGCGGCGCGGTTCGAGCACGAAGCTCCCGATACCGTGCCGCGTCTCGATCACTTCGCTCGCCTGCAGGCGCGAAATGCCTTCGCGAACCACGGTGCGGCTCACGCCCAGGCCGACCATGAGTTCCGATTCGGTGGGGAGCTTGTCGCCGGGCTTGAGGGCCTCTGACGCGATCTGCTGCTTCACGTAACTGACGACCGATTCGGCCAGATTACGCGAACGCCGTGGCTCGCCGGCGGATGTGACGTGTGCAGCCATCGAAGCGCTCCTTGGATCGGGTGACATGCGTTGGGGTATCCAAGTCATTATATCGTTGTCTGACGACTGGTCGAGAGGCCTTTGTGCGGCCTGTGTCCCGCGCAGGGCGTCGGCGCGGCGGGACATAAGTCGTCAGACGCCCCGGCGCGCGTCCTCGGCCGACGGCCGAAGCTCGACGCGCCTGATGTCCTTCACGATCACCAGATAGCTGAAGACGGTGAGCAGCGCATTGACGCCGACGAACACGAGCGCGCCGTTGAACGAGCCGCTCTGCGCGACGAGGTAGCCGATCACGATGGGCGTCACGATGCCGGCCACGTTGCCGAACATGTTGAAGATCGAGCCGGAGAGGCCGATCGCTTCCTTCGGCGACGTGTCGGCGACGACCGCCCAGCCGAGCGCGCCGATCCCCTTGCCGAAGAAGGCGAGCGACATCAGGGCGACGACGATCCAGTCGGTCGAGACATAGTTGCAGCCGATGATGCACACGGACAGTAGCATGCCGCCCACGATCGGCACCTTGCGGGCGACCGTGAGCGAGTGGCCGCGCCGGATCAGCGCATCCGACGCCACGCCGCCGAGCACGCCGCCCGTGAAGCCGCAGATCGCCGGCAGCGACGCGACGAGCCCCGCCTGCAGGATCGTCATGCCGCGCGCCTGGACGAGATAGATCGGAAACCAGGTCAGGAAGAAGTACGTCAGCACGTTGATGCAGTACTGCGCGAGATAGACGCCGAGCAGCATGCGGTTCGTAAGCAGCTGGCGCACATGCGACCAGCTGCCGACGCGCCGCAGCTCGCCCGGCGCGGCGCGCTTCGGCGCATTCACCACGCCGCCGCCCTGCTCGATGTGCTCGAGCTCGGCCCGGTTCACGCGCGGATGGTCGGCGGGATTCTTCATGGCCTTGAGCCACGTCAGCGCGAGCAGCAGGCCGGTCAGGCCCATCATGATGTAGACGTGATGCCAGCCGAACGCGTGCGTGACCCATGCCATCAGCGGCGTGAACACGACAGCCGCGAAATACTGGGCGGAGTTGAATATCGCCGACGCCGTGCCGCGCTCCGCGGTCGGAAACCAGCTCGCCACGACCTTGGCGTTGGCCGGAAACGCAGGCGATTCGGCGGCGCCCATCGCAAAGCGCAGCGCGAAGAGCGCAACCACCGCGCCCGCCGCGCTCCCGGCGAGGCCGATCGCGCTTTGCAGCAGCGTGAAAAGCGACCACAGGAAGATGCTCGCCGCATAGACCCGCCGCGCGCCGAACCGATCGAGCAGCCATCCGGCAGGCAACTGCGACAGCACGTAGGCCCAGCTGAACGCTGAAAAGATGTAGCCCATCCTGATCGCGTCGAAGCCGAACTCGGCGCGCATCGCGGAGCCGGTCACGGAGAGGGTTGCACGGTCCGCGTAATTGAACGTGGTGATGATGAAGATCATCGCCAGGATCGCGTAACGGACATTGCTGCGCTTCGCGACGCCGGCGGCGCTCGCAAGATGGCTCACTTCCATGGCGGATTCACCTGATGTCGTCTCGTCGTGTCTTGTCTGCGGCGCGGCGCATGGGCCACGCCGGTTCCCGGCTCAATGGGAGAGGCCGCTTATTGCGCGCCCAGCTTCCTGATGAGCGCGTCGAGCTGGGTCAGCTCGTCGTCGGTCAGGTCGGTGAGCGGCGCGCGCACAGGCCCGGCGCCGCGGCCCACGAGCTTCGCGCCCGCCTTCACGATGCTCACCGCGTAGCCCGCGCGGCGGTTGCGGATCGCGAGGTAGGGCAGGAAAAACTCGTCGATCAGGCGGCCGGTGGTCGCGTGGTCGTCCGCTGCGATCGCGCGGTAGAACTCCATCGCGGTCTTCGGAATGAAGTTGAATACCGCCGACGAGTACACCGGCACGCCGAGCGCCTTGTAGGCGGCGGCGTACACCTCGGCCGTCGGCAGGCCGCCGAGGTAGGAGAAGCGATCGCCGAGCCGGCGGCGGATCGTCACCATGTTTTCGATCTCGCCCACGCCGTCCTTGAAGCCGATGAGGTTCGGGCAACGGTCGGCGAGGCGCTCCAGCATGTCGGCGTTGAGCTTCGAGTTGGCGCGGTTGTAGACGATCACGCCGATGCCCTTCACCGCGTTGCAGACCTGCTCCACGTGCGCGGCGATGCCTTCCTGGCTCGCTTCGGTCAGATAATGCGGCATGAGCAGGACGCCGTTCGCGCCGAGCCGCTGCGCCTCCTGCGCGTACTCGATCGCCACGCGCGTCGGGCCGCCGGCGCCGGCGAGAATCGGCACCTTGCCCTTGCAGGTTTCGGTTGCCGTGCGGATCACGTTCGAATAGTCGCTCTTCGTGAGCGAGAAGAACTCGCCGGTGCCGCCGGCTGCAAAGAGGGCGGTCGCGCCATACGGGGCGAGCCATTCGAGACGCGTCGCATAGGTGTCGGCGCGGAAGTTGCCTTGTTCGTCGAAGTCGGTGACGGGAAAGGACAGCAGGCCTTCGGAGACGATTTGCTTGAGTTCTTGAGGTGTGGTCATGGGTGTGGTTATCCGTGCAACAAGTGGTACGACGACGTCTGATAAGATACGTCATCGTACAACACGATTTGCGTCGATTCAACGCGAAATGGCGGTCTAGCAGGCCATTCGAGGGAAAACCCCGACGACGATGTGGCGCGCACTACGTTGTAGGATGACATATGATTGCGGTACGGCATCGCTTTCGCAATTTCAGGAACCGGTTGAAATGGAACAGTCACCGCTTTACATACGCGTTCATCCCAACGACAACGTCGCCATCGTCGTCAATGACGGCGGGCTGCCCGAAGGCGCCGTGTTCGCCGACGGCCTCGTGCTGCGCGAGCGCGTGCCGCAGGGCCACAAGGTCGCGCTCGCCGATCTGGCCGAAGGCGACGAGGTCCTGCGCTACAACGTGGTGATCGGATATGCGCTGAAGGCGCTTCCGAAGGGCAGCTGGATCAACGAGCACGTGATCCGCATGCCGAGCCCGCCCGGTCTCGACGGGCTGCCGATCGCGACAGTCAGGGCGCCCGAGATGCCGCCGCTCGAGGGCTTCACGTTCGAGGGCTATCGCAATCCGGACGGCACGGCCGGCACGCGCAACATCCTTGCGATCACGACGACCGTGCAGTGCGTCGCCGACGTCGTGCAGCATGCGGTCACGCGCATCAAGTCCGAGCTGCTGCCGCGCTACCCGAATGTCGACGACGTCGTGAGTCTCGGCCACACCTACGGCTGCGGCGTCGCGATCGACGCGCCCGACGCGATGGTGCCGATCCGCACGGTGCGCAACATCAGCCTGAATCCGAACTTCGGCGGCGAGGTCATGATGGTGAGCCTCGGCTGCGAGAAGCTTCAGCCAGAGCGCCTGATGCCGCCGGGAACCATCCCGATTGCGGCCGCGAACGACGTGGCCGACGTCGGCGAGACGGGCGACATCAACGGTGACGTGGTGGTGCTCCAGGATGAGGCGCACATCGGCTTCCAGTCGATGATCGAGTCCATCATGAAGATGGCTGGACATCATCTCGAACGGCTCAACAACCGGCGGCGCGAGACGTGTCCCGCGTCCGACCTCGTGATCGGCGTGCAGTGCGGCGGCAGCGACGCGTTCTCCGGGCTCACGGCCAACCCCGCGGTCGGATTCGCAACGGACCTGCTGGTTCGCGCGGGCGCGACCGTGATGTTCTCGGAAGTCACCGAAGTGCGCGACGGCGTGGACCAGCTGACGAGCCGCGCGGCGAACCCGGAAGTCGCGCAGGCGATCATCCGCGAGATGCAGTGGTACGACGATTACCTGAAGCGCGGCGGCGCCGACCGCAGCGCGAACACGACGCCCGGCAACAAGAAGGGCGGCTTGTCGAACATCGTCGAAAAGGCGATGGGCTCGATCATCAAGTCCGGCAATTCGGCGATCTCGGGCGTGCTCTCGCCGGGCGAGAAGGTGAAGCAGAAGGGGCTCATCTACGCGGCGACGCCGGCGAGCGATTTCATCTGCGGCACGCTGCAGGTGGCGGCGGGCATCAACCTGCACGTGTTCACGACCGGCCGCGGCACGCCGTACAGCCTCGCGGAAGTGCCGGTCATCAAGGTCGCGACGCGCTCGGATCTCGCGCGCCGCTGGCACGACCTGATGGACGTCGACGCAGGCACGATCGCGACGGGCAAGGCGAGTATCGAGGACGTAGGCTGGGAGTTGTTCCGTCTGATGCTGGAAATCGCGAGCGGCCGCAAGAAGACCTGCGCGGAGACGCTCAAGCTGCACAATGCGCTCGTGCTGTTCAATCCGGCGCCGGTGACCTGAACCTGAAACGTGTGCGGCGCACGGAAGGTGCGCCGGCGCTGTCGTGGCCGTTCTGTTTTTCCCGTTCGTCCTGGCGTGCCGCGCGTTTGGCGCGCTGACGGATCGATCGCGAAGCGCGCCCGTCGGGCCACGCTTCGCTGCGGTCTCGCCCGAATCAATATCCCGAGGCGTCCGTCTCTTTCTTCGGCGCCGCGTTCATCTTCGCCATGATCTGCTGCGCGCCGGCGGCCATCAGCCGGGCGTCGGAACTGATGGTCACGAACTGGAAGCCCATCGCAATCCGTTCCAGCGCCTTCTCCGGCGTGCCGTTGTGTATGCCCGCGACCACGCCGTGCGCCTTCGCGCGAGCGAGGATGTGCTCGATCGCCTCGGCCACCGGCGGATCGACGTCGTCGAAGGTCGGCTTGCAGCCGAGCGCGAGCGACAGATCGGACGGGCCGATATAGATGGCGTCGAGCCCCGGCACCGAGACGATCTCTTCGAGGTTGTCGAGTGCCTCGCGCGTTTCGATCATCGCGAAGACGACGACGGTGTCGTTGGCCTGCGTCGGATAATCGGCGCCGCCATACAGCAGCGCCCGCACCGGCCCGAAGCTGCGCGTGCCGAGCGGCGGATAGTGCGTGGCCGCGACGAGCCGCTCCGCGTCCTTGCGGCAATTGACCATCGGGCAGATCACCGCGTAGGCGCCGGCATCGAGCACCTTCATCAGGATGCCCGGCTCGTTCCAGGGCACTCGCGCCATCGGCACCGTGCGGGTGGTCGAGATCGCGGTGAACATGTCCACCGCTTTCTGATAGTCGACCACGCCGTGCTGAAGGTCGACCGTCAGTGAATCCCAACCCTGATGGGCCATGGTCTCGGCCGAAAACGTGCTCGGAATGGCGAGCCAGCCGTTGACGACTGCACCGCCCGCCTTCCAGATCGAGCGAATTCGATTTTCACGCATGCTTGTGTTCCTCTTTTGTTGTGAAGCCTGTCTCCGTGATGCGGCGGCCGGTCGCGTCGTGGCGTACGCGGTACCGCAACAAATATGCGATGTCCTATAACTTGTTGCAAGTGTTCTCTACTGATCAAGCGACAAGATGTACGACAACTCTGGGCGAATTGCACGTGGTTGTCAACGGGAGTCGGGGTAAAACGGGTATACCCTCGTCGTCGTGATAGTTGATGGAAAGCAGGTTCAGCATTGATTTCATTCAGGATCAAACGTGCACGTTGATCTGGAGCATTGTCAGACAACAATGGCCATCAAACCTGAATCCTGCTTGCAGCACTTCACGTGAAACAATCTCTACATGGGTGATTAATGCCGTTATCTCATATGACATCTGACTTGTTCGCCAATCCTCTCGCCTGAGCGCGAACGAACCGCGAGCGGGACGCTGATCGCCCCGGGGCGCACGCGCAGTTCATGCCCTCGATTGGTGCCGCGCGGGCAACACCGTGAGCCCATGCATGCGCCTACCGCGACACGCCGCGCGCACCTACGATGCCTTCGTGCGGCCCATTGCCGCCAGCCGTGCCCGCAAAGCCCGGGTGGCCGCTCGCCATCGCAGGAAAAGTCATGACCCAGCGTATCAACTATATTCAGCAATCACCGCAGCTGTTCAAGAAGTTCCTGGAATTCAGCAATCTGCTGGAAGACAGCGCAATCGAAGAATCCGTGCGTGACCTCGTGTCGATCCGGGCGTCGCAGATCAATGGTTGTGGATTTTGCCTCGACATGCACGTGAAGGAAGCACGCATCCACGGCGAGCGGGAACTGCGCATCCATGATCTCGCGACGTGGCGCGAGTCGACGCTCTTCGCGCCGCGTGAACGCGCCGCGCTTGCCTGGGCGGAAGTGCTGACGAAGCTTCCCGAACACGGCGTGCCCGACGATATCTACGAGCGCGTACGCACCCAGTTCTCTGAAAAGGAACTGTCGGACCTCACGTTCGAAGTGATGGCCATCAATGCCTGGAACCGCGCGAACGTCGCGTTCAGGACCGTGCCGGGCTCGTCCGACAAGGCATTCGGTCTCGACAAGGCGAATCTTGCCTGAACGCACGGGTTCCGCTACTTACTTCAGCTTCGGCTCGCGCGCGGGCCGGGTCATTTGGGAACACACTGCCATGCTCCGCTTCAAACATGCCGCACTGGCCATGGTCGCTGTCATGGGCGCGTCGATGAACGCGGCCCACGCCGAGGCGCCGGCCGCAATCGTCACGCCGTTGATGACGAAGCCGCTCGACGACTATCCGGGCAAGGAAGCCTTGATGATCTCCGTCGTGTATCCGCCGGGGAGCGTCGATCCCGTCCACCGGCATCACGCGCACGCGTACGTCTATGTACTCGAAGGATCGATCGTGATGCAGGTCAAGGGAGGCAAGCAAGTCACGCTGACGCCCGGACAGACCTTCTATGAAGGCCCGGACGACGTTCATACGGTCGGACGCAACGCGAGCCAGACCAAGCCGGCAAAGTTCATCGTGCTGCTGCTCAAGGACAAGGGCGCGCCGGTTCTCGTGCCGGAGTAATAAGCCCGACCACCCGCGTCGATACAACCGCCGGAAAAACGGAGGACGATGTCACAAACGGCAGCGTACATACGTCTAGTCGTGCATGGACTCCACGACTCGCGCCTACATGTCAGATTACCCAGCACGCCCACCCGCCGCCGGCGCCGACGACCCGTTCGCAAGCAGTTTTGCGACCAGTTATGCCGGCGTCGTTTCCTTTCTGGCCGTTGCCACCGAAGGCAGCTTTTCCCGTGCGAGCGATCGCCTCGGCATCGGTCGTTCCTCGGTCAGCCGCAACGTGCAGAAACTCGAGGCTCAGCTCAACGTGCGGCTCTTCCAGCGCACGACGCGCAACACGTCGCTCACGCGCGAAGGCGAACTCTTCTACGAGAAGTGCCAGCCGGGCATAGAGCGCATCGCCCAGGCGCTGGAGGACATGCGCGAGCTGCGCAGCGGGCCGCCCAGCGGCCATCTGCGCATCGGCTCGACGCCCGCGTTCGGACGCAAGATCGTCGCGCCGCTGCTGCGAGGCTTTCACGCGCAATACCCCGGGATCGCGCTGGAATTGCTGCTGAACGACCGCCCCTGCGACTTCACGGCTGATCGCATCGACGTATCGTTTCGCGATGGACGCATGGAAGACAGCGGGATCGTGGCGCGGCAGCTGATTCCGATGCAGATGATCGTCTGCGCGTCGCCGGCCTATGCGCGGATTCACGGCTTGCCGCGCCATGTCGACGAGCTGGCGGATCATCGCTGCATCAATTTCCGGGCGTCGTCGGGCCGCGTCAGGGAGTGGCACTTCAAGGTGGACGGCCTTGCGCAGCGGCGCCAGCCTGTCGCGCTGCACACGTTCAACGACGCGGATCTGATCCTGCAGGCGGTGCTCGACGGGCTGGGCATCGCGCAGTTGCCGGCGTATCAGGTTTGCGACCTGCTCGGGGAGGGGCGACTCGTCAGTTGCCTCGCGCAGCACGCGCCCGACGATGGCGGCCACTACCTCTGCTATCTCTGCCGCAAGCATCTCCCCGCCCGGATCCGCGTGTTTATCGACTACATGACCGAGCACACGAGAAAACTCGACGTGCAGGGCCTGGCGACGACCATGACGACGATGACGGCGTTATCGGAGGTGGAGTGACGACGCCCCGACTGGTGTTCCTGATGCAACACCGTGGGTCTCTCGGCGGCTCTACCGCATGACGCGGTGCAAGCCTACGATGCTTCGTGTACGGACGGCACGCGATTCGCGGCTGCTCCGGCAAGGCACCGGCCGTCGCATGCGCTGAGATGCAAGCCGGTTTCGATCGATTGGCAGTGGCTAGACAGCTGCGCAAGCTCATGGAGAGCGATCATGAAGATTGTGGTGATCGGTGGCACGGGACTCATCGGTAGCAAAGTCGTCAAGGACCTGCGCGCGCGCGGGCATGCCGTCTTCGCGGCGTCGCCCTCGTCGGGCGTCAACACGATGACGGGCGAAGGCCTGAACGAAGCACTGGCCGGAGCGAACGTCGTGGTCGATCTCGCCAACTCGCCGTCGTTCGAAGATGCCGCTGTGCTCGAGTTCTTCGAGACATCGGGGCGCAATGTGTTTGCGGCGGAGATCGCAGCAGGCGTGCAGCATCACGTCGCGCTGTCCGTCGTCGGTACCGACCGGCTTGCAGAAAGCGGCTATTTCCGCGGCAAGATCGCTCAGGAAAAGCTGATCCGCGAGTCGGGTGTGCCGTACACGATCATCCATTCGACCCAGTTCTTCGAGTTTCTCGGCGGCATCGTGCAATCGGGCAGCGACGGCGAGACCATCCGGCTGTCGCCCGCATTCTTCCAGCCGATTGCGTCGGACGATGTGGCCGCCGCCGTCGCGGACTTCGCAGTTGGCGAGCCGCGCAACGGCATCGTGGAGATCGCGGGTCCGGAACGCGTGCGGCTCGCCGACATGGCGCAGCGTTTTCTCGCGGCGACGCACGATTCCCGCAAGGTCGTGGCAGATGCCACCGCCCGCTACTTCGGTGCGCAGTTGCAGGACGACACGCTCGTCCCGGGCGCCAACCCGCGTGTCGGCGCCGTGAACTTCGAAGCGTGGTTCGGCCGGACACAAGCCGCGAAATAAGGGGCGATCACGGACAAGGCCCGCCATGACCACATTGCGTCCACCGCCGCTGACGCTGCTCGACAAGTACCATGGGCAGGACACGCTGCCGCTCTATTCGACCACTGTCACGGTGACGGGCGGCGGCACGGGTCATGGACGCGCGTCGGGCATCGCACGTTCCGATGACGGCCAGCTCGCAGTCGACTTGCGATTGCCGAAGGAACTGGGCGGGCCAGGCGGCGGCACCAATCCGGAGCAACTGTTCGCGGCGGGCTACGCGGCCTGCTTTCACGGCGCGCTGAGCCTGCTTGCGGCACGGGCGCGCATTCCGATTCCCGGCGCTTCCGTCCACGTCACGGTCGATTTCTGCCGCGACGCGGTCGATGGCCTGTTCATCCTGACGGCGCACACCCGCATCCGTTTGCCCGGTGTCGAGCGTGCCGCTGCCGAGGAACTCGTGCGCAATACCGAACGCTTTTGCCCCTACACGAAGATGGCACGGCAGGGCATCGTGAACGTCGTTGCGCTCGTGCCGCCCGAGAACGCCGGCGAGTCGTAACGCGACGTCTTTTCCGGCCGCTCGCATGTGCGGGCGTCACGCCGGTGAATGCACATGATTCCCGCGAACGCCTTGCTGCGGGAAGGGCGGCGCGCTGTTCGGCAAGACCCTGGACACCGCCAGGCTCGGGCGGCGTCCCTCTGCGCCCGTCTGCGCCCGTCTGCGCCGATCGCGGCGCGCCGGCCGAACCTCCCTCCCAACGTTCCCTTCGCTGAATGACGGCACTGGCCGACGTACGTCATCGGCCTGAACGGACGCTCACTTGAGCCGACCATCAACCGGCTCGTCACCCCACCCGGATCTCGCTTCTGCCGAACCGAGGCGCCATATCAAGCGGCGCCGAACGCTCCACATCATTGATTTTTCTGCGAATACTCCGGCGCGCGATGCGGCGCTGCGTTTTGATGAGACGAATTGTCCGTAATTGAGATACCAGGACCTACGCGAGCGTAGGGGAAGCGCAAAGAATGAGCCCGTCCTCAATCAACCGGAGAAACCACGGTGAATATTTCCAATATTCCCAGCAACACCGGTATCAGCGCACTGCCCCTGATCATCGCTGTCGAGGATCTGGCTGGTGCTGCGTACGTGGGTCAGGTGCGGTCGCTGGTCGTGCAGCGGCAAACCGACCTCAGCCGGTTCGTGGCCGATACGGTGTTGTCGACAGAGCTTCAGGCCAGCCAGGCCGATCTCCGCCAGCACGTGACCCACTACCTCGACCGCCTGATTCCCGAGACGATTCGCGTGGTTACCACGCTCGAGAATTGCACGGCGATCGTATTGTCGGTGCGCAAGGAATTCAGCAGCGGACTCGATCGGGACACCGTCCAGGAAGTCCGGGGCGCGCTGCTGAGCGCCTTCGAGGAAGCCCTCGCGAGCGCCACCGAAACAGGCCGGCTGGTCGACCGGGAACTCCAGGCGGTGCGGCCGTCGGTCGGTGCAATGGCCCGGGTCATCGACGAGCACGTCAAGCAGTTGCTCGACGAAGAGCGCGGCCAGTTCGCGGTCCTCGAAACGGACATCGCGGCCGTCAGCAAGAACATGACCGATGCCGTGGAGCAAACCGTCAAGTCGGGGCGCAAGATCGGCGTTCAGGTCAAGAAGATCGTGACCTGGATATTTTCCCTCTTCGGCGCGGGCGGCGACGACAGCGAGAAACCGAAGGAAAAGGAAAAGCCCGAAGGCGAGGGCGACGGCGACAAGACGGAGAAGCCGGGCAAGCCGAACAGGCACACGCTCAAGAAGCCCGACGAGCCCTTCCCGGGTGAGACGATCGGCGAGATCTCGGACGAGACGTCCGCCGTGCTGGCCGCCGGCAGCGACCTCAACCGCCACGCTGCGCGGCTGCAGACGCTCTACTGCGAACTCTGCACGCTGCGCGCCACGCTCGGCGTTGCCGTCCTGATCAAGCAGCAGGGACTCGACTACCTGAACGCCGTGACCCAGCTGCGCGCGACAACAGCCGGCGTGGCCGAGGCCTGGCGGACGCTCGTCAAGGCTTGCGATGAGCTCGGCACGCCAGGCGCACCGGGTTTCGATGCCAGCTGGGAACAACTGGGCCGGCGTATCAACTGGATCAAGGATTCCTTCACCGGAGGCGCAGCGGCCATCCCGCAGCTCGGCCGCGTCGAGAACGTCGTTCCGATCGATCAACCAGGAGAGAACTCATGACCAACACGGCAGCCGTACCCGAGTCGCTGGAAGCCAGCATCGACGTGCAGCGGGAGAAGGTCAAGGCGCAATCCGCCGCCGGCCTGATTCTGCAGGCGCATTGCCTGAGCGTGGAAGCGCAGCAAGCGGTCAGTTTCGAGGGGTTCGAGAAGCTGCAGGATTGCAAGGTCCGCGCGAACAAGGCGCTCGACACGGCCAAGACCCATGCGAGGACCTACCTGGACACCATCCAGCCCAAGATCATCACGACGATCACGAGCATCGAAGAGTATTTCCTTCTGCAACGCGCGGTGGGCGATGCGCTGGCGAGCCTTCAGTCCCGTGAAGACGCCAAGACGTCCATCCGCCTGCTGCAGGAGCGCGTGGCCGAGTTCAAGAACCATTCGGTGTCCATTCGCACGTCACTGGAATCGCTGCGCACCGGTCTGGCGAACGACCAGGCCGCCTTCAGCGGTCTCGCTACCGAGCTGAATGGCCTGTTGCAAGGCGACAAGGGGGTGCTGGCCGAAATCAACGGGCAGTTGTCATCGATCGACGGAAAGATCGCCGGCGTCGCCGTGGGCATCGCCCTGGGCGGGCTGGCCGTGATAGCCGGCGGCATCATGTTCGTGGTGGGCGCATTCACCTCACTGGTGACAGGCGGCGCGGCGGTGGCGCTGTGTGTGGCGGGTGGCGCCGTGATCGGCGTCGGCGCGGCGGCGGCCGCGGGCTCATCCATCGCACTGGGAGGGCTGCTCAACATGAAGAGCGACCTGCTGACCCGGCAGGCCAAGCTGAGCGCCGAAGTCACGCTGGTCAACGGCATGATGAACGGCTTCGGCAACCTCGCAGGCAGCGCCGGACAGGCCCAGGAAAGCGCCCAGTCCATGGCCAATGCCTGGGGCTTCATGGGCGATCACCTCGAATCCCTGTACGGCAATCTCGACAAGGGCAAGTCGGACAACGCGATGCTGCGTCAGATCTTCCTCGCCGCGGCCGAGAAATCGGTGGCTCCCATCCTGCGCGACGTGGACATCATCAAAGGTCAGATGACTGCGCCGCAGCGGCGTCAGGACACCGGGCAGCGCGTGGGCGACATGGTCGTGCAGGAAGCCCAGAAGCAGGAAGAAGCAGCACGGCGCGCAGCCTGAACCCCGATCCGACCTACCCCAAGCGGAGGAAACCAGAATGTGGCAGAGCATGAAACAGCGGCTCGACGAAATCGTCGTCGAGGCCGGCACCTTGCCCGACTCGTCCGATGCAATCAGGGACGCCAAGCAGCACATCGCCCAGCTGCCTGCCGGCGCCGCCGGCCTGCTGGAGATGCAGGCGCGCATCCAGCGGCACGTGAGCGCCGCCAAGGAAAGCACGGCCAGGGCCCTGCTGCTCGCGACGGTGGGCGGTCCCGACATGACGCAGCAACTGAGTGCATACGCGAGCGGCATGAGCGGCGAAGTCGAGGCCCTCATGGGTGACATCCGCGAGGCCAGCGGCAAGGTCGCCAGCCGGCGGGCGATCATGGGCGAGGATGCGGCCCGGCTCAGCGCGGTGGCGATGGATGCCCGCGCGCGCCTGAAGGTTCTGGAGCAGCGCCGTCTGGAACTCGATGCCAAGGCGCGCGAACTGAAAGACCGTTCGGTCTGGACCTGGCTTTTTCTGCCGGCAAAAGCCATCGATGAACTGGTGTCCGCCATCCAGCACGGCAAGTCCACCGAGGCGGCTCTGGAAGACACGCTGCGCCAGATAGGCGATGCGCAGCGCGAAGCGTCCGGCCACATCCGCAGCTACGACATCTGCGTTGGCCTCTCGGACATCCTGAAACAGCTGGCCGCCGGCATCCAGGGCGTGGCGAACAAGCTTGAATTCCTGAAGGGATACCTGAGCAGCCAGGAAAACCTGGCGAGCCTCGCGGTCACCACGTCGGCCCAGGTCTGCCTCAACACCATCCTGACACTGCTCAACGTCGTTGAAACCGAGGCGGCCTGAACGGCGCTTCACCGCTTAGCCAACGGAGGATCATCATGCTGATGTTTTTCGGTAAGCCCAAGGGCAAGAATCAGGATATCGACGAGAACGCATCCCGTGCGGCCCGTCTCAAGGCTCTGCGCGAGCACTTCTACGCGTGGAAGCAATGGAGCGAGTTCGCACCGGGCAACGCGGGCTTCGCGCCCGTGCCGATCCAGCTCCTCGTCAACGAGATCAAGGACGGAAGTTCGAAGCGGCTGAAGGACTACGGCGACAACGCGCAGATTCTGGTGCTCAACGCCCATGGATCGTCGCGGACCTTCAATGGTTATGACGGCAGCGACGTCGCGGGCATGCTGGTTTCGCTTGGCATCAAGGACGCGGGAACGCGGGAGGTCTGGGTGGCGGCGTGCGATGTCGGTCACCAGACCCAGGACAACAGCAGCCCCGAGCCGTTCGCCGTGGATCTGCTGCGTCAACTTCGGCAGCACGGGCTCGACCCCAAGGTCTATGCACCGCGCGGCAACATCTCCTACCGGGACAAGTCGACGAAAACCGTGGGCGTCGAATCCGTCATCGCCTACGGCAAGGTGGTCATCCCCACGAAAGAGCGCACCTATCCGTTCGCCGAAGGCTGGGTGCTGGCTCATATCTGATGCGACGCTTCAATCCGGCACGCCGCGTTTCATCCATACGCCCAGCATACGGGCGCGAAACTCACCCGCGGTCGTGCCGAACTCGCGCCGGAAGCTGCGATTGAACGTCCTCACGTCCTCGAAGCCGCAGCGGTATGCGAGCGTCTCGATCGGCACGTTGAACGGGGGCGAGGCGAGCAGTGTGCAGACCAGCTGCAGGCGCATCGAGCGGATCACGCCGGCCACGGTCTGGTGGCGCTGGGCGAAGGCGCGGTAGACGGTAGGTCTCGAGCAGCGTACCGCCGACACGACGAAGTTGACCGTCAGCGAGCAGTCGCACAAATGCTGCTGGATGATTACGCAGGCCTGTCGATACACCCAGTCGAGCGTCGGGGCAGCGGAAGGAAGCCAGTCGCCCGGCGCGACCTCGGGCTGCGCGAGCAGCAGGCGCAGGAAGCAGCGCCGGCCGGGAGCAGTCATGGCGCATCCGGTGTCGTCCGGTTTTGCAGGGTCCGTTGCAAGGACGCCCATCGAGCCTCCCCTTCCTTTGTCCGACCGGCACGACAATCTCCGGCTTCAACGCAACCTCTGGAAGAAGTCCGGTGGCGCCAGACCAGAAAACACATCGAATCGAGTTCCGCTCCTGACGGTTGATTGTCGTGGCATGCGCGAACGGCAACGATGTCCGTCGCTCTGTCGCGCACAGGGATAAGACGCGCCGCGAACTCAAAATCTTGATTAATAGAGAGCCATCCGGCCGGCATGCATATCGACCGGTATTACGCTATTCATTAAGCAGCGTTCACGTCAGCCAGATGAAATGCCGGCTGCAACTGGCAATATTTTGTGACTCAATCGCATTCGCGCTGCAATACGTTCGGCCGAACAGAATTACCGTCATTCCAGAGAGGTAATTTCCCGTTGCAAAGGGAAATTACTCCGCGTGAAACGGATCATGGCGACCAATACCTCCGTCTGGTCACGCCCTATGCCTCTGACCGGGCACTGCGTTGTCGGAGCAAAGCTCGTGTTTCTCTCCAATATCCGCTGTTCAATCCCTTGCTTATTTAAAACAGCAGGGGATCGGGAAGATTACCTGAGCAAAAGGCACTCTAGGAAAAAACGGGAGCGGTTTCCAGTATCTTTTTTCAGGCTGGCGTTACCGGGCTCGCTTGAAGCGTTGCGGCGATTTTGAACGCGCAGGCAATCGCGTTATTGCCGCTTCGCACTGTCCGGGTGCATCAATCGAAAGTCCTCCGTTATGTTCGACATTCGTAATGTCGAACATAACGGAGCGCGACGCATGTGGTTGGCGCGACAAGCGGCTTCGGGGTATCGGGCCTAAAATAAAACACAGCGACAGTCACCTGGCGTGGCACGGGTCGCCTTGTCTTCATCCATCAACGGCAGACGGCCATGAACCTCAATGATGCGCGCGTCGTTCGTACGGCGTTGGCTACACTTTGCCTGGCGTCGCTCGCAACGCTCGTCGCGTGCGGTGGAAACGCCTGCATCGGATTCGATGGCTGTAGCGCTGCCAACGCGGCGCCAAACGTCGCCATATCCGGCACGGCCGCCACCGGCAATGCGCTCGCGAGCGCGGCGGTCAGCGTAAGTTGCGCGCAGGGTTCGGGCTCCGCCCTGTCAGACGGCGGTGGACACTACAGCGTCACGCTCAACGCCACGCTTCCCTGCATCCTCACCGTGACCTCCGGCGGCACGACTCTGCATTCGCTGGCATTTGCCAGCGGCACCTTCAATACGACGCCCGAGACCGAGCTGATGCTCGTCTACCTCGCTTCGCAACTCGGGACGACCGTGAGCGGCCTGATCGCGGGTTTTCCTGGCAACCTGCGCTTCCAGCAGGTGCTGGCCAACCAGAACGATGTGCTGGCTGCGCAATCGGCGGTCGTCGCGAATCTGCAGCAGGGTTACGCGGTCACGCTGACGGCGCCGCTGTTTCTGACGACACCGTTTGTCGTCGGGCAGGCAGGCGTCGATAGCGATCTCACCGCGCTGGCGAAAGCAGGCGCCATCGACGCCAACGGCATGCCCGATCCGGCCGCCGTCTCGATGCTGTCAGCGGCGGGGCTCACTCATCCGCTCTCCACGACTTCCACGCCTACATCCGGTGGCGGCGGCACAGGCGCCACCACGGGCGGCATGATGTGAGCCGATGATGTTGTCTTGTCGTGTGCTGTCGTGCGCAGGGAGGCTTGAGCGGACGATCGCCAGGGTTCGCCCGGACACCGCCGGTCATGCCTGACCGTGAGAAGGGTGGGGCGCTCTACGCACGGATGACATACCGGCGGTCGACAACTGGCGTCTCGCCAATGCAGCTGGATTCGACTCCGGCAAATTGCCAGCCGTTGCGCTCGTAATTCGAAACACGCGTGTCGCATGACTGCAGGGGATTCGGCTTTTCTGCGTGCCGAGCGCGATGCGACGCTTTCCCTTGGTCAGCGTGTTTCCCGTGCAAACGAACGAAGGTGCCGGACAAGGTCGATCAGGATCGAGGGCCTCTCCGTTCTCCGCTTCGATCAGTACGCGAGTTCAAGTATCTGCTCGATATCCCGAAGACTGTTCGCCGTGCGCGGGTTACCGTTGCAGCCCGGCAGCGACGTCATGTGCAACGCCTTTTCGGCGATACCCGCAAAGTCCCGGCGCTCGACCCCGACATCGCGCAGGCGAGCCGGCAACTCCAGCCGCGCGATCAGGGATGCAACGGCATCCGCCGCCGATTGTCCGGGATCGGCCCCGAGCAACTTCGCGACAATCGCCTGGCGTCCATCGTCGGCGGATTCGTTCCATCGAAGAACGGGTGCCAGCATGACGCAGGAGGTCACGCCATGAGGAACGTGATGAGCCCCGCCGAGCACGCGCCCGATGACGTGACTCAAGCCGATGGGAACGCCTGAGGCCAATCCCGACGTGGCCAGCCACGCAGCCATCTGACATTCGAGACGGCTGTCGAAATTGGCGCTGTCCGTTGTGGCCGCCACGAGATGGCGCGACAACATTTCGAGCGCCTTGCCTGTGACGGCATCCGCATACGGCGTTCGAGCGGTGGAACAGATCGCTTCCACACAGTGGTCGACGGCACGAATTCCGCTTGAGCTGAAAAGCTCTGGCGGCGTGAATCGCGTTGCTGCAGGATCGATAACGACGATGGACGGCACGTAGTCCGGATGCTGGAGTACCTCCTTCGTACCCCGCTGCGCGTTCGTGATGCCGGCGATCGTCGAAAATTCAGCCCCGGACAACGTAGTGGGCACCGCGACCATCCGGATGGGATCCCCTACTGCAAGAAGCCGGTCACTGAAATTCCCATCGCGCAGGTTGTCCATGTCCTGCTCGGTTTCGAGGTTCAACCAAAGACACGCCAGAACCACTTTCGATGTGTCGATGACCGAGCCGCCGCCGATTGCAACGATGATATCGGCACCGGCCATTCTGGCCGCCCTGCTTGCCGCCAGCACATCCTTGCGGGGCGAGTGCGCGACGCATTTGTCATAGATGCCGACGCATTGCGGCCCGAGACGGGAAACGATCCTGGAGACCAGGCCCGTGGCCATCAGCGACGCGTTGCAGATCACAAAGGCCCTTTGCTTGCCGAGCAGCGCCAGCTCTCTCGAAACTGCCACATCGGCGGGATCGCCCCACACCAGCCTGTCCTGCCGCAGGAAGCGATGAGTTCCGGATTTCGTCATTTGAATGTCGTCCATCGTAGGTCGTTGCAGGTAGTGTGGATATGCTTGACATTTGTGTCAACAACAACCGGGAAATTTCATGTAGCCGATGCGATTGCTCCGGCAATGCCGTGTTATCGCGACATTTCGAACGTCCAGTGCTGCTGGCACGATCTGAAAATCCGTGCTACTTTGTTGACACACGTGTCAATCATGGCAGTTATTGAAGCGATCCGGGATGTCGCGCCGTAACGGCCAATATGAAGGAGTGGATCAAATGCGAAGAGATTTCATAGAAGTGGATGGCGTGGCCACCAGTTATCTGACTGCGGGCGACGCGGGCCCCGTGGTGCTGATGCTTCACGGCACCTATTGGAGCCGTGTGTGGCAGCCGGTGCTCGCGGACCTCGCGGCGCGCGGCCTGCGCCCGGTTGCGGTCGATCTTCCGGGTCTCGGCCGTTCGTCAGGGGAGCTCACGCTCGAAACGGGAACGGTTCCGGCACTCGCGGCCTGGGTCGAACGCTTTGCCGGGGCGCTCGGCATCACCGGACCGGTGAAGCTGGCGGGGCACGATATCGGCGGCGGGATCGCGCAGCATCTGCTCGTGAAAGGAACAATCGAGATCGAACAGCTTGCGCTGGTCAATGCGGTGATGTACGACTCATGGCCGGTGCCCGCCGTGGCTCGCTACCGCGATCCGGCGGTCGTTGCGGCAACTTCGCCCGGCGATATCCTGAACGCGCGGCGGCAGGCCATTCGCAAAGGCCTCCTGGAAAGCGCGGCGTCCGAGGCACTCGTCGAGGAGTACCTCGATCCGTGGACCGACGCACGTGTGACACGCTCGTGGATGGCGCTTGCCGGCGCGGCGGACGGCCGCTATACAGTGGATCTCGTGTCCGCGTTGCGCGCATCGGCGGCTCCGAAACTGCTGGTGTGGGGCGAGGATGATCCTTATCAGCGCGTCGAATATGCCGAGCGTTTTGCGGCAGAGATGCCGAACACGAAACTGGTGCGAATTCCGCAAGCGGGGCACATCCCGACGGAGAACGACGCCAAAGCCGTGTCCATTGCGCTAGGCGATTTTTTTAAGGCTTAAGGCGTGTGACGGCGGCAGTGCCCAAGAGGCAATCCTTTACGCAACGAGGAATTCATCTAGGCACTGCGCGACGATGCCCATTCCTCCAGTATGCGCACCGCCTCTGCATCACGCTTTTGCTCCGCCGGCTGGGACCGCGTTTCGAGTGTCCCACCCGCTTCAAGGCGCAGACCGTCAACGTCGATCGGATGACGGTCGGCCCCCGACACGTTGGCAAACGCCTTGCTCGACTGCACCAGCGAGGCACCGTAGTAAAGCCCGCCGATGCCGCATATCTTCATCGCCGCGACGCAGAGCGCGCAAGGTTCACACGACGTATAGAGATCGCAACCGCTGAGATCGACCGTCCCGAGACGGCGGCAGGCGTCGCGGATCGCTTCGATCTCCCCATGCGACGTCGGGTCCCAGTTCGCGACTGAATGATTGAAGCCCTCTCCGACCGCCACGCCGTCTCGAACGACGACCGCCCCAAACGGCTCGGTGCCGGGTTCTGTCAGGGCCCTGGCGGACAAGGCGAGCGCGCGATCCATGAACTTTTCGTTGTACATCGACATTCTCCTCGGTTGATTGAATCGCAATTGGAAAGGGGCAGCCAGGCTTGCTCAACCGTTCCAGGGCATCGTCCTGATCTGCGTCTCCAGACAGGTGCAAAAGGCTCTGACGCGAGGACTTAGATTGCGCCGGCTAGGGTAGACGACATATATCGGCTCCTTCGTGTGGTCCTGATGCTCTGGCAAGACCTCGACAAGTCTTCCCGACGCCAGGTCGTCTGCGATGTGAAACTCGGCAAGCCGGACCACGCCCGCACCTTTGAGGGCAAGGTCGCGAAGCAACTCGCCCTGCGTAGTATTGACCTTGCCTCGCACGTCGATTCCGACCAGTGTGCCGTCATCGAGCTGAAAGGGCCACACGTTCCAGTCGCTCTTGAAGCTGAAGCCGAGACAGGGCAGATTGCGTAGCGCCTCGGGCGTAGCCGGTTGCCCATACCGCGTCAGAAAGTCTGGCGATGCGCACACAATCCATCTGCTGCTCGCGATCTTCCTCGCAACGCGGGACGAGTCGGGAAGAATCCCGCTGTGGATGGCGACATCGATGCCCTGGTCGAACATGTCGACGAATTGCGGGCCGACGTGAAACTCGACAGTCAGGTCCGGATGCTCCGCCAGGAAGTCCGGCAGCCACGGGAGAATCTGGTGCTTCGCGAACGTGAACATCGTATGTACGCGAATGGTGCCTCGCACCGACGTTGGAAGAGACTCCGCGACCGAATCTGCTTCGGCCATTGCTTCGATGACGCCGCGTGCGCTGTGCATGAACGCGTTGCCTTCCTCGGTGAGGGAAACGGTTCTGGCCTGACGCGTGAACAGACGCACGCGCAGCCGGTTTTCCAGTCGTGTGACAAGCTTGCTGACGGCGGAGGGTGTCAGTTCGAGCGTTCGCGCGGCAGCAGAAAAGCTCGCATGCTCCGCGGATGCGACGAATGCAACGATCTCTGCATATTTATCCATGGGCTGTCTCCTGCCCGAAAGTGTCTGCCTGCCGGTCCGCGATAGCGATGCTGCGACGCTTGCGAACCGGTTGCCTCATACGGTGACGTTCGCGCCGGTGCAATCGAGCGTGCGGTTCGCAGGTTTGCTTTGGGTGAAGGCAGAATAATGACACAAACGTCAAGAAAGCAAGATGATCCTCAGACGGCTCGTTTGGAGGAACCCCTGTCGCCGGCCGTAATCATTTCTTCAAATCCGATGTTGACGGTGGCGGGTCCTGCCGCCTGTGACCGAAATTCACAGTGGCTATTCCGTGGCAGAGGTGGTGATTCGCCCACTCGGCGCGCACAATCATTTCACCGGGCTTTTCGAAGTCCACCAATTCGCTCATAGGCACATTCAACTCTGGCTCCTCAATGCTTTACAGAAAAATCGAGGCCGATGTGTCGTGTTTTCACGAGCGGTTCCAGGTTCTATTTCAGGAGATAGTTGTGCCGCAATTTTCAAGAGACTTCCATAATCCTCTGGGTGTTCGGGCCGCACGTGATCCATTGCCGGCCGACGCGCGTCCGGACATCTTCTTCCAGAACGTGCATGACGTGGATGAGCGGATGTGGGTTACGCAGGCCGACGGCGTCCAGTTCCTGCCGCTGTGCTTCGGCGTGACGCAAGGCTACTACGTCAATCTTCTTCGAGTGCGCAAATCGGGTGTGCTCTCGTGTCACCGGCACCTGGGTGCGGTGCATGCCCACGTGATCAAGGGCCGCTGGTTCTATATGGAACACGAGGAGATGTACACCGAAGGCTCGTTCATCATGGAGCCGCCGGGTGAAGTCCATACGCTGGTGGTGCCCGGTGACGTCAAGGAGATGATCACCTGGTTTCATTCGGTAGCAGGGTACATCTATCTGGATGGTGACAGGATCACGGGATACGAGGACGTCTTCACCAAACTGGCTGCGGCACGAGCTCACTATGAAGAGCACGGCCTTGACCAGAAGCAGATCGACCGCCTCGTTCGTTAGAAAAGGCTGGCGTGCATGCACCGGACCACGATAGAGATCGCAGTCCGGTGCGAGAGGCGGAGCTGGATAGCCATCATCCGGCACGCCGCGCGCGACGAAAACAAACAGCGTCGGCGTTCGCCGACGTTTCCCGCCTTCATGGATACCCTGCATCGTGCTGGTCGCCGCGCGACCTGTACGCTGGCTGCTCCGTGACGCGGGACGGGAGATGCTTCTGCGGCTGACGCTCATCCGAAGCACAGGACACTTCGATTTGATCTCGAGCACGCGCGATGCGGCGAAACGGTTAGCGGGCAGTCGCGGCGGGGCCGGTGGCCGTGAGATCGGTTCGGGTCAGGCGGTCGAGCCCGGCCTTGCGCTCAATTTCGACAGCGGCGCGCGCCGTGAAGATGGAATAGACGGAGTCCATGAGGATGTCTTCTTCCTTCATTTCCTTGTCATCGAAGAAGGCCATGTGCCCGATGACCTGGCGCTCGCTGTTGAAGATCGGAAGCCCGTAATAGCTTTCGAATTTGTCGTCTCGCGGAAACAGCTTGCCGACATTCTGCGGATGAAACGCGGGACGCTTGAGACTGAAGACGGCCTCACAGGGTGTGCCGGCAAGTTCGAATTCGAAGTTCTCGCGAAAGCCGTCCTGGAACCAGAACGCGAGCGTGTGCACGCTCTTCGGCGGCCAGCCGGTGCATTCGGTGACGAAAGCACACGAGACGTCCAGTGCCGCCGCGAAATGACGCACCAGCGTGCGGAAAAAATCGTCGCCACTCTTGCCGGACGTTCCCTGAACAATGTGCTGGAGAATGTTTTCGATTCTCCGTACGCGTGTGATATCGGTATCGAGTGCGACGAAACGCGATGGCCGGCCGCTCGCGTGGCGAATCGCGCTGCCGATCGAACTGACCCAGCGGTAGCGGCCGTCCTTGTGCAAAAGGCGCAACTGCTGCTCGTAGCGGGGCGTCGCGCCTTCCAGATGCTGGAGCAACGCTGCCTCGACCGATGCAACGTCGGCGGGGTGCACGCATTGCAGCCAGGCCTGCCGCGTATTGGCCAACTCGTCGTCGTCATATCCGAGCATGCTCTTCCAGCGCGCGGACAGCATGAAATTCTGCGTCTGGAGGTTCCATTCCCACAGCCCGTCGTCGCAGGTACGCATCGCGAGCGCGTAGCGTTCCTCGCTCGAACGTAGCGTCACTTCCATCTGCCTGCGTTCGTCCGCCGCGAGTTTAAGCGCCCGCTCCAGATCGTCGACTCTCGTCCTCAGCGCGCGGAGTGCGGCGCCAACCTGCCCGATCTCATCGGGCGCATCCGCCATCGGCTCGCTGCTTCCGTGCGCTGCATGCAGAAGCATGGCCAACGGACGCCGCACATGAGCGTCGATGGCGAGGCTCGCGGTCGCCAGCACAAGAAGCAATCCCAGCGCGGCGACAATCACGATGCCGGGCCGCATCCCGGCAGGGCCCTCGCCGGGCACCCAGCCCACTGCGATATAGACGATCACGAGCAATCCGCACAGGGCGACGGGAAGAAGCAGCTTTTGCTTGAGTGTCATGGCTTCGATCCTAAGCGGGAACACGCGCAATGAGCTTGTCCCGGCAGTGCTGGGTGCAATCCGTACTGGTGCGCGGTTCCATGCATCCGGACGGTGGCGGATGGACGCAGGAGATTCATGCGGCAAGAAAGCCATACCGTCGTGATGATTCTGTGATTTTTATGCGCCAAATTACACGCTGGCAAGCAACCTTGCGACGGTGATCTCTGATGCAAACGCTGAATAGCCGATTCGCCGCGCCTGCTGCGATTCCTCATGACGTCGGAATCGGACTGCGCGCGGCGCATTACCGGCAGATTCTCGAGGAACGTCCTGCGATCGGATGGATGGAGGTGCATAGCGAAAACTACTTCGGCGACGGTGGCCAGCCCTTGCACTACCTTCGGCAGATCCGTGACGCCTATCCGATCAGCCTGCATGGGGTCGGACTGTGCCTCGGGACGACCGATCGCATCGACCGCGAGCACTTGAAGCGCCTGCGCAGACTCGCGGAGTGCTTCGAGCCGGGGCTGGTTTCGGAGCATCTCAGCTGGGGCGTCGTTGCCGGGCGATTCCTGAACGACCTGCTGCCGCTGCCCTATACGGAAGAAGCGCTGGCAGTGGTGTGCGAGCATGTTCATGAAGCACAGGATTACCTGGGCAGGCAAATCCTCATCGAGAATGTGTCGAGCTATATCCGCTTTCGCCACTCCACGATATCCGAGCACGAGTTCATCGCGGCGCTCGCGGCATGCACGGGATGCGGCATTCTTCTCGATGTCAACAACGTCCACGTGAACGCCGTGAACCACGGACTGGACCCGGTGCGCCATATCGACGCCATGCCGGCCCAGGCGGTCAAGGAAATCCATCTTGCGGGCTTCGACCGCGCAGGCGACCTGCTGATCGACACCCATGGGCAACGGGTTGCCGACCCCGTATGGACGCTCTACCGGCACGCGGTCGCGCGCTTCGGGGCGGTGCCCACGCTGATCGAATGGGACACGGATATCCCGGAGCTATCGGTCCTCATCGATGAAGCCGCCACGGCCGCTGCGATTCTCGGAGCCCGACATGCCATCGCTGCGTGAACTGCAACTCGGGTTTGCCGCCGCTATCGTCGAGCAGGACGCGGCACACATCGCCCATTACGTGGCGCCCCGCGGCGAGGGAACCGGCGACGGCCTGAACGTGTATCTGAACAACATGTACGCGAACCTGCGCGAAGCGTTGCAAGACGTCTTCCCGGTGGTCGAACGGCTCGTGGGAGAAGCGTTCTTTCATCACGCGGCGAATCGCTATATCCGCGAGCACCCGTCGACGAGCGGTGACATGCAGCGCTTCGGCAGTACGTTTGCGGCTTTTCTCGCGGAGTTCGCCCCGGCCGCATCGCTGCCCTATCTACCCGACACCGCGAGACTCGAATGGGCAATGCACGAGGTCTTTCACGCGGCCGACCACGCACCGCTCGCGATCGAGCATCTCGCCAGTGTGCTGCAAGCCGACTGCGGGGCTTTGCGCTGCACGGTGAACCCCGCCTGCCGTTTGCTCGCATCGGCGTTCCCGGTATCGCGCATCTGGTCGGTCAATCAGCCCTTGCCGGACGAACCCGGCGAAGTCGACGCCGACAGCGGCGGCGAGTTCCTGCTCATCCGGCGGCACGGCTTCATGGTCGAAGCCGTGCCGCTCGAGCGGGCGGCATTTGCGATGCTGCAATCGCTTAGCGCGGGCACAACCGTTGGTTTGGCGTGCGAGCGTGCCATGCTCATCGACGGGAATTTCCCGCTGGCGGCGCAGATTCAACGGCACATTCTCGACGGAACGATCGTCGGCTTTGCAGCGCAGTGATGTCGTGCGCGAGCGTGGAGGCACGCGTCACGCGACCGCGAAATCCACAATGAACGTCGTGCCGAGCCCCGGCGTACTCTGAACCTGGATGTCCCCGCCATGCAGTTCGACGATGCGGCGGGTGATCGCCAGCCCGAGCCCCGCGTTGCCGGTCGCGCCGAACTCCGCCCGGTCGACCCGATAGTACCGGTCGAAGATGTTGTGCAGTTCCTCCCCGTCGATGCCTCGTCCGGTGTCGCGCACGCGAAGTTCGACGCGCGTCCCCGCTCGCCGGACTTCGACGCCGATCTCGCCGCCTTCCGGCGTATAGCGCATCGCGTTTTCGATCAGGTTTTCGAGCACCCGCTCGATCATGCCGATATCGGCGCGCACCGGCGGGCAGTCCGGCTCGCACGTCGTCACGAGCGCAAGCCGGCGCTTCTGAGCCTTCAAGGCGAATTTCTGAACGACGTCCTGAGCCAGTTCCGCTATCGGAAATACTTCGATATGCGGACTCACCTCGTGCGCTTCCAGCTTGGTGAGTTCGAACAGATCCTGAACCAGCTTGCCGAGCCGCTCGCAGTGCTTCACTGCGACCTGCAGATACCGGTTCCTTTCCTCGGAAGAGAGTTCTTCCGACTTGATGAGCAAGGTCTCGAGATAGCCCTGCATCGACGCGAGCGGCGTGCGCAGGTCATGGGAGACATTCGCGAGCAGTTCGCGCCGCTGCCGGTCGACGTCTTCGAGCTGGCGCAGCTGCATGGCGATGCGTTCGGACATCTCCTGGAACGCCGCACTCAGACGACAGATCTCGTCGTCGAGATTGCCGGGCAGTTCGAGCGGAACGGGTGTGGTGAAGCCGCTCGCACGAAACGCTTCGATCGACTCCGACAACATGCGCAACCGGACCGTGAGGAACCGGAACACGATCAGCGCGGCGACAAGGCTGAATACGACCGTGCCGATGATCAGGTCCGTCGCGAGTTCGAGGAGCCGGTGCGTCTCGACCATCTTCTGCGACGCGAGAATCATCATCGCGCCAATCGCGATGAACACCGTCATCAGCAAGACCGCGAGCCTGCCGTAGAGGGTGCGGAGCATGAGCGCTTTAGTCCCGCGAAGCGTTGCGGAACTTGTAGCCGACACCCCAGACGGTCTGGATGTATTCGGGCTCGTTCGGATCGGTCTCGATCTTCGCGCGCAAGCGGTTGATATGGGAGTTGACCGTATGCTCGTAGCCGCTGTGGCTGTAGCCCCATACCTGGTCGAGCAGCTGGCTGCGGCTGTAGACGCGCCCCGGGTTCTGCGCGAAATGCAGCAGTAGCTGAAACTCCTTCGCCGTGAGGCAGATGGGCGCGCGGCGCACCGTCACCTCGCGCTTTTCGATATCGATTCTGAGGTCCTTCGCTTCGATCGCCTTCGGCGCGTCCGCTGGCGGATTCACGAGCACGTCCACCAGCCGGAACAACGCCTTCACCCGCGCGACGAGTTCGAGGACGCTGAACGGCTTGGTCAGGTAATCATCCGCGCCCATTTCAAGGCCGAGTACACGGTCCAGTTCCGTGGAGCGCGCAGTGAGCATGAGGATCGGCGTATAGCGCTGTTCGCTGCGCAAGCGCCTGCAGATTTCCAGGCCGTCGACGCCCGGCAGCATCAGATCGAGCACGAGCAGATCGTACGGCTGCGCGAGTGCTTCAGCGAGCCCGGCACGGCCGTCGTTGATCACCCTCACGTCGCACGACAGTCCGGCCAGTTGCAGCTTGACCAGTTGCGCGATGTCGTCATCGTCTTCGATCACAAGAACCTGGCGTGACATGGCTTCACCTCTTCGCGCACATGACGGCGCAAACGCAACTCGACGAACGCGGCCCCGCGGCCCCGAACGCCTGCCGCCCGACCCGGCGCCCCTGAACCATTCTAGTCCGTGCCAAACGGTGTTCCAACCGGCGAAGCCGCGAATCGGGCGTCGTGACAGAAATTTGATTTATCGCGGATGAGCGCGTGAGTTCTGCTGCGCACACTGCTTCCCAGAGACAGGCAAACGGTCTGTCCGACTCCCAACCCTCCTGGAGAACCGATCATGAAAAGCGAACACATCATCCGCGGCGCACTGGCGAGCCTGCTCGCAATCGGCGCAGTCGGCGCGAGCACGCATGCTTTTGCCGCCGACTTCGAAAAGTGCGCGGGCATCGCGAAGGCCGGCAAGAACGATTGCGGCACGAGCAAGAGCTCATGCGCGGCGACGGTCAAGACCGATCGCGACGCCGAAGCATGGGTGCTCGTGCCGAAAGGAACCTGCGACAAGATCGCGGGCGGCCATTTGCAGTTGTCGGAGAACGCGAAACCCGGCGGCAAGAGCGGCGTGCTGAGCCCCGCCGCCAAGGCTGCACACGGCTGAAGCGGCATCGCTGTCTGCCGGCGTCCGATGCGGCACGCCCGTGTGCGGCGTGCCGTCACCACCTAACGAGTCGAGGGAACAGAAATGAAGTCGTCATCCAACCCGTCCGGAATTGCGTCGGCTTCGCCCGGCTTCGTTCCGGTCAAGGCGATCGTCGCCGGCAAGGCCATCGTCTGCGCGCTGCAAGTGCTCACTCCGGTACTCGATCTGGGCATCCGCATCATGATCGGCCTCGTGTTCTTCCAGTCGGGCCTGAGCAAGATTGCAAGCTGGGCGACCACGCTTGGGCTCTTTCACAGCGAATACTCCGTTCCGCTGCTGTCTCCCACGCTCGCCGCCTGTCTGGGCACCGCTGCCGAACTGGGTTTCCCGGTGCTGCTCGTGCTCGGTCTCGGCACGCGCGGTGCGGCGTTCGGCCTCTTCATCTTCAACATCATCGCGGTGCTCTCGTATCCGGGTCTCGGCGATGTCGGGCTGAGGGACCATCAGTACTGGGGCGTCTTCCTTCTCGTGATCCTGCTGCATGGTCCAGGCAAGCTCTCGCTCGACTACCTTCTCGGCCGCCATGTATGGCGCACATTGGGCCGCGGGTAAACCGCGCGGACGACTCACTCCACTATGAGGAGCGGACATGGACAGAAACATCGTCATCATCGGCGGCGGATTCGCGGGCACCACCCTCGCGAGGCATCTCGAGAAACTCGTGCGGCCTCCGTACCGCGTGATCCTCGTGAGCGAGGAGAGCTACACGACGTTCAACCCGATGCTCGCGGAAGTGGTCGGCGCATCGGTCTTCCCCGAGCAGGTCATCGTGCCGATCCGCCAGATGCTGACGCGCTCGCGATTCATCATGGCGAGCGTCACGGATGTGGACTACGCGCGTCGCGTCGTGCATGGCAGGACGCTCGCGGGGAACCGCGAGATTCCGTTCGAGCATCTGATCCTCGCTTTCGGCACGCGGGCGAATCTCGACCTCGTGCCGGGCATGGCCGAGCATTCGCTGCCGCTCAAGCTCGTCGGCGATGCAATGTTCATTCGCAACCGCGTCCTGCGCCAGCTTGCGCGGATCGAACTGGAGACGTGCCCTGAAATACGGCGCCGGCTCGGGCACTTCATCGTGATCGGCGGCGGGTTCTCGGGCGTCGAGGTCGCGGGGGAACTGGCTGACTACATCCACAGCATCCGGCGCTTTTACAAGCTGGTAAAGGACGACGAGCTGGCCGTCACGATCCTGCAGGATGGCGAGCGGCTGCTGCCGGAGATGCCGGGGTCGCTCGGCATCGAAGCCGCGCGGCTGATGTGCGGACGCGGCATCAACGTGCGCCTGAAGACGCGCGCAGCGCAAGTGCGCGCCGATGGCGTCACGCTGCTCGACGGCACGACGATCGACGGCGGCACGGTGATCTGCACAATCGGCACGAAGCCGAATCCGCTCGTGCAGAAGCTCATGCAGAGCATCTCGCTCCCCGTGCAGCGCGGACGTATCGGAACGCAAGCGGACATGTCGGTGCCGGGCCTTGAAGGCCTATGGGCCATCGGTGATTGCGCGCGCGTGACGAACGCGGCGACCGACAGCATCTCGCCGCCCACCGCACAGTTCGCGATTGCGCAGGCACGGCAGCTCGCGGCCAATGTCGCGCGCACGCTGCAGAAGCAGCCCGGCAAAGCGTTTGCCTACACGACGAAGGGAGCGATGGCGACCATCGGCCACATGAAGGGCGTCGCGCAGATCTACGGCGTTCATGTCACGGGTTTGCCGGCGTGGCTGCTGTGGCGGGCCTTGTATCTGGCGCGCATGCCGACGCTCGGCCGCAAGCTGCGCGTTTTCGTCGAATGGACGTGGAGCATGTTCTTCCCGACGGATATCACGCATCTGCGCTTCACCCGCACCCATGAGGCAGATGAAGAGCCGCGGGAAGCGATCATCGACGCGCCCGCCAGGACAGGTGCCGCTGCCCGCCGCATCTCTTATCGGCCGACCCTGCGGCTGCGCGTGCAGCACCCCAACACCAATTTCTGAAGGTGGGTGTTGCGAGGCGGGGCGCGCGGCGTCGTGGCATCGCTTCCTGCGCGTTGGTCCGGCGCAATCCTTCAGAGGGTTCATACTCGACGATCGCGGGTCGCATACTTTCGAAAAGCGGCCCGACGATCCTTAATGATCTGGCACCATGCAAAGGGCATAGTTGATCACGGGTTCGCACGGTTGCTGAAGAACTGCATCGCGCCGTCGTGCATATTCCGCGCGCTGAATCGACCAGACATGGATGATGCTGCGGTTAGCCCGTACTGCTCGCCGTCCACTCTGGCACGCATATTCAGTCGAACTAGACCGGCGCGGCACGGACTAATACTGACGAAGGACAAGACACCGGCTTGCGCCGGAAACTGCGGTAGGGGATGAGATGCGATTCGAGAAGCGGCAATGGAGGCTCAACCGGAATAACGCGAACTTTCGTTCGGGTGCAACGGGCTTGCCAGGCAAGATCCTGGCGTTTGCGGGAGGCGCTGCGCTGCTGGTCGCGGCGGTGATGGTTTCGCTGGTGATGCTGGCAGTGGTTTTGACGGGCGCGCTATTCATAGGGGGCTACGTTTGGTGGAAGACGCGCGAACTGCGCAAGCAGATGCGCGAGCAGGCACGCGAACGCGTCATCAAGGGTGGCGTGATCGAGGACGTCAAGTTCGACGACAGGATAGAACGCTGACTGCCACGCGGCAGTGCGTGGCTTCACAACGTTTCGCGCGGAGCCTCCGCGCGCGATCGGACCTCGGAAGGCTGCGTTTGGTTGGCATACACCGGTGGAGCGAACTTGCGAAAATATCCGAAGCGGATTTCTGTTCTTGCCTGCCGGAGCCGGTGTTTGTGTTCTGCTAGTGGCCGCACGCGTCTTCAACAACGGCGTGAGGCGCAGTCCATGGCCGGTGCGTGGACACTGAAACTACGCATGGATCCATGAGTTCGTGCGATAGGCTCGTGAAGGAGATATGCCCTTGGGCATTGACGCATCGGTGCAGCGCTACGAGGCGATGAAGGCAGTTCACCCATCATCCAGGAAGCTATAGGCTGACGATCACACGTGGATGGCGGGTTTTGACATTCACCTCATGGAGTGCGTGCCGCATCTTCCAGCAATTCCCGCAGCTTCAGATCAAGCGCTTGCGCGACCTCATCGATTTTCTGGTTTTCGAATTGGGCGAACTGACTTGAAGGTTTGTCATAGTCAATTCGAACTCCCTTTTCATATTGGTAGACGAGGACGGTGAGAGGCGCATACAGGCCCGCCCGAATGTCCTCGCGTGCCATTTCATGTGCAATCAAAGGGTTGCCTATGTGAAAGCGTATCGCGTTGCGATGGACGCCATCGATCGCAAATAGTGCGCCATGGTTCTGCATTCCGAACAGCATCAGATCATGCGCGCCCCTCATGTCTTCAATGCGTCTGACCGCGTCAAGCGGATCCTTGAGGTCAGACATGACGGTGCTATCGAACCTGCCCAGCAACTTCTCGAGTCGCGAAACATAGAGTTCGAAATCGACATCAAAGCAGGTGGTGAGATGAACGAGTTCAAGTTTTCTCGCGGTGGTCATATCGATACCCAGCTCCAATAATTCACGGCAATCACGGGGACAACGTCTCCGGCATGAAGATCTGCAGAGAACAAGCGGGTGTCATGCAAGCCGCGGACCGTACTCCGCTTGATTAGTGCAGATCATGCTCCGGATTATGGTCCGCGCACTTTGCGCTGGGCGATCAATAAGATTACAAATATGAAATGTCGGGCGGGAAAAGCCTGGTGAGAGCGCGAGCGCATGACGAGTCGGTTCCATCGCAAAGAGACGGACCAGCCCCCGTTCACCATCGCGCGGTTCGGCCGGGCAGGTTGAGCGTCGGCCAAGACCCGCCGACTTCGCGATCACGGCATCCTGCTCAGAACAATTGATGATGCGCGATCAGTTCGCGGATCAGGTCGACGAGCGTGTTCAATCCCGGACCGAACTCGCTCGCCTGATAGCAAATGGAGACGCTGTGCGCGGGGACCTCCGGCGCGACCGGCAATTGCTTGACCCGCTTGGCTTCGACCTCTGCCTGAATGATCCGTATCGGCACCAGCGCGACGCCGAGCCCCTTCACCACCGCCTGCACGGTGACCGACAGGCTGTTGCACGTGCTCACGCGCTCCGGCGTGACGCGCGCGTCCGCGAACCACTTCATGACCGTCGCGTGCAGCTTGGCGGTCGGCGGACTGATGATCAGATGCAGCGGCGCCAGATCGGACGGTGACAGGAGTTCGCGTGTCTTCGGAAAGCCGGCATGGACGAACCATCCGAGGCGATTCCTGCCGATGTACTCCTGCTTCACGTGTCCCTCGACGCGTGCTTCGGAGACGATCGCCACGTCGAGCGCCTGCTCGTTGAGCATCCGGCTCACGGTTCCGGTGTCGCCCACGAACAGGGACGTCCTGATCCCCGGATAGAGGCGCTCGATCCGCTCGATCAGGTCCGTCGCGGATATCAGCGCGAAGCTCTCGTTCAGGCCGAGCCGCAGCACGCCCATCAGCGGGTCGCGCGTGCGGAAGCGCTCGACCAGATCGCTCGCCGCATTGAGCGTGCGGTCGGCGAATTCGATCAGCGCGTGACCCTCCGCCGTCAGCCGGATGCGCGGTCCCTGCCGCACGAACAACTGCACGTTCAGCGCCGTCTCCAGCTCCTTCACCCGCGCCGACACGCTTGGCTGCGTCAGGTGCAGGTCGAGCGCGGCCGCGTGGAAACTGCCCAGCCGCACGACCCGTTCAAATGCCTTCAGTTGATCAAGCGTGACGTTCATCATAGAAAATTTTGATTATTACCCCACCGAACAATCGATTTTTCCTTGTGAAGCGCCGCGATTACTATCGTGGACATGAGAACAAGGAAGCCGGCGAAGAGGCTCTCCGAAACATGCAGGAGACAACGAAATGCTGAACACTAACCGAATCGCGACCCTTGCGGGCAGCCCCGCGCGGGCAGTGGGCGCCGTCATGCCGGCGCCGGGCGAGCCTTTGGACCGTTCCCGCCCTCGCGCGGAATCGATCCGGCTGTCCGGACTTCGCGGCGCCACGCCGCACGTCGGGTAGGGGCGGCGCATGCAACCCGCAAACACGCAAATCCACGGCCCGATGACCGGATCGTGCCGCGCCGGCACGCCCGCCTGGGTGAGGGCGGCGGACCGCGTCGTCCTCACCGCGCTCAACCTCATGCTGGTGATGCAGGTCATCCTGATCTTCACGAGCACGATCGCGCGCTCCTGGTTTCACTCGTCCGCGTTGATGGGGGTCGACGAACTCTCGCCGCTCTTCCTTGTCACGGCGGCCTTTCTGGGCGGTGCGGTGGCCTACAGCCGCGGGCAGTTCCTGTCCATCATGCTGGTGGTCGACCGGACGCCCAGGGTCTGGCAGGAGATCCTGCAGGGCGCGGCGGAATGGATCGTCATCATCGTCTCGTTGCTCATCGGCGGCTATTCGATTCCGCTGCTGATCTCGAATGCCGACGAAACCACCGTCCTCCTCGGCATCCCGTACGCGTGGATGACCCTGCCCATCACCTTCGGCTCGGCGCTATTCGTGATACATGCGAGCCTCTCGATGCTCAAGCGGCCCAACCTCGCGAAGCTGGCCGCCACCGCGATCGTCTGGGTGCCGACGCTGCTGTTCCTGCTCTTCAAGACCTACCTGGGCCTCCACGCGCCAGTTCTCTACGTGCTGCTGCTCGTCCTGTTCCTTGGCCTGATCGCGATCGGCGTGCCGGTGGGATTCGTGCTCGCGGTAATCGGCATTGTCTGCGTGCAGGCGATCGGTTCGGCCGACATGATGTCGGCGGTCGCGAATGCGCAGCGCGGTTCGGGCGGCTTCATCTATCTCGCGTTGCCGTTCTTCATCCTCGCCGGCTTCATCATGGACCGTGCGGATGTCGGGCTGCGCATCGTGGAGTTCGTCGGCAGCCTGATCGGGCACAAGAAGGGCGGGCTGTTTCAGGTGATGATCATCGGCGTGTATATCTCGTCCTGCATCTCGGGCTCCAAGGCCGCCGACATGGCGATGGTCGGCCTGCCGATGAACAAGAAGCTGCAGCAGCACGGCTACGCGGCCGAAGAGCGGGCGGCGCTGCTCGCTTCTTCCGCGGCGATGTCGGAGTCGGTGCCGCCTAGCATCGCGCTCATCCTGATGGGTTCGGCCACGTCGATATCGACCGGGGCCCTGTTCGTGGCCGGCCTGATTCCCGCGGCGACGCTCGCGATCTGTCTGATGATTCTCGTGCGCGTGCGTGCATCGTTCGCAGGCTGGGCGCCCACGCCGCGTGCCACGCGCGCCGAGGTGCGGGCCGCCGGCAAGCGCGCAATCCTTCCGCTGATGATGCCGGTCATCCTCATCGGCGGAATCGCGGGCGGCTTCGGCACGCCGACGGAAGTGTCGACCTTCGCCGTGATCTATGCGCTGGCGCTCGGGCTGGGCGGCAAGAAGATCAACCGGCAGAACTTCTGGGAGACGCTGGGCCAGGCTTCGCTGCTCAACGGCATGATCTTTTTCACCGTGAGCGCAGCCACCATATTTTCCTGGGCGCTCACGCTCGAAGGTGTCACGACGGCCATCGCCAATACGGTCGCGAGCTTCGGGGCGGCTACGTTCCTGCCGGCGGTCGTGATCATTACCGTGCTGCTCGGTTCGCTGCTCGAGAGCTTCGTGACCATCATCATCATCGCTCCGCTGCTGTTGCCGGTGGCGATCCAGCTCGGCATCAATCCGTTGCACTACGGGATCGTGATGGCGGAGTCCTTCGGCATCGGCGTGATCCTGCCGCCCATCGGCATTGCGCTGTACGTGGCCTGCGCGATCTGCGGCGCGAAAGTGGAACGCGCGATGAAGCCGATGCTCTGCTATCTGCTGGTGCTGCTCGTCGGGCTGGTCGTCGTGGTCTACGTGCCGGGGCTCACGTCGTTCCTGCCGAATCTGCTCGGCTTCAAGACCTGACAGGCGATTTCAACACGAGAAAGCGGCCACCTCGACCCAGGATGGGCGCAAGCAAGGAGACAAGACTGTGAATCACGAAGGCAAACCAATTCGAGAAAGCCAGCCGGACACGACACGGCGCACGTTGATGCGCGCGGCCGCGGGTTCCGCGCTCGCCGCCTCGCTGCTGCCGTTCGCGGGCACCCGTGTGCTCGCCCAGACGCCGGTGCGGCGCATCCGGCTCGCGCATACCGCGCCGGCCGCGCACGGCTGGAACGTCTGGTCGGAGAGTTTCAAGAAGTCCATCGAAGCGAAGAGCAACGGAGCGATCCAGGTGCAGATCTACCCCAATGCGCAAATGGGCAATGAGCGCGACATCGGCCAGGCGGTGCGAAGCGGCGCGCTCGAAGTCGGCGTGATCGGCGTGGGGCTGACCAACTGGGTGCCGGAAGTGTCGATCACCGACGCGCCGTATCTGTGGAAGACGCGTGCGCAGGCTTACCGCGCGTTCGCGGGCACCTTCGGCGACGAGCTGCGCGCGCGCGCCCGCGACAAGGGTTTCGTGCTGATCGGCTGGACCGATCTCGGCTTTCGGTGCATCACGAACAGCAAGCGCCAGATCAGCTCGGTCAAGGACATGCAGGGGCTGAAGATGCGCGTGCCGATCTCGAAGGCATATATCGCGATGGTGCAGGCGATGGGGGCGACCACCGCCGCCGTCGATCTGAGCGAACTGTATCTGGCGTTGCGCCAGGGCGTGGCGGATGGGCAGGAGACGCCGCCGACCGTCGTGAAGTCGAACAAGTACTACGAGGTTCAGAAATACATCGCGAGAACGGACCACGTGCTCACGACCGGCTATTCGGTGACCAACCCGAAGTTTTTCGACGGACTGAGCCCCGCCGAAAAGACGACCTTCATGGCAGCCGCAAGCGATGCGGACAACTTCCTGCGCGCGCATACGCAGAAGGAGGAAGTCGACGCATACGAATTCCTGCGCAAGCAGGGGATGCAGGTCAACCTGAACGTCGACATCGAGACGTTCCGGCAGGTCTGCACGCCGCTCGTGGACAAGCTCACCGACCAGTTTCCTCCCAAGCTCGTGCAGATAGCCAGAGCGACGCCAGTTTGACCACCACCCTATCGGGAACCGAACAATGAACCATGTAAAGAACGCCGCGGCGTCCGGGCAGCAAATCCGCGGGGTGCACCTGACTTTCGCAGCGCCGACGATCATCGAAGTGATGAGCGCCGCCGATCTCCAGTTCATCTACATCGACGGCGAACACGGCTGCTTCGACTGGCGCGATGTCGAAGCGGCATGCATCGCGTCGGAACGCCACGGACTCACGCCCATCGCGCGCGTTCCGGACATCTCGGTTGCCACCATCACCCGGTTCATGGATCGCGGCGTGAAGGGTATCGTCGCGCCGCATATCGAGTCGGTGGACGCGGCGCAACGCGTGATCAGCGCGACCTATTTCGCGCCGCTCGGCAATCGCTCGTTCGGCGCGGGGCGCCCGGAATACGGGCAGCGCATCGCGGACCGCACCGCCTACATGCAGGCGTGCAACTCGACCGCCTCGATCTGCCTGATGATCGAAAGCCGCGCGGGGCTCGAGATCGCGGGCGATCTGGCGGCGCTCGAAGGCATCGACTATCTGAGCTTCGGGCTGCTCGATCTCGCGCAGGACCTGGGGTATCCGGGGCAGTCCGAGCATCCGGAGGTGAAGGCGGCCGTGGCCGATGCCACGCGGCGCATTGCCGAATCGGGCAAGCGCACGCGCGAGAGCTTCATGAAGTACGCGTGGATCAACGAAGTGCTGGTGGCCGGCGCGCGCAAGCTCCTCGACAGCTGAAACCCGCTGCCTGCACCCCGTTCCAGGAGGAGAAGTCATGATCGAAAGCGAAGTCGTCATTCCGACGAAGTACGGCAGCCTTCCGGCGTTTACCGCCTGCCCGTCCGAAGCGGGCCCGTATCCGGCCGTGATCCTGTTCATGGACGCGCCCGGCATTCGCGAGGAGTTGCGCAACATGGCGCGGCGCATCGCGAAGCACGGCTACTACTGCCTGCTGCCCGACCTGTACTACCGGCTCGGCACGCTGCGCTTCGATGTCCCGCGCCGCAACGAGGCCATGTCGGTGCTGATTCGCGGCGCAATGTCGAGCCTCACCAACGCGGATGTGTTCGATGACACCGCGGGGATGATCGCGTTCCTCGACGGGCAGGACCAGGTGAGCCCGGGTCCCGTGGGCGCGATCGGCCACTGCATGAGCGGGCCGTTCGTGGTGAGCGCCGCGGCGCGGCTGAGCCGGGTGGCCGCCGTGGCGTCGCTATACGGCGTGAACATGGTCACCGACAAGCCGGACTCGCCGCATCTGATCGCAGGCAGGATCAAGGGCGAGGTCTACGCGGCGTTCGCGGAGGTCGACCCGTCCGTGCCAGCGGGCGTCGTGCCGGAGTTCAGGCGGGCGCTGCAGGACGCCGGCGTCGCGCACAACGTCGAGGTCGTGCCGGGCACTCACCACGGTTTCTGCTTCGCGGCCCGCAACGACTACCACCCCGAAGCGGCGGAGGCCGTTTGGCACGACATCATGGACATGTTCGACCGAACCCTGCGTGAACCGTAAGAGCGGCAACGAAGTCCACGCGGCCCGGCCATCAGGCGCGGAGTGCACACCATGTTTTCGACAAGAGGAACAGGCGATGAGCCAAGGCATCGACACGATCGACACGACATCCTGCCGGGTCGCCGTGCTGGACGACTGGCAGGATGCTGCGAGAGCCAGCGCGGACTGGTCGCGGCTAGGTGCTCGCGCGACACTCGAATTCTTCGGCGCCCCGTTCGCAGGCGAAGATGAGGCCGCCGACAGGCTCGCGCCGTTCGACATCATCCTCGCGATGCGCGAGCGCACGCCGTTTCCCGCGTCGTTGATCCGGCGCCTGCCACGCCTGCGCATGTTCGGGCTCACCGGGTCGCGGGCCGCCCTCGTCGACATGGCGTTCATGCGGGATCGCGGCATCACCGTGTGCCTCACCGATTCCGGTCCCGGCGCCGAATCCACGGCCGAACTGGCACTCGCGCTGATGCTCGCGGCCGCGCGGGACATTCCCGCCGCTTCTGCGGCCGCGCGCTCGGGCGCGTTTCAGCGAGGAACGAAGCCCGGCATGCTGCTTGACGGCAAGACGCTCGGCGTGATCGGCCTGGGCAAGATCGGCACGCGTCTCGCGAAGTTCGGCAACGCGCTCGGCATGCACGTGCAGGCCTGGAGCGAGAACATGACCGCGGAGCGCGCCGCGGCCGCCGGTGCGGCCTTTGTCCCGAAGGACGAACTGCTTGCAACGTCCGATGTCGTGAGCCTGCATCTGGTGCTCTCGGAGCGTACGCTGGGCCTGATCGGACGCGACGAACTCGCGAAGATGAAGCCGGGTGCGATTCTGGTCAATACATCGCGGGCGAATCTGGTGGACGAAGCCGCGTTGATCGAAGCGGTGGAAGCGAAGCGCATCGTGGCGGCACTCGATGTCTTTCGAGAAGAGCCGCTGCCCGTGAATCACCCGCTCGCGCACTGCCGCAACGCCGTGTTGACACCTCACCTCGGCTACAGCACGCAGGAGGTGCTCGCCGTGTTCCACGCGCAGCAGATCGAAAACACGCTGGCTTACCTCGACGGCAAGCCGATCCGCACCATGACCCGGTAGGGCGTCATGCGCATGTATTCAGACGGGCGGTTGCGTACCGCCAACCGGGGAATATCGATGAGTCCGGATACGATCCAGAGAGCGGCGCGGCGACTGATCGGCGCGCGAACGGGCGGTGATCTGATCGAGGAACTGGATGCCGATCTGCGGCCAGTCACCGTCGCCGACGCGCACGCCATACAGGACGCGACCGTCGCGCTGCTCGGCGAGAGCGTCTCCGGGTGGAAAGTCACCACGTCGCCTGACGGCGAGTTCGTGCGCGGCGTGGTGCTCGCGTCGAGAGTCTTTGACAGTCCCGCGTGCGTGCCCGCGGCGCTCGTTCCGATGCTCGCGGTCGAGGTCGAAATCGCCTTCCGGTTTGATCACGATCTGCCGGCGAGAGCGCGCCCCTATGACGCCGCCGAGATCGCCGGCGCGGTCACGCCGTTCGCAGCCATCGAAGTCGTGGATTCGCGTTTCAGGCGCTACGCGGACACGCCCGTGCTGCACCGTATGGCCGACTGCGTGTCGAATGGAGCGTTCGTCGCGGGCAGCGGCCCGCGTGACTGGCGCGGGCTGGATCTGTCGGCGCTCGAGGTGTCGCTCGCCGTTGAAGGCGAGGTGATCGTGAGGAGAGTGGGGGGCCATCCGACGGTCGATCCGATGCTCCCCGTCGTCGCGCTCGTGAACAACTTTCGCGCGATCGACGGCGTGCGAGCAGGGCAGTTCGTCACCACCGGCACGTTCACCGGCCTGACCCGCGTCAGGGCGGGCGAGTCCGTCGCCGGCAGTTTCGCGGGGTTCGGCTCCGTGCAGCTCACCTTCGTCTGACTGCGCCGCCGGGGCAGCGGCCGCCATCCTTTCCCTTCTTCAACGAGAGATTCATGAACGCATCGACTCCCCTCAACCTGCTTCCGGAAGTAGTCGACTTCCTGGCTGCTTCGCCCTTGAAGGCCGTGGTCGGCGGCCGCGATACCGATGCCCTCGATGGCGGCACCTTCGCAACGCTCGACCCCGGCACGGGCGAACACCTGGCTCACGTCGTGTCGATGCAGGCGCCGGATATCGACCTTGCCGTGCAGGCAGCGGCAAAGGCATTTCCGGCATGGTCGGCGCTGCACGCCAACGAGCGCGCCGTGCTGATCCATCGGCTCGCCGATGCGATCGAACGGCGCAAGCCGATCATCGCGCAGATCGAGGCGCTGGATGCGGGCAAGGTCGTGTCGCAGGCGCAGAACGATGTGCAGGTTTGCGTCGACACGCTGCGCTACTTCAACAACATGGCATTGCACGTGCAGCGGCGCACCGCATTGCCGGTGTCCGGGCATGACGCCTGGACGATGCGGCACGCATGGGGTCCGTGCGGCTTCATCTTTCCCTGGAACTTCCCGTTCCTCCTGATCGGATGGGGCGTGTCGCCGGCGCTTGCCGCGGGCAACACGGTCGTGATCAAGCCAGCAGAGGACACGCCGCTGTCGGCGCTCTATCTGGCACACATCGCGCGCGAGATCGGCTTTCCCGACGGCGTCATCAACGTCGTCACCGGCACCGGCCCGAGCGCAGGCGCGGCGCTGGCGGCGCACCCCGGCCTCAAGCGCTTTTCATTTACGGGCTCGCCGGAAGTCGGACGCCTCGTCGGCGCCGCGTGCGGCAACAATCTCACGCCGTGCAAGCTGGAGCTGGGTGGCAAGGGTGCCGCGGTGGTGTTCGACGACGTCGATGTCGAGGAGACGGCTCGCCGGCTGGCCGTCGCGATCACGACGCACGCGGGACAGGTCTGCTGCGATGCGACCCGCTGGCTGGTGCACGAGAGGATCTACGACCGCTTCGTGAGCGCGAGCGTGACTTGTCTGGAGCAGATCACGGTCGGCTATCAGATGGACAGCGCATCGCAGATGGGGCCGGTCGTGAATGCAAAGCAAAAGGCTCGCGTGCTTGGCTACCTCGAGCGCGGCCGCGAGGAGGGCGCGCGCATGCTGCTGCCGGGCGGCGCGCTCGATCTGCCCGGCCGCGGCGGCTTCTACGTCAAGCCGGCTCTCATGGCGGGCAGTCTTTCCAACATCGCCGCCCGCGAGGAAATCTTCGGTCCGGTTGCCTACCTCGCGCCGTTCAAGGATGAGCGGCAGGCCGTCGACATGGCGAACGCGACCGATTATGGCCTCGCCAACAGCGTGTGGAGCGCTGATCTGAAGCGCGCGTCGCGCGTCGCGGAATGCATGGTGGCGGGCAACAGCTGGATCAACGCGCACAACGTGTTTCCGCACGGCGTACCGTATGGCGGTGTGAACAGGAGTGGTGCGGGCGGCGGGGTCAACAGTCCGGAAACGCTTTTCGACTATTGGCGCAGCCAGTCGGTCGTGCGCCCGCATTGATCGTTCTGCGTTGTGATATGTGATGCGCGTCGTCACACGTCGCGCTGCTTCAGGGTATTCAAGGACTTGCCTGTCGAGGCAATACACTGGACGCCTCGGCGAATGACAGCATGGCGGTATCGTTCTTGGGCGGCCCCTCGCCGCCTGAGCCCGTACTCAGGCTGGTCCGGCGACGCCGCCTTCTTCGAAGTACATGCGATCAAGCGAGAGCGTTATCCCGAACATCGAAGCTTGCCGCTGGCCCTGAGCTCCCCAATATTCGACCTGCCCGCGCTGGCCGACGACGATCACCTCGCGGGCGCCGCCTTCCAGATACGCAAGGATCCTCCGGTGGATGTCCTGCATCCTGTCGCTATCGAGCAGCACCTCGACGCAAAGGTCGGGCACGAACGGCACCGGGTCGTCGCGGTCGAAACTTTCCCACCTGTCGCACGGCATCCATACGACATCCGGGACCCTGATGCCAAATGAAGGGGTCGTAACGGCCACCGACATGGCGGCAAGGTGACCGATATGTTCGGTCAGGTGACAGTAGACGTCTGTGAGCACTATCTGGCGTCTGGCTGACGGGAAGGGATTCAGTATCGTTTCGCCGAGTTCGTCCAGCTCGTATGGGTCGCGCCCGGCAAGTTCTGCCTGCGGAATGAGGCGATGCCACGCGGCAAGCAGTTCATAGCGGTCCAGAAGAGCAGGCGTGCCCATAGTCGTCTCGTGGGGAAGTCGTCCAAGCGTAAACCCTCCCCCGGCGCTTTGACAACCATTATGCATTTGTGCGACGCACAAATTGAGCTATGCTGGTTGTCATCTGGCGATGATATCGTTCGCGGTGGCCGCATCGTCTGATGCTGTCGATACCATGCGTTGCTGGCAATCGCAGTCTAAATCTCATGTGGTTTCTCAGATTTATTGTGCAGTGCGGTGACGGTACGATGTAACTGCCGTAATTCATCCTCTCAACTGATGGTTTAGGATGTGAGGCAGACCATGGGTTGCAATGGTGGGCCCCGGGGCCGCACCACGAATGCCACGCGCCGTCCAAAGAATGCGACGGGCTTGAACATGCGGAGTGGGCGGCGCCCAAGCGGGCAATCCGTCACTCTTTTCGGCGTTCGAGCCGCGAACCGCGAACCGCGGGATGCGAGCGCCGGCTCTACCTGGACGGGCCCCGATCTGATACGTCCCTCAAAGGCGGGACCGTTAAAACTTCGTTGTGCCCTGGCGAGCAGGCCGGACTGGCGAGACTGGCCGGGTGTAGCCAAAGCACTGGTGCGGGTCCCTTCAGGACGCGCTCTTCAGGCTGACGACAGGAGGTCCAAAGATGAAACTTGACGACGCCACCTTTCGGCGATTGCGCCGTCTCGCTCCGGTTCTCGATGACGTACTCAATGCAGGAGAAGTCGAACACGCAGACCAGGCCGTCGACCTCGCTTCACTTGCTCAGTTATGCTCGCAGCTGTTCGACGCGTACCAGTCCCGAAACCCGGGCGCCATTGCGCAGGCGCAACTCGAAGCCATCGAGTCGCGATAACCCACTCATTCTGAACTGGCTGGGGGCGTGAGGTATTCACAGAGCAATCGAGGGACCTGTTGCATCTATTGCATGGACCTCGGAACGTGACTGCACACCCGTGCGTACATGGCTGTACAAAGAGTTTCGCAGTGCTCCTCCTTCCGATTGCGCCTGTGTAGCGCCCGCTTACTCCGACGCCGTGGTCGCGTTCGTCAACACGTATATTCCACCCCATGAACTTCTGAATCGTCGCCTTGTTCAAGGGGACATCGAACTTGTCAGCAGGCACCGGCCGTCTCTGCCTCGACGCCAACGGGTCGGGGAAGTCGTCGGCATGCGGAATCCGGACGCGCTGCGATGTCCCATTGCGAATAACCTCATGACTTCAAGAGGAGAGGCTACGCAGGATTGTCATATCACTTTGCTACAAGCGTGTAGGTCTAGTCGCGTTGGAGAGAATGTGAGCTACAAGTCGGCCGCCTTGCGAGTACCCGATTCGAAGCAGCACCCCTTCGAGCATTGTTTCACCACGCTGGCCGATTACTCGCCCGAAAAGGCAATCGGCGCGCTGTGTGAAGCTGTTCACGCGGGCAAACGAGGCATGAGCGCCTATGCCTGGATTCAAGAAGCGCTCCCGGGCGCCGAACTAAAACCGGCTTTCGCCTTAGGCACGGTCGGCGAGCTATATCGCAGCTACAGCCGGGGGCAGGAGTACAGCCGGTACAAGGGGACGTTGCGCGCAGCGTAAGGCGCCTCGACACCGTCCGCGTGACGGGCGCGAACCGTACGTGAAAGCGATCGGCGCTACGTTCCTGACGAGCTGAACTGTTGCTGCCCGGACCAGTGATGACGGGAGCTACGGCGAGCGCCGTCTATGCGCCAAACGGCGCTGAGTTCGTTGCCCCTGAAACTCAACGACCTGGTTCCCGCCGACACGGTTTCGTCGTACGCGTCGACTGGCCACCCGGCCAGACGGAGCGAGTGTGACGACTTCCATTGGCGTGGATACCGATGATGCGAAGTCGCCACCTCTCGCACAGTACAGGCGGGCGGATCCAAATCATGTGCGGAGGAGAATTGAGCGCATGCGTGTTCTGCAAATATTCAGCCGACAATTGCCGCCGCTTCGCGCAGCGCATGCATGAGCGCCCCGGCATTGAGGTTACGACGGCTGATTCCCCTGAAGATACGGTACGCGATCCCTGTCCTGAGTGCGGCGTGGCTCAACCCTGCATGCATGTCGCCGCGTTGACGACGTGTGAGTTCGATCCCACGGTGGCGCCGCGACCACAGCGTGTGTGTTGAATGGAAACGCTGGAGGTTTGAAAGAAGAGGGCGTGCACCGTGCCGCAGACAAATGCATTTGCAAGGCCGCCGATTCCGATGGGAAGGCCGCCTGGTCGATGTGTCGCGTGGTACGCTGGCAGTTCGCCAAACCTTGCAATAAGCGGCAGGCATGCGGTCGTCGTCGTAGCGCAGGCGAACGTGCATATCAGGAGGTGGCTCATGTGTCGCTGGCTGGCTTATACCGGAAACCCCATTCAGCTCGAGACGGTGCTGTTCGGTGCGCAGCACTCGCTGATCGATCAGAGCCTGCACTCGCGTCTCGGGCAGACGACGACCAATGGCGACGGATTCGGCATCGGCTGGTACGGAAATCCGACCGATATCCCGTTTCGCTATCGATGCCTGCATCCCGCCTGGAGCGACCGCAATCTGCGTGAAGCCGCGCGTGCCGTGAAAGCGCCGCTCTTTGTCGCTCATATACGCGCGGCGACCGATACCCCTGCACAGGAAACCAACTGCCACCCGTTTCGCTACGGGCGCTGGCTCTTCGTGCACAACGGTCTGATTCGGGATTATCCGAAGGTCAGGCGAGACCTGATGCTGGCGATCGATCCCGATCTGTTCGCATCAGTCGAAGGTTCCACCGATTCGGAAGTGATGTTCTTTCTCGCGCTGACGTTCGGACTCGAGAGCGCGCCAGTGCAGGCGCTGGAGCGGATGGTCGCGCTGGTGGAGGAAACCGGCCGGCGACACGGCGTCGAGCATCCGTTGAACATGACCGTGTGCGCGACGGATGGCGAGCAGATCGTCGCGGTGCGTTATTCGAGCGAGGGCGCATCACGGTCACTCTTTCACAGCACGTCGATTCGTCAACTATGCGAACTGTATCCCGAGAACCCGCGAATCAAGGCCGCGGGCGATGATGCCTTCATGGTGCTCTCGGAGCCGCTCGTCGACCTGCAGGGCGCATGGGAAGAAATTCCGGAGAGCACGGTCATTGTCGCGCGGGGCCCGGCGATCGAACATTATTCGTTCAAACCCGTCCCGGCCTGAGCGGTGTCAGGCGCGGCAACATGATCACTCGTCGAAGGTGGAATCGCCAATAGTGCGTCGAACGCGAGAACACGAATCGCGGGCTGATCTCGACTGCCGGCGGATCGTCGGTTTCGCTGTCCACCATCGCAACGAGCCGTCCTTCGTGCTGGGGTCGCGAATCGCCGCGGGGCATGCTTCGACCGGTGGTCGTCGATCGACGTCCGCTACCGAAAC
>NZ_JFHC01000036.1 GCF_000698595.1 Caballeronia glathei | reverse complement strand
CAAAGAAAGCAGCTATGGGCTCAACGGTGTTAGAACGTGATCGCACTCGCACCACCGATTGGCCCAGCCCCTAAGTGTCGCCCTCACAAGATTCCAGGGGCTTGGCGCGCGGCAAGCATCGTGTCATCGCGCAGCAAACGAATTGGCACAGCAGTCATCCATCCGTCCTCGCTTCGCTCGGACGCAGGTGCACTACGTCGCGGGGCGAGGTCTGCGGTGCCGGCTTGCCACGGGATTTCATGAGCAGGAGCGGCAAAGAACCGATGGTTTTCGGCTGGCCCTTCGTCCAAGCGAAGCGCGGACGGACCTGAACGGAGTGCATACCGCTCTGTTGGAGTTTGCGGGGTGTCAGTGCTTGCCGCGCGCCACGCCCGGTGGGTTTTGTGAGGGCGACACCTAGGGGCTGGGCCAGTCGGTGGTGTGAGTGCGTTGTCGTGCTGAGACTGCTGCCTGAAAAGCTGCTTTCTTTGCTTACTTTCTTTGCAGCAGCAAAGAAAGTAAGCCCCGCCCCGGACAGGGGCAATGCTAATAAACCACGAAGAAAACAAGTTTTATGGAAGCACGAGCGCATCAAATGGTGTAAACACCCGATAGAAGCACCGAACACCTCTTAGAAGCAACGCCAACGCAAAACCACGGAAATTCGATGGGAATCACAGACGATCTCTTCGCCGATCAGGAAGCCGCGCCCGAAGGCGAGCAGCTGACGCTCGGCGACTACGCCGAGCGCGCGTATCTCGACTACGCGGTGAGCGTGGTGAAAGGCCGCGCGCTGCCAGACGTGTCGGACGGGCAGAAGCCCGTGCAGCGCCGCATCCTCTTCGCAATGAACGAAATGGGCCTCGCCAGCACGGCGAAGCCGGTGAAGTCGGCGCGCGTCGTCGGCGACGTGCTCGGCAAGTATCACCCGCACGGCGACCAGTCGGCGTACGACGCGCTCGTGCGCCTCGCGCAGGACTTCTCGATGCGCTATCCGCTGATCGACGGCCAGGGCAACTTCGGCTCGCGCGACGGCGACGGCGCGGCGGCCATGCGCTACACCGAAGCGCGCCTCACGCCGATCGCGAAGCTGCTGCTCGATGAAATCGACCAGGGCACCGTCGATTTCATGCCGAACTACGACGGCTCCTTCGAAGAGCCGAAACTCCTGCCCGCGCGCCTGCCGTTTCTGCTCCTGAACGGCGCATCCGGAATCGCGGTCGGACTCGCGACTGAAATTCCGCCGCACAATCTGCGCGAAGTCGCGGGCGCGGCAGTGGCGATGATCCGCGATCCGAAGATCGGCCACGCGGCGCTGATGGAAAAGATCCCCGGGCCGGACTTCCCGGGCGGCGCGCAGATCATCTCGTCGCAGGCGGAAATCGCCGCGGCATACGAAACGGGGCGCGGCAGCCTGAAGGTGCGGGCGCGCTGGAAGATCGAGGATCTCGCGCGCGGCCAGTGGCAGCTCGTCATCACGGAACTGCCGCCGAGCACGTCGGGGCAGAAGGTGCTCGAGGAAATCGAGGAACTCACCAACCCGAAGATCAAGCTCGGCAAGAAGGCGCTCACGCCCGATCAGCTGCAAACCAAGCAGACGCTGCTCGCGCTCCTCGACACGGTGCGCGACGAGTCCGGCAAGGACGCGCCGGTGCGCCTCGTGTTCGAGCCGAAGTCGAGCCGCATCGACCAGACCGAGTTCGTCAATTCGCTGCTCGCGCATACGAGCCTCGAATCGAACTCCGCGATCAACCTCGTGATGATCGGCGCCGACGGCAGGCCGCGCCAGAAGGGGCTCGTCGAGATCCTGCACGAGTGGGTCGGCTTCAGGTTCACTACGGTCACGCGGCGCTCGCAGCACCGGCTCGGCAAGGTGAACGACCGCATCCATATTCTCGAAGGGCGGATGATCGTCTTCCTGAATATCGACGAAGTCATTCGCATCATTCGCGAATCGGACGAGCCGAAGGAAGCGCTGATCGCGCGCTTCGGCCTCTCCGAGCGCCAGGCCGACGACATTCTCGACATCCGGCTGCGCCAGCTGGCGCGGCTCGAAGCAATCAAGATCGAGCAGGAGCTGAAGGAGTTGCGCGACGAAAAGGCGAAGCTCGAAGAGCTGCTCAACAGTGACGCCGCGATGAAGCGCCTGCTCATCAAGGAAATCGAAGCCGACGCGAAGCAGTACGGCGACGATCGCCGCACGCTGATCCAGCAGGAAAAGCGCGCGACGTTCGAAACGCGCGTCGTCGACGAGCCGGTGACGGTGGTGGTGTCGCAGCGCGGCTGGGTGCGGGCGCTGAAGGGCCACGGCCTCGATCCGGCGGGCTTCCAGTTCAAGGCCGGCGACGGCCTCTACGCCGCGTTCCAGGCGCGCACGCCCGACACGCTGATCGCGTGGGGCAGCAACGGGCGCGTGTACTCGGTGCCGGTCGCGATGCTGCCGGGCGGGCGCGGCGACGGCGTGCCGGTCACGTCGCTGATCGAGCTCGAATCGGGCTCGCATCTGCTGCATTACTTCGCGGCGCCGGCGGAGCAGCCGCTTCTCCTCGCATCGAGCAACGGCTTCGGCTTCATTGCGAAGCTCGGCGACATGGTGAGCCGCGTGAAGGCGGGCAAGTCTTTCATGACCATCGACGAAGGCGCGGTGCCGCTCGCGCCGATGCCGGTCGTGCCCGACGCGACCCACGTCGCGTGTCTCGCGAGCAGCGGGCGCCTGCTCGTGTTCGGCATGGACGAGATGAAGACGCTCTCGGGCGGCGGCCGCGGCGTCACGCTGATGGCGCTCGAACCGAAGGAAACGCTCAGGCAGGCGCTCGCCATCGACGTGAAAGGCGTGCTCCTGATCGGCACCGGGCGCGGCGGCAAGCTGCGCGAGGAGAAGCTCGCGGGCGCGGCGCTTCAGCCGCTCGTCGCGAAGCGCGCGCGCAAGGGCCGCGCGCCGGAATCGTCGCTGAAGGTGAGCGAACTGCGGCCGGTATTCGAAGGCTGATCCGTCAACGCTTTCACGAGGCGCCCCGTTACGCGGCATTGCGCAGCACGCCGCAGCACGTAACGGGGCGCTTCTTCATGTGAAAAGCGGAACTGGCTCGACAACCCCCAGTCGAACGCCCAGGCCAGCACTCCACAACCACACGGAAACACAATGACCAAAGCCATCGAAGTGGCGCTCTTCCTGCACCTGCTCGGCGTTGCCGTGTGGATAGGCGGAATGGTGTTCGCTCACTTCTGCCTGCGCCCGGCGCTCGGCGATCTCACGCCGCAGATGCGCCTGCCGCTCTGGGAAGCCGTCTTCGCGCGGTTCTTCAACTGGGTCGCGGGCTCGGTGCTCGTGATCCTGCTGACGGGCGGCTATCTCCTGATGCAGTACGGCGGCGGCCACGCCGCATGGCCGCTGCATGCGATGGCGGGCCTCGGCATCGTGATGATGCTGATCTTCGGGCATATCCGCTTTGCCGTGTTCCCGCGCATCCGCCGAGCGGTGCAGGCGCAGAACTGGCCGGACGGCGCGCGCGCGGTCGGGACCGTGCGGCGCCTCGTCGTCGTCAATCTCGTACTCGGCGTCGTGACCGTCGGCACCGCCGTGCTCTCGCGCGGGTTCTGAAGCATGCGTTCCTGATTCAGCGCGAGCCGAGCCGCTCCGGCAGTGAGTAGCGCTGCATCGTGCGCTCCATGCTGTCGAGAAACGCCTGCTCCGCCGCGTTCATCTTGCGGGCGCGATGCCAGAGCAGGTGGATGTTGACGTCCGCCAGCCCTTCCTCCGGCGGCAGGCGCCACAAGCGCTGCTGCGCGATGTCGTCGCGCACGATGTGCTCCGGCAGGCAGCCGATCCCGTATCCCGCGAAGATCAGCCGGCGCACCTCGTCGAGACTCGGCGACGCCGCCACGATCCGCCCCGTGAAGCCCCGCTGATCGCGAAACACGGCGAGCGGCGAAAGGCTGTCGCCGATCTGGTCGCTCGTGAACGACACGAAGTTCTCGGCGAGCAGGTCGTCCATGGTGAGCGCCTGCCGGCCGAACAGCCGGTGGTGCCGTCCGCAGAAGATCGCGTAGCGCTGGCGCAGGAAGCAGCGCTGCTCGAGCTTGTCGACGGGGGTGCGGCAGAGCCCCAGGCCCGCCGTCGCGGTCTTCTGCAACAGCGACGAAATGATGTCGGACGAGCGCATCACCTCGATCTGCAGGTCGATGCGCGGATACGTCCGGTGGAACTCCGCGAGAAATTCGTCGTACACGTCCGAATCGATGCGGCTGACGCTCAGAAGGCGGATCGAGCCGGTGATGTCGTCGGTGCGGTCGTCGAGTTCGGTTTCGAGCCGCGACATGTGGCCGTAGATGTCGCTCGCGATCCGGTACACCTCCTCGCCCGCGCGCGTCGGCTCGAAGTGCGGCCCGCGCCGCTCGATCAGCCTGCGGCCGAGCGTGTCCTCCAGGCGCTTCAGCGCCTGGCTCACGGCCGGCTGCGTGAGGTGCAGCCGGGCGGCGGCGCGGCTCACGCTGCGCTCCTGCATGATCACGAGATAGGTGCGCAGCAGGTTCCAGTCGAGCCGGTCATTGAGAAAACGCGCGACATCGGCGCGCAGCTGCGTCATTGCCTGCTCCTAGATATTAGCCAGATTTATACGGAAGATAATAAACCGAAATTTGACTAATATTTTATGGCTGGTGATAAAACGGCTCTCACGCAGCGTTTCCATCAGGCGCTGCCCGAACAACGACGCGCCCGCCCAGGCGAAACCGGGCGCGCGACAGGAGCCCACGGTGACCCCATCCCATCAGACAACCCGCCAGCCGGTACGCGCCGCGACGGCCGCGTTCATCGGCACGATGATCGAGTGGTACGACTTCTACATCTACGCGACCGCCGCGGCGCTCGTGTTCGGGGAGCTGTATTTCCCGTCGCATGACCCGTTCGTGAGCACGATGGCGTCGTTTGCCACGTTCGCGGTCGGCTTCTTCGCGCGGCCGCTGGGCGGCCTCGTCTTCGGCCATCTCGGCGACAAGATCGGCCGCAAGAGGGCGCTGATGACGACCCTCATGATGATGGGCGTCGCGACCGTCTGCGTCGGCCTGCTGCCGAGCTATGCGAATGTGGGGCTGCTCGCGCCGGTGCTGCTCGTCCTGCTGCGCGTCGTGCAGGGCATCGCGGTCGGCGGCGAATGGGGCGGGGCGGTGCTGATGGCGGGCGAACATGCGCCGGAAGGCCGCCGCACGTTCTTCGCGTCGTTCGCGCAACTGGGCAGCCCGGCAGGCCTGATCCTGTCGCTCGTCGCGTTTCGCGCGGTGACGTCGATGGAGCACGCGGACTTCATCGCCTGGGGCTGGCGCCTGCCGTTTCTTGCGAGCGCGGTGCTGCTCATCGTGGGCATCTTCATCCGGCTCGGCGTGAACGAGTCGCCCGAGTTCGAGCGCGAGAAGCGGTCGAAGCGCACCGTGGAGCTGCCGATCGCCGAGGTGTTCCGCTCGTCGGGCTGGCTCGTGGCACTTTGCATCGGCGCGAACACGATCGGCATCGCGGGCGTGTACTTCACCAACACGTTCATGATCTCGTACACGACGCAGTACGTCGGCGTGACGAAGTCGCTGATCCTCGACTGCCTCTTCGCGGTGGCGATCATCCAGTTCCTCGTGCAGCCGCTCGCCGCGTACCTCGCGGAGAAGCTCGGCGGCGCGCGTTTCCTGAAGCTCGCGGCGCTGTGCGCGATGGTGTCGCCGTACCCGATGTTCATCCTGGTCAAGAGCGGCAACATGGTGTCGATGATCGTCGGCATCGCGCTCGCGGTGGTCTGCATGGCGAGCTTCTATTCGGTGATCGCGGGCTTCGTCTCGGGCATCTTTCCGACCCGCGTGCGCTATTCGGCGATCTCGCTGTCGTATCAGGTGTGCGGCGCGATCGCAGGCGGCCTGACGCCGCTCGTCGGCACGTATCTCGCGCACAGGTTCGTCGGGCAGTGGTGGCCGCTCGCCGTGTTCTACACGTGCCTCGCGGGGCTCTCGCTCGTGTGCATCGTGGCGCTCGACGCGCTGAAGCACCGCCGCGCCGACGCGCCCGACGCCGTGCCGGCCCGCTGAACGCCCTCAAGAGGACCTGAAGACATGCTGCAATGTAACGGCCCGCGACTGTGGGCGAGCCTGATGGACATGGCGCAAGTGGGCGCGACCGCGCGCGGCGGCGTGCGGCGCCTCGCGCTCACCGACGACGACCGCCGCGGCCGCGATCACTTCGCGAAGTGGTGCCGCGAGGCGGGCATGACGGTGAGCGTCGATGAAGTCGGCAACCTTTTTGCGCGCCGCGAAGGCACAGACGGCACGCAAAAGCCCGTCGTGATCGGCAGCCATCTCGATACGCAGCCGGAAGGCGGGCGCTTCGACGGCGTCTACGGCGTGCTCGCCGCGCTTGAACTCGTGCGCACGCTGAACGATCACGGCATCGTCACGGAAAAGCCGATCGAAATCGTCTCCTGGACCAACGAAGAGGGCGCGCGCTTCACGCCCGCGATGCTCGGCTCGGCGGTGTTCGTCGGCGCGGCGCCGCTTTCGGCTGCGCTCGACACGAAGGATGCCGACGGCGTGACGCTTCGCGATGCGCTCGCGCAATGCGGCTACAGCGGCACGCGAAGCGCGACCGGCCAGCCGGTCGATTCCTACTTCGAGGCGCATATCGAGCAGGGGCCGGTGCTGGAAAGCCACGGTAAGCCGATCGGCGTCGTGACGGGCGGGCAGGCGATCCGCTGGCTCGACGTCGCCGTGACGGGCGTCGCCGCGCATGCGGGCACGACACCCATGCCGTACCGCCGCGACGCGCTCTTCGCGAGCGCCGCGATGGCGCTCGAACTCGAAGCGATCGCGCAGCGTTTCGCGCCGCAGGGGCTCGTCACGATCGGGCAGGTCGGCATTCCGAATTCGTCGCGCAACACGATTGCGGGGCGCGTCGCGTTCACGGTCGACCTGCGTCATCCCGACGACGCGCAAATCGATGCAATGGAGCGCGAGCTTCGCGAGGCGTTCGGCCGGATCGCGAAGGCGCGCGGCCTCGACGCCGTGATCGAAAACTACTGGACGAGCCCGGCGACACCGTTCGACAGCAGTTGCGTATCGCTGGTCGAGGACGCCGCGGCGCGCCTTGGCTACGGCTACGAGCGCATCGTGAGCGGCGCGGGCCACGACGCGATCCACCTCGCCCGCCACGTGCCGACGGCGATGGTGTTCATCCCGTGTGTCGACGGCCTGTCGCACAACGAAGCCGAGGATGCGCTGCCGGAGGACGTCACGAGCGGCACGAACGTGCTGGTGAATGCGGTGCTCGCGCGCGCCGTCGCCCGCACGCCGGCCCATGCATGCATGAATGACGGCAATGGCCGAGGACAATGAACGAGGACAACGACAGATGCTGGCTTACTTTCATCCTGAACAGCTGAAACATCATCCGCGCAGCTACCTGTCGCGCGGCCAGATGCGCACCCCGCAAGAGGTGCCGGAGCGTGCGCTGCGGCTCGTGCAGGCCGCGAAGTCGCTCGACTTCGACGTGCGCGAGCCTGCCGACCACGGCCATGCGCCGCTCGCCGCGGTGCACGGCATGAACTACCTGCGCTTTCTCGAGGAAGCGCACGCCGAGTGGAAGAAAATCCCGCAGGACTGGGGCGACGAAGTCATGTCGAACATCTACGTGCGCGAAGGTAATCCGCTGCGCGGCGTGCTCGGCAAGGCGGCGCGCTATCTCGCCGACGGCAGCTGCCCGGTCGGCCCCGACACCTACCGGTCCGCCTACTGGTCGGCGCAGAGCGCGGTGGCGGGCGCCGCCGCCATCAACGAAGGCGCGCGCGAAGCGTATGCGCTGTGCCGGCCGCCGGGCCATCATGCGCGCGCGGAAGCGGCGGGCGGCTTCTGCTACCTGAACAATGCGGCGATCGCGGCGCAGGCGTTGCGCGAGCGCTTCGGCCGCGTCGCGATCCTCGATACCGACATGCACCACGGCCAGGGTGTGCAGGAGATCTTCTACGGCCGCGACGACGTGCTGTACGTATCGATTCACGGCGATCCGACGAACTTCTATCCGGTCGTCGCGGGCTATGAGGACGAGCGTGGCGCGGGCGAAGGCGACGGCTACAACGTGAATCTGCCGATGCCGCACGGTGCGGGCGAGGAGGTGTTCTTCGAGCAGCTCGACGCGGCGCTGCGCGTGCTCGACCGCTTTCAGCCGGATGCGCTCGTGCTCGCGCTCGGCTTCGATATCTACAAGGACGATCCGCAGTCGATGGTCGCGGTGACGACCGAAGGTTTCGGCCGGCTCGGCGGCGCGATCGGCGGGTTGCGGCTGCCCACCCTCATCGTGCAGGAGGGCGGGTATCACATCGACAGCCTCGAGGCGAATGCGCGGTCGTTTTTCGGCGGGTTCGCGTCGGCGCGATGAAGCCGCGCAGCCAGGCGGGAGGGTTCGTCGAGCCTTCACGCCTGGCGATCAACCGACCGGCCAGCCGCCTGACGGTCACTTCAATCCTCTGCCTTGATCCCCACGACCGCGCTCGTTCGCTCCTTACCGTGCCCCTTGCGCGTGCGCGGCGCGAGACCGGCGGAATGCCCGCACACCCCGAAGCGGTCGAGCAGCGCCTGAACCCCGTCCGCGGGCACCGGGCGCGAGAACAGGAACCCTTGCGCCTCGATCGGCCCGAGCCCCGAGAGCCACGCAATCTGCTCTTCCTTCTCCGTGCCTTCCACCACCACCGTGAGCCCGAGCGAGCGCGCGAGATTGATGATCGCGGAGACCATCACGCATACGCTGCGATCGTCGGGGATCGCCTGGATGAACGAGCGGTCGACCTTGAGCGTATCGACGGAAAAGCGGTTCAGGTACGACAGCGACGAATAGCCCGTGCCGAAGTCGTCGAGCGCGATGCGAACGCCCAGTCGTTTTAACGCCGAGATCTTTTCCGATACCAGCTCCGGGTACTCCATCATCACGGTTTCGGTGATTTCGAGTTCGAGCTTGTCGGCGGGAATGCCGCTTTCCGAGATCGCCCGCGCGACGGTTTCGAGCAGGTCGCCGCGCCAGAACTGGACGGCCGAAATGTTCACCGCGAGCGACAGGCCCGTGTAGCCGTCGCGCTGCCAGCGGGCAAGCTGCATGCATGCGGTATGAATCACGAAGTCGCCGACGGGCACGATGAGCCCCGTCGATTCCGCGACCGGTATGAACTCGTTGGCCGGAATCAGCCCGTGCTGCGGATGGTTCCAGCGCACGAGCGCCTCGAAGCCGGTGATGCAGCGGCGCGCGAGATCGATCTTCGGCTGATAGGCGAGGAAGAGCTGCTGCTCGGTCAGCGCGACGCGCAACTGCTGCTCCCACTTCATCAGATGGTCCGCGCGATGCGACAGGTGCGGCGAGTAGAACTGGTAGCAGTTCTTGCCCGCGTCCTTCGCGCTGTACATCGCGAGATCGGCTTTCTTGAGCAGGTCGATCTCGCTTTCGTTCGACACCGAAAAGAGCGCGATGCCAATGCTTGCGTGCAGCACGAAGGCGCTGCCGCGCACGTCGAACGGCGTCGCGAACATGGTCGAGATGGCTTCGGCGAGCGCGACCGCGCGCCGCTCGACTTCGTCGCCCTTCACCACGACGACGAACTCGTCGCCGCCGATGCGCGAGAGGGCGCCCGTGTCGCCGACCGTCTCCGCAAGGCGCGACGCCGTCATCTGCAGCACGATGTCGCCGGCGTTGTGGCCGAGCGTGTCGTTCACCGTCTTGAAGTTGTCGAGGTCGATGAAGAGCAGCGCGAGGTGCCCGAGATTGTCCGACTGGGCGACATCGTGACGCAGCGCCTGCAAGGTGGAATACCGGTTGCGCAGGCCGGTCAGCAGGTCGAACTCGACGAGATGCGTCATCTCGCGCTCGCGCCCGAGCAGCTTGCCGATCAGGCCCGTCGCGACGGCGAAGAAGCCGAGCATCGCGAGCGAGATGAAGCTCGCCATCAGCAGGTAGACATTGCGCGTGTGGTTGTAATCGGTAAATTCCTCGCGTACCGACAGGCCCACGAGCACGCCGAGCGGATAGCCGTCGATGTGCCGGTACGACACGATGCGCTTCACGTTGTCGATCGGGTCGACGTAGATGCCCGACGCGTGGTCGGAGGTCGGATACACGCCGCTCGCGGTGAAGTCGCCGCGCGCGCGTTCGGCGGCGGTCTTCGGGTCCAGCTTGCTCACCGCCGTCTTGCCGGCGGGGCCGGTGGCGGCGCCCGCGCCGGTGTTGCGCGCGAGCACGGAGCCGTTGTCGGAGACGACGGCGATCACGCCTTCGCGCCCGATCGACGCCACGTTGTAGAAGTCGCTCGTGAAGTAGGTGGGGTCTTCCGACACCACGACGACGCCCGCGAACGAGCCGTCCGGGTGGTTCAGGCGGCGCGTGATCTGCAGCGTCCACATGCCCGAGACGCGGCCGCGCACCGGCTTGCTGATATAGAGCAGGTCGTCGTTGGAATGCGCGTGCACCTTGAAGTGCTCGCGATCGGAGAGGTCGATCGGCTTCGGATGCGGGTCGGCGGTGTTGGCGATCAGCGTGCCGTACTCGTCGATCAGCGACACCTGCACGAGCGTGTCGCTCTGCACGACGCCCTTTTCGACGGTCGCGATCAGATTGAAGTTCTCGGGCGTCTTCTCGAACTCGTACTTGACGAAGCGGGTGATCTGGTCGACCTGGTGGATCGCCTTGATCGTGTGCTGCTCGAGCGCGGACGAAAGGATCGCCGCCGACGCCATGGACTCATGCGTCGTCGCCTCGCGCTCCACCGAGAGCCGCGCGAAGATCACCGTCCAGAGCAGGACCAGCACGAGCGTGCCGAGCACGGGAATGGCGAGCAGCGCGCGCCGGCGGCGGGGCGGCGAACTGCTCAGCTTGCCTTCGCGTGACGCATTTGGCCGTGTTCGGTTCATGAGCTCGCTTGAGTCCGTGGGCCACGAGGCGCATTGCGCCTGACGCTAGACTGCGCTACTGGGTAAAGGCGATGCATGTTATGGAGAATTGGGCCGAAAGCGAAACCTCTACTGCGTCACGCGGGTTGCGGGTCGGAGGACGACGATCCGCCTTGGTGCACGCCAGGCGCATCGCGCCCGCACGACACGCGGGTCCGTCCAGCCGATCGCATGCCCGGGCATCGGATCGTCGCCTCTTTCCGAGGCCTGCGGCCGCCTTGCAAGCATACGTTTGCTCTCTGGCGCAGCCTAACCGCGTGTTCTCACGCGGTCTGCGCTCTTGTATTCCCGTCCCTGATTGTTCAGATATTACTGAAGGCTTCTAATTTAAGGAAGCACAGTTGTTTGGGGTATACGCGCGGGCTGCCGCATCAATAGCGGAAGGTGCCGTCGACGATCGTCAACGCGTGGCCGCCGACCCACGTGCGCGCGCCGGCCGCCGCGTCGTCGTAGGCGATGCTCACGCGGCCGTCGCGCCCGAGCGCCGTGCCCTGGCGCACGGTGAAGGCGCTGTCCGGCCGCCGCCCCTGTTCGGTCAGCAGGCACGCGAGCGCCGCGTTCGCGCTGCCGGTGACGGGGTCCTCGATGCTCTCAGCGCCATACAGGATGCAGCGCAGCTCGAACGTGGCGGGCGCCGCGCCGGGGTGCGGGCCATAGGCGGCGATGCCGTGCGTGCCGGTCTCGGCGGCGAGCGCGGCCATGGCGGTGCGCTCCGGCGTCAGCGCGAGGCAATCGCTCGCGGAGTTCACGCAGACGACGAGCCACGGCACGCCGTTGTTCACGGCACACGGCGGCGCGCTGAAATCGATTACGCCCGGCGAGAGCGCGGCGGCGAGCCGCTTTTGCTGCGCCTCGTCGAGCGGCACGATGCGCGCGGGCGGCGCGGCGAACGCCCATGCGCCGCCGTCGCGCTGAACGAGCTGCACGAGGCCGACGCCGCATTCCTGGACGAGCTCGCCGGCGCGCTGCGGCAAGTAGCCGCTTTCGAGCAGCGCATGCGCCGTGCCAAGGGTCGGGTGGCCGGCGAACGGCAGTTCGGTGGCCGTCGTGAAGATGCGCACGCGATAGTCGGCGGCGGGATCGGTCGGGCGCAGCAGGAAGGTGGTTTCCGACAGATTGGTCCAGCGCGCGATGGCCTGCATCGCGTCGGTCGTGAGATCGTCGGCATCGAAGACGACGGCGAGCGGGTTGCCCTTGAAGGGCACCGAAGTGAATACGTCGACTTGCTTGAAGCGCACCGTTCGTAGCTGCATGCGTGACCTCCGGAAGGACGCGAGAGGTCGATTCTAAACGGCCCGTGGTGTCTTCGTACCGGATCGCGGCAAGCCGCGATCCGGCCGGCTTCGGCTGTTGCTGCTACGCAACCGTTGCGCTGCCGGACGCGCGGGACGTGCCGGACGTGGACGCGGTGGCGAACGTGCCGGCCGTCACGGGTGCAACCGCCGCCGGATCGCTGATGCCCGGGCGGCCCGTCTCGACATGGCCCGCGAGACGGCGCGTGAAGCCGTCGTCGTCACGGTCGCTGACGGTGAGGTCGTACCAGTGATGGCTCGCCGCGAGAATCCACGCTTCCTCGATCCCGGCTCCCGGCGGTACCGTCACCTGGCGCGGATGCGCGCCGTAGGCGTTGTCCGTCACCGACAGCTTCGCCGGATGGTCGCCATCGTTGGAGAAGCGCAGGACGAGGTTGCCGTTCGCGATGTCGTAATGCGCCTTCAATTCGGGTTGCGCCGTCTTCCTGGCGTGCTTGCCCTGCTGGCTTGCCGCGCTGCCCGTGAACGTGCGCACGAACCCGTTCGGACCGTAGACGCTGAACGCGTAGGTGCCGCCGGTCGTCGCGAGATCGAAGGTTTCGCGCAGCGACTTGCCCGCTTCGACCGTATAGCGCCACGGGCCGTCGGTGCGGTTGGTCGAGTACACGTAGAAGTGCGCGCCCTGGCGGCCGGTGTTGGCGAACTCGATCACGAACTGGTTCTGCCGGTCGTCCTCGTGACCGTTCACGTGAAGCTCATACGGCAGCGCGCGGGCAAAGCGCGTGCCCGGTTCCTGCGGATCGATCGGGCCGTGCGTCGCGGGCACGGTGGGCGGCGGCTGCGTCGCGCACTGGTTGTCGGCGATCGACTTGTAATTGCTCGTGTCCGGCAGCGGCGGCATCCCGCCGTCGGGCGTGCGGAAGTCGAACGCGGAGGTGAGGTCGCCGCACACTGCGCGGCGCCACGGCGTGATGTTCGGTTCATCGACGCCGAAGCGCGCCTCGATGAAACGGATCACCGACGTGTGATCGAACACCTGCGAGCACACGAAGCCGCCCTTCGTCCACGGCGACACGATCGTCATCGGCACGCGCGGCCCGAGCCCGTAGGGCAGGTTGTCCACGGTGTAGCTGCCGCCGCGGCCCGGATTGACCACGTCGTGGATCTCGCCTTCGGTCGTCACGGTGGACAGGCCCTGCGCGCGAGTGGTGGCGGGCTGCGGCGGGACGATGTGATCGAAGAAGCCGTCGTTCTCGTCGTACATGATGAAAAGCACGGTCTTGCTCCAGACCTCGGGGTTCGCGGTCAGCGCGTCGAGAATCTGCGACGTGTACTCGGCGCCGTAGGCGGGCGTGTACTTCGGATGCTCGGAGTAGGCCGCGGGCGGGCACAGCCACGACACCTGCGGCAGCCGGTTCGCGAGCACGTCGGCCTTGAGGTCGTCGATCGTGCGCACGGTCTGCGCGCGCTGGTACAGCGACGAGCCCGGCTGCGCGTTGATGAAGTTCGTGAAGTTCTGCAGGATGTTCGTGCCGTAATTGCCGTTGAGCGGATCGGAGCCCGTCAGGCCCTGCTGGTAGATCTGCCACGAAATTCCCGCCGCCTCCAGCCGCTCCGGATACGTGGTCCACGAGAGCAGCTGATACTTCGGCGGCACGTCGCCGTCGACGAAATCGTTGTTGTCGAGCAGCGGCCCGCCCTTCGTGCCGGTCGGATCGACCATGCCGGTCATCAGATACGAGCGGTTCGGGTGCGTCGGGCCGGGCATCGAGCAGAAATAGGCGTCGCAGACGGTGAACGCGTCGGCGAGCGCATAGTGAAACGGAATGTCCGCGCGCAGGTGATAGCCCATCGTCATGTCGGTCTTGTTGGCGCACCACTGGTCGTAGCGGCCGGCGTCGAACGCGGCGTGGGTCTTGTACCAGGAGTGATCGAGGTCGCCGACGCACTGCGCGCTCGTCGTCTTCGTGTCGAGGTGAAACGGCAGCACGGGCTTCGTGGCGTCCGCCTTCGACGGCTGGAACCACACGGGCTTGCCGCCCGGCAGCGGGATCGGGAAACGGTCGTTGTAACCGCGCACGCCGCGCATATGGCCGAAGTAGTGGTCGAAAGAACGGTTTTCCTGCATGAACACGACGATGTGCTCCACGTCGTTGATGCTGCCCGTGCGGGACGAGGCCGGCACGGCGAGCGCGCGGCGGATCGATTCGGGCATGACGGTCAGCGCGGCAGCGGCGCCGGCCGAGGATGCTACGGTCTGCAGAAAACGGCGACGGCTATTCGAGGTCATCGGTTTTTTCCTTCTGCTTGTGGGAAGACGTGCGCCTGGTTGTTCGTGCCGCCGGCGGAGTCGGGGGAGCGGCTGAACACCGGGGTGATCTGGTGGTTGTCGGCGTCGAGGCTGGCCTGGACGCTGGCGACGGGATCGCTCGCCGCAACGGACAAAGTCGCGGCGGCGGCGCTGGCAAGTTCGGGTTGGGCGGGGTCGGGCGTTTCGACGGCGCGGGCTTCGGTGCTCGACGGCGGCGTGCCGGGTTCACCGGGCCCGCAGGCCGCGAGAAGCATGGCCAGCAAGGCGAGGAGGGAGAAGCGGGTCATTGGAGTCTCCAATCTTTTTTTCGGCGCTCGATACAACTGAGGAATCGGACGCCAGTCTGGAGAAGCTCCGAGAAACTTTCGTGAAACGTTTGCGAAGGATTGGTAATTGGCGGGATTGACGTCACTTCCTGTCAATTGCCTGACGTTATCGAATTTTTGTGAAAGTTACAGGAAAGTTTCGGGCAGAAAAAAACCCGGTGCCGTAAGGCACCGGGCTTCGCGAAAACGCATGAAACAGCCGGATCAGCCCACTTCGGCGATCAGTTCGATCTCCACGCACGCGCCAAGCGGGATCTGCGCGACGCCGAACGCCGAGCGCGCGTGCTTGCCGCGCTCGCCGAACACGTCGGCGATCAGCTCCGACGCGCCGTTGGTCACGAGGTGCTGCTCGGTGAAGTCGGGGGTCGAGTTGACGAGGCTCATCACCTTGACGATTCGCTGCACGCGGTTCAGGTCGCCGACGTGCGCATGAAGCGTCGCGAGCAGGTCGATTGCGACCGCACGGGCAGCGGCCTTGCCTTCCTCAGTGGAAATCGTGTCGCCGAGCTTGCCGGCGTGCACCTTGCCGTCCTTTTTCGCGATGTGACCCGACAGGTACACCGTGTTGCCGCTCTGCGCGCTCATCACATAGGCGGCGGCGGGGGCGCCCGCGCTCGGCAGCTCGATGCCGAGCTGCTTCAGTTTGTCGTATACGTTCGATTCGGCCATCAGTCACTCCTCGGAAAATGCGTCAATACTTGGGTGTATACGCGGGTTGACGCGCGATGAAGGAAAAGCGCCGCGCCGTCCCGCAGGACGGCACGGCGCCGGGCGGGCGGTTCCCGCAGGGTTCAGAGGCTCGCGCGAACCAGCGCGGCGAGCTTCGCGACGCCTTCGTTGATCTTAGCCGGCGGCACAGTCACGAACGACAGCCGCAGCGTGTTGTGCTCCGCCTCGTTCGCGAAGAACGGGCCGCCCGGCACGAACGCGACATTTTGCATGATCGATTCCTCGAGCAGCTTCATCGTGTCGATGTGCTGCGGCAGCTTCACCCACACGAACATGCCGCCTTCCGGCCGGTTCCATTCGACACCCGCCGGCATGTGATGTTCCAGCGCCGCGAGCATCGCCGCGCACTGGTCGCGATAGAGCGCGCGGATGGTCGGCACGTGTTCGTCGAGAAAGCCGTCCTTCACGACTTCGTGCACGATGCGCTGCGTGAGGCTCGGCGTGTGCAGGTCGGTGGCCTGCTTCGCCTGCACGAGTTTGAAGTGCAGCTCCTCGGGCGCGATGATGTAGCCGACGCGCAGGCCGGGCGCGAGGACCTTCGAGAACGAGCCGAGATGCACGATGTGATCCGGCGCCATCGACAGCATGGTCGGCAGCGGGGCGCCCGCATAGTCGAGCGCGCCGTACGGGTCGTCCTCGATCACGGGAAAGCGTGCCTTCTGCGCGAACTGGGCGAGCGCGCGGCGGCGCTCGAGCGGCAGCCGCCGGCCGGTCGGATTCTGGAAGTTCGGCTGCGCGTAAAGCAGGCGCGCGCCGTCGATGAGCTTCGCGTCGAGGCGCTCGGGAACGAGGCCGTGCTCGTCGGTCGGCACCTGCACGTAGTGCGGCTCGAAGAGAGAAAACGACTGCAGCGCGCCGAGATAGGTCGGCGTTTCGACGAGCACGCGGCTCGCCGGATCGATGAGCACCTTGCCGAGCAGGTCGAGCGCCTGCTGGGAGCCTGTCGTGATCAGCACCTGCGACGTGCGGATCTTCGCGCCGTGCACCGAGTAGCGCGCGGCCACCCATTCGCGCAGCGGCAGGAAGCCCTCGGTCGCGCTGTATTGCAGCGCGGCGGACGGATGCTCGCGCAGGATGTGGTCGGTCGCGCGGCGCATTTCCTCGACCGGGAACGTCGCGGGGGAGGGCAGCCCGCCCGCGAACGAAATGACTTCAGGCCGCTCCGTCACCTTCAGAATCTCGCGGATCGCCGAGCTGGTCAGCTTGCGTGCGCGTTCGGAAAGACGCCACGGCGTGGCGTGAAGATCGGCTTGGTTCATGGATGTCCTCGGTCGTCTCGTTGGCAGCGGGGCTGCGTGGTGTTTGTGGGTGGGGCTCGGGTTGTGGAGTGCTGCTATGGATTTGCTATGGGTCTTGTTATGAGTCGCTGCTGGACGGCGTTCACGAGCGGTCATGCATTGCCGCAACGATCGGCGCGCGCGGGTCTGGCGCGGCCGAATCCGTAATCATCCATTATCGCTCGCGCGCCTCACCTTGCGTTCGTCGGCCGCGCGCTCGTGGCGACAACCGGTGCCGCCGCGGTGCGAATGGAGGCCCTGCGGCCGAGCACGACGGTGGCGATCACGGCCGCGGCGTAAATCCAGGTCGATGTCTCGACGTGCTCGCCGAAAAAGAGCGCGGACAGCGCCATCGTGAAAAAGATCTGCAGCAACTGCACTTGCCCGACGCGGGCGATGCCGCCCATCGCGAGACCCGCATACCAGGCGAAGAAACCGATGAATTGCGAGAACAGCGTGACGTAGCCGAACGCGAGCCAGGTGCGCAGCGCGAGCGGTTCCGGGTGCGCGGCATGGTGCGCCCACGCGAGCCAGCCGACCGGCAGCACGAGAAACGGCGCCGACACCACGAGCGCCCAGCAGATCACCTGCCAGCCGCCCATCTGGCGCGCGAGCCGCGCGCCTTCCGCATAGCCGAGCGCGCCGATGCCGACCGCGACGAGCATCAGCAGATCGCCCGCCTGCACACCGCCGCCGCCCGCCTGGAGCGCGAAGGCGACCACGATCGCGCTGCCCGCGACCGCGGAGAGCCAGAACCCCTTCGACGGCCTCTCGTGCGAGAGCCAGGCGGCGTAGATCGCGACGCACAGCGGCTGCAACCCGTTGACGACTGCGCCATGCGATGCCGGCACGGTCTTCATCGCCCAGGCGGAAAACACCGGAAACGCGATGATCACGCCGAGCGAGACGACGGCGAGGCTCTTCACCTGCGGCCAGGTCGGCCAGCGCTCGCGGCGCCACAGGAGCAGCGCGGCCGCGGGGACGGCCGCGACGAGCGCGCGGCCGAGGCCGTTGAGAAGCGGGTGAATTTCCTCGACGACGATGCGCGTCATCGGCAGCGTCAGGCTGAAAATGATCACGCCGATCAGGCCGAGCAGCATGCCTTCGGTTTCGCGGGTCTTCATCGGGGGCGAGTCTCCTTGTTCGTCTGTTTCGCGACGCGCTCAGGGCGCCGTCTGCGATGTTGCGGGGATCGACGGGGAGCGCCCGGCGATCCGTTATTCAGTTTGCTCCGCTGCGGCGTCCGGCGGCGGAATTCGCTCGCCGGACGAGGCGCCTTGCGCCTCGTCCGGCTGGGTTGCTTCTTCCTGCGACCCGGCGGGTGTCTCCGCTTCGTCGTCCGCCTTGCGGCTTTTCGCGCGCCTGCGTGGCCTCTTCGCCTCATTGGCGTCATTGGCCGCGTCGGCCTCGATCCGCCGCGCTTCCTCGACCGATTCCGCAGACTCGCCGATGGTCACGATCCCGCCGTCCGGCAATTCGAACCGGGCGACGAGCGCCGGTGCGCCGGAAGTCGGCAGAACGCGCATCAGGTGCGCCGCGCCGAGCCACGCGAGTTGCTCCGCGACCGTCCCGGCACGCGGATGGAAGCCCGTCAGCGAAACGAGCGCGATGCCCGTCTGCGGCAGCGCCGACGACGGATGCGCCGGCTTATCCCACTGGATCAGCGACGGCGCGACGCCGTCGCCCGCGGCCTGCCAGGCGGGAAACGCGCCGTCGTCCGGCACCGTGAGGCCCCATCTGTTCGCGCCGCGCGACATCGCGACGACCGGCGCGATGCGCTCCGGATACTGCGCCTGCCAGCGCGCGAGCCCCTTCGGCCGGTCGACGCGCGCGACCCAGTGCACGAGCTGCGGGCCGTCTTCCAGCCGGCGCAGCAGCGCCGGGTCGTCGAGCGCGAAAAGACGCGGGCGCGGCGCCTCGGCGGGAGGCGCGTCCGGATCGATCGCGATGACCTCGAGATACACGCCGCCGAACAGGTTCAGCAGCCGGTTGTGCGTGCGCATCAGCGGATGCGCGCCGCCGCCGGCCGGCTCGACGCCCAGCTTTGCCGCGACGAACCGCGCGCCTTCTTCCAGCGTGCGGGCGGCGATCACGAGATGGTCCAGTTTCAGCGGATGAGCGGTCATGGCAATCAGGAGAAATCGGGGCCGATAGCATAACCGTTCGCGGCGCGAAAACCGTTCCGAACGACAAATGTAGCGCCTATCACCTGCACAGTAACGGTACAATCGGACCAATACTATTCAGTACAGTTTTCGCCGGGGCAGCACCCCAAACGGAGGCCGCGACATGTCCGTTCCGCTCGACCAGATTCCCGCGCCGCACGACGCGCCGCAACGCACGCTCGTCGACCAGCTCGTCCAGTGGGGGCGCAGGCGCATCGACGAACGCGTGTTCCGTCCAGGCATGCGCATGCCGTCCATCAGGAAGCTCGCGCTCGACAAGGGCGTGTCGCGTTTCACGGTCGTCGAGGCGTACGAGCGGCTCGTCGCGCACGGCTATCTCGACTCGCGGCGCGGCTCCGGCTTTTTCGTGCGCGAGCGCGCGAGCGCGGGCTCGAACGCGGCGCCGGCGCAGGGGGCGAGCGCCGAGCGCGAGCCGGTGGAAAACACCATCGACGTGGTCTGGCTCCTGCGCAACATGCTGCACACGTCGACGCCCGCGAAAGGCCCGGGCCTCGGCTATCTGCCCGGAAACTGGCTCGACGGCGAACTCATCACCAACGCGCTGCGCTCGATGAGCCGCCAGAGCGGCGCGCAGCTGCTCGGGTTCGGCACGCCGCAGGGGTTTCTGCCGCTGCGCCAGCAGTTGCAGACGCGGCTGGAGGAACTGGAGATCGGCGCGTCGGTGCAGCAGATCGTGCTGGTTTCCGGCATCACGCAGGGCATCGACCTGATCGCGCGGCTCTACGTGAAGCCCGGCGACACGGTGATCGTCGGCGATCCGGCGTGGTTCCAGATGTTCGGGCGCTTCGTGTCGCAGGGCGCGCGGCTCGTCGGCATGCCCTATACGCCCGACGGCCCCGATCTCGACGCGCTCGAAGCGATGGTCGCGACCTGGCGCCCGAAGATGCTCGTGATCAACTCGGTGCTGCAGAACCCGACCGGCACGTCGCTCACGGCGGCGCAGGCGTTTCGCATCCTGCAGCTCGCGCAGACGTACGACTTCATCGTCGTCGAGGACGACATCTACGGCGACCTGTGCCCGCCGGGCTACCCCGCGACGCGCCTCGCGAGCCTCGACCAGCTGAAGCGCGTGATCTTCCTCGGCAGCTTTTCCAAGACGCTCGCGGCGAACCTGCGCGTGGGCTACATCGCCGCGCCGCTCGACGTGGCGAAGGCGCTCACCGACCAGAAGATGCTCGTCGGCATGACGACGCCGGAGCTGAACGAGCGCGTGCTCTACAAGGTGCTCACCGAGGGCCATTACCGGCGGCACGTCGAGCGGCTGCGCGGCCGGCTGGACAGCGTGCGCGACAAGACCACGCGCATGCTCGAAAAAACCGGTTTCAGGCTCTTTCTGACGCCTTCGGCGGGCATGTTCCTGTGGGCCGACACCGGGGTCGATTCGGACGCGCTCGCGGCGGCTGCGCACGAAGCGGGCTTTTTGCTGACGCCAGGCAGCCTTTTTTCGCCCCACCAGTCGCCGACGACCTGGATGCGCTTCAACATCGCGAACTGCGGCGATCCGACCCTTCCCGCGATGCTCGCGGGCCATCTGGAGAAGGCCGGGCGGCGCGGCGGCTAGCGCGCCGGCGTTGCGCGGCGCTCACGCGACGCGCATTGCGCCCCCGCGCGGCAGATGGCTCCGGTTCGCCGGATCGTCGAGGAAGTCCGCCAGCACGGCTTCGTACAGCGCGAGCGCGTCGGGGCGCGCCCGGTACCTGTGCTCGTAGAGATGGCGCCGGCCCTCGCTGCCGCGGAACCTGAGCGCGAAATAGTCGGCGATGATGTTGCCCTGCGCTTCCATGTTGTAGTCGGCAAGGCGCCGGCCGGGCGCGAGCGTGTATCCGTAGGCGAGGCCGACCCTGATCGCGCCGCGCATCTTCACCCAGTAGCCGAGCTGGAACTGCCAGACGTGCGTCAGTTCGTGCATGAACCACATCTGCGAGCCGATGCCACGGGCCGAAAAATCCTCCTCGAAGCAGTCTTTGGGAAAATACATGCTGCCGTTCGGCGTGACCGCTGTCTGACGATGCTGCAGGCCGAACGGAAAATAGCCCCGGTCGTGCACCGCCACGCGCGAATAGTCGATCGCGTCCGCGAAAACGAGTCGCGCCATCGCGATTTCGCCCGAAGTCAGCGGCCTGCCGCGCTTCGGGCGGGCAATCGCCCGGGAACAGGCGGCGAGGAGTGCGCCGGAGAATCGTTTCATATGCCGGTGAAGACGCCGGTGAGTGAGAAAAAAGGCGGGGCCCTTGAAAAACGCGCGGCCCGCCTCTATCTGACGCCAATTCGCTCAAAAGCGATCCCGCGCGGGCCACGCGCGGCAGCCATCCATCATCACCGAAACCCAACTAGAGGAACCGACCATGGCGCAAGAAACCATGAGCTTTCAGGCAGAAGTCAAGCAACTTCTGCATCTGATGATTCATTCGCTCTACAGCAACAAGGAGATCTTCCTGCGCGAGCTGATTTCGAACGCGTCCGACGCCGCAGACAAGCTGCGCTTCGAGGCCATCGAAAACAGCGCGCTCTACGAGAACGATCCGGACCTGCGCATCCGCGTGTCGTACGACAAGGCCGCGCGCACCGTGACGATCGACGACAACGGCATCGGCATGAGCCGCGACGAGGCCATCTCGCATCTCGGCACGATCGCGCGCTCGGGCACGAAGGAATTCTTCTCGAAGCTCTCCGGCGACCAGCAGAAGGACGCGGCGCTCATCGGCCAGTTCGGCGTGGGCTTCTATTCGGGCTTCATCGTCGCGGACAGGATTACCGTCGAGACGCGCCGCGCGGGCGCGAAGCCGGGCGAAGGCGTGCGCTGGACGAGCGCGGGCGAGGGCGATTTCGAGGTCGAGGACATCGAGCGAGCCCAGCGCGGCACGACCATCACGCTGCACCTGCGTCCCGACGAGGACGAGCTGCTTTCCACCTACAAGCTGAAGTCGATCATCCAGAAGTACTCCGATCACGTCGCGCTGCCGATCCTGATGAAGAAGGAAGAGTGGGACGCGGAAAAGAGCGAGATGGTCACGAAGGACGAAGACGAGACCGTCAATCAGGCGAGCGCGCTCTGGACGCGCGCGAAGAACGACATCAGCGACGAGCAGTACAAGCAGTTCTACCAGCACCTGTCGCACGACCACGACGACCCGCTCGCGTGGACGCACAACCGCGTCGAAGGCCGCAGCGAGTACACGCAACTGCTGTACGTGCCGAAGCACGCGCCGTTCGACATGTGGAACCGCGACCACCGCGGCGGCCTGAAGCTGTACGTGAAGCGCGTGTTCATCATGGACGACGCCGAGCAACTGCTGCCCGCGTACCTGCGCTTCGTGAAGGGTGTCGTGGATTCGGCCGATCTGCCGCTCAACGTCTCGCGCGAAATCCTGCAGGAAAGCCGCGACGTCAAGGCGATCCGTGAAGGCGTGACGAAGCGCGTGCTCTCGATGCTGGAGGATGTGGCTTCCTCGTCGGCCGAAGCCACCGAAGACGCCGACAAGCAGAAATACGCGACCTTCTGGACCGAGTTCGGGCAGGTGTTCAAGGAAGGCATCGGCGAAGACTTCGCCAATCGCGAGCGCATCGCGAAGCTCGTGCGCTTCGCCTCGACGCACGACGACACGTCCGGGCAGACCGTGTCGCTCGCGGACTACGTCTCGCGCATGAAGCCCGAGCAGACGAAGATCTACTACGTCACCGCCGACAGCTGGCAGGCCGCGAAGAACAGCCCGCATCTCGAAGTGTTCCGCAAGAAGGGCGTGGAGGTTTTGCTGCTCACCGATCGCGTCGATGAATGGATGCTGTCGTTCCTCAACGAATTCGACGGCAAGCCGCTCGCAAGCGTCGCGCGCGGCGATCTCGACCTGGGCGCGCTCAACGACGAGGAAAAGCAGCAGCAGGAGAAGGTCGGCGAAGAGATGAAGCCGCTCGTCGAGAAGATGAAGGAAGCGCTCGCGGGCAAGGCCAAGGACGTGCGTCTCACGTTCCGCCTGACCGATTCGCCGTCGTGCCTCGTCGCCGACGAAGGCGACATGAGCGGCTACCTGCAGCGCATGCTGAAGGCGGCCGGGCAGCAGGCGCCGCAAATGCAGCCGATTCTGGAAGTGAATCCGGAGCATCCGCTCGTGAAGGGACTGAACGCCGGGAATGCCAATTTCGGCGACTGGTGCCATTTGCTCTTCGATCAGGCGCTGCTCGCGGAAGGCGGCGCGCTGGAGGATCCGGCGAGCTTCGTGAAGCGCACGAACACGCTGTTGCTCGCGCGGTAAGAAGCGGTCGAAGTTGCAAAGCTGGAAGGGAAGGCGCGCTGCCGGGGTTCCAGCAGCGCGTTTTTCTTGCGCGCCGCTTTCGCCTGCCCGACAACGGGCGTTGAAGCATCGCCGTACCGGTCGAATTTGCGTGCCGGTTTTATAATCACCGCCATGCCTATCCCCAACGATCCCGCCGATGCGCACTGGCGCATCGCTTCGCTTCCCACCTTCACCAACGACCAGAAAGACTGGCTCACCCGCGGCGGCTCGCTTACCGCGCATTTGCGCACGCTCGGCGCCGTGAGCGTCGAGGTGACGCGCGAGGCCGTCGCCTTGCCCTGGGCCGACGAGTGGCGTGCGCTGCGCGTGAGCCCGCGCAGCAGCGTGTGGGTGCGCGAGGTGGTGTTGAGAGTCGATGGCGCGCCGTTCGTCGCGGCGCACAGCATCGTGCCACTCGATGAAAGCGCGGGCGTCTGGCAGGCGATGCGCCGTCTCTCGACGCGCCCGCTCGCGGAACTGCTCTACAGCGACAGCAGCGTCGCGCGTTCCGCGCTCGCGAGCCGCCGGCTGACCGCGCGCCATCCGCTGTACCGGCTCGCCGCGCGGCAACTCGGTGCGCACCGCGCCCGTGCGCTTCTCGCGCGCCGCTCGGTGTTCGAGCGGCACGGGGCGCCGCTGATGGTCACGGAATGCATGCTGCCCGCGCTCTGGGCGCGTCTGCGCGAAGCCGACGCGCCGCATGCGGCGCATCGCGAGCATTCGCGGCCGCTCGAGCATCTGACATCGCATGCGACGCGCGTCGTGCGCGGCGACGCAAGGTAGTGCGGCAAGTCATGCTGCAAGGTTTTCCGCCGGTCGCGGATGCATCGACCCATACGCTGATTCTCGGCAGCTTCCCCGGTGTCGCTTCGCTCGCGGCGACGCAGTACTACGCGCATCCGCGCAACCAGTTCTGGCGCCTTCTCGGCGCGGTGATCGGCGAGCCGCTGCACGAGCTTGCCTACGACGCACGCGTCGCGCGCCTGCTCGCGCACGGCATCGGCCTCTGGGACGTGCTCGCCGCCTGCGAGCGCGAAGGCAGCCTCGACGCGGCGATCCGCAATGCCAACCCGAACGACTTCGCGTCGTTTCGACGGCACGCGCCGCAACTGAGGAAAGTGTGCTTCAACGGCAAGACATCGGGCCGCTTCGAGCCGGTGATCCGCGCGGCGGGTTACGCGACGCTCGTGCTGCCGTCGTCGAGTCCGGCGAATGCTATTCTCTCGTTCGACCAAAAATTGCGCGTCTGGCGCGACATCCTCACTCATGACGAAACTGATTAAGCGCGCGTCCGCCGAAGCGCGCGCGTTCGGCAACAGGCAACGTGACCGGCAGGACCATCACGGCAGGCGCTCGAAGCGCGAGCGCGACGAACCGCTCGACGGCGCGCCTCGCATCGACGTTCCGCGCAAGCCGCGCTACGCGCCCGTGACGTTCTCGGAGGAGGGCGGCGTGCGCTTCCTGCATTTCGGCACGGAATGGGTGCAGGGCGCGATGCGGCTGAGAAAGCCGGACCACATCGAACTCGAATACGCGCAGCAGATGATGGCGTGGCTGCTCTTCATCGAGACGCCCGGGCGCATCGTGCAGCTCGGCCTCGGCGCCGCCGCGCTGACGAAGTTCTGCCACCGGTTTCTGAAGCGCGCGACGGTGGAGGCGGTCGAACTGAACCCGGCCGTCGTGATCGCGGCGCGCACGATGTTCGCGCTTCCGCCCGACGATGCCCGACTCAAGGTGAGCGAGCAGGATGCGTGGGAGTTCGTCAACGATCGCGCGAATCACGGCACGATCGGCGCGCTGCAGATCGACCTCTACGACGCGACCGCGCGCGGGCCGGTGCTCGACAGCGTGTCGTTCTACCGCGCCTGCCGGGCGTGCCTCACGCCGCAGGCGGGCGTCGTGACGATCAATCTGTTCGGCGATCACCCGAGCTTCGTGCGCAACATGAAGCGCCTGAACGAAGCCTTCGACGGCCGCGTGATCGCGTTGCCCGAAGTCCACGACGGCAACCGGATCGCGATTGCGTTCGCGGGTCCGGCGCTCGACGTGTCGCTCGACGCGCTTGAAAAACGCGCGAAGCTGATCGAGACGGAACTCGATCTGCCGGCGCGCGAGTGGGTCGAGGCGCTTGTCGCGAGCGCCGCCGAGAAGCGTATCGAAGTGTTCGCGATCTGAGCGCACAAACGAGGCGCACATCCCCGGCGGGCCTCATTACATCTGTCTTTCACGTCAGGCGAATCCCCGGGTTCGCCCTGCTTGACCCCTTTTAAGACCCCCATATACTCCTCCTGTTATTTTTGAGACGCTTTCCCGACGGCTCGTCCTACCCGGTCGATCGATCCGTCCGGGGCGGTGAATTCCAAGAACAAAGAGGAGACCGTCATGGCTCACGAAGCTGCCACAGGCACGGCGCAACCGCGCAACAAGCATTGGCTATGGCTGCTGGTTTTGCCCTGTATCGGCGTCCTGTGGGTGCCGTTCTATAACAAGATCGAACCGGTGCTCTGGGGCTTTCCGTTTTTCTACTGGTACCAGTTGCTCTGGGTGCTGATCAGCGCGGTGCTTACCGCCATCGTCTACGTGAAGACGAAAGCTGTTCCGACGGCCCGCAAACAGGGGGACGCGCGATGATGAACTCCACCGCCACCTTCGTCTTCGTCCTGTTCTTCGTGGGCGTGACGATTCTCGGCTTCGTCGCCGCTCACTGGCGCAAGGGCGATCTCGCTCAACTCGACGAATGGGGCCTCGGCGGCCGGCGCTTCGGCACGATCGTCACGTGGTTCCTGCTCGGCGGCGATCTCTACACGGCCTATACGTTCATCGCGGTCCCGGCGCTCGTCTTCGGCGCGGGCGCGACCGGCTTCTTCGCGCTGCCGTACACGATCCTGATCTATCCGTTCGCGTTCGTCGTGTTTCCGAAGCTCTGGAGCATCGCGAAGCGCCACGGCTACGTGACCGCCGCCGACTTCGTTCACGCGCGCTACAACAGCCGCATGCTCGCGCTGGCGGTCGCGGTGACGGGCATCGTCGCGACGATGCCGTACATCGCGCTGCAACTGGTGGGCATCGAAGTGGTGATCGGCGCGCTCGGTTTCGATACGAAGGGCCTGATCGGCGACCTGCCGCTCATCATCGCGTTTGCGATTCTCGCGGCCTACACGTATACCTCGGGCCTGCGCGCCCCGGCGATGATCGCGGTCGTGAAGGACGTGCTCATCTACGTGACGATCATCGCGGCGATCATCGTGATTCCGGCGCAGTTGGGCGGTTTCGGCCAGATCTTCGGCACGGTGCCGCCGGCGAAGCTGCTCCTTAAGGCGCCCGACGCCGCGAGCCTCAACGGCTACAGCGCCTACGCGACGCTCGCGGTGGGCTCGGCGCTCGCGCTCTTCCTGTATCCCCACTCGGTCACGGCCATCCTGTCGTCGAATTCGGGCAACACGATCCGCCGCAACATGGCGCTCCTGCCCGCCTATTCGCTGGTGCTCGGCCTGCTCGCGCTGCTCGGGTACATGGCGCTCGCCTCGGGCGTGAAGGACATGCCGCAGTTCGCTCCGTACTTCAAGGCGTTCGGGCCGAATTTCGCGGTGCCGGCGCTGTTCCTGCACTACTTCCCGTCGTGGTTCGTGGGCGTGGCATTCGCGGCGATCGGCATCGGCGCGCTGGTGCCGGCGGCGATCATGTCGATCGCGGCGGCGAACCTCTACACGCGCAACGTCCACCGCGAGTTCGTGAACCGCTCGATGACACCGGAGCAGGAGACGAACGTCGCGAAGCTGGTGTCGCTGCTGGTGAAGGTCGGCGCGGTGGCGTTCATTCTCGCGCTGCCGCTCACCTACGCGATCCAGCTGCAACTGCTCGGCGGAATCTGGATCATCCAGACGCTGCCCGCGCTCGTGCTCGGGCTCTACACACGCATGCTCGATCATCGCGGCCTGCTGATCGGCTGGGCGGTGGGCATCGGCGTCGGAACGTGGATGGCGATATCGCTGAAACTGGCGGGCTCGATCTTCACGATCAAGCTGTTCGGCTACGCGATCCCGGGTTACGCGGCGGTCTGGGCGCTGATCGTGAATCTGGTGGTGGCGATCGTCGTCAGCGTGGCGGTGAAGGTGATGGGGCTGCAGCATTCCGGCGACCGCACACGGCCGGAAGACTATCTCGACGTCGCCGAAGGCTGATCGGCCGATCGACTGACGCGAACGATGCACCAGCCGCGGCAAAAGCTGGTAAAACGCCCGTAACGGAAGTTGCGGGCGTTTTGTCTTGCGCGCGCGCCTTTTGCGGGCTCGTATCTTGCAGGCAGACCTTAATCGACGCCGGGGCTTTCCCATGTCTTCGACCGATTCGCCGCTTCCCCGCCGCAGCCACGCGAGACGCGTGCTGCACGTGCTCGGCTCGCCGTACTTTCGCTACCGGCACGCGCGGCTGCTTCATGCGATCCGCGTGGGGCTCGCCATGCTTGCATCGATCGGCCTCACGTCCGGCATTGACATTCCGCACGGCGTATGGGCTTCGGTGACGGTGCTCGTCGTGATCGGCGGGCTGCAGCACTTCGGCAATATCCGCAAGAAGTCGGCCGAGCGCGCGCTCGGGACGATGCTCGGCGCGGGCTTCGGGCTCGCGCTGATCCTCCTGCAGGGGGTCACCGGCTCGCTGACGCTGACGTTCGTCCTGATGTCGGTGATTGCCGGCGGCTGCGCCTACCACGCGATCGGCAAGCCGGCCTATGTCGCGCTCCTCACGGCGATCACGATGATGATCGTGTCGGGCCACGGCGACCTGCCGATCGACGTCGGCCTGTGGCGCACGGCGAACGTGCTGATCGGCATCGTGATCGCGCTCGCGTTTTCGTTCGTGTTGCCGCAGTACGCGACGTACTCGTGGCGCTATCGTCTCGCCGACAATCTGCGCGACTGTGCGCGGATCTATGGCGCGCTGCTGGAAGGCCGTCCGAAGCCCGCGGACGAAGTCACGAAGCGTTTTCTCGTGTTGAGCCAGCGCCTCGTGCAGTCGCGTTCGCTGATGGATTCGGTCGCGAAGGAAATCGACGTGCCCCTCGCGCTGCTCGAGGAGATCCAGCGGCTGCATCGCTCGGTGCTGTCGGCGCTCGAGTTGCTCGCGCAATCCGGCGCCGAGAGCGCGGCGCTTCGCGCGGTGAAGTGCAGCGACGAGGAGCGGGCGGTGCGCCATACCCTGCTTCTGATGGCGCGGGCGTTGCGCTTCGGGCGCGTCGGCCTGCTGCATGCCGTGACGAAGGCGCAGGCGGCGCGGCCGGGCACCCTGGCGGAGCCATCCGAAGCCGGCTTGGAAGACGTGCAGGACGTGCAGGGCGCGCAGGGCATGCACTGGCTCGCGATGCGGCTCGCGGAACAGGTCGACCGGCTGCGCCTGCGCCTCATCGAAATCGAGCGGATGTGGAACATCGAGGGCGCCCAGCCGTTCTTCCGGTGACGGCGTTGCGGCGAGGCAGGTAACCAGGAGCCGGCAAAGCTCCGGCCCGGCCGGCCAGGTCATGCGAAGACCCAATGAAAACGGGCTCCGGTGCGCTGAAGCACCGGAGCCCGTCCGAGAGGCGCAATGCCCGCGGCGCTTACTGCAGCGCGGCGATCACTTTTTCGAGCTTGACCGCGTCGGCGGCGAACGTGCGGATGCCTTCCGCGAGCTTCTCGGTGGCCATCGCATCGTCGTTGACGAGGAAGCGGAACGTCGGCTCGTCGACGGCGATCTTCTGGATCGGTTCGTTTGCGACCAGTTCCGGCGAGAGCTTGCGCTCCACCTTGTCGTTGCTGTCCGCCAGCTTCTTCAGCAGGTCGGGGCTGATGGTGAGCAGGTCGCAGCCGGCGAGTTCCGTGATCTGGCCGACCGTGCGAAAGCTCGCGCCCATCACCTCGGTGTTGTGGCCGAACTTCTTGTAGTACGCGTAGATCTTGCGCACCGACTGCACGCCCGGATCGTTCGCGCCGCCATTTTTCACTTCGTCCCACTCGGCGCCGGCCGACTTCTTGTACCAGTCGTAGATCCGTCCGACGAACGGCGAGATCAGCTTCGCGCCCGCTTCGGCGCACGCGACGGCCTGCGGCAGCGAGAAGAGCAGCGTCATGTTGCAGTTGATGCCGTCCTTTTGCAGCACTTCCGCGGCGCGCACGCCTTCCCAGGTGGACGCGAGCTTGATCAGCACGCGCTCGCGCTTGATGCCCGCGTCTTCGTACAGCTTGATGAGTTCGTGGCCCTTCGCGATCGAACCCTTCGTGTCGAACGAGAGGCGCGCGTCCACTTCGGTCGACACCCGCCCCGGAATGATCTTCAGGATTTCGGTGCCGAACGCGATCAGCAGGTGGTCGATGATCTGGCTCATCGGCTTGCCGGCGTTCGCCTTCACCGTCTTTTCCAGGAGCGGCTTGTATTCGGCCTTCTGCACGGCCTTCAGGATCAGCGACGGGTTGGTCGTCGCGTCCCGCGGCTTGAATTGCACGAATTGCTGGAAGTCGCCCGTATCGGCGACGACCGTGGTGTATTGCTTGAGCTGGTCGAGAGCGGTTGTCATGTCGAGTCGTAGGCGCTGCGCGCCTTGTCAAAGATGCGGATGCCCGCGTTGAACACATTCGCGACGCCGCCCGCCCGTCGTTCACTGCACCGGCGGCTCGCCCCTCACTGCCATTCTATGCCTGCGCGCGCCGTTCGCGGCGATACCACCGGCGGTGGCCCGGATTCGACCGCTGCGCGCGGGGCGCGTTCATCGTGTGAAGATTGGGTGCCAGGCGCAAAAACCGGTTTCCGGGGCGCGCCTGGCGGGCCGGATCGTCAGGCGCGGCGCCCGTTCAGCACGACCTGCGTGACGATGCCCGCGACCAGTCCCCAGAATGCCGGCCCGACCGAAAAAAGCGTCAGTCCCGACGCCGTCACCATGAACGTGACGAGCGCCGCCTCGCGCTGGCGCGCGTCGTGCATCGCATTGGCGAGGCCGCTCATGATCGAGCCGAAAAGCGCGAGCGCCGCCACCGACACGACCAGCGCCTTCGGAAACGCAGCGAACAGCGCGGCGATCGTTGCCCCGAACACGCCGGCGAGCAGGTAGAAGATGCCGCACCAGACCGCGGCCATGTAGCGCTTGCTTCGGTCGTCGTGGGCTTCGCGGCCGGTGCAGATCGCCGCCGTGATCGCCGCGAGGTTCAGTCCGTGCGAGCCGAACGGCGCGAGCACGAGCGACGCGAGGCCGGTCGTCGAAATGAGCGGCGACGATGGCGTGGTGTAGCCGTCCGCCCTCAGCACGGCGATGCCCGGCACGTTCTGCGACGCCATCGCGACGACAAAAAGCGGAATGCCGATGCTGATCGTTGCCGTCAGCGAAAAAGCGGGCATCGTGAAGACCGGATGCGCGAGCGCGACGTGAAAGCGGCTGAAATCGAGGAGCCCGAGGACGCCCGCGACCGAAATCCCGGCCGCGAGCGTAGCGGGAATCGCGTAACGCGGCACGAGCCGCTTGCCGACGAGGTAGGTGAAGAACATCGCGAGCACGAGCGTGGTCTGGTACTGCGCCGCGCGAAAGATTTCGATGCCGATCTCGAACAGGATGCCCGCGAGCAGCGCCGAGGCGATGCCAGCCGGCACCCGGTGCATCAGCGCATCGAACCAGCCGGTCATGCCCACCGCGGTCAGCAGGGCCGCGCACACGACGAACGCGCCGATCGCCTCGGCATACGGCACGTTCGGCAGCGACGTGACGAGCAGCGCGGCGCCCGGCGTCGACCAGGCGATCACGACCGGCGCGCGATAGCGCAGCGACAGGCCGATCGTGCAGATCGCCATGCCGATGGAAAGCGCCCAGATCCACGAGGAGATCTGCGCGTCGGTGAGATGCGCGGCGCGTCCCGCCTGGAACATCAGCACGAGCGAACTCGTGTAGCCCGTCATCATCGCGACGAAACCCGCGACGACGGCGGACGCGGAGGTGTCGGCGAGCGGGCGCAGGGGTTGTGGGGCGAGGGCGGGGGGATTCGACGGCGGGTTCATGCGCAAGGCGGCGGGAGGGCTGAAGTGGGGCGAGGGAGCCGGGCGGGCGGTACGGTACGGCGCGACAGGTTGCAGGCCGCGAGCGCCGAAGCGCGATGTTACCCGCTCGCACCACGCTGTCGCAACGCCGGCGCGCCCGCCTGCCGCTCACTTCCTCACTTCGAGAGCGCCCGCATTGCGCTTTCGAGCCCGGCCAGCGTGAGGCCGTACATCCGGTTGCCGAGCACCTGCCGGATCACCGAGATCGACTGGCGGTACTCCCACAGCCGCTCCGGCTCCGGGTTGAGCCACGCGTGGCGCGGAAACTGGTCGGCGAGGCGCCTTAGCCACACCGCGCCCGCTTCCGCGTTGTTGTATTCCACCGATCCGCCCGGCTGCAGCACTTCGTAGGGGCTCATCGTCGCGTCGCCGACGAAGATCAGCTTGTAGTCCGGCGTGAACTTGTGCAGCACGTCGAAGGTGGGCGTGCGCTCGCCATGGCGGCGCCGGTTGTTCTTCCACAGATAGTCGTAGACGCAGTTGTGAAAGTAGAAGAACTCGAGATGCTTGAACTCGGCCTTCGCCGCCGAGAAGAGTTCCTCGACGCGCTTGATGTGATCGTCCATCGATCCGCCGACATCCAGCAGCATCAGCACCTTCACGTTGTTGTGGCGCTCGGGCACCATCTTCAGGTCGAGCCAGCCGGCATTCGCCGCCGTGCTGCGGATCGTGTCGGGCAGATCGAGCTCCTCGGCCGCGCCTTCGCGGGCGAAGCGGCGCAGCCGCCGCAACGCGACCTTGATGTTGCGCGTGCCGATCTCGACCTGGTCGTCGTAATCGCGATACGCGCGCTCCTCCCATACCTTCACCGCCGTGCGGTTGCCCGACGAGTCCCCGCCGATGCGGATGCCTTGCGGGTTGTAGCCGCCGTGCCCGAACGGCGACGTGCCGCCCGTGCCGATCCATTTGCTGCCGCCTTCGTGGCGCTCCTTCTGTTCTTCGAAGAGTTCCTTCAGGCGCTCCATCAGCTTGTCGAGGCCGCCGAGCGCTTCGATCTGCCGCTTTTCCTCGGGCGTGAAGTCGCGTTCCAGCCGCTTTTTCAGCCAGTCGAGCGGCACGTCGAACGCTGCTTCGTCGAGCTTCGTCACGCCGTGGAAATACGCGCCGAACGCCTGATCGAACTTGTCGAAGTACTTCTCGTCCTTGACGAGCGTCATGCGCGCGAGAAAGTAGAACTCGTCGAGCGAGGGCGCGATCACCTGCGCCTTGAGCGCCTCGATGAGCGTCAGGTATTCCTTGACGGACACCGGCAGCTTCGCGCCGCGCAACGAGTAGAAGAAATCGATCAGCATGGGGGCGGACTCCAGAGTCGGGCTGGCTTGCCGGGCGAACCGCGCCAGCTTTCGGGCCGGTAGTTTGGCCGGTGTTTTGCGCCGGTATCTCCGATGCGCTCACGCGGCCGGCCGTTCCCGGGAACGGTCAACGGTTGTTGCGGTTCATGAAGAGCAGCCGCTCGAAGAGATTCAGGTCCTGCTCGTTCTTGAGGAGCGCGCCGTGCAGCGGCGGCACGATCTGCTTCTGGTCGGACGAGCGCAATGCTTCGGGCGGGATGTCCTCGGCGAGCAGCAGCTTCAGCCAGTCGAGCAGCTCGGACGTGGACGGCTTCTTTTTCAGCCCCGACACGTTGCGCAGCTCGAAGAAGCTCTGCATTGCCGCGGCGAGCAGTTCCTGCTTGATGCCCGGAAAGTGCACCTCGACGATTTCCTTCATCGTCGCGGGCTCGGGAAACTTGATGTAGTGGAAGAAGCAGCGGCGCAGGAACGCGTCGGGCAGCTCCTTCTCGTTGTTCGACGTGATGATGACGAGCGGGCGCCGCTTCGCGGTGACGAGTTCGTGCGTCTCGTAGACGTAGAACTCCATGCGGTCGAGCTCGCGCAGCAGGTCGTTCGGGAATTCGATGTCGGCCTTGTCGATTTCGTCGATGAGCAGCACGGTCTGCTCATCGGACTCGAATGCCTGCCACAGCACGCCCTTCACGATGTAGTTGCGGATCTCCTTCACGCGCTCGTCGCCGAGTTGCGAGTCGCGCAGGCGCGACACCGCGTCGTATTCGTAGAGGCCCTGCTGGGCCTTGGTCGTCGACTTGATGTGCCATTGCAGGAGCGGCATGCCGAGCGCGGCGGCCACTTCCTCCGCGAGCATCGTCTTGCCGGTGCCGGGCTCGCCCTTGATGAGCAGCGGGCGCTGGAGCGTCATCGCGGCGTTGACCGCGAGCTTGAGGTCGTCGGTTGCGACGTATTGCGATGAGCCTTCGAAACGCATGGCGAACGGTCCGGTCGAGAAAAAATTCCAGTATAAGTCAGAAGGACTTTTGTCATTGACACCCGGCGGGTATCGTGTGAGCCGCGGTGCCGCCGCTCGATCAGGGCGCGAAGCATCGGTGCAACTCGCAATCCGGACGTTTTGTCGATTGGACAGATTGTCGCAGCCTGGTGACATTCGCAACGGGCCGCGCCTGCCGCGGCTTTGCTGCGCGGGGCGCGCGGTGGACGGAGGGTAGGTCGCGCGGTACAATTAGCGCGATTTTTTTGGCCTGCGTGGCTAGAGACAAGAAACAGTCCCGAGAAGGTTGTGATGAACTCGGCGCGGGCCGCGGCCTCTGGGTCGGCCATCAGGCGTGCCGGATTTCCCCTCATGCTAGGTTAGAGAAGCTATGAACAATTTCGTCGGCAAATGTGCCGTGATTGCAGCGCTGTCGGGGCTTGCCGGCTTCGCGACCCAGGCGTCGGCCCAGGTCGTCGGCAACGCCAAGGCGGCCGAGGGCAAGGTTGCGATGTGTATCGGCTGCCACGGCATTCCGGGCTACCGGACGGCCTACCCCGAGGTGTACGAGGTTCCGATGCTCGGCGGCCAGAACGCCAAGTACCTCGAGAACGCGCTGCACGCGTACAAGAAGGGCGACCGCCACTTCGACACGATGCGCGCCATCGCCACGACGCTGACCGACCAGGACATCGCCGACATCGCTGCGTACTACGCCGCGCAAACCCCCTCTTCGAAGAACAATCCCGACAAGTGACCCGCACGCTCGAGCGTCATCGGACGCAGTTCGGCGCAGCAGTTCGCGTATTACGCGCGAGTCACTCGGCAATCAAATTTCGCGGGATAGGAGAATTCATGAAGCCCTCTCAGGCACTCCACACAACGTTCAAGGCAGCGTGCGCGGCCGCGCTGATCGGCATGGCGGCGTCCAATGCGGCGCAGGCGGCCGACATCGCCAACGGCAAGGCGCTCTCCGACAGCCACAACTGCGTGGCCTGCCACGGCCCGAACCTCAACAATCCGGTGAGCGGGGAATATCCGAAGCTCGCGGGCCAGCATGCGAGCTACGTCTACTGGGCGATGCGCCAGTATCAGATGGGCAACGGCAACCCGAACTTCGGCCGCAACAACGCGATCATGGCCGCGCAGTTGCAGAACCTGTCGCAAAGCGACCTGAAGGACCTCGCGGCGTATATCCAGTCGCTCAACGGCGCGCTCGTGCTGAAGAAGTAAGCGTCCCGGCCGTTACCTTTCGGGCAGGCGAGCATCGCCGCCCAAACGACAACACCCCGCATGCGCGGGGTGTTGTCGTTTCGGGAGCCGGCGAAGCGCGATATGACGCGCGAACGCTTAGTCGCGCGAAGCGCGCCGCTCGATCAGCGCGAGGTACGCGTCGGTGTCGGGCGGCACGTTGTTGCGCTGCGCGTCCCAGATGATCTGCCCGAGGCACTCCATGATCGCGTGCTGGGCGTCGTGGGTGGAACCGAGCCGTGCCACGAGCCTTTCGTGCGCGCGGCGGATGCCGGGAGGCTGGTCGATCGACAGTTGCTCGCTGATCGCGAGATGCATCGACAGGTGCAGAAAAGGATTGGTCTGCCCGCGCTCGGGCGAATAGTCGGCGGCCTTCGATTCCGGGTCGGCGAGTTCCTGCTGATACTCCGGATGCTCGCCGATCCAGTCCGCGGCGATGCTTTCCAGCGGCGTCAGGATTTCGCCCGCGCGCTGCTTGCGCCAGGTGTCGGTGAAGAATTGACGGACTTCGTCGCGGCTGGGATTGAACATGCGTCGTGTGTCAGGGGTGTCAGAGCGCCATTTTAAGGCGCGCGGGCATTGTGCGCTCAGAGGACGGGCGGCGGCGTCTTGGGCCGGTATTCGCAGAGCGGCTCGATCGCGCAATGCCAGCACTCCGGCGTGCGCGCCTTGCAGACATATCGTCCGTGCAGAATCAGCCAGTGATGCGCGTCGTGCCTGAATTCGTCGGGGACGGCTTTCTCCAGCGCCGCTTCCACGGCCCGCACGTCCTTGCCGGGCGCAAGCCCTGTGCGGTTCGCAACGCGAAAGATATGCGTATCGACGGCGATGGTCGGATGGCCGAACGCCGTGTTCAGGATCACGTTCGCCGTCTTGCGTCCGACGCCCGGCAGCGCTTCCAGCGCCTCGCGGTCGTCGGGCACCTCGCCGCCGTACTGGTCGATGAGAATCCGGCAGGTCGCAACGACGTTCTTCGCCTTCGTGCGATAGAGGCCGATGGTCTTGATGTAGCCTGCCACGCCTTCCTCGCCGAGCGCGAACACCTTGGCCGGCGTATTGGCGACGGGAAACATCCGGCGCATCGCCTTGTTCACCGATACGTCGGTGGCCTGCGCGGACAGCAGCACCGCGATCAGCAGTTCGAACGGCGATGTGTATTCGAGCTCGGTCGTCGGATGCGGGTTGAGGCTTTGCAGCGTCTCGAAGATCGCGCGGCGCTTTTTGGCATTCATCGGACGCGGGAGGTCAAAGGTCGGTGGAGTCGTTTTGCGGGTTGGCCGCACGCGGCTCGTCCGTCAGGCCGAGGCGCCGGCGGCGCTCTTCGGCCGCGTCGATCTGGGCCTGCACGTCGGCGCTCACGCTTTCGGTGTTCCTCGGGCCCGTGCCCGCCTTCGCAAGCTCTTCCTTTTTCTTGCGGGCGCGTTCGAGCGCAGCCTGGATGATCGCGCGCTTTTTCGCTTCGGCAGCTTCGGCAGCTTCGGCAGCTTCGGCAGCTTCGGCAGCTTCAGCGGATTCAGTGGCTTCGGCGGACGCGTCAGCCGAAGCCACCGAAGCCTGCGCCTCGTCCGATGCCGCTTGCCCGGGGCGCGCCGCCTGTCGCGCCGCTGCACGTGCTTCCGCGGCTTCGCGCTCGCGTTCGAGGCGCGCGAGCCGCCGGTCGTGCCGTTCGCGCGCCGCGTCCGCTTCCTGCTGGCTCCACGCGTCCCAGCCCGTCTTCTCGCCGGTGACCGGAATCATCGCGATGCAGTCGACCGGGCAGGGCGGCACGCACAGGTCGCAGCCGGTGCAAAGCGCGGGAATGATCGTATGCATCTGCTTGGCCGCGCCGACGATCGCGTCGACCGGGCACGCCTGCATGCACAGCGTGCAGCCGATGCACACGTTCTCGTCGATCACCGCGAGCGGGCGCGGCCGCTCCACGCCGTTGTCGGGATTGAGCGCGATCACGGGCTTGCCGAGCAGCGCCGCGAGCCGCGCGACGCCTTCGACGCCGCCGGGCGGGCACTGATTGTAGTTCGCGTCGCCCGACGCAATGGCTTCGGCGTACGGCCGGCACGCGGGATATCCGCACTTGGTGCATTGCGTCTGGGGCAGCAGATCCTCGATGCGGTCTGCGAGCGACTTCGGATGGGTTGCGATCACGTTCACGGCTAGGGGACAAGGCAGCGGGTCTTCGTCGACACGTGCGGACGAGGTGCATCGATGCCAGTCGACGCGCCCGGAATGCGACGCTGCGGGGAGAGGCGCGTGTTTATGCTCACGCGCTCGTCTAAAGGCGCCATTATCGCCCAATTCGCAGTCAATCCCAATTGCCAATAGCCAATCGATGTGCGCATAATCGAAGCGCTTTTCCGATTGACCGCAGGACGGTGTACCCCAATAACCTTGGCGCGCCCGTTCACGTCATGTACCCATCGACCGGGCCGCGTGACGCTATCCGGATAACGCGGCTCTCGACTCATGCCACCATGAATCAGCCGAAAATCAAAAGAGATCCTGAAGGCACCCGCCGCCGCATTTTGCTAGCCGCCGCGGATGAATTCGCGGCCGGTGGTCTGTTTGGCGCTCGCGTCGACCAGATTGCCCGCCGTGCTGAAACCAACGAACGAATGCTGTATTACTACTTCGGGAGTAAGGAGCAGTTGTTCACCGCCGTGCTGGAGCACGCTTTTGGCGCACTGGTGGAAGCCGAACGCTCGCTCGACCTCGACGGGGTGGCGCCCGTCGAAGCGATGACGCGGCTCGCGCATTTCGTCTGGGATTATTATCGCGATCACCCGGAGTTGCTACGCCTGATAAATAACGAAAACTTGCATGAGGCGAGATATATCAAGGGATCGACGCGAATTCGCGAACTGATTTCACCGGTTGTTGCAACGCTTGCAAGCATTCTCGAACGCGGTACGAAGGCGGGATTGTTTCGAAACGACGTGGACCCGCTGAAGTTTTATGTGACCTTATCGGGCCTCGGGTATTACATCGTCTCGAATCGTTTTACGCTGGAGGCGACTTTCGGACTCGACTTCAGTCAGACAGGGCCGCGCGACGAAATGGTGCGGATGAATACGGAATTGCTGCTGGCTTATCTGATGCGGCGCTGAGCATTTGAAATATCGCATGACGAACGAGGCACGTCGCGCCCGGCAGGCGCGGCGTGCCTTTTTCGTCATGCGGGCACCGGTTCCTTCTTCGGGGCCTTGTCGTGCTCGAGGATGAACTCGCGCAGCTGCGGATAGACCATCGTGCGCCAGCGGCGGCCCGAGAAAATCCCGTAGTGGCCGGCCTTTTCCGCCGTGAAGTGGCGCTTGTTCTTTGCCGGGATGCCGGTGCAGAGGTCATGCGCGGCGCGCGTCTGGCCGCTGCCGGAAATGTCGTCCAGCTCGCCTTCGATCGTGAAGAGCGCCGTGCCCTTGATGTCCTGCGGGCGCACGCGCTCGCCGTTCACGTCCCACGTGCCCTCGGCAAGACGGAATTCCTGGAACACGATGCGGATGGTTTCCAGGTAGTACTCGGCGGCCATGTCGAGCACCGCGTTGTATTCGTCATAGAAGCGGCGATGCTGCTCGGCGTCGTCGTCGTCGCCGCGCAGCAGGTTCTGATAGAAGTCCCAGTGCGCGGTGAGGTGACGCTCCGGATTCATCGCGACGAAGCCGGCGTGCTGCAGGAACCCCGGGTAGACCTTGCGGCCGACGCCTGGATAATTTGCCGGCACCGTGTAAATAACGTTGTTCTCGAACCACTCGTACGAGTGCTCGTTCGCAAGCGAATTGACCGAGGTCGGGCTGCGGCGCGCGTCGATCGGGCCGCCCATCATCGTCATCGTGCGGGGCGTGTCTTCGCCGCGGGTCGCCATCAGCGAGATCGCGGCGAGCACCGGCACGGTCGGCTGGCAGACCGAAATCACGTGCAGGTCCTTCGCGCCGATAAAGCGGATGAATTCCTGGATGTACTCGACGTAGTCGTCCAGATGGAACGCGCCATCTTCGAACGGCACCATGCGCGCATCGATCCAGTCGGTGATGTAGACCTTGTGGTCCTGCAGGAGCGTGCGCACCGTGTCGCGCAGCAGCGTGGAATGGTGACCGGAGAGCGGGGCGCAGACCAGCACGACCGGCTCGTCCTTCAGGTTCTTGACGGCCGAACTGTCGTCGGCGTAGCGCTTGAAGCGCAGGAGGCGGCAGAAGGGTTTCTCGATGTCCGTCTGCTCGACGATCGGGATCTTGTGGCCGTCCTTTACGATCTGATGAATCTCGAACTCGGGCTTTTCGTAATCCTTGCCAAGCCGGTAAAGCAGTTCATAGCCCGCCGCGAAGCGGCTGGAGCCCGGCACGTAGGCGAGCGGGCTGGCCGGATTCAGAAACGACTTCGATGCGGCCTGGGCCCATGCGGTCAGCGGGTACAGCATCGCCCGCTGGAATTCGTGAAATTGATAGAGCATGTTTGCCCCGTGTAAATCCGGTGACGCCCGTTTGTCGCGGTATTGCGCCCGGCGATTAGCCTCTTACGGCAGTCAATGGTCTAGCGCGTGCCGCCGTGCCGCTTACTGCCGCGGTGGCGTCGCGTGTGATGCTCGCTCGCTGCGCTGCTCCAAGTACGTACTGCCTGGTTAACGACCCGACCGCTTTCCGCTTGAGCACCGAAGGGAGCAAAAATTACCTTCAGCAAGCTTACAGCCGGACGACCGGTAGGAATTGCTTCCTTGATCATAGCCAACAAAGCGCTATTGTGCAACGCAACAATCCCGTCTTCAAGCGACAATTTGCACAATGGAAACATGAATTTACGATTCGCTTGCCACGGTCGCGCCTGCTTCATCGATGCTGTTGCCTCCGCTCGATGGCTGGCCGGTCGCGCGGGCCATTTCCTGCTCGTGCCGCATCAGGTTCATGCCGGTGTGCACGAGCGCAACGTGCGTAAACGCCTGTGGAAAATTCCCGACAAGGCGCTTTGCCACCGTGTCGTATTCCTCCGACAAAAGACCCACGTCGTTCGCAAGCCCGAGGAGCCGCTCGAACATCGCGTGCGCCTCGGAAAAGCGCCCCTGGAGCGCCAGATTGTCGACGAGCCAGAAGCTACAAGCCAGAAACGTGCCTTCCCCGGGGGGCAGGCCGTCGTCCACTTCCGTCGTGTGATAGCGCTTCACGAGGCCATCATGGGTCAGATTCGTTTCGATTGCATGTACGGTGCCGGTCACACGCGGATCGGTCGGCGGCAGGAAGCCTAGCAGAGGAATGAGGAGAAGGCTTGCATCGAGTGAATCGCCGTAATACGTCTGCACAAACGAGTTCATCGAAGCATTCCAGCTTTTTTCGCAGACGTCGGCGTGAATCAGCGCGCGCATGGCGCGCCAGTGATCGAGCGGGGCCGGAAGATCGAATTTTTCGGCGGACCGGATCGCGCGGTCGAAGGCGACCCACGCCATCACTTTGGAGAACGTGAAGTGTTGGCTGCCGCCACGCACTTCCCAGATCCCTTCGTCGGGTTTTTGCCAGATGGTCTCCAGATGCTTGAGCATCGCGCACTGGATCGACCAGGCGGTTTCGTCGCACTGCAGGCCGCCCACGCGCGCAAGATGCAGCGCGTTCATCACCTCGCCGTAGACGTCGAGCTGCAGCTGGTTCACCGCGCCGTTCCCGATGCGCACCGGCGACGCGCCCTCGTACCCCGGCAGCCACTCGACCTCCCACTCGGGCAGGCGCCGCTCGCCCGCGATGCCGTACATGATCTGCACCTGCTCGGGAGAGCCCGCCATCACGCGCCCGAGCCAGTCCCGCCAGGCGCGCGCTTCGTCGTAGTAGCCGCCGCGCATCATCGCGAGCAGCGTGATCGTCGCGTCGCGCAGCCAGCAGTAGCGGTAGTCCCAGTTGCGCGTGCCGCCGAGCTGCTCGGGCAGCGACGTGGTCGGCGCGGCGACGATCCCGCCCGTCGGCTCGTAGGCGAGCGCCTTGAGCGTGATCAGCGAGCGGCGGATCGGCCGCGCCCACTTGCCGCAGAGATCGCTCTGCGCGGACCAGTCGCGCCAGTGATTCTCGGTGCGCGCGAGCTGTGTATGCGGGTCCTGCGCGTGCGGCAGGCGCAGATGCGACTGCGAATAGCAGAGGCAGAAGGGCACGCGCTCGCCGGCGCCGACGGTGAAGTTCGCCACGGTCTTCATGTTCTCGCCAACGAGTTCGACGGGCGTGCGCAGCACCGCCAGATCCGGGCCGACGACCGCCTTGATGCCGCTGTCGTCGGGCAGCCGGCTGACCCACGGTATCGACGATCCGTAATCGAAGCGCAGCACCAGTTCCATCTTCATCGGCACCGTGCCGCGCCGGCCGATCACGATGCGCACGAGCTCCGAGTGGCCGTTGCGCGCGGGCATGAAGTCGACGATCGTCACGGCGCCGTCGGGCGTTTCGAAGTCGGTCTCGAGGATCAGCGTGTCGTCGCGATAGCGGCGCCTGATGGCGGGCGGCTCCGCGCCGGGCGGGAGATCCGGCGCGATCAGCCAGCGGCCGTGCTCGGGCGTGCCGAGGAGCGCGGCGAAACACGCGCCGGAGTCGAAGCGCGGCCAGCAGAGCCAGTCGACCGAGCCGTCGCGGGCGATCAGGGCCGCGGTGTGGCCGTCGCCGACCATCGCGTAGTCTTCAATCAGGGCTGGCATAGGCGAATGAAAGCTCTCGTGCGGGCGACGCCTGGCGCTGCGTCGCGGGTTGGTCGGTGGTGCACCGGCGCGCGCGGCCGTTGACCGCGATGCGTGCCGGCGAACCGCGGACGGGCCGCTGATCCATGGCCGATAAGGACTAAACGCTGTTCGAACCGAATTTTGCCGCAATAGTTCGACCTCGGCAGCAATCGGCACCCGATACGGCAGCACGCCGAGGCAAGAAACGCGTGCCGGCCGACGCCGAAACCTGCATAAAGGCCTTGGAAAAAAAATAGACAGCTGATTAAAATGAAGATTGGCACCGGATTCTTTGCGCGCGTCTCTCGCGCGCTCCGCGCCGCGTCAAATCTGCTTCCCTTTTCGCGCATTACCCGCACTACCGTGCATTTACCGCGCACGAGCCGGCTTACCGCCGCGGCTGCGCGTTGCTGGTCTTCAAATCGTCGTTTGGACAAACCGTCTCTAGCGTAGCGTTTTCGAGGAACAGAAACTCATGCTCAATCCGTCAAAAGCCGATTGCATTGCGATACTTTCCGCAGCGAGCCGCGTCTCCGACGCCGACTCGCTGCTTCCGCTCGACTACCGGCATCTCGGGCTCTCCCGCAACGCCATGGAAACCGCCGCGGCCTTTCTGACCGAACGCGCCTGTTTCACGCGCTACAGCTACGGCGTCGGCGGGATCGCCGTCGGCGGACTGTCGCTGCAAGGGCGCCTGCGTCTCGACCAGCTCGCCAACGGCTGATCCGGCACCCGCTCCGGACATCCGATCGCATTGCCGCAGCCGCGCGCCTTCGGGCGCGCGGCTGTTTTCGTTTGCGCGTCCCGCCTTCATGCGCGCCTTGTCCGGAACCCGGCCGCGAAACCGGCGTCAGATGGGGGCGTGAGCGGGGTGATGAGCACGGTCGATCGAGGCTTCAGAAATGCGAGGCGCCGACGCCGAACAAGCCGATCAGTCCGATCACGATCAGGTAGATCGCCACGATGAAGTTGAGCAGCCGCGGCATGATCAGAATCAGAATCCCGGCGATGAGTGAAACCAGCGGGCCCAGGCTCAGGTGAATGTTCATCGCGACTCCTTTGTTGGTTCGAGTTGTCTGGTTCGATTTTGGCGAGACTGCCTCATTGTGCAAGTTTCGTGCCCTGCGGGACCGAAACTTGCGCGCTCGCATGCCCGGCCGGCTTCCGCTGCCGCCATGCGGCAACATAACTCGAAAAAGCTGCAATCCGACGATCAGGAGGTCACATGCATCAGAGCCATACGGGCGCTTGCGCCGGCAGGCCGCGTCCCGGCGCGCGCCCCTCATGGCGCGGGCGCGTTTTCAGGCCGCTTGCGTGGGCAAGAGGATTCGCGCTGATGCTCGCGTTCGCCACGGCGCACGCGCTCGCGCAGGGAACGCCGGGCGCGCCGTCCGCCGACGGCGTCTACGATCTGCTCATCGGCACCTATACGGGAAGCGGCAAGAGCGAAGGCATCTACGTGTACCGCTTCGACACGCGCAACGGCGAGTTGACGCGCCTTGCGTCGGCCCAGGCGGTGAACCCGTCGTATCTCGTGGTCAGCCGCGACAGCCAGTACGTGTATGCCGTCAACGAACTGCCCGGCGACAAGGGCCCCGCATCGAAGCGCGGCGGCGTGAGCGCGTTTCGCTTCGATCGCCAGAGCGGACAGCTGAGCTTCCTGAACAGGGTGTCGACCGCGGGCAATGATCCGTGCTATCTCGCGCTTTCGCCGGACGGGCACTATCTCGTCGCGGCCAACTACTCGGTCGCGGCCAGGCCGGGCGGCAGCTTCGCCATGTTTGCGCTCGACGCAGGCGGCCAGCTGGGCCGCTCCGTGCTGTCGGTCCATCACGAAGGCGGCGGCCCGGTGAAAGGACGGCAGGACAACTCGCACGTGCATTCCACGGTCTTCTCGCCCGACGGCCGCTACCTCTTCGCGCAGGATCTCGGCGTGGACAAGCTCTACGTGTACCGCTACACACCCGACGGCAGCCGGGGCCTGCTCGGCCCGACCGAGACGCGCTATACGCCCGTCGCGCCGGGTTCCGGCCCGCGCCACCTGATCTTCGATGCAAGCGGCACGCACGCCTACCTCACCACCGAGATGAACGCGTCGGTCGTCGTGTTCGATTACGCGCACGGCAGGCTGAAACAGGTCCAGAGCCTGCCGATGACGGCGCCCGGCTTCAAGGGCAAGGTCGGCGGCGGGGCGATCCATCTGTCGCCGGACGGCCGCTTCGTCTATGCGACCAACCGCGGCGATGCGAACGAGATCGTGATCTACGCCGTCGATCCGTCGAATGGCCGCCTGACCCTCATCGGCCGGCAGCCGACGCTTGGCAGGACGCCGCGCGAATTCACCATCGAGCCGGGCGGGCACTGGCTCATCGTCGGCAATCAGGACAGCGACAGCGTCTATTTCTTCCGCCGCAATCCGGAGACGGGCGAACTCGCATCCGACCCGAAACGTCTTGAAATCGGCTCGCCGGTGGATTTCAAGCTGGTGGCGCCCTCCTGAGCATGCGGCGCGGGAAAGCACTGGACCGATTCGAAAGGCAATGAGGATATCCTGTCCGCGTTAGCCTTGTCCGGCTCGCACGGGCACGTCGAGCCGATCTGCGGCTACGCCCGGCAACGGTCACGGGTCCAGGCCAGTGGCGGGTTTTCCGCCGGCGTCACGGCGCACGAGGATATCGCGCACGCCGTGCCGGTTCCGTTGTGCACCGCCGGTCGCTTCGGTGCCGTACCGCGAGGCATCCGTCATGGCGACGGCAATCGCCGCGCCTGCCGGGAGTGCACCCGCGCGATGTCGCATTTTTCCGGTGGCGCTAGGCGTTCCGGCCCACCTGCAGAGCATCAAGGAAGTGAAACGTTGAACACGACCCCTACCGAAACGGCCGCGAGACGCGCGCCGGCCGAACGCAACGAACCGGTTCCGCCGGGCTTCATCAGCGCGTTTCGCTTTGCCGGCGCCGAAGCGCTGCGGCTGTCGTGGGACGAAGCGCGCGCGTCGATCGCGGGCGAAGGCCCCACGTGGCTGCATCTGAGCGCCAACGACGACACCGTCGAGAACTGGCTGACCGGCGTCACGTCGATGCCCGACGTGGCGCGCGAGTTCCTGAACGGCGAGGACAAGCGCCCGCGCGTGCACATGGGCGCGAATTTCATGTACGGCGTGGTGGCGGATCTGGAGCGCGTCGCGGTGTCGCCCGCGGGCACCAAGGACGCGGACCCCGACGCGCGGGCGTCGCGCCGCGCGACGGGCGCGCTGCGCTTTTACGTCGACCGGCACCGCATGATCACGGTGCGCGCGCAGCCGCTGCAGTCGACCGACCGCCTGAGGCACGCGGTGCTAGAAGGCGCGATGTTCCGCGACACCGTCGATCTCTTCGCGGGCCTGATCCGGGCCTTGAACGAGACCTTCGCGGACCGCATCGACGAACTCGGCGACCGGCTCGACGACGTGGAGGAGGGCGTGATCGACGGCCGCCATTCGAACTGGCGCGCCGAGCTGGGCGAAGTGCGGCGGCGGCTCGTCGAGGTGAAGCGCTTCATCGATCCGGAGCGCAACGCGCTCACGCAACTGGTCACGAGGCGGCTGGAATGGGCCGAGCCGCGTTCGATGGAAGCGCTGATCCAGGCGATTCAGGTGCTCAACGGGCTCGGCGCCGGACTCGAAGCGCTTTACGAGCGCGCCAAGCTGCTGCAGGACGAGATCGCCGCGCTCCTTTCGGAGGACATCAACCGCAAGCTGCTGTGGCTCGCGATCATGTCGGCGTTGCTGATGCCGGCGACGCTCGTGTCGGGCATTTTCGGGATGAACGTCGCCGGGCTGCCGGGGACGCACGAGCACTACTCGTTCTGGATCGTGCTCGGGGTGATGGCGGCGTGCGCCGCCATCACGATATTCCTGCTGCGCAGGCTGAGGCTCTGGTAGCGCGGCCCGCCCGCTATTCCGCCGGCCCCGGCGCCAGCACCTCGCGGTTGCCGTTGTTGCCCATCGGCGAGACGAGGCCCGCCGTCTCCATCTGCTCGACGAGCCGCGCGGCGCGGTTATAGCCGATGCGCAACTGCCGCTGCACGGACGAAATCGACGCCCGCCGCGTGCGCAGCACGAACGACACGGCCTCGTCGTAGAGCGGATCGGCTTCCGCGTCCGGGGCGTCGCCGAAGAGGTCCTGCGACGCACCCTCCGACGCCGGCCCCGACAGGATGCCTTCCTCGTACTCCGGCTCGCCGAACTGCTTCAGATACTCGACCACGGTATGCACCTCGTCGTCGGCGACGAACGCGCCGTGCACCCGCTGCGGATAGCCGGTGCCGGGCGGCAGGAACAGCATGTCGCCCGCACCGAGCAGCGACTCGGCGCCCATCTGGTCGAGAATCGTGCGCGAGTCGATCTTCGACGACACCTGAAACGCCACCCGCGTCGGAATGTTCGCCTTGATGAGGCCCGTGATCACGTCCACTGACGGCCGCTGCGTCGCGAGAATCAGGTGGATGCCGGCGGCGCGCGCCTTTTGCGCGAGCCGCGCGATCAGCTGCTCGATCTGCTTGCCCGCGACCATCATCAGGTCCGCCAGTTCGTCGATGATCACCACGATCAGCGGCAGCGTCGAGAGCGGCTCCGGTGCGTCCGGCGTGAGCGAGAACGGATTCGTGAGCTTTTTGCCGGCGGCCTCGGCGTTGCGCACCTTCTGGTTGAAGCCCTGCAGATTGCGCACGCCGACCGCCGACATCAGCCGGTAGCGCTTCTCCATTTCGCCGACACACCAGTTGAGCGCGTTGGCGGCGAGCTTCATGTCGGTGACGACCGGTGCCAGCAGATGCGGAATGCCCTCGTAGACCGAGAGTTCCAGCATCTTCGGATCGATCATGATGAGGCGCACGTCCTCCGGCTTCGCCTTGTAGAGCAGCGACAGGATCATCGCGTTGATCGCGACCGACTTGCCCGAGCCCGTCGTGCCCGCAACCAGCATGTGCGGCGCGCGCGCCAGATCGGTCACGACCGGGTTGCCGATGATGTCCTTGCCCATCGCGATCGTCAGATTCGACTTCGAGTTGCGATAGACGTCGTCTTCGAGGATTTCCGAAAGCCGGATGATCTGGCGCTTCGCGTTGGGCAATTCGAGGCCCATGCAGGTCTTGCCGGGAATCGTCTCGACGACGCGGATCGACGTCAGGCCGAGCCCGCGCGACAGGTCCTTCATCAGGCCGACGATCTGGCTGCCGCGCACGCCGAGCGCCGGTTCCACCTCGAAGCGCGTGATGACCGGCCCCGCCGACGCGCCGACCACCGTCACCGGCACCTTGAATTCCTGCAGACGCTGCTCGATCAGCTGGCCCGTTTCGGCGAGCCGTTCCTCCGAGACGGGTTCGACTTCGTCGGAGGCGGGCGCGAGCAGGTCGAGCCCAGGCAATTCGACCGCCGATGCCGCGGGCGCATGGAACTCGAACTCGGTCGGCACGAAGCCGCGCACGGGCGCGCGCGGCTCGGTCGTTCCGGCGGATTCAACCGATCCGTCGAAGCTGGCCGATCCGGCGGGGGAGGGCGGGGCGGCTGGCGCTTGCGGCGGGTATGCGACGGGCGCGGCGCCCGGTTGCGCCGACGGAGCAACGACCGGCGCCAGATACGCCGGCGATGGCAGCGCGGCAGGCGCCGTCACCGGCGCCGGGCCGGGAAAGCGCACGACGTTGGACGCGGCGTATTCGTCTTCATCGTCCGGGGCGGAATCCTCGGGTTCGGGTTCTTGCGGGGCGTCGTTCACGAGTTGCAGCGGGGACGCCGCACGGTAGCGGGTGTCGAGGTCCGCATGCGGCGTGTACCCGGCTTGTGGATGCACGCCGGCGGGCGCACCCGTCGAGGCTTCGGCGATCCATGGCGGGGCTTCGGCGGGCGGCGGCGCCGCAACGGGAGAAGGCGTCGCTGCCGCATTCGCGATGGGCGTGCCGGCCTGCGCCGGGCGTTCGACTGCGCCGGCTGGATCGAGCGAAGCGCCGTCGGCAAGCTCCGGCGCGCTGGCAGCAGAGATGCGCTCGTCTTCATGCGCGCTGACCGGCGCGTCAGCGTCCGCGCTGCTCCATGGCGGCGTGGCCGATGATGTTCCTGCGTCCGGACGCGGTTCGTCGATATCGCTGGCAGGCAGCGCGACGCCGCCGGCGGAGTCGGCACCCGGATTTCCCGGCGGCGCTTCGAATCGGTTGCGCGCTTCTCCGCTGACGCTGGCCGGCGAAGCGGTTTTGTCGTCGGCTCGCGCGGCCGGAATCGTCGGCGACGCCTCGACTTCGCGCGGCGTGACGCCGATGTCCGCGGCGGGCGACGCTGCCCCGCCTGCCGCGACCGTTTCCCCGAGCGCGGCGGCGGACAGCGGACCCTCTCCGGCGTGGAACGGCTGCGCCTGCACGCGGCCACTCGGATCTGGCGATCCGCCCGAAGCGGAATCGCGCGCCGTGCCGGGCTTCGATGGCACCGCATGGTCCGGCGCGCCGTTCGCCATTGGCGGCGCGGCGCGCGTGGCGGCCGTGCTGCCGTTCGCCTTCGCATCGGCCTGCGCATCCTGCGACTCGTGACGGCGCGCGAGGCTCGCGCCTGCGAGCGACGTCCAGAGCGCGGCGTTTTCTTCGATCGAACGCAGCGTCGCCTGGATGGTTTCCGGTGCGGGAGGCGGGCCCGGCGGTTCGGCGGGACGCGAGAACACCGGCACCTGATCGATGGCCGGCGTGCCCGCAGCGGGCGCTCCGTGGCTGGGCGCTCCGTGGCGCGGCGTCGCCGGCGGCGCCGGCCTGCGTTCCACGGACGCTCGCGGCACCTGCATGCCCCGTGATGCGTTCGCAGCAGATTGGGGCGATGCGCCTTCACGTTGCGGCGCACGCCCGTTGCTCGTGGTGCCTTGTGACGACGCGCCGGGGCCGGCGCCAGCCGCGCGCGCCACGGCGCCTGAACCCGGAGTGAACGGCGCACGTGGCGTACTGCCCGAAGCCGCGTCCGCGGCCTGACGCATGCCATCGCGCCGGGCGGAACCCGCCAGCGGGTCGGCGGACCGCGCGCCTGCCTGCGCGCCCCCGAGCCAGCCGGCGGGCGCGACCGGCTCGACCGGCGTCGGGTGTCGCTGCGCGGGCTGACGAGGTTTCTCGTTCCGCTCGGCGTAGGCCCCGTCCGGTGCGGTTGCGGAACCCGGCGTCCGGGCCGCCTCGCTGCGCCGGATGGCGGGCGGGCGCCAGACGGTCGGGCGCTGGTATCGGCCGCCTTCGCGGTTCGTCGCCGGCGGCAGGCCGAGCGCGGGTGCGTCATGCGACGCCGATCCGGCGAATCCGGTCGACCGGTATCCGGCATCGGTGTGCGCGCCTTGCGTGCGCGACGGCTTCTTGCGCGACGCCCGCGTCGACTTTTCGCGCGGTGCGCGCGGCGTTTTTTCGCGTGCGGCGAGCCATTGCGGTTTGAGCCCGAGGCCGAATGCCGAGTTCGCCCACGCGATGACCGTGCGCCACTGGAAATCGCACAGCCACGGCAGGCTGACGAGCAGCACGGCGAGCGCGATCAGGGCCGCGCTCGCCGTACCCGCGAGGACGCCCAACGCCGCCGCGAGCGCATGGCCGCAGCGATTCACGCCGGCGCCTGCCTCGAACGAGCCGACGAGCGTGCCTTCCAGCGTCGAACTCGCGAGCAGCACGCAGATGAAGCCGAGCCACAGACGGATCGTGCCCGGGCCGCGCAGGCCAGCGCCGTCCGGAAGCATCGATCGGACGAGTCGCCACAAGAGGGGAAGAAACCAGACGACTGACCCACCGAACCAGCCGAGAACTACCGTATGCATGCTAGGAACCAACGAATGATGGAAGCGGCGAAGACCTGACCGTCGAGTTTAACCGCTGATGCGGCGTGTCTTCGTGAACGAGGCGTGTCGACGGGCGGCGCCGCGCGAGGCCGCGCCGCCTTCTCACGTACTCATTTTCCGCGACGCGTGAACATCAGCACCTGGCCGTCGTCGAGCGTCATTTGCAGTTGCTGCGGGGGCGTCATCTGCACGCCGCTTTTCGCGATGTGTTGCAGCCCGTTCAGGTACGGCTGCTCGAGCGCGGCGCCCGCGCTCCCCATGCAGGCCATGCGCGTGCCGGCGAGCGGGCCGAACGAGAGCTTGCCGTCCTTCAGGTCGTACGTGCCCATATAGCGGTTGCATCCCGAAAAGCCGCTTACGCGGCGCTGGCCGCCCGTGGTCGAGAAGTCGAGCGTGATCGGCTGGCCGTTGTCGCCGTGCGGGATCGTGCGCAGCTGGCCGCCCGCGTCGGCCCAGCGCGTGAGTTCCCACTGCGTGTCGTCGAGAAGCTGCGTGGCGGCGGGATTGTACGGGTCGGCCGGCGGGGCGGCGGAGTCGGGATGGGTCGGCATCGTGCAGGCGGCGAGCGCGCAGGCGCAAAGAAGCGCGGCGAAGCGCGCGGCGGAAAAGAGCGGACGGCACGCGCCGCGCGACGCAGCTGATGCGGCTTTCGCGCCCCGAATGACATGCGGGGAACGCGGGGAGGAATGCTCAGGCTGCGTGCGGGAAAATGGCGTGTGCATCGAAAATCCTCGGGCTGGCTAAACCGTAAGGGTATCGCACTCGTCCTGCGATTTGTCCAGCGTCGATATGCAACAAGGTGCCTGGCACCGTGCCGCGCATGCCGTCCGCGCCGCGGGCCGCGCCCTGTCGAGAGGCGGTGCGGACAGGCCGATCGGACGATCTGTTGCGCGCGGCATCGCGTGTTAACATCGCCAGCCTGTCAGGACCAATTTCTGGAGCATTCATGCAGACCGCGAATCATGGCCGAAGCGACGGCCAACGCGAAGGCCAACGTGCTGGCGAAAGCGCTGGCAGACCGGGCATCGAGTCCGGCGGCGTGCACCGCATCGGCACGCCGCTGTCGGCGCACGCCACGCGCGTGATGCTGCTCGGCGCGGGCGAGCTCGGCAAGGAAGTGATCATCGCGCTGCAGCGGCTGGGCGTCGAGGTGATCGCCGTCGACCGCTATGCCGACGCGCCCGGCCATCAGGTCGCGCACCGCGCGCACGTGATCGACATGACCGACGGCGCCGCGTTGCGCGCGCTCGTCGAAAAGGAGCAGCCGCACCTCATCGTGCCGGAGATCGAGGCGATCGCCACCGACGCGCTCGCCGACATCGAAACGGCCGGCCTCGCCGTCGTCATTCCGACCGCGCGCGCCACGCAGCTCACGATGAATCGCGAAGGCATCCGCCGGCTCGCGGCCGAAACGCTCGGCCTGCCGACGTCGCCGTACGCGTTCGCGCAGTCGCTCGACGAGATGCGCGCGGCGATCGGATCGATCGGATTTCCGTGCGTCGTGAAGCCGGTGATGTCGTCCTCGGGCAAGGGGCAGTCCGTGCTCCGGAGCGAAGCGGACATCGAACCCGCGTGGAACCACGCGATGGCGGGCGGGCGCGTGAACCACGGGCGGGTGATCGTCGAAGGGTTCATCGACTTCGAGTACGAGATCACGCAACTGACCGTGCGCGCTGCGGACCCGCTGACGGGCGAGACGCGAACGCACTTCTGCGACCCGATCGGACACGTGCAGGTGGACGGCGACTACGTCGAATCGTGGCAGCCGCAGCCAATGAGCGCGGCCGCGCTCGAGAAGGCGCGCGAGGTCGCGGCGAAAGTGACGGCGGCGCTCGGCGGCCGGGGTCTCTTCGGCGTGGAACTGTTCGTTCGCGGCGACGAGGTCTGGTTCTCCGAAGTCAGCCCGCGCCCGCACGACACGGGCCTCGTCACGCTCGCCACGCAGCGTTTCTCGGAATTCGACCTGCACGCGCGGGCGATCCTCGGGCTGCCGGTGGACACGTCGCTGCGCGCGCCGGGGGCGTCGGCGGTGATCTACGGCGGTCTCGACGAAGCGGGCATCGCGTTCGAGGGCGTGGCGGAAGCGCTCGCCGTGCCCGATTCCGACCTGCGCCTCTTCGGCAAGCCGGAGAGCTTCAGGAAGCGCCGCATGGGCGTCGCGCTCGCGACCGGGCGCGACACCGGCGAAGCGCGCGAGCGCGCGAAGCTGGCGGCGGCGAAGGTGAGGCCGGTGTCGACCCGATGATCACGGCATGACGGAACGAAGCGTTCCGTCATGCCAGCGAGGAGCGGTAACGTGAAATTTTGTACGCTTGCGGCGCTTTGTGCGTCCGCGCTGGTCCTGAGTGGCTGCGGGCTCGCGGCCGCGCCGTGCCGGGTGGCGTCGGCGGGGCTCAAGATCGTGCCGGTGGTGGGCCATGTGGCCGCCGTGCCGACCGATGCGTGCGCCGAGGTGATCGATCCCTGAGCACCGGGCGCGCGCGGCTGCGCAAGACCATGATCCCGACGCACGGGGGAGTACGGTGTCGAAACAAACGAAACAAACGAAGCGAACGATGAAGAAAGTTCTGGCGGCGCTTGCCGCATTCGCGGGCGCCCAGGCCGTGTGCGCGAAGGCGCTGACCGTGCCGCAGATCCAGCAGGCCACCGCGCAGACCACTGCCTACGACTGCCAGGACGGCAAGAGCGTGACGGTGCGCTATGTCAACACGAAGAACGGCCAGAGCTTTGCGCTGTTGCCGGTCGAAGGCAAAAAGCTCCTGTTCGTGAACGTGATGTCGGGGTCGGGCGCGCGCTATGTCGCCGACCGGTACACGTGGTGGACCAAGGGTCCGGAAGGAACCCTCTCGAACGGAATGGCCGATTCGGGCGCGCCGCCGATGCTTGCCGGCTGCAAGGCCCGCGCAAGGTAAGCGCGCGCAAAGCCGCCTGGAAACGCCCGCGCCCGCGGGCGTTTTGCTTTGCGCGCGGCGCGTCCTTTGATGCTGCAGGCGCGCGCCATCCGGAGTAATGTTCAATGCGCGGTTCAACACGCGCCGCCGCGCCGCCCGATCCCAGTCCGTGGCCGTCCGCCGGACGAGGCCATGCCGTGCCAGACTGTCAACCGAGACCGTCCATGAAAGCATCGGATCTGTTTGTCAAGGCCCTCGAAGCCGAACAAGTCGAATACGTGTTCGGCATTCCCGGCGAAGAAAATCTCGACCTTCTCGAATCGCTGCGCCGCTCGAAAATCCGCCTCGTGCTGACACGCCACGAGCAGGCGGCCGGCTTCATGGCCGCCACGTACGGGCGCCTGACCGGCAAGACCGGCGTCTGCCTCGCGACGCTCGGCCCGGGCGCGACCAACTTCGTCACGGCCGCTGCCTACGCGCAGCTCGGCGGCATGCCCATGCTGATGATCACCGGCCAGAAGCCGATCAAGTCGAGCAAGCAGGGCAGCTTCCAGATCGTCGATGTCGTGCGGATGATGGAGCCGCTCACGAAATACACGCGTTCGATGGTGTCGATCGGCAACATCCCGGCGTCGGTGCGCGAGGCGTTCCGGCGCGCGGAAGAAGAGCGCCCCGGCGCCGTGCACCTCGAATTGCCCGAGGACGTCGCGCACGAGGAAGGCGACGGCAAGCCCATCCCGAAAAGCTACAGCCGCCGCCCGGTCGCGGAAGAGAAGGCGATCGCGCGCGCGGTCGAGGCGATCACGCTCGCGCGGCACCCGCTCCTCATGATCGGCGCGGGCGGCAATCGCAAGACGACCTGCACGATGCTGCGCGAATTCGTCGACCAGATCGGCATTCCGTTTTTCACGACGCAGATGGGCAAGGGCGTGATCGACGAGTCGCATCCGATGTGGCTCGGCAACGCGACGCTCTCGGACGGCGATTTCGTGCATCGCGCGATCGACCACGCCGACTGCATCATCAACGTCGGTCACGACGTGATCGAGAAGCCGCCGTTTTTCATGCGCGGCGGCGATGCCGGCGACAAGACCGTGATTCACGTGAACTTCCTCGGCGCGCAGGTCGATCCGGTGTATTTTCCGCAGATCGAGGTGGTCGGCGACATCGCGAACGCCGTCTGGCAGATGAAGGAAGCGCTGCGCGAGCGCCAGGAGCACTGGGATTTCGCGCGTTTCAAGGAGATCAAGCAGCACTTCGACGCGCAGCTCGCGAAGGGCCAGAACGACGCGCGCTTTCCGCTCTACCCGGTGCGCGTGGTGAAGGACGTCTACGACACGACGCCGGTGGACGGCATCATTTGTCTCGACAACGGCATGTACAAGATCTGGTTCGCGCGCTACTACCGCGCGCACGAGCCGAATTCACTCCTGCTCGACAACGCGCTCGCGTCGATGGGGGCTGGCCTGCCGTCTGCTATAGCAACGAAGATCGTCCATCCGGGCCGCAAGGTGATGGCCGTGTGCGGCGACGGCGGTTTCATGATGAATTCGCAGGAACTGGAGACGGCGGTGCGCCTGAAGCTCGACCTCGTCGTGCTGGTGCTGCGCGACGACGCGTTCGGCATGATCCGCTGGAAGCAGGAGAACATGAATTTTCCGGATTACGGGATGACGCTGAACAACCCCGATTTCGTCGCGTATGCGCAGAGTTACGGCGCGACCGGGCACCGGGTGGAGTCGGCGGAGGCATTCGCGCCGCTTCTGCGCGAATGCTACGCGAGCCCGGGCGTGCATCTCGTCGACGTGCCCATCGACTACTCGGACAACGAGCGCGTGCTCAATCGCGAGATCAAGCGGCTCGCCGCGCAACTGTGAGCGACCGCGAGCGCAGGAGCCTCGCTCGAACGAAGGAGAACCCGTCATGTTGCAGAAGACTTATCCGTATTACCTCGCCAACGAGCCGGTCGCGGCGAACACCGATCTCGAAGTCACCGACAAGTTCAGCGGCGAAGTCGCGACCCGCGTCGCGATGGCTGACGCGCAGGCGATCGACACCGCCATCGGCCACGCGGTGAACGCGCAGGCCGCGCTGCGCGAATTCGCGCCGTACAAGCGGCAGGCGGTGCTCGAGCACTGCGTGAAGCGCTTTCGCGAGCGCTTCGACGAACTCGCGATGGCGCTCTGCATCGAGGCGGGCAAGCCGATCAACGATTCGAAAGGCGAGGTCACGCGTCTCATCGACACGTTCAAGGTCGCGGCCGAAGAGTCGGTGCGCATCGACGGCGGCATGATCAATCTCGAAATCGCGCCGCGCGCCGCGGGCTACCACGGCTACTACAAGCGTGTGCCGATCGGGCCGTGCTCGTTCATCTCGCCGTTCAATTTTCCGCTCAACCTGACCGCGCACAAGGTCGCGCCGGCCATCGCGGCCGGCTGCCCGTTCGTGCTCAAGCCCGCGAGCCGCACGCCCGTCGGCGCGCTCATCATGGGCGAGATTCTCGCGGAGACCGATCTGCCGAAGGGCGCGTTCTCGATCCTGCCCGCGCATCGCGACGGCGCCGACCTCTTCACCACCGACGAGCGCTTTCGCCTGCTTTCGTTCACGGGGTCGCCGGCCGTCGGCTGGGAGCTCAAGAAGAAGGCGGGCAAGAAGAAGGTGATTCTGGAGCTCGGCGGCAACGCGGCGGCGGTCGTGGATCGCGATCAGGCCGGGCAGCTCGATTACGTCGTCGACCGGCTGGCGTTCGGCGCGTTCTATCAGTCGGGGCAAAGCTGCATCGGCGTGCAGCGGATTCTCGCGCACGCCGATGTCTACGACGCACTGCGCGAGAAGCTGATCGCGAAGACGAAGTCGCTGAAGATGGGTGATCCGAAGGACGAAAAGACGTTCGTCGGGCCGATGATCTCGGAATCGGAGGCGAAACGGCTTGCCGGGTGGATGGACGCGGCGGTTGCGGGCGGCGCGAAGATCGTGGCGGGCGGCGGTGTGGACGGCGCGATGTTCGAGGCGACGCTGCTCGAAAACGTGAAGCGCGACCAGGATCTCTATCGCAAGGAAGCGTTCGGGCCCGTCGCGATTCTCGAAAAATTCACCGATTTCGAGAAGGCGATGGAAATCGTCAACGACAGCGATTTCGGCCTGCAGGCCGGCGTCTTCACCGACAGCCTCGCGCATACGAACCGCGCGTGGGACGCGCTCGAAGTGGGCGGCGTGGTGATCAACGACGTGCCCTCATTTCGCGTCGACAACATGCCCTACGGCGGCGTGAAGGACTCGGGGCTCGGCCGGGAGGGCATCCGCTACGCGATCGAGGACATGACGGAGCTGCGATTGATGGTCGTGCGCGACGTGCCGAAAAAGGGGTGAGAACGCTCGGGGCGGCGCTGGCTCACGCCGCGGCGGCGGTCCCGGAGCTTTCGGCCGGACGCCGGAGCTGTCACGGACTCAGTGCTACAATGGCCGGCTTTCGGCGTTCGAGCTTGCCGCCAGCCGGGTCCAGCAAAGCGCTGCCGCCCTGTACGCCACGGTGCGCCCGCGCAGATGCCCGGTGCGGGCAGGAAAACCCGCTCCTAACCGGAACGGAGCGCAGCAAGCAAGCAGGGCAGGAACCCAGGCAGTGAGTCCCATCCAGGAAGACTCCGGGGCAACAGCAGGAACGGCGCCGCTGGCGCATGGGCATTGGCGGCGCTGCCGCAGATGAGCACCACCGGCGGCGCCCCTGAACAGCTCGATATCCACCGGTCATACGCCGCGCAGTCGAACGAATTCACGCGTATTCGCCGCTTCACGCGCATTTTTAGCGAAAGCCACCTAGTCACCATGTCCGATTCCGTCGTCACGAACACGTCCGCCGCTGCTGCCGAAGTCACCCGCGCCGACCACGCGAGCGCAGCAGCCGCGCCCACGTTCGACCAGTTCGGCTTGTCCGCCGACATCCTGAAGGCAGTGACCGAATCCGGCTACACGATTCCCACGCCCATTCAGGCGCAGGCGATCCCCGTGGTGCTGGCCGGCCGCGACGTCATGGGCGCGGCGCAGACCGGCACCGGCAAGACCGCGAGCTTCTCGCTGCCGATCATCCAGCGCCTGCTGCCGTCGGCCAACACGAGCGCATCGCCCGCACGCCACCCGGTGCGCGCGCTGATCCTCACGCCGACGCGCGAACTCGCCGACCAGGTCGCCGCGAACGTGCAGGCCTACTCGAAGCACACGCCGCTGCGCAGCACGGTGGTGTTCGGCGGCGTCGACATGAACCCGCAGTCCGAGGCGCTCAGGCGCGGCGTCGAGATCCTGATCGCGACGCCGGGGCGGCTGCTCGATCACGTGCAGCAAAAGACGCTCAACCTCGGCCAGGTGCAGATGCTCGTGCTCGACGAAGCCGACCGCATGCTCGACATGGGCTTCCTGCCGGATTTGCAGCGCATCCTGAACCTGCTGCCGAAGGAGCGCCAGACGCTGCTCTTTTCGGCCACGTTCTCGGGCGAAATCAAGAAGCTCGCGGCAACCTATCTGCGCAATCCGCAGACGATCGAGGTCGCGCGCAGCAATTCCACGGCCACGAACGTGCGCCAGATCGTGTTCGAAGTGCATGAAAGCGACAAGTCGGGCGCGGTCGCGCAACTGATCCGCGAGCGCGGCCTCAAGCAGGTGATCGTGTTCTGCAACAGCAAGATCGGCGCGAGCCGGCTTTCGCGCGTGCTGGAGCGCGACGGCATCATCGCGACCGCGATTCACGGCGACCGCACACAAGGCGAGCGGATGCAGGCGCTCGACGCCTTCAAGCGCGGCGAAATCGAGGCGCTCGTCGCCACCGACGTCGCGGCGCGCGGGCTCGACATCGTGGAATTACCGGCCGTGATCAATTTCGATCTGCCGTTCAACGCAGAGGATTACGTGCACCGCATCGGCCGCACGGGCCGCGCGGGTGCGTCGGGCGATGCGCTGTCGCTTTGCAGCGCGAACGAGAAGAAGCAGCTCGCCGATATCGAAAAGCTGATCAAGCGTCCGCTCGAAGTGGAGACGCTGACTGTCACGACGCCCGCACGGCGCGAAACCGGCGGCGGCCGGCGCGAACGCGACGAGCGCCCGGGGCGGCCTGAGCGCGGCGAGCATCGCCATGGGCGCGAGCGCGAAGAATCGGGTGGCCGCCGGCGCGCGACGTCGTTCGAGCGCTCGCACGCACGCCAGCAGCCGGTCGACGAGTTTTTCCTGAAGCCGTACGAGCCGTCGCCGTCGTCGGTCAAGCGCCACGACGAAGCCGTCGAGCACGAGCGCAAGAGCGCGCCCAAGCAGCCGCTCGCTGCGTTGCTGGGCGGGCTCGGGATGCCGAGGAAATCGACGTCGTCGTAAGGCGTCGTCAACGCGAGGTGATGAAAAAAGCGGCAGAAATGCCGCTTTTTTGTTCGTGCGGTCCGTTCAGGGCACGAAACGCTTCGCCCACTCGGCGGTCGCTGCCGCGTAGAACGCATCGAGCGAGCGCGGTTCTTCTCGCGGTTCACTGCGCATTTCGCCCCGCATTTCGCCCCGAATTTCCCCCGCTTCGATGCCCAGATGCCGCGCAGCCGCCGCGAGCGTTGCGACGGGACGGTCGAGATCCAGCGCGGTCGCGCCGGTCTGCTTGCTGAGCTTCTCGCCGTCCTGGTTCGTCACCACGGGCACGTGCAGATAGGCCGGTGTCGACACGCCGAGGCAGCGCTGCAGGTAGATCTGCCGCGCGGTCGAATCGAGCAGGTCGGCGCCACGCACGACATGCGTGATGCGGGCGTCGGCATCGTCGACGACGACCGCCAGCTGATACGCCCATTGTCCATCCGAGCGCCTGAGCACGAAATCGCCGACTTCGGTTGCGAGATCCTGCGACTGGGCGCCCTGCCAGCGATCGGTGAAATCCACCCGCGCGGCCTCGCCGTCCGGTACGCGCAGCCGCCACGCCCGCGGCGCCCGGCCGTGCAGGCCGTTGCGGCACGTGCCGGGGTAGGCGAGCGTCGCGTGCCGCGCATGCGCGCTCACGAGCGAATCGGCGATTTCGCGGCGCGTGCAGGCGCACGGATAGACGAAACCGGCGGCCACGAGCCGCTCGAACGCCTCGGCGTACGCGCTCTCGCGGCCGCTCTGCCACACGGGCGGCTCGTCCGCGTGCATGCCGAAGCGCGCGAGCGTCGCGAGGATGTCCTCGGCGGCGCCCGGCACGGTGCGCGGGCCGTCGACGTCCTCGATCCGCACGATCCACGTTCCGCCATGCGCGCGCGCATCGAGCCAGCTCGCGAGCGCGCTCACGAGCGAGCCCATGTGCAGCGGGCCGGTGGGCGAGGGCGCGAAGCGTCCGCGATAGCTCATCGGTGCGCCGTGCCGCCGGTCAGGCTGCCTGGGAGGTCGGCTGCGCTTGCGCGGCTTCCGGATGGCACGCCGGACACGTCTTGCCCGGCACGTACAACTCCGACTTCTGGTCCTCCACCGACACCACCGCCCGGCAGCCGAAGCACTGCGACGTCGCGGTCGGTTCCAGATTCGGGTTGAGCGCCGTGCGGTAGTCGAACACGAAGCATTCGCCGCTGTAATGCGCGCCGCCGACTTCCTCGAAGTATTTCAGGATGCCGCCTTCGAGCTGGTACACGTGGTCGATGCCCACATCCTTCATGTGAATCGCCGCCTTTTCGCAGCGGATGCCGCCGGTGCAGAACGACACGACCGTCTTGCCTTCCAGGTCGCCGCGATGCCGCTCGATCACTTCGGGAAACTCGCTGAATTTCGTGATGCGGTAATCGAGCGCGTTCTCGAACGTGCCGACATCGACTTCGAACGCGTTGCGCGTGTCCAGCATGACGACGGGGCGGCCTTCGTCGTCATGGCCGCGATCGAGCCACGCCTTGAGCGTGGGGGCGTCGACGAACGGCGCGCGGCCGAGTTCCGGCCGGATCGCGGGCTTTTTCATCGTGATGATTTCGCGCTTGAGCTTCACCAGCATGCGGCGAAACGGCTGCTTCCCGGAGAGGCTCTCCTTGAATTGCAGGTCGGCGAACTTGCCTTCGAAGAGCGCGTCGTGGCGAACGTAATCGATGAATTTGCGGACATTTTCAACCCTGCCCGCGACAAACAGGTTGATGCCCTCCGGCGCCAGGAGGATCGTGCCCTTCAGGCCGAGCGCGTTGCAGCGGTCGGTGACGAGCGGGCGCCAGGCGGCGCCGTCGTCGATGGTCACGAATTTGTAGGCGGAGAGGTTGAGGATGCTCATGATCGGGTTGCTTTGAAAACGGGCCGGACCCGCGCGCTGCGCGAAGTCCGGCGTGGTGCAAAACCCGTATTATCCCGCAAACCGCGCTTTTCCCCGACTCGGCCGGACGGTCAGTTCGCCGCAGCTTCGCGCCGATTTTTTTTCAGGACGAGAAGGCGCCCCGAAGGGGCCTCGAGGCGGCCTTGTCCGAACGGCCAACGCCTGCGTTCGCGAGAATTTCGCGAAGAGGCGCATGTACAATATCGCCCATGTCAGATCCTCGCTTCGTTCATCTCCGCGTCCACTCCGAATTCTCGATTGCCGACGGCATCGTGCGTCTGGACGACGTCGTCAAGGCCGCTGCCGCGGACGGTCAGGGCGCGCTCGCGCTCACCGACCTCGGCAACGCGTTCGGTCTCGTGCGCTTCTACAAGGAGGCGCGCAGCAAAGGGGTCAAACCCATTGCCGGGTGCGATGTCTGGATCACGAATCCGGCCGATCGAGACAAGCCCTCGCGGCTCGTCCTGCTCGTCAGGGACAAGACCGGCTATCTCAACCTCTGCGAATTGCTGAGCCGCGCGTGGCTGACGAACCAGTATCGCGGGCGCGCCGAAGTCGAGTTCGAATGGCTCGAAAGCGGCCTCGCGCAGGGGCTGCTCGCGATTTCCGGCGCGCAGCAGGGCGACGTCGGCATGGCGTTCGCCGCCGGCAACGACCAGGCTGCCGAGCGCCACGCGCAACGGTGGGCGAAGCTCTTTCCAAACGCGTTCTACATCGAGTTGCAGCGCGCCGGGCAGCCGGGCGCCGAGACGTACGTGCAGCAGGCGGTGGCGCTCGCGGCGAAGCTGAAGCTGCCGGTGGTGGCGACGCATCCGCTGCAGTACATGACCGCCGACGATTTCACCGCGCACGAAGCGCGCGTGTGCATCTCGGAAGGCGACATTCTCGCGAATCCGCGCCGTCAGAAGCGCTTCACGACGGATCAGTATTTCCGCACGCAGGACGAGATGTGCGCGCTTTTCGCGGACATTCCGTCGGCGATCGCGAACACCGTCGAGATCGCGAAACGCTGCAATCTGACGCTCGAACTCGGCAAGCCGAAGCTGCCGCTCTTTCCGACACCCGACGGCATGTCGCTCGACGACTATCTCGTGCAGCTGTCGAAGGAAGGGCTCGAAGTGCGGCTTGCGCAGCTCTATCCCGACGAGGCGGAGCGCGAGAAGCAGCGCGAAACGTACTACGCGCGGCTCGATTTCGAGTGCGGCACGATCATCAAGATGGGCTTTCCCGGCTACTTCCTGATCGTCGCGGACTTCATCATGTGGGCGAAGAACAACGGCGTGCCTGTCGGCCCGGGGCGGGGCTCGGGCGCCGGGTCGCTCGTCGCCTACGCGCTCGGCATCACCGATCTGGATCCGCTGCGCTACAACCTGCTGTTCGAGCGCTTCCTGAATCCGGAACGCGTGTCGATGCCCGACTTCGACATCGACTTTTGCCAGGAAGGGCGCGACCGCGTCATCCAGTACGTGAAGCAGAAGTACGGCGCGAACGCCGTCTCGCAGATCGCCACGTTCGGCACGATGGCGGCGAAGGCGGCGGTGCGCGACATCGGCCGCGTGCTCGACCTCGGCTATATGTTCACCGACGGCATCGCGAAGCTGATCCCGTTCAAGCCGGGTAAGCACGTCACCATCGCGGACGCGATGAAGGAAGAGCCGGCGCTGCAGGAGCGCTTCGACACCGAAGACGAAGTGCATCAGCTCCTCGAACTCGCGCAGCGCGTCGAAGGCCTCACGCGCAACGTCGGCATGCACGCGGGCGGGGTGCTGATTGCGCCCGGCAAGCTCACCGATTTCTGCCCGCTCTATACGCAGGGCGAAGACGGCGGCGTCGTGAGCCAGTACGACAAGGACGACGTGGAAGCCGTCGGGCTGGTGAAGTTCGACTTTCTGGGCCTGACCACGCTCACCATTCTCGACTGGGCCGAGCGCTATATCCGCCGGCTCGATCCGTCGAAGGAAAACTGGAACCTCGCGCAGGTTCCGCTCGACGACCCGGCGTCGTTCTCGATTCTCAAGAAAGCGAACACCGTCGCCGTATTCCAGCTGGAAAGCCGCGGCATGCAGGGCATGCTGAAGGACGCGCAGCCGGACCGCTTCGAGGACATCATCGCGCTCGTCGCGCTGTACCGGCCGGGCCCGATGGACCTGATCCCGAGCTTCTGCGCACGCAAGCACGGGCGCGAGATCGTCGAATATCCGGACCCGCGCGTCGAATCCGTCCTGAAAGAGACCTACGGGATCATGGTCTATCAGGAGCAGGTGATGCAGATGGCGCAGATCATCGGCGGCTACTCGCTCGGCGGCGCCGACCTGCTGCGTCGCGCGATGGGCAAGAAGAAAGCCGAGGAGATGGCGGAGCATCGCGAGCTGTTCCGGCAGGGGGCGGCGAAAAACGGGCTGTCCGCCGGGAAAGCCGACGAAATCTTCGACCTGATGGAGAAGTTCGCGGGCTACGGCTTCAACAAGTCGCACGCCGCGGCCTACGCGCTGCTCGCGTACTACACCGCGTGGCTCAAGGCGCACCATCCGGCGGAATTCATGGCGGCCAACATGTCGCTCGCCATGGACGACACGGACAAGGTGAAGATCCTCTTCGAGGACTGCCTTGCCAACGGCATGTCGGTGCTGCCGCCGAACATCAACGAGTCGGCGTACCGGTTCGAGCCGGTCGCGCAAGGCGACGGCCTTCGCTCGAAGACGATCCGCTACGGCCTCGGCGCCGTGAAGGGCAGCGGCCAGAACGCGATCGAGGAAATCCTGCGCGCCCGCGAGGAGGCGCCGTTCACCGACCTGTTCGATTTCTGCAACCGCGTCGATCGGCGCGTGGTGAACCGCCGCACGGTCGAGGCGCTGATTCGCGCGGGCGCGTTCGATTCGCTGCACGAGAACCGCGCGCAACTGATCGCGTCGGTGCCGCTCGCGATGGAAGCCGCCGACCAGGCCGCCGCCAACGCGATGCAGGCGGGTCTTTTCGACATGGGCGACGCGCCGCAACAGGGCCACGCGCTCGTCGACGAGCCGGTCTGGTCGGACAAGAAGCGTTTGCAGGAAGAAAAGACCGCACTCGGCTTCTACCTCTCGGGGCATCTCTTCGACGCCTACAAGGCCGAAGTGCGCCGCTTCGTGCGGCAGAAGATCGGCGAGCTGAAGGAAGGGCGCGACAAGCTGGTCGCGGGCGTGATCACGATGATGCGCACGCAGATGACCCAGCGCGGCAAGATGCTGATCGTCAATCTCGACGACGGCACCGGCCAGTGCGAAGTGACCGTCTTCAACGAGCAGTTCGAGGCGAACAAGGCGCTCTTCAAGGAAGACGAGCTGCTCGTCGTGCAGGGGCAGGCGCGCAACGACGCGTTCACGGGCGGCATCCGCTTCACCGTGGAATCGGCGATGGATCTCGAACGCGCGCGCAGCCGCTACGCGCAAGGCGTCAAGGTCGAGATGAACGGCAATGCCGACGCCCTGCGTCTGAAGCGCGTGCTCGAAGCGCATTGCGCGGGTCCGCAGGAGCAGGCGCCCGCGCCCGCGCCAGCTCCCGTGCGCGCGCCGCGCGGCGACAACCGGGACGGCGGCCGCCCGCAGCGCCAGCCGGTGCACATCCCGAACGGGCTGAACGTGAGCATCGTGTACCGCAGCGAGCACGCCGAAGGCGAAGTGCGTCTCGGCGACGCGTGGCGCGTGAAGCCCACCGACGACCTCATCATGGCGTTGCGCGGCGAATTTGCGGGCAGCGCCATCGAAATCGTCTATTGATGAGAATCGGCATCTCCGCGAACGCGCTCAAGCTGAGCGGCGGCCTAGAGCGTTACGCGATGGATCTCGTGCGCGGCCTCGCCGACGCCGGTTTCAGCGGCAGCCGCAAGCCGGCGTTTTTCGCGCGCAAGATCGATCCGGCGCTGCCGGAAGCGAAGCTCGTCGAGCCGTACCGCATCCCCGTGTCGTTTCTGCCAGGCAAGTTCCGCGACGCCTGGTTTTCGTGGGCGCTCAAGCGGGCACGCCGCAAGGCGAACGTCGATGTGCTGATCGGCTGCAACCGCGTGGAGGGCTCGGAAATCGCGATCTGCGGCGGCACGCATATCGGCTTTCTCAACGCGACCGGCCGTCGCGAAAAGCGCTCGGATCGCCGCCAGATCGCGCTCGAACAGCGGCAGTACGGCGCCGCGCGGGTGATCGTCGCGCACTCGAAGCTGATGCGCGACGAACTGCGCACGCTCTACGGCATCGACGACGACAAGATCCGCGTGCTCTATCCCCCAGTGGACGGCGCGCGTTTCACGCCGGTGGACGCGTCGGTCCGCGCCCGGCTGCGCAAGCAGTTCGGTTTTGCCGACGATGAAACCGTGCTGCTTTTTCCGTCGAGCAGCCATGTGAGAAAAGGGCTGCCGCTGATCGAAGAGGCGCTCGCGGGCAGCAACCTGCCCGTCGTGGTCGCGGTGGCCGGCCGGGCGCCTGACAGGTCCTCGCCGCACGTGCGCTATATCGGCTACGCGAAGAACATCGAGGATTGCTACCGTGCCGCCGATTTCACGATTCTCGCGTCGAGCTACGAGCCGTTCGGGCTCGTCGGCGTGGAGTCCGTGATGTGCGGGACGCCGGTGATCTTTCCGGCGAGCATCGGCTGCTGCGACGCCATCGCGGCGCACGCGAAGCACGTGTTCGAGCCCGGCGACGCGGCGGACCTGCGCCGCGTCGTGGGCGAAGCGCTCCAGACGGGCACCGCGCGCGCGCCCGTGTCAACCGATGCGATCCTTTACGACGCCAGCATCGCCGCGCACGTGGGCGAGTTGATCGCGCTCGCACAGGGCATCGCGCAGCGCCGGTAGCGCCGCTCACACGCGACCGCCGCCCGACCGCTCAGCGGAACTCGTTCAGGTGCGCGAGTTTCAGGAACCGGTAATAGACGGTCTGCGCGTTGAACACCGCGATCATGAAACCGGTGCGGCCGTCCAGAAAGCCGCGCCGCAGGAAATACGTCCGCAGGAACGCCCACAGCCCGCGCAACAGCGCGATGCTGAAGCTGCCGCGCTTGCCCGCCGCGTGGCGTTGCTGCGCGCCCGCCGTCGAATAGGCGTCGAGCTTGCGCAGCACGGCCTCGAAGTCCTCGTACGAATAGTGCATCAGTCGCCCTTCGAGTTTCGCCACCGGTTTCGACGTGGCGAGCACGAGCCGCTCGTGGACGAGGTCATCGGAGAAGCGCGCCGTGCCGCGCCGGAAAAGACGCGGGATCCAGTCCGGATACCAGCCGCTGTGCTTCACCCACACGCCGCAAAAGCTCGACAGGCGATCGACCGAATAGACGTCGGCGCGCGGGTCCGTGATCGCCGAGCGGATCGCGGCGGCCAGCTCCGGCGTGACGATCTCGTCGGCGTCGATGGAGAGGATCCAGTCGGTCGAGAGCGCATCGAGCGCGCGGTTCTTCTGCGGGCCGAAGCCCGGCCAGTCGCGCGCTTCGATCACGCGCGCGCGATGCGCCTCGGCGATGCCTGCGGTCGCATCGGTGCTGCCGCCGTCGACCACGACGATCTCGTCGGCGAAGGACACTGCCGAGAGGCACTGGGCGAGCCGCGCGGCCGCGTTGTAGGTGATGATGGCGATGCCGAGTGTAGGGTGGTTCATGTAGCGAGGCGGATGTTCCCGCAGGGCGTGATCGCGCGCCCCCGGGCAAGGGCGGCGCACACGGGCGGGCACGCGCGAGGGCGCCGCGTCAGGCGCGAAGATGCCATTTGACGAAGAAGAACGGGCGCGTGAGCCACGGGCACGTCGCGTAGACGAACATGCGAATGCGAAAACCCGCGCTGACGTTGCCCGAGCCCAGCAGCAGCGCGAGTTTTTGCACGAGCGGGCGCTCGCCGAACACGGCGGCGACGTATTCCTCGCGCGCCTTCTTCTTTGCCAGCAGGGCGCGCATCGGCTCGCCCACGCCGACTTTGTCGGCGTCGCGCTGCAACTGGCGGGTTTCGCCCGTGCCGTTGATATTGGCGAGCTTGATGCGCGCGATGTAGTCGGCGGGCGTGCGCCAGCGGCGCTTTCTCGACAGCCCGCCGCGCCGGTACTGCACGAGCGGCTCGCGCAGCGTGAAGGCGCCGCCGCTCATGATCGCGCGAAACACCATGATCTGGTCTTCGCCGTAGATGCCCGGTTCCATCGGGCCGAACCGGGTGAAAAGCCTTGCCGCCCACGCGTGCGCCGCGCCGACCACGTGCGGCCGGTTGGCCGACCAGTCGTCGAAGCCGTGATACACGGCGAGGTCGGTGACCGGCAGCACGCCGTGCACGTTGTCTTCGGCGTCGAGATCGAGCAGGTCGGTCGCGATCAGGTCGTAGCGCTTGCCGCTTTCGATCCACGTCTTCATCACGTGCTCGCAGCGCTCGGGCAGCGAGACGTCGTCGCCGGCGGCGACAAAAAGCAGTTCGCCCGACGCCTGGGCGGCGAGCGCGCTCAGGTGCGCGCTGATCCCGAGGTTCGTCTCGTTGCGGTAAAGCCGCACGGTGTGCGGGCCGTTGTAGTCGCGCACGCACTGCTCGGCGACTGCGAACGTATCGTCTGACGAAGCGTCGTCGGAGATGATGATTTCGAGCGGCGACCAGGTCTGCGACAGCGCGCCCCGGATGGCCGCGGCGACGCTGTGCTGCTGGTTGAACGTGATAAGCATCAGGCTCGCGAGGGGAGGGTCCTGCTCTCGGTGATGCGGTGCTGGCATTTCCTGTCCGGGAGGTGTCGGTCGGGCGGGCGCATGCTCGAAACCCTCGTCTCGCGGGGCCGGAGGTCGGAGTGCGCCGGGCGGCAGCGGCTATAATAGCGCGGGTTTTTGGGACAAGCGAACGGACCCGGCCGGGCTCTCCCCTTTACGTTGACGATTTTGGATAAAAACTTGCGTTTTCTCATTGCCAGCCTGGTTTTTCTGGCACCGGCGACCACCCTGGTCGTGCGCGGAGGGACCGGCTACTGTTTCTTCGTATTACTGGCTCTTGCACTGATCCTTGCATTCACGAAGCGATACCGCCTGGACCCGCGCCTGCTCGTCCGGGCGTTTCCGCTGTACGCGATCGGCATGCTGAGTTTCGTGGTGCTGCTGCCGGCGCAGCAGGCCATCGACGGCTACTACCTGCCCCGCGAATTCGACGGCATGTCGCGTTTCGCGCTCAGCCTGCCGATCTTTCTCCTGCTCGCACACGTGCCGATCCGGTATCTGAAGTCGCTCGGCTGGGGCTGCGCGATCGGCGCGATCGGCGCGGGGCTCTGGGCGCTCGACACGAGCCTTCACGTGAGCACGACCGCGGCGGCGGCGGCCGCGCGCATCGGCAACGACTATACGAATCCGATTCCCTACGGCAACACGGCGCTTTTGCTCGGCTTTCTGGCGGTGATGTCGATCCGCTGGGACACCGCCTACAGGGGGCTCGCGATCGCCGTCAAGGTGCTCGGGCTGGTCGCGGGGGCGTATGCGTCGTATCTGTCGGGCACGCGCGGCGGGTGGCTCGCGATTCCGCTCTTTCTCGTGCTGTGCTCGCTGAATTTCGGCTGGATCCGGCACCGGCGGCACTGGCTCGCCGCGGCCGCGGTCGCCGTGGTCGCGATGGGCGCGCTGCTCGCCACGCCCAACGGGCGCGAGCGCATGATGGCGACGCGCTCGGATTTCGCGCGGCTCTCGCATGGCGCCGCCGCCGACAGTTCGATCGGCGCGCGTCTGCAGCTCTGGAAGGCGTCGATCGAGCTGTTCGAGGAGCATCCGCTGCTGGGTGTGGGCAAGGGCAAGCTCAAGTCGTCGCTGCAGCAACTGGCGAACGCCGGCGAGATTTCGCCGCTCGTCGTCAATCAGCGGGCGCACAGCGAATTCTTCTCGACGATCGCCGAACTCGGCGCCGCCGGCGTCGTCTGTCTCGGTTTGCTGTACGCGGGGCCGCTCGCCTACTTCCTGCGGTATCGCAAGTCGCCGAACCGGGATGTATCGACTGCGGCCTATTGCGGTATCGCGGTATCCGGCTCGGTTATCATCTTCGGCCTGAGTATCGACGTATTCACGGTCGTGATGAGCACCTCGCTGATCGCGCTGTTCTGGGCGGTGCTGCTCGCCGTCATTGCACAGGACGCCCGCGCGCCGCGGGACGGCAGAAGCGCCCCTCCCGCCGCCTGACGCGCTTGACGCGCTCCGCGGCCGGCATGCGAGCGCGTGCGAACCGATTTGCGCCTGCGAGAACGATCGCGGCGTCCCCGACTGTTGTATTGCGAAGCGAGGTGCGTTTTTGAATCAGAAAGCGGGTTTGAGCAAGACGATCGGAGCAGGGCAGACCACGTCGCCCTCGGCCGTGATGAAGCGCCTCTGGCCCTACATCCGCCCGCTGATGGGCATCGTGATCCTTGGCCTGATCGCCATGGGTTTCGTCGCCGCGAGCGAGGCCGGCATTCCGATGCTGCTCAAGCCGCTGCTCGACCACGGCTTCGGCACGAAGGGCAGCGACAAGGCCGTGTGGGTCGTGCCGCTCGCGGTGATCGGGCTCTCGGTCGTGCGCGGCGCCGCGCAGTATGCGTCGGGCTATCTGCTCTCGTATGTGTCGAACAGGATCCTGCTGCAGCTGCGTCTCAAGATGTTCGACCGCATGATCCATACGAGCGCAGGGTTTTTCCAGCGCGAGACCGCGAGCACGGTGATCAACGCGATCGTCTTCGAGGTCAACCAGATCCTTTCGGTGCTTTCCACCGTGGTCGTCACGCTCGTGCGCGATTCGCTGACGGTCGTGTTCCTGCTCGGCTATCTCTTCATCCTCAACTGGCGCCTCACGCTGATCGTCGCCGTGATCCTGCCCGGAATCGGCTGGCTCGTCTCCAAGATCAACCGGCGTCTGCGGCGCCTGAACCGCGAGCACCAGATGCTCACGAACGAGCTGTCGTACATCGTCGAGGAGACGGTGGGCGGCTACAAGGTCGTGAAGGTGCACAACGGCGAGCCCTACGAAATGGGCCGCTTCAACGAGATGAGCAACCGCCTGCGCGGCTATTCGATGCGCATGCAGGTCTCGGGCGGTCTCGCGCAGCCGCTCACGCAGTTTCTCGCGTCGATCGCGCTCGCCATCGTGATCACGATCGCGGTCGTGCAGTCGGCGAGCGACCAGACCACGGTGGGCGGGTTCGTCGCGTTCGTCACGTCGATGCTGCTCGTGATTTCGCCGCTCAAGCACCTGATCGACATCAACCAGCCGATGCAGCGCGGCATGACGGCCGCCGAGCTGATCTTCGGCCTGATCGACGAACCCGCCGAACCCGAGGGCGGCGGGCGCAGGCTCGATCGGGCACAAGGCAACGTCGAGTTTCGCGACGTGTCGTTCAGCTACAGCGCGACCGGGCAGCCGACGCTCGATCGCGTGTCGTTCAAGGTGGCGCCGGGCGAGATGGTCGCGCTCGCGGGGCCTTCGGGCAGCGGCAAGACGACCCTCGTGAACCTGCTGCCGCGCTTCTTCGATCCGACGGGCGGGCAGGTGCTCGTCGACGGCGTGCCGCTTACCGAGTTCAACCTGCACGACCTGCGCAACCAGCTTGCCATGGTGAGCCAGGATGTCGTGCTGTTCAACGACACGATCGCGGCCAATGTCGCCTATGGACAGACGCCCGACCGCGAGCGCGTGATGGCCGCCCTGGAAGCGGCGAATCTGAAGGATGTGATCGCCGCGATGCCTGATGGCGCGGATACGCTGATAGGCGGCAACGGCATGCGGCTCTCCGGCGGCCAGCGGCAGCGTCTCGCGATCGCGCGGGCAATCTACAAGAACGCACCGATCCTGATTCTCGACGAAGCGACCTCGGCGCTCGATTCCGAATCGGAGCGCCATGTTCAGTCGGCACTGGAGACGCTGATGAAGGGGCGCACGACGCTCGTGATCGCGCACAGGCTCTCGACCATCGAACGCGCGGACCGCATTCTCGTGCTGGAAGGCGGCAAGATCGCCGAGCAGGGCAGCCATGCGGAACTGCTGCAGAAGGACGGACTGTACGCGCATCTGCACCGCATTCAGTATCAGCAGCAGGCGGCCTGAGGGAACGTCGCCGCGCGTTTTGCGCGCGGCATTCGCCCTACATCAGCACGATGTCGTACTGCTCCTGGCTCAGATTCGACTCCACCTGCAGCGACACTGGCTTGCCGATGAAATCCATCAGCATCGCGAGATGCTGCGACTCTTCCTCGAGAAAGAGATCGATCACCTGCTGCGACGCCACCACGCGAAACTCGCGCGGATTGAACTGGCGCGACTCGCGCATGATCTCGCGCAGCACGTCGTAGCATACGGTGCGCGGCGTTTTCACCTGGCCCTTGCCCTCGCACGTCGGACACGGTTCGCACAGCACGTGCGCGAGCGACTCGCGCGTGCGCTTTCTCGTCATTTCCACGAGCCCGAGTTGCGAGAAGCTGTTGACTGTAACCCGCGTGCGGTCGCGTGAAAGCGCCTTCTTCAGTTCGCCGAGCACCTGATCGCGATGCTCGACGTTCTCCATGTCGATGAAATCGATGATGATGATCCCGCCGAGATTGCGCAGCCGCAATTGCCGCGCGATGGTATGCGCGGCTTCGAGATTGGTCTTGAAGATGGTGTCGTCGAAATTGCGGGCGCCCACGTAGCCGCCCGTATTGACGTCGATCGTCGTCATTGCCTCGGTCTGGTCGATCATCAGGTAGCCGCCCGACTTCAGATCGACGCGCCGCGACAGCGCTCGCTGGATCTCCGCCTCGATGTTGTACAGATCGAAAAGCGGCCGCTCGCCGGTGTAGTGATGCAGCCGCGAGGCCACCGCGGGCGTGAACTCGGCGGCGAAATCGGCGAGCATCTGGTACGTCTCGCGCGAATCGACCTGAATGCGCGTGGTTTCGTCGTTGACGAAATCGCGCAGCACGCGCTGCGCGAGATTCAGGTCCTGATAGAGCAGCGTGGTGGGCGGCACGCGCTGCGCTTGCGCCACGATCGTCGCCCAGGTCTTGCGCAGATACGCGACATCGGCGGCGAGCTCCTCGCTCGTGGCATCCTCGGCGATCGTGCGCACGATGTAGCCGCCTTTCTCGTCGGCGGGCAGCACGGCGGTCAGTCGCGCGCGCACCGCTTCGCGCTCGGCTTCGCTCTCGATCTTCTGTGAAATCCCGATATGTGGTTCCTGCGGCAGATACACGAGCGTGCGGCCGGCGATACTCACCTGCGTGGAAAGCCGCGCGCCCTTGGTGCCGATCGGGTCCTTGACCACCTGCACCATCAGCGCCTGCCCTTCGAACACGATCTTCTCGATCGGCGTATGCGGCGCCGACGAATGCGATTCGCCCGCGATGCGCGGATGCCAGATATCCGCGACATGAAGGAACGCGGCGCGCTCGAGCCCGATATCGATGAACGCGGACTGCATGCCTGGCAGCACGCGCACGACCTTGCCCAGATAGACGTTGCCGACCCGCCCGCGCGAGAGCGTGCGCTCGACGTGAAGCTCCTGCACGGCGACTTGCTGAACGAGCGCGACGCGGGTTTCCTGCGGTGTGACGTTGATCAGGATTTCTTCGTTCATGGCCTGTTTTAGAAGTCGACGTGCGCCACGCGCAAGAGTGCTGCGGTTTCGAAAAGGGGCAGACCCATGATACCCGAATAGGACCCCTCGATCCGCTCGATGAACGCAGCCGCGCGTCCCTGAATGCCGTACGCGCCGGCCTTGCCGAGCGGCTCTCCGGTGGCGGCGTAACGCTGCAATGCAGCACGGTCGACGGCCGCGAAGCGCACGCGCGAGCGGGACAGCGCCGTGGGCAGCAGGACGCCTTCGGCATCGACGACGGCAAGCGCCGTCAGCACTTCATGCTCGCGCGCGCAAAGGCGTTCGAGCATCGCGACCGCTTCGGCTTCGTCGGCGGGTTTGCCCATGATGGCGTCATCGACGGTGACCGTGGTGTCGGCGACGAGGATCGGCGCGGCCGGATGGTGGCCCGCCACGCGCCGTTCGTGCGCGGCCTTCGCTTTCAGCGCGCAGACGCGCACCACGTAGGCGTCCGGCGCTTCGCCGGGAAGTTCGGCTTCGAGCGCTTCGGCGTCTTCGTCGGGACGCGGCAGCAGCAGCTCGAAACGCACGCCGAGCTGTTGCAGCAGCTCGCGCCGCCGCGGGCTCTGCGATGCAAGATAGACGAAGGGGTGAAGGGGAGAAGTGGACGAAGTGCGTGTCGGCATCGGAAGCGGTCTCGAAGTGCGCGCGTCGAGTGTCCGCTTTCGATACGGCCGGCCTCACGCGCGATGATAGGGATGATTCTGCGTGATGCTCCACGCGCGGTAAAGCTGTTCGGCAAGCAGCACGCGGACCATGCCGTGCGGCAGTGTGAGGCTCGACACGCGCAGCAGCACTTCGGCGCGCGCCTTCAACTGGGGCGCGAGGCCATCGGCGCCGCCGATTACGAAGGCGACGTCGCGCCCGTCCTGCTGCCAGCCGGGCAGGGCGCCGGCAAGCTGCATCGTGGTCCAGTCGCGGCCGCGTTCATCGAGCGCGATCATGCGCGCGTGCTTCGGCAGCGCCGCCTCGATCCGCTGCTGCTCCGCGGCCATCACGCTCTCGGCGTTGCGCCCGGAAGAGCGCTGCTCGGGCTTGATCTCGCGCAACTCGATGCGCAGCTCCGGCGGCATGCGTTTCGCGTACTGGTCGAAGCCGGTCGAGATCCAGTCCGGCATCTTGTGGCCGACCGCAAGGATGTGCAGTTTCATGACGCGAGCGGCGAACCGTGGCGATACGTGGCAAAACGCGACAAAGCGGACCGCTCAGCGGCGCGTCGTCTTGCGCGCGGGCTTCGCGGCGCGCGCGTGGTCCTCGTCCTCGTCGTGGGCCGGCTCGCTCGCGCGGGCGCCGCCGAACGGGCTCTGGTTCTGGAGCTTGACGCGCACGGGCTTGTCGCCCCAGACCTCTTCGAGGTTGTAGTACTGGCGCAGCGCGGGCTGGAGGATATGCACGACAGCGTCGCCGCAATCCACGAGCACCCATTCGCCGATTTCCTCGCCCTCGGTGCTCACGATGTCGCCGCCCTGTTCCTTGACCTTCTCGCGCACGCTGTTCGCAAGCGCCTTGGTCTGGCGGTTGGAGGTGCCGCTCGCGACGATCACGCGGTCGAAGAGGGCAGTCAGGTGGGTCGTGTTGAACACCTTGATGTCCTGCGCCTTGACGTCTTCGAGACCATCGATGATCGCGCGCTGAAGTTTTTGAATTTCCATAGTTACCGTTGGTACAGGTGATGTTGAACAATATAGTCCCATACGGCGGGCGGGACCTGGCTCCTCGCGCCGGTCCGGCCGGCCGCCTGGGCCAGCAGCGTCGCGCGGATCTGCTCGCGGATGCCGGTGGCCGACACGTCGACGAAAAGCAATTCGTCGATGAGGAGGCTGCCGTTGGGGGTCGTTTGCAGCACGGAGGGCGGCGCGGTGCGCGCGGCGATTTCCGCGGCGACGGCGGCCGGCACCGTCAGGACGTCGAAGCCCGGCCGCGTTTCCACGCAGAGATGGGCGTAGTCGAAGAGGCGCTTCCAGTCGCGCCACGAGTCGAGCCGCACGAGCTGGTCGGCGCCGATCAGGAGCGCGAGCGACGCATCCGCGCCTTCGCGCTCGCGCCAGCGCGCGAGGGTATCGACCGTGTAGGTCGGGCCGTCGTGCTCGATTTCCTCGGTGGCGACGCTTACCGTGACGCCTTCGAGTTCGAGCGACGCAGCCGCGGCGCGGGTCATCGCGAGCCGGTGATGCGCCGCCGACACATCGCTCTTCTGCCACGGCTGGCCGGCGGGCAGCAGCACGAGCTCGGTCAGTTGCAGCAGCTCGGCGAAGCGCCGCGCGAGCGCGAGGTGTCCGTCGTGAATCGGATCGAACGTGCCGCCGAGCAGGCCGACGCGTCGCGCGCAAAGCAGGTTCGAATTCAGGGAGCGATCCTTTTTCCGATGATTGGCATGCGCTTCAGACCCAGTCACGCGGCACCAGGAAATCGGTGTAGAGCCGCGCTTCCGGCGTGCCGGGAGCGGGATTCCAGTTATAGCGCCAGTTGGCGACGGGCGGCATCGACATCAGGATCGATTCCGTGCGTCCGCCGCTTTGCAGCCCGAAGTGCGTGCCGCGGTCGAACACGAGGTTGAATTCCACGTAGCGGCCGCGCCGGTACCCCTGGAAATCGCGCTCGGCCTGCGTGTACGGCGTGTCGCGGCGGCGCTCGATGATCGGCAGATACGCCTTCAAAAAGCCGTCGCCGACGCTTTTCATCATCGCGAACGAACGCTCGAAGCCGGGTTCGGAGAAATCGTCGAAGAAGATTCCGCCGATGCCGCGCTGCTCGTTGCGGTGCTTCAGATGGAAATACTCGTCGCACCACATCTTGAAGCGCGGATAGAGCTCGGCGCCGAACGGATCCAGCGCATCGCGGCAGACGCGGTGGAAATGCCGGGCGTCGTCCTCATAGCCGTAATAGGGCGTGAGATCCATGCCGCCGCCGAACCAGAAGAGCGGCGCCTCGCCTTCCTTCGTGGCGATCAGAAGACGCACGTTCATGTGCACGGTCGGGCAGTGCGGATTCACCGGATGCATCACGAGCGAGACGCCGAGCGCCTCGAAGCCGCGCCCCGCCAGTTGCGGGCGGCTCGCGCTCGCGGACGGCGGGAGCGCGTCGCCGGCGACGTCGGAAAAACCGATCCCGCCGCGCTCGAAAAACCCGCCGCCTTCCAGAATCCGCGTGCAGCCGCCGCCGCGCAGGCGCTCGCCCGGTCCGCGCTGCCAGACGTCGGTGGCGAAGGCGGTGCCGTCGAAGGCGCCGAGCGTCTCGGCGATCTGCGCCTGCAGGCCCGTCAGGTAGGTCCGGACAGCGTTTATGTCGTAATTCGCGTCGTGGCTCGATTCGGTCATCGGTTGCTGCGCTGGGCCATGAAGATGGGAGCGCATTCATGCGTCCCTTTTAAAAACGCGCTGCCGGACGCGAAGGTCCGGCAGCGCGGTTCGTGCCTGATCCGTCGTATCCGGTCTAGCCGTGGCGATCGGCCGGCTTGCGGTTGACCGCCCGATGGCCGATGTCGCGACGGTACTGCATGCCGTCGAAGGAGATCTGATTGACTGTATCGTAGACCACGGATTGCGCACCGCGCACGGAATCCGACAATCCCACGACACACAGCACCCGGCCGCCCGAGGTGGTCAGCTTGCCGTCCGCGAGCGTCGTGGCGGCGTGGAAGGTCACGGCGGTGTCGGTTTCCGGCGGAATGCCGTTGATCCGGTCGCCTTTTCGCGGCGTGTCCGGATAGTTGTGCGCGGCCAGCACGACGCCGAGCGCCGTGCGGCGGTCCCATTCGAGCTCGGCGCCGTCGAGCGTCCCGGCGATCGCGAGTTCGACCACTTTCGAGAAATCGCCCTTCAGGCGCGCCATGATCGGCTGCGTCTCCGGGTCGCCCATGCGGCAGTTGAATTCGAGCGTCTTCGGGTTGCCGTTCGCGTCGATCATCAGGCCGGCATAGAGAAAACCCGTATACCGGATGCCTTCGCTTTCCATGCCGCGCACCGTCGGCAGGATGATTTCGCGCATCACGCGGGCGTGCAGCTGGGGCGTGACGATCGGCGCGGGCGAGTAGGCGCCCATGCCGCCCGTGTTCGGGCCGCGGTCGCCGTCGCAGAGGCGCTTGTGGTCCTGGCTCGAGGCGAGCGCGAGCACGTGCTTGCCGTCCACCATCACGATAAAGCTGGCTTCCTCGCCTTCCAGGAATTCCTCGATCACGACACGCGCGCCGGCGTCGCCGAGTTTGTTGTCGGCGAGCATCGAATCGACCGCCGCGTGCGCTTCCTCGAGCGTCGTCGCGACGACCACGCCTTTGCCGGCCGCGAGCCCGTCGGCCTTCACGACGATCGGCGCGCCTTTCGCGTCGAGGTAGGCGTGGGCGGCGGCGGCGTCGGTGAAGGTTTCGTACTCGGCGGTCGGGATCTGGTGGCGTTTCATGAACGCCTTCGCGAAGTCCTTCGAGCTTTCCAGCTGCGCCGCCTCTTTCGTCGGACCAAAGATCCTGAGCCCGCGCGAGCGGAACAGGTTGACGATACCGGCGGCAAGCGGCGCTTCCGGCCCCACGACGGTCAGCGCGACGTGCTCCCGCTCGACGAAGTCGGCGAGTGCGGCGGGGTCCGTGATGTCGATGTTCTGCAGACGTTCGTCCTGCGCGGTGCCGCCGTTGCCGGGCGCCACGTAGACGATCTGGACGCGCGGCGACTGCGCGAGCTTCCACGCGAGAGCATGTTCGCGACCGCCGGAACCGACGACGAGTAACTTCATTTGAATCCCCGAATACTTTAAAGAAACAGTGGCAGCGGGCAGCGGGTGCATGCCTGCCGCGAAGTTCTTGCGGCGCTGGTGCGCTGCGGGCGGTGCCGAGACCGCTGTACAGACACGTGGTACAGACAAATTGGAAGGTGCGCCGCGCGGTGCGTCTGCGGCGTCACGCACCTTCCGGAAGTCATTCATACGACGCAGCCCGGGGGCGGTCAATGGTCAATGCTGCAAGCGAATCCCGTACCATTCGCGCGCCGGGCCGACGTGATGTCCGGCCTCCAACGCGCCGTGCCGCGCCTGATGAGCCTCACGCGTCGTTGATCGCCGCGTTCGTATAGACTTCCTGCACGTCGTCGAGATTTTCCAGCGCGTCGAGCAGTTTCTGCATCTTCACTGCGTCGTCGCCGCTGAATTCCACTTCCGTCTGCGGCTTCATCGTCACCTCGGCGAGCTCCGCCTTGAAGCCTGCGGCTTCCAGCGCGTCCTTCACCTTCTGGAAGTCGTTCGCCGCGCAGATCACCTCGACGCTGCCGTCGTCGTTCGTCACGACGTCTTCCGCGCCCGCCTCGAGTGCGGCTTCCATCAGCTTGTCTTCCGGCGTACCGGGCGCGAACAGGAACTGCCCGACGTGATCGAACATGAACGACACCGAGCCGTCCGTGCCCATGTTGCCGCCGAACTTCGAGAACGCGTGGCGCACTTCCGCGACGGTGCGAGTGCGGTTGTCCGTCATCGTGTCGACGATGATCGCAGCGCCGCCGATGCCGTAGCCCTCGTAGCGGATTTCCTCGTAGTTCGCGCCGTCCACGCCACCCGTGCCGCGCTGGATCGCGCGGCTGATGTTGTCCTTCGGCATGTTGGCGTCGTACGCCTTGTCGACGGCGAGCCGCAGGCGCGGATTCGTGTCGGCGTCGCCTCCGCCCATGCGGGCCGCGACCTGGATTTCCTTGATGAGGCGCGTCCAGACCTTGCCGCGCTTCGCATCGGCCGCTGCTTTCTTATGCTTGATGTTGGCCCATTTCGAATGACCCGCCATTACCTTTCTCCGTCGCCCGCGACAAGGGTCGCGCGCCTATGTGTCAGTGTGTCCGCCCCGCGGGCGGCGAACTTGCGTGCTGCGCGAATGCCGGCGCGCGCGAGCCGGGTGGCGTCCGCCGGGCCGCGAAAGCGGCGCCGGAGCGCCGGCGGCCCGATGGCCCCGCGGCAGGCGTCCGAAACCTCGGTAGCCTCGGCAGCGTCGAAATACGCGAGGATTTCGCAAGTGGATGTGCCGCTCGAATGAGCAGACTCAAATTTTATCATGGCGGCACGCGTCAAAAGGTGGCGCGGTGGTGCGCCGGGCGAGCGCGCAGGCCGTCGTGTGCGGCCACGCCGGTTCGCGGCGGGTTCGCAACGGCGGGCGCTGGTCGTTGTTTTTTCGTTGTATGCCCGTTCCCCGACCGCCGCAGACAACGCGCGCCTCGCCTCGCCGCCGCTTTGCGATCTGCTTACAGCGAGCGGGGCAAAGCCCGGGCCCGCACGGGCGCCCCTGCCTGCGTCAGTTCTTCGTGCCGAACAGGCGATCGCCCGCGTCGCCCAGGCCCGGCACGATATAAGCATGCTCGTTCAGATGCGAATCGAGCGACGCCACGTACAGCTTCACGTCCGGATGGGCGTCGGCGAACACCTTCACGCCTTCGGGTGCCGCGACGAGCGCGACGAAGATGATGTTCTCGCCATGCACGTTGCGCCGCTTCATCACGTCGACGGCGTGCACCGCCGAATAGCCCGTCGCGACCATCGGATCGCACAGGATGAAGACGCGCTCCTCCAGGTCCGGCGGCAGGCGCACGAGATATTCCACCGGCCGGTGGTCCTCTGCGCGATACACGCCGATATGGCCCACCCGCGCCGACGGAACGAGGTCGAGCAGCCCGTCCGACATCCCGATGCCCGCCCGCAGCACCGGCACGATGGCGAGTTTCTTGCCGGCGATCACCGGCGCGTCGATTTCGACGAGCGGCGTCTCGACGCGCTTGGTCGTGAGCGGCAGGTTGCGGGTGATTTCATAACCCATGAGCAGCGTGATCTCGCGCAGGAGTTCGCGGAAAGTGCGCGTGGAGGTGTCCTTGTCCCGCATATGGGTCAGCTTGTGCTGGATCAGCGGGTGGTTGAGGATGAAGAGATTCGGAAAACGGCTGTCCTGTTTCATGGGAGTCGCCCGGGGCGCCAGGCTTTGAGGGTGATTCGGCCGCCGGCCGGCGGGGCGGCGCTCGCGTCGCGTCGCTGTTCTGCTTGCGTGACGCGGGAACACGGGCGGCCTCGCGCGCCGGGCTGTGCAACGCCGCCAGTTTACCGAAATGTCTTCTGCAATGACCGGGATTCGATCGCTGCCCGGTTCGGCGCCTCCAACGTCCGCGCCCCGATTCTTCTAGAATTGCGCGGAAGGTGTCGGTGACCGCACGTATCGACATGCAATCCGGTACACAACCCCTGCACGCAACTGTAAGGAGCAACGATGGATATGGGAATCGCGGGGCGCACGGCTCTCGTCTGCGCCGCCAGCAAGGGACTCGGGCGCGGCTGCGCCGAAGCGCTCGCCGCCGAGGGCGTCAATCTCGTGATCGTCGCGCGCACGCAGGAGACGCTCGAGGCGGCCGCCGCCGACATCCGCGCGAAGTACGGCGTCGACGTGAAGGCCGTGGCCTGTGACATCGCCACGGCCGAGGGCCATGCCGCAGCGCTCGCCGCCTGCCCTGCGCCGGACATTCTCGTGAACAACGCGGGCGGCCCGCCGCCGGGCGACTTCCGCGAATTCACCCGCGACGACTGGGTGAAGGCGCTCGACGCCAACATGCTCACGCCGATCGAACTGATCCGCCACACCATCGACGGCATGATCGGGCGCGGCTTCGGGCGCATCGTGAACATCACGAGTTCGTCGGTGAAGGCGCCGATCGACGTGCTCGGTCTTTCGAACGGCGCGCGCTCGGGCTTGACGGGATTCGTCGCGGGCGTGGCGCGCAGGGTCGCGGCAACGGGCGTCACGATCAACAACCTGCTGCCGGGCACCTTCGACACGGACCGCATCGCGGTGACGATCGAGGCGCAGGCGAAGGCGCAGAACATCCCGCTTGCGGAAGCGCGTGCGCAGCGCGCGAAGAGCCTGCCCGCGGGGCGCTTCGGCACGCCGGACGAGTTCGGCCGCGCCTGCGCGTTCCTGTGCAGCGTGCATGCGGGCTACATCACCGGGCAGAACTGGCTCATCGACGGCGGCGCTTATCCGGGAACCTTCTGAGCCCCACACTTGAACACGCATAACGACAACGACAGGAGCCACATCTCATGAGCACACGCGTCGCACTGATCGCGCATGACATGAAAAAGGACGACATCGTCGCGCTCGCGGGCGAGTACGTCGATACGCTCGCGCAGTGCGAGTTGCTCGCGACGGGCACGACGGGCTCGCGCATCGCGTCGGCACACGGGCTCGATGTCGAGAGGAAGCTCTCGGGCCCGCACGGCGGCGACCTGCAGATCGGCGCGGAGCTGGCGGAGGGGCGCGTGGACGTCGTGATCTTCCTGCGCGACCCGATGACGCCGCAGCCGCACGAGCCGGACATCAACGCGCTCGTGCGGGCCTGCGACGTGCACAACGTCCCGTGCGCGACCAATATCGCGACGGCGCGGATGATTCTCGACGAGCTTCGGCTGCGCCTCGCGCGCGCGGCGGCGGCGTGAACGCCGCGCCGGACCAGCGCGCCCGCGACCGCGCGCAGGAAGCGGGCAGAACAGACTAGCGGAACAAACGAGCGGAACAAACGAAGGAGCAGACGAGCATGACCAAGGCGATTCGATTCGACAAGACAGGCGGCCCGGAAGTGATGAAATGGGTCGACGTGGAGCCCGGCGAGCCGGGCCGCGGCGAGATTCGCGTGAAGCACCATGCGGTGGGGCTGAACTTCATCGACGTGTACTTTCGCAACGGCCTCTATCCGATGCCGCTGCCCGGCGGCCTCGGCATGGAGGCGGCAGGCGAGGTGACGGCGGTCGGCGAGGGCGTCACGCAGTTCAAGCCGGGCGACCGCGTGGCGTACGCGTCACGGCCGCCGGGCGCGTACGCGCAGGAGCGCGTGATGTCGGCGGATTACGTCGTCGCGCTTCCCGGTCCGATCGGCTATGAGGACGCGGCGTCGATCATGCTGCAGGGGCTGACCGCGCAATACCTGCTGCGCCGGACCTATCGCGTGAAGGCGGGCGACACGGTGCTCATCCACGCCGCGGCGGGCGGGGTCGGCATGCTCGCGTGCCAGTGGGCGAAGGCGCTCGGCGCGACGGTGATCGGCACGGTAGGCTCGGACGAGAAGGCGGAGCTCGCGAAGGCGCACGGCTGCGACTATCCGATCATCTATACGCGCGAGAACTTCACCAAGCGCGTGCGCGAGATCACGAACGGCGCGGGCGTGCCGGTCGTCTACGATTCGATCGGCAAGGACACATATACCGCGTCGCTCGATTGCCTTTCGCCGCTCGGGCTTTTCGTGAGCTTCGGCAACTCGTCGGGGCCGCTGCCGCCGCTCGATTCGTCCGAGCTTGCCGGACGCGGGTCGCTCTATTTCACCCGGCCGACGCTTTTCAGCTATATCGCGAAACGCTCCGATCTGGACGCGATGGCCGCCGAGCTGTTCGAGGTGATCGCATCGGGCAAGGTGAAGACGAACGTGCGGCAGCGCTATGCGCTTGCCGATGCCGCGCTCGCACACGCCGATCTGGAAGGGCGCCGCACGACGGGCTCGACCATCCTGCTGCCGTAATAGTCTGACCCCGCTGAACGCAAAGAGGCGGCGCATCGCGCCGCCTCTTTGCGTTTACAGGCCGCGGCTTCGGGAGGCTGCCGCCCGTCGTCGCCTGTCGCCGTGTTTACGCGATTTTTATACCCGGCCGTCCACCTTTGACCTGCCCTTTACGCCAAGCCGCCTATCGTTGCACCTATCCGAAGTGCAATCAATGAGGATGAAAAAAAATGGACGTGCTGTATGTCGGCGGACTGGCGATCTTTGCCGTGCTGACCTTTGCGCTGATCGCCGGATGCGACCGCCTTGCGCGTATCAAGCAGGTGTCGAGTCACGGCGTTCAGGTTCCGCAAGGGATGGCGGCTCAGCCAGCGGGGAGCGCCGCGAGTGTGAAGACGATGCAAGGGGATCGCTCATGACCTGGATGCTGTGGTTATCGGGTGCCGCGACCGTGCTGCTTTTCGGGTATCTGGTTTATGCGTTGCTGCGCGCGGAGGACATCGCATGAATGCGAACACCACCTTGCAGACGGCGGTGTTTCTCGTCGTGCTGCTGGCCGCGGCGGTGCCCGTCGCCGGTTTCATCACGCGCGTGATGGACGGCTCGTCGCGCGTCGTGCGTATCTTCGGCCCTGTCGAGCGTGTGCTGTACCGGCTCGCGGGTGTCGATCCCGCGAAGGAGATGAGCTGGAAAGGCTATGCGATCGCAGTGGTCGCATTCAACGTTTTCGGCCTCGCGTTCCTGTACGTGATGCTGCGCATCCAGCAATGGCTGCCCGGCAATCCGCAGCAGTTCGGCGCGCTCACGCCCGACTCCGCGTTCAACACCGCCGTGAGCTTCGTCTCGAACACGAACTGGCAGAACTATTCGGGCGAGCAGACGATGAGCTATCTCACGCAGATGCTCGGCCTGACGGTGCAGAACTTCCTGTCGGCGGCGACGGGCATCGTCGTCGTGATCGCGCTCGTGCGCGGCTTCGCGCGTCACAGCGCAAAGACGATCGGCAACTTCTGGGTCGACATCACGCGCGTGACGATGTACGTGCTCATTCCGATGTCGATCGTGGTCGCGGGCGTCTTCATGAGCCAGGGCGTGATCCAGAACTTCGAAGCGTACCAGGACGTGCCGACGCTGCAGGCGACGACGTACTCGGCGCCGAAGGTCGATGCATCGGGCAATCCGGTGAAGGACGCGAAGGGCGATCCGGTGATGGTCGACACGCCCGTCACGAAGCAGACGATCGCAATGGGCCCGGTCGCGTCGCAGGAAGCGATCAAGATGCTCGGCACCAACGGCGGCGGCTTTTTCAACGGCAACTCGGCGCATCCGTTCGAGAACCCGACGCCGTTCTCCAACTTCGTGCAGGTCTTCTCGATCCTGATCATTCCGGCCGCGCTCTGTCTCGTGTTCGGCAGGATGATCGGCGACAGGCGGCAGGGCATCGCCGTGCTCGCCGTGATGACGATCGCGTTCACGGCGGCGACCATCGGCGAAATCAGCGCCGAGCAGCCCGGCACGCCGGTGTTCGCCTCGCTGCATCTGGACCAGAGCGCGAACGCGCTGCAGCCGGGCGGCAACATGGAAGGCAAGGAGACGCGCTTCGGCATCGCGCAGTCGGGGATCTTCACGGTCGCGACCACCGCGGCTTCGTGCGGCGCCGTCGACAACGCGCACGACTCGCTCACCCCGCTCGGCGGCCTCATCCCGATGCTGCTCATCCAGCTGGGCGAGGTGATCTTCGGCGGCGTCGGCTCGGGCCTGTACGGGATGCTGGTGTTCGCGATGCTCGCGGTGTTCGTGGCCGGCCTGATGATCGGCCGCACGCCGGAATACGTGGGCAAGAAGATCGAGTCGTACGAAATGAAGATGGTGTCGATCGTGGTGCTGCTGACGCCGCTGCTCGTGCTCGTGGGGGCGTCGATCGGCGTGCTTGCCGAGGCGGGCCTCGCGGGCATCGCCAATCCGGGTCCGCACGGCTTCTCCGAAATCCTCTACGCGTTCAGCTCGGCCGCGAACAACAACGGCAGCGCGTTCGGGGGACTCTCGGTGAACACGCCGTTCTACAACTCGCTGCTCGGCATCGCGATGTGGTTCGGCCGCTTCGCGACGATCGTGCCGGTGCTCGCCATCGCGGGTTCGCTCGCGGCGAAGAAGCGCCTTGCCGTGACGGGCGGCACGCTGCCGACGCACGGACCGCTTTTCGTCGTGCTGCTGCTCGGCACCGTGCTGCTCGTGGGCGCCCTGACCTACGTGCCGGCGCTCGCGCTCGGACCGGTGGTCGAGCACCTGATGATGGTCGCCGCGCATTGAACGGTGTGCGGACAACCATGAAACATTCGAGAAGAATTCGGAAATACCATGTCTGAACATACCGCAGCTCGTTCGATGTTCGATCCGGCGCTCGTGCGCCCGGCGATCATCGATTCCTTCAGGAAGCTCACGCCGCGCAACCAGTTCCGCAACCCGGTGATGTTCTGCGTGTATATCGGCAGCCTCCTCACCACGGTGTTGTGGATCGCGGCGCTCGCGGGCCAGGCCGAGGCGCCCGCGGGATTCATTCTCGCGGTTGCGCTGTGGCTGTGGTTCACGGTGCTGTTCGCCAACTTCGCCGAAGCGCTCGCGGAAGGGCGCTCGAAGGCGCAGGCCGCGTCGCTGCGGCAGGCCAAGCGCGACGTGATGGCGAAGAAGCTCAACGAGCCGCATCCGAAGTCGCCGATCCGCATCACGTCCGCATCGGACCTGCGCCGCGGCGAAGTGGTGCTGGTCGAGACCGGCGACACCATTCCCGCCGACGGCGAGGTGATCGACGGCGTCGCATCGGTCGACGAATCCGCGATCACCGGCGAA
>NZ_JFHC01000035.1 GCF_000698595.1 Caballeronia glathei | reverse complement strand
AGGCATACTTCGCGACGCTGCCTGCGATCAAATTGGCAGCATGACCGCCCCGGACGTTCCACTTAAAAATCTCAGAAGACTGTCCGAACGAGTGAGGCCACCTCTGTATGCAGCCCCGGAGCACTGATTGCCCATATGCCGCGCACTCGACGGTGCGGTTCCGGACTTCACGCGGTTCAAGACGACGACCGAACAGGTGTCGTGTGTCCGGTAATAATAGGGAGGCTGTGTGATTCGAAACGATTTTGAATGCGTGTGTGAGTAAGTTAAAGCCCCGAACGAGGACGCTAGGAGTACCAGGCGCCGCTCAGTGGAGACAAGAAAACGAGCGCGATCGAGTCGATCGCGGCGCATTTTGCACTCGCGACGCCGCTTGTAAGTGGCTCCCCGAAGCGCTCTTAGAAGCGGTGACGCAGCCCCACGGTTGCCGCGACCTGGTTTTGAGTGGTGGACGGCGAGAGCGTGTTAATCATCGCCACGTTTGCGCCCGCATTGCCGAGTTCGCCGGATGCGTGCTGATACACGCCTTCTACGTATACGTCCGTACGGCGCGAGAGCGAGTAGTCCGCCTGCAGCGAAACCGTGTGCCACTTGGGATCGCCCGAGCCGTTCCCGCCCGTCACCTTGCCGTCAGTGTATGCATAGGACGCGTCGAAGCTCAATGCAGGCGTCAGTGCGTAGCGGCCATTCAACTCAAAGTTGTTGAGGTGCAGGTTCGTGTTCGCGGGCAGCGCAAACGACGTGCCCCCTTGCGACGCGGCGATCAGGTTGTCGTAATGCGTGTTCGTCCAAACGAAGCCGACCGTCGCCGGGCCGTAGGTATAGTTCAGCCCTGCACCGAAGGTGCGTTGCAATTCGGCCGACAGGTTGCTGTTATTACCCTGCCCGGCGGACACCGCGCCATTCGCGTTCGGATTGCGCGAGTTGTTAGTCTGCAAATAAGCCGCGCCAATATTCAACGGACCGTTAGCGTATGAAGCGCCTGCGCTCCATGCGCGGTTGTTGGCAAACTGGCCGGCGTCGTTGCTGAAGCCATACAAACCGCCGAACTTGAGACCCGCATACTCCGCGCTTTGATACTTGACCGAATTCTTGATCGAAAACGAATGATCGAGATTGTCGTTGTCGAACGGGTGCGCTGCCAGATTGTTGCCGTATCCGGCGCCCGATTCGGCGAACGGCGACAGATAGTCGACCACCGAGTCATATTGGCGGCCGAGCGTAACCGTGCCAAACTGATTGCTTTGCAAGCCGACGTAAGCCTGACGGTTGAACATGGTGCTGTTCTCGGTGAAGCGGCCGTTGTTCAGGTTGAAGCCGCTCTCCAATCTGAAGAGCGCGTGCCACCCTCCACCCAGGTCTTCGATGCCGCGCAGACCAAAGTACGTATCGGAGACGGAACCGCTGCCCTCCAGCCAGTTGCTGTGTCCAGCGGAATTATTCGTGTATACGAGGCCCGCATCTAGGCTGCCGTAAAGCGTGACGCTGCTTTGTGCCTGAGCCGATGCCGCCAGTGTGCCGAGCACGCCTGCGATAAGAAGATTTTTTTTCATGGTTAGCCAGTGTCTTGAGTCGCCCAAAAAGCTCCCTGTGGTGAGCGTGTAACTCTCGATTACGCCGCTTACCTTTAGAAGTTCAGACGGACTTTATGCGACAGCGCACGAAAGGCGTGCCCTTTCGAATGGAAAACTTTATTGCGAAATTTAGGATTATGAGTTCGAGCGGGGAAAACCATTTAAGCTCAATTGCTTAGCAGCTTAGGAGGCGTCGAGCGGCTCCCAACCTGTTGCAGAGCGACCACGTTATTCGCGCGCACCTGGAGAAGACTTTTGCGCCCTGCGGCCGTGACACCCCCGTCCTTTGCTGCACGGCCTGTCAGCAAAAGTCCGGCTCGAAGTCGCAGCAGCGCTGTGCACGCGCGCTCAGGTTCTCACGGTCGATCTGCTCAGTCATGGAGACTCTGCATGGCCTGAGGATGCCGACCATCAGGCGTCGACGATGGCAAAAACTGTGACGAAGCATCGCAGGCGCTCGCGCTGCCGCCGCAACCACGCTGCTCGCTCATTCGATGGGGGCGGCAGTGGCCTTGCGTGTCGCATTTGCGTATTCGCATCATGTCCCTATCTCGGTATCGGCCGGCACGCATCACGGTGGGGCAGCTTTCCGGGGCTGGTCCTAAGGGGCCATGCGATAGCCTTGCGCCGGCGACGGGCGTCGCGTTCGCGCCGATTGCGCCCGACATCGCCACGAGCAACCACCAGGGTCTTCCAGCGGCTGCCGGTCAATACAACCATCGATCCAGGCCAGCCCGGGGTGACGCGATTGCGCGTGGGTCTTTCGGGCGAGCCAACTGTCAACGTCGCCGCAAGCGAAGCGCCGGTAGAAGGACGGAGAAACATTGACAGCGCGTGTTCTTTTTCATTCGGGCCCCTGTGCAAGCCCTTCTGTCGGTGCCGTATTTGCCGGCTGCACGGTGGGACTGAACTTTAAGCGGCCCCGACGTTGCCGAGCCGAGTGTTTTCGTCGGCGCCGAGCCGACCCGTATCAGGAACGCTCGCGCCCCAGTGGTGGTCGCTGTTGGGCGACCCTGAGATGGTCTCCCTCACCGACGACGCCGCTCGCTGCCAGCCCACGGATGGCAGCATCACGCACAGCAACAGTAGGAAAAGCGTCCGCATGAGTTTCATGGCAATTGTCGCGGCTCGCGAGCATTTTACCGGGTTCGCAAATGATTTGTGCGCTCAGGCGCGGTCGTCGGATTGCGCGTGAGCGCGGGCAATCGCGCTCAGCCTGACGTTCGTCAGTGTGCCGCCGGCGTTCTCGACACGGACCTTAGCCTTCTCACTCGCTATCGCGCGAGGCATCATCACCGGGATCCTGCACCTTAAAGCCATCTTCATCGTTGGCATGCCGCCGTTTTTCGTGTCACCGTGTTCATGATCATGCACCCTTCGGATCGGTGCGCGCGACGACCGCGCGGTCTGCGCGGCGCTTGTCCGGAGAATGGTCATGGCCGTGTTCGTGAGGGCCATGTCGTCAACTGTCGCGAATGCGGACAATGACACGCGGCACTGGTCACGGCCGAGCTAGTCGCACCTGTCGTCTGCGAACGACAAGCTTCACGGCTCGGGAGCCGGCGCACCGGGAGCTACTCATAGCCGATACCACGCGGCCGCTCGTCCTCGATGAATCCGGCTTCGCATTGCCCCGATACGTGCCCGCTCGAACGTCGATGGGGCTGCCCTCACCCTCGCCAAAAGCCAGACCCTTCTGCCTATACACAGGGATCTGTAGCTACTACCACATCGGCGACATTCGATCCGCAGCATGGACTCGGAGACGCAGTGGGAATAGATAGTTCGCACCGAACGTTGTTCCGAGGGAACGGCTCCAGGATCCACCTGACCGACTCGCCGACGGAGGATGTCTTGACAGTGCAATCGCAAACCTCGCCCACCCCGCCAGCCGACGCACCGCTGCCGCACACGCCAGAGTGCACGCCCCTCTTCAGGCAGCCGCTGGCCGATCTGCCGGAGAAGAGCGCATCTTCGTTCGCATTCGTGCGAGCGGTGCGTCGCAATGGCTTACACCTTTGGGCAAGGCATGCGTACGAGGCGGATTACGTCGAAGAGCGTCTGTTCCACCAGAAGTGGGTGCTGCTCAACAAGCCGGAACTGGTTCACCGGGTGCTAGTCGGAAATAATGGCAGTTATGCGCGGCCCGATAGCATGATCCGGGTCGTCCGCCCGCTCGGCCGGCACGGATTGCTGCTCGCCACCGGCGAGCGCTGGAAACTTCAGCGCCGCACGATTGCGCCTACGCTCGCGCCGAAGATGCTGCCGATTCTCGCGCGACACGTCTCCACATGCACAGACGAAGAAATACGCGCGCTCGCGGCACACGACGGCGCGCCGCTCGATCTGCTGGCTGCGATGCAGACGCTGGCGCTGAAGATTGCCGCGCGCTCGATGTTCTCCGTCACGATAGGTGACTACGGGCCGGCGGTGCGCGCCGCGATGCAGGTGTTCCTGCAGCGTCATGCCTACATGAGCTTCGGCGACCTCGTCTTGCCGCACTGGATGCCATCGCTGCGCAGTATCGGCCGCGCTGGTTTTCGTAGACATTGGCTGGCGCTGATTGGTCGGATCATCGATGCGCGGGAGCGCCTTCCGCAAGCGGGCGACGGCCCACGCGATCTGTTCGACGCGTTGCGCAGCGCACGCGACCCGGAAACCGGCGTCGGCTTCGATCGCGTCGAGCTGTGCGATCAGGTCGGCACGATGATCGCCGCGGGTCATGAGCCATCCGCGTTGACGCTGTACTGGGCGTTGTACCTGCTCGCCAACGCGCCGGACGTGCAGGACGCCGTTGCGGCGGAGGTGCGCGACGTCGACTTGACCCCGGACCGTGCCGCCGACGCCCTCGATGCGCTGCCCTACACGCGCGCGGTGATCAGTGAAACCTTGCGTCTCTATCCGCCCGCGTGGCTGATGACCCGCAAATGCATCGAACCCGACCAGTTCGACAAGCTGTCGGTGACGCGCGGAACGCTGGTGATCATCAGCCCGTGGGTGCTGCATCATCATCGTGACTACTGGCGTGACCCGGAAGCATTCGACCCGGCCCGCTTTCTGCCCGGTGCGCCGGCGGTGCCGCGCTTCGCCTATCTGCCGTTCGGCACGGGGCCCCGCGTCTGCGTCGGCGCGCAATTCGCGCTCGCGGAAACGTCGCTGGTGCTCGCACGTTTCATTCAGGCGTTCGAAACCGAACTGGCCGACAACGCGCCAGTGCTGCCGATCGCCCTCGGCCTGACGGCTCCGGACCGGCTCGTACCGTTCCGCCTGAAGCCGCGCAGGCGCTGACAGCCAGTGGGCGCGAACGGCTGCCCGCTGCTGCCCGATCGAGAACAAGCCAATCAGACGTGCGGTGGTACTCGAACATTTCGCGAACCGGTCGCCTTGCCTACACGGCCGGCGACGCGAGCATTACGCGCGTGACCGAAACCATCTGGACGACGCTTACGCCCGGCTTCATCTATTCGGACTGGGATGCGTCCGACAATGTCGAACTGCTCGATCGGACGGGAATGGCTGCCGCGCCGGACAGACTTTCGCTCAGCGTGCGCACTTGGGTCGTGCAGATGCATGGCCAGACGATTTTGATCGACACCGGAATCGGCAATGGCAAGAGCCGGCCGTTCAGGCCGCTGTGCGATCACCTAGACAACCCGTTTCTCGAGCGGCTCGCGGCCATCGGCGTAGGGCCTGATCAGGTTGACCACGTGCTGCTCACGCATCCGCATGTGGACCATGTCGGCTGGAACACCCGCCTGCCTGAAGGCCGGTGGATGCCGACCTTCCCGAATGCCAAGTACGTTTTTATCGCAGGCTGAACGCGATTTCTATTCGACGCAGCAGGCAAGAGCTGCCGCAAGATCTTCGATGACAGCATCGCGCCCGTCATCGAAGCGAACCAAGCGGTCGTGATGCCAGACATTGGAGGCGAATACCTGGACGGACTCGTGTTTCATCCGACGCCCGGACATAGTGCGGGGCACATGTCAATCTCGCGCGCCTCACGGGGAGAGCATGCATTGTTCACCGACGATGTCGCGCATAACCACATTCAGGTCTACCGGCCCGAAGGGAACTCGGTGTTTTGCGCCGATGCCGGGGTAGCCTGGACCTCGCGCCGCTTCGTCTTCGACCATGCCGCTGAGAGCGGCGCGACCATCTGTACCACTCACTTTTCGAAGACGTCGGCAGCGCGCATCGTTCGTCAAGGAGACGTTATTCTTGGACGTTCGAATGAAAACCCGCGACCATCATCGCTGGCGCGCCAGCGCCCAACCGTTGTGGAAGGACGCGGTCGTCTGAAAAGCGATTCGATCGGCCGATTCCCCTCGGCTTGGCACGTCGTCGTCCTCCCGACACTCGTGGCGATTGTTTGGTTGCTGAGGCCGTCATTGACCGGCCAGCGAGAAAAATTGATGGCCCGCGGGCAGCACGCCACGTGGAGCCGCCGCCAGCGGTGTTGGACTTCTGAAAGGATGTTCAAGGTGCGCAATCTCGATATATTCGTGGTCGTTTGCGAATCGATAGCTCAGCGGGGCGTTATTGTCTAAACGCTGTACCTCGCGCCGATCTTACGTTTGCGCCAAAACGGTAGTGACGGCCCACCTGTTAGCTTTGAGGTGAACTGACTTCGTGGCCGACGCGCTGTTCGATGGGCGACGATTTCGCACACTGACTTTAATGCGCAGGTAACCGGTCTTTCTAGTCGCCGCTGAACGTTTTCGGACGTCGTGCCGAGGCGATTCAGCACGCGCTGCAAGCTGCTCACGACGATCGCGAGCTTGTTTCGGTCACAGCCGACATGAGGGCCGAACTCGCTCGTCCTGAAAAGCTTGTCGTGGCGCCGCGTCGCCGCGGCCAACGTGCGGCCTTGCCGAGCAGATCGAGGACCATCTTGTACGGCGGACGGAGCGGCCAGAGAGGTCGAGGGAGAACGCACCATTCGAGCACGCGCCGACGCTGCTCACGGCGCAACCCAACGATGGCGAGCGCCATGCTGGACCGTCACCCGCGTGGCGATGCATCAGGAGACTCGTGCGCAGCAGCAACTCGGTATCGACGTAAAGCGGGATCAACCAAGTTAATTGACGGTAGCGCGCGCCGAGAAACCAGACCATCGTATTCATCGCCGTTGCCGCCGGTCTGCAAAAACCGGCGGACCGGTCCCCGAGCCCGCGTCATCAATGGCGAGCGGAATCGGTATGTGACCGAATGCTGACGGATCATACAAAGAGGTGCCGCCCTAGTCCGGCTGGTTTCGGAACCGGATGCTTTCTAAATCGACGTCGGTGGCGATCAGGGAACCAAGGATAGACATAGTAGCAATCGACCAGGTGAGAGGCTGCGCCTCTGAGGACTTCACTATGGTCGACGGCCAACCGGCTACCAATGCCGTTTTCTGCGGTGGAACATGCCTTAAAGGCATCAGGCGACGCGCGCGCCGGCACCTAATGGCGCAACCTCAAATGTTCAACGAAGTTTCCAGGTATGTCGGCATCGGTCAGCAAGCAGATATCGAGGGCAATCGATCGACATGTTGGCAGATCGATGAAGCACATCGACGTCAGCGGACGGTCGGGGTCGCCCCTGTCGACGATTGTCTTGCGGCGCCCCCCCCCCCCCGCTGAGACCAGCAAGGAAATCGCCGTTTCGGTCGAGACTTCCTGGACATGCACAGCGAACGCAGACATCGGGCGGTCGCGTTGCGTCCATTCGTCGGCAACATCTCAAGTGCGATGCTGACGCTCTCCCCTGAGATTTACTAATAGCGCGGGAAACGGCGCCGCTGCACGCAGCGTTTTGGACGAAGCCGATCGGCAACTGTCCCTGCACGTCGGATCCGAGCGGCGGCGAGCCGGTTCGCCGCGTCGACGCTTCCGACGATCTACCGGGCCGCAGCAACGTAAGCGCCGCCAGCGGCCGTCGGTTAGGCCCGCACGGCATGCCTGCAAACCGCGCCTCGCCGATCGCGTCTTCAAGATCCCGCACCTTGCCGGGCGACCTTCGGCTGTGTCATCCGCAGACGTTCGGAGGCCCGCGCGCCGTGCCCGCCCCATGCAGGCCTTTTTGCGCGCCCTACGGGTGTCGGCCCGCGATTGCCCACTGATGCTCTCAGGCGCTAAGATGCATGGCGTCCGACCTGGCGCGATCGACGAAACTAACGGTCCGGATTGCCAACGAGCGATTCTATGGCCCTAAATACAACGAATGACGAGGCCCCGATGCCGAACCTCTTAGACCAAGATGGACAACCACTGATCCGGGCGTACCGAGCAGAAGCGGTTACGAATCGCCGTATTGACGAATTGATCGGGATCATCAAAGGCGTCACGGCTGATGGAGAGGTCAGCCACGGCGAGGCTGAGTATCTTTTGCAGTGGATGGAATCGAACCGGGACGTAGCAAGCGCGTGGCCCGCCAATGTTCTTTACCCGCGCATCGCGGAGGCCTTATCGGACGGAGTCCTTGATCTACACGAGCAAGGCGAACTGCTCGGGATGCTCATCCAAGCTGTCGGCGGAAACAAAGCGCCGCAGTCGGGCGGGTCGTCAGATTCGACCACCCTTCCTCTCACTCGCCCATATCCGGACCTCAGTTTTGTGGACCGTTCATTTTGCTTCACTGGAAAGTTTTATTCCGGGACGCGAGACTGGTGCCACAAGCAGGTAGCGACTCGCGGTGGCCTGCCTGCTGACGGCATTACCAAAAAGCTGCATTACCTTGTCATCGGCGAAATCGGGTCGCGTGATTGGCTACACTCAACGTACGGGACGAAAATCCAGAAAGCCGTCGATTACGCTGCCAGCGGAGTCCCTCTGGTCATCGTGAGCGAGGAACACTGGGCCGCCCAGCTCTCATGAAAATGCCCGACTTCGAAGTGAGCGCGTCTCAACTCACACATTAGGAATTGCGCTGAAGGCAACTCATGAGCGGGCCAACCCCTTATACTCGGACCGCCTGTCCGTCGCGAACGTCTCTAACGTACTGGGTTAGCAGCGGGGGCTTGGCAACCTTGGCGTGTCTAACGAGACACGCTGCGCACCCATCCCGAGTCGCCAAACTTTCAGGCCCCGCGCCACCTGCTACGCGAGCTGTCGGCATCCGGAACGGCGGAGCCAGATGTCGACCCGCGCTATTTTGGTCGAGAACCAGCCTCTCACCAGAGCGGACGGAGACGCGATCATCTGCGTGGCCATGCACTGTCCGCTCGCACACCGTAGGGTTGCGTAATCTGTCGACCTGCGGCAACGACGGTGCGGGCCTCGACCGCACGTCGTGAGACGCAAACCTCAGTCGGCGGGAATGACGCCATTGCCGCCAATGGACTGGCCCCGCCACCGTCACCAGCGCTGGGGGCGAGGATCGCAAGGCGCCTGGAGTAGTGACAGATTTCTATCTCCTTCACCATGTCGCCGTAACTTTTTCGACGCCTCGAAACGAATTACGAGGCATCCATTGAAGCGTATCTAGGTTCGTGATTGTGAGGTGCGGCAGGCGCGTGAATAAGGTTTTGAGCGCGATTTCCAGCTGGTACACGACGAGCGGCGCACCCAGACAATAATGTGGCCCATCCCCGAGCTCAGAATCCGGTTGTCCCGTTTCGGCCGCTCGCTCCTGATAAGGAATTCGTCCGCGCGATCATAGTGCGCCTCGTCGCGATTTGCTGAACCGAGAAAGAGCAGAATCGCGGTTCCTTGAGTCAACGGCACACCGCAGACCTCTGTAACCTCGAGCACGGTGCGGAATATCTTTTACACCGAAGTGTCATAGCTCATACCCTCGGCCACTGCGCGCGAGGCGGGTTCCGGCTGGCTTCTAAGCAACGCAAGCTGCGGCGGATTCCGGAACAAAGTGATCAAAAGATTGCCAAGCATGTATGAGGTGGATTCGTGAGCGGCCGCGAAAATCAGCAGTACATTCGCGACGACCTCGCTTTCGGTCAACCTTTCGCCATCTTTTTCGACCGCAAGCAGCATCGATACTAGGGGTGCATACAGACAGTCGACGCCGGCTGCGGCATACGCCTTCAGACGCGTGATCGTGTCACCAGGTCGCGTGCACCAACGAAGAAGTTCTCCGGCCGGCCGGTCAGCAACGTGTCGCCTCCGGTTTCGTCGATGGCGCGCCGCGCCGCGCTGAGCCTTTCGACGGCGACGTCGATGGGGAAAAGCGGTGCCGCGGCATCGCCGGCGGAATCTTCAATCGACAGACCGGCAACGCCAGTGTCGACAGCCAGTCTGACACTTTCAGCGACGCCGGCGGGGTCGCGTCCAAAGCCGTTCTCGAAGTCTGCGTTCACAGGCAGGTCTGTCGCGTTGACGATATCGCGCAAGTGCTCGAGGACGGCATCGCAGGGTAACGTGTTGTCGGCGTGCCCGACCGACCAGGCGAAGCCGGAACTCGTCGTCGCAATTGCCTGGAAGCCGAGTGTCTGCAGGTAGAGGGCGCTGCCGGCATCCCACGGATTGGGCAGAACGAAACAACCGGAATTGTGCATTGCACGGAACGTGGCGCGCTTCTCGGCAACGGTGCGGGTCATGGCGTGTCTCCTAGAAAACGAGGAGCGAAAGCTCCCCGTATCGGTCATACAACTTCGAGGTCCACGACCGGGAAGTCGATTTCGGTATCGAACGCATTGTTGACGAAGTTGCACTGTGCGCTCAACGCGATGACTTCGACAATGTTCGTCTCGCTGAAGCGGCGCTTCCCGTCTTATAGGGACCGTTCGCGCTTGAAAGTTGCGTGGCGGCTGCTCGGCGCGGAAGTTCGCGGGGTCGTCGGCGCGGAAGATCGCCGTTCCGACCTCGATCTTCCGCAACCGGCTCAACGGTGGTCGGCCCTAGTCAGATTTCGCGCAACAGCTTGTTCGGATGCCAGACATTCGTGAATTGGCATCGACGAGTTCGCAAAAACGCCTTTCCAGCCATTCGTAGCGTGGCTAGCGATGTGTGTCAGCAAGCCCAAAAACACGCGATTTACCTCGGCTTGCACGAACTGGCCGTCTTCGGGCAATCAATCACATTGATTGATTATTTGCCGTCATGTACATAGCCGTCCGCTGTCGTATCGACACTCACGCGGATAAGCACTTTGCTGGTCCCACTAATACCCCCACCCTGATAGGTAAGAGAACCTTCTTTCTTGTAAAAAGTTTGAATACGATAAGCGTCCTTTCCAAAATAGAACGGGATAAATGCCTTACCTGTAGTGTAGTCGTGAGAGTCATTCGGAGCACCGATCAGGTCTTCGACTTCCCTCTGACCCATACCAATCCGCACTTTCGCAAATTTGCTGTTCTTCGCAGGTGTACCGATAATTTCACCGTCGATTCCTCTGACATGGATTTTCTGGATGCTGGGGCCATCGGCGGTTGAAGTTGACTGCTGGTTTTTTCCTGCTGTGGACGATGCAGATGGCGAAGTCGTGGACGTAGTCTGCGGTTGTGATGAAATCTGTTGCATCGCCGAGCAGCCACACAGCGCTATTGCGAGGCCGACAGCGACAATATTTTTCGTATTCATGCGATTTTCAAATTTTATAATTACAGTGTTTAAAAGGATGTTTCCATGCCCCAGTTCCGCGAGGTGCCGGTTGAGCGAAAGCTCGAATCGTGTTCGGCGGCAGTCCGCCGGAGGATCGCGCGCTACCAGCCTACAAGTGTTGTCGGCTTCAAAAAGGGAAAACTTTAGATCTGTGCCCGACTTTCTTTCGTCCGAGTCAATGATGCAGCGATGGTGTGCGGCCGTGGCTGTGGGATGAAGCAGGACATCTGATCGCCTTTGAGACGAACGGCTCAAGCGCGCCCGGAGAGGCGGAGGCTCTTGTAGGAAATCGTTCGTGCATGTGACGCACGTCGACCGAAGCCCCATGACCAGGGTTAAGCACAATGATCTGCGGGGCGCCTTAGGCTAACCACATTAGACAGTCGTCGCTCACAATTCGGGTTCAGCGAGTTGAAGAATTTGCCGTCGGATTGCCTGCTCTGCTTGCGTTAGCAGACGCCCATTTATGACCATCTCGACCGGTTGAGTCCACTGTCAACTTCTGCCCGACGCGGACCGATTAATGGCGGAGCACTCCGCCGGTCAACGTCGACCCGGAGTCGGCCACAAAAGGTCATTCGACGGAGCGAGTAGAATCGTGACAATCGCTCGGCAAACGCCCTGCTGACCTTCCTCGTTAAAAGGAGACGACGCGATGTCTGAACCCCTTTCATCTCACCTGATTTCCTTTCGTGTTCCCACTATGTGATCTCAACTCGAGCGACTCCATGAAACGTTCATCTATTGCTCTCCACTAGACGTACGAAGCCATGACCTTTGAAAAGGTGAACATTTCAACTCGCGACGGCGTGTGCCCCGTTCACGTTTTCACGTCCAATACGGGAACACGTTTCCCTGCCATTATTTTCTATATGGATGCGGGTGGCGTCAGGCCTGCTGCATTGGACATGGCTCAGCGCCTAGCGTACGCCGGCTATGTTGTTCTGCTGCCCGACCTTTTTTCGGTATGGCCTTTATGGGCCGTTTGACCCTGTGGAAGTGTTCAAGGGTAACGTGCGGTCGATCCTCGGCCCGTTGATGACGACCACGGGCAACGAAAAGGCAGCTGAGGACACGGGAGCGCTTCTGACTTACTTGGACGCGCGTACTGATGTCGAGCGTAAAATGATAGGTGCCGTCGGCTTCTGCATGGGTGGCGGCATGGCCATTGCCGCCGCAGGTACATATCCCGATCGCTTTGCGGCTGTAGCCAGCTTTCACGGCGGCAATCTCGCGACCGATGCACCCGGAAGCCCACATCGCTATGCCCCGCAATTGAAGGCCGAACTATATATCGCATCGGCCGAAGGCGACGAGAACTATCCGCTAGCAATGGCGCAGCGACTCGAGAGCGCGTTCGATCAAGCCGGCGTACGGTACTGTGCAGAGACATATGTCGGAGCAGCGCACGGCTGGATGAAGCCGGACTTCCCCGTCTACGACTCGGTGGCGGCCGAGCGAGGATGGTCAAAGATGATTGAGTTTTTCGACCGGATACTCAAGACGTCGAGCTAAACCTCTTCACTTTGAAATCCCACCGCTGGGCGCGACACCGCGCATGAGCAACTGCTTTTGAGTTTTGCGAAGGACTGTCGAGGGTCGGGAGTGTGAGTTCACTGATCGAGTAAGCTGCCGTCCGGCTTCTCGACACCGCCGACGTCAGCAATCGGCCACCTTGCTGATGTAGAACCCAACCCGCCCCAATGTCAGCAATTGCCGATCTGCCGGCGGCGCAATCGAACCCCCGCGCGATCGTGGGCCTTAGCCAAGGTTCGCGCAGTGCTATAGGTATGTCGGTAGTCTGGACGATTGCGAGCGGTGTGGCGTCAAACGGCTAAAACAGACCTCGATCGGCCAACTCGCAGTTGCGGCCGAACGCGGGCATATTGTTTCTCCCACCGCACATTTCTCCGAACCGCGGAGACGCGCCACAGGACACTCTAAAGTTTAAGTAAGAACATGCCGTATACCCCTCAGACGAGCCTGTCATGCGCGATCCGACGGCGAACGAAAAAGCAGCGTCTGGAACGGACGCGAGAAAAAAACAAACAACGAGGGGCTAATGTCGAGTGCATTGGGCAAAGCAAGGCCGCTATGGCTGGCTACGGTCACTGTTTTCACTGTAACGGGATGCGCGAATCCCGGCGGCCTGCAGCAGAGCGGCACCACGGAAAATGCATCCGGGCAAGGCGAACTCAATATATTCGAGAGCACCTTCGCCAATCCTGACCCCTGCGCGAACAGCAGCCGGAACACCGGTATTGCCGTCGGTGTCGGCATCGGCGCGATTCTCGGCGCCGTCATTGCGCCCAAGAACAAAGTTGCGGCGGCGGCCATTGCCGCGGCGGCGGGCGGCATTGCCGGCGGACTGGTCGGCCATGCCGTCGACGGTCGGCGGTGCGCGCTTTCAAAGATCGCGGCCAAACATGACCTCACGTACGCGGCCGCTCCGCTTGAAGTCCGGGCGGCAGACACGGGCAAGACCGAGCAAATTGGAAGCTCGTTTACGATCGTCGATACGACGCGCCACACTCAGTTTGAGACCGGCTCCGCCGAGCTCACGCCCGACGCGAAAATCTACTTCGCTGAAATCGCAGAGCAGTACCGGACGTCGACCCGCGTAGCCGAAGCGTCCGGCGATGCCGACAAGGCCGCCGCAGCCAACGCGAAGATTCTGCTGATCGGCCACACGGACGACACGGGCAACTCTGAACTGAACGCCGATCTGTCGGAGCGCCGTGCACGCATGGTGGCCAAGCTGTTCTCGGAGCACGGCGTCACAGCGGAGAACGCGTTCTATCAGGGCGCCGGCGAGACCTTGCCGATCGCGGATAACCGGACCGAAGAAGGACGTGCGCAGAATCGTCGTGTCGAGATCGTCGACCTCGCTGGTGCGAGACCCGACATCCTGCAAAGCTACGCGAGCAGCCTTGTTCCGAAGTATCAGTACTATCGCTCGTCGCCATCGCAAGCAGACGACACCCGCGTGCAGGCCGCGAGCGTGAAGCCCGCTCAGACGCAGACGGCTGCTGCACAGAAGCTCGCACGTCCGAAGAAGGCGCAGACGACCACGACCCGGATCGCCACGGCTTCGGCCGGTTCCGCTTCGCCTGTCGAAGCCGGGCCAGCCGTGCCCGTCGCCACGGTGCCGGGCGCGATGTCCGACAGCATCGACTTTGGTTGGCGCGAAACGATGCCCGCCGCGATCGGCCTTCGGTTTGCATCCGCCCCCGCCGCGCCGTCGTTCTCCCTGGTGTCCAAAGCGGTCGCCGACGAAGCGCCCGTCTCGAAGAGTTGCATGAACGATCGCCCGCGTGTGTCCCACGCGATGAAGTCGGTCGCGGACGATCGCGCCGTGCCTGTGCGCGACCACGTGCAGAACCTGTACGGCAGCAGCTGGGGCGCGACGCTGAACGGTCAGTATCTCGCGCTGAAGGACGTATCCGTCCTTCGCAACGGCTCGACAGCCGGCTCGAAGCCGACCTTGCTGGTCTGGAAGGACTATCAGCAGAACGGCGGTCTGGCCGGCCCCGCGCAGGTGCGCCTGTCTCCCGAAGTGAATGCCTATGCCGTGGACGGCGGCGTGCTGTATCGCGTGTTCGTCAATAACGCGGGCGTATTCGATTGCGCCGACATCATCTTCGCGAACGGCAAGGCGACCGCCGGCGAACTCGTGCGCCATAAGAGCAGCCAATATTTCACTGTCGAATACGTGCCGGTCATCGCGCGCACATAAGAATAGGAAGAACGATCATGATGGACCTCATACAGGCCAATCTCAGCACCACTATCTGGTGCGTCGTGGCCGCACTCGTCGCGGTCGGCGCGTTCGCGTACCGTTCGACGCTGGAGTTCTGGCTGAACCACTGGAAATACACGTTCCCCGTGCTCGGCAAGACTGCGCGCCTCGCGCGCCACGGAATTCACGGACAGGGCGGATGGACCGATTCGGAACGCACGCTCTGTGGCGACTACAACAAGTTCATCTCCTATCTGTCGAGGGATGAATTCAACAAGCGCAACGCGTATCTCGCCAAGGCCGATGACAGCGGCCGTTCACCGACGCCCGTGTGGCTTCTCGCGCTCCTGACCGTACTGGTCATTGCCGAAGGTCTCGGGTTTTCATATCTGCTCGGAAGCTGGATGGCCCGCGAGGGCAGCGCGAATACGCACGCGCTGCTGATGGTGGCGATCGTGCTCGTGCTGTGCGTGATCATGGTGTTCCTGACGCACGTGGCCGGGCATCAGTTGTATCGCTCGAATCTCGTCGTCCGTAGCCGCAGGCAATGGAAGCAGGACAAGACCCAGGAGCGCTTCTCGAGCCGCAAGGTCAAGCTCGATGATGACCAGTCGCTCGACGATGGCGAGCCCGACTATACGCAAGTGGTGAACCGCGTCGGCACCAACCACAGCTACTTCATGGTGGGCGTGACGATTGCGGTGATCCTGATCATCGCCGTGACGTCGACGTGGATGCGCTGGAGCAATCTCAACGCCGAGCAGACGCGTGAAGCAATGGGCGTGAGTCAGAGCGCCGATGCCGGCAATCCATTCGCCACGGCCAACGCGATCCCCGCGGAACTGGTGTCTAGCCAGAAGGCCGCCGATGACCGGGCGCGCGCGGAAGAGTCGTCATCGACACGCAGCGAAGGCGCCGCTGCCTTCATCACGCTCGCAGTGATTTTCGTGGTGACGCAGATCGTCGGGATCTTCGGCGGTTTCGCGTGGGGTTTCGGCGGTCGCGAGAGTCGCGCCGCGTGGAAGACGACGAAGGGCTTCACCACCTTCGAGGACTACAACAACTACTTCGCACCGCTGCGCGCGATCACGCAGTCGCAACTGGAAAATCTTCAGAAGCGGATGGCCGACAACGCCGACATCTCGGGCAAGACGTTCACGAAGACGTTGCGCGACTACGTGATGGAGTTACGCGCGCAGTCCGATCTCGATGCCGCTCCGGTTCGCGCGCCTGCCGACACGCGGCCGGCTGAAGGTGCAGCCGCGCGGCCCGTGACGCCGCCGCCCGCCGCGGAAGTCGCGGCGAGCGCCACGATCGACGAACTCGTGTCGGAAATCGAGGGGACCGCCGATCTCGCGCGCAAGAAGGAGCTGATCTATCGCCTCGACGAACCGGTGCGGACGCAGGTCATCGCCGAGATCAAGCTGCGAAAGGAGCGCGCGGAGCAGGCCAAAACCGCGCTCGAATCGCAACTCGATGATCTGTTCAAGGTTTGACCGTCAACCATGAAGCCACTTGTCAAAAACGCATGGGCCGCGGCCGCACTGACCCTGTCCGCAAGTACCGCGATGGCGGGAATCAGTAACGACATTCCAAGCTGTTATGCGGCTAATCACATCAAGCCCGCAGCGGGTGAAATCGACCGTGAACTGTTCATGGCGATCGATCAGACCACCGTCTTCGATGAGAAGCTGCAAGCGCAGATCGCCGCGACCGCCGCTGCCGCCATCAAGCCGGGGAGCGCCTATACGCTCCTCGACTTTTCGGCCTTCTCGCAAGGCCACTACACGGAAGTGGTGATGCGCGGCGTCATCGAAGCGCCGATTCCGGCGAAGCTGCGCGACGACGTCAGTGAACGCGCGCTACGCACCTTCGACGCGTGCATGACGGGCCAGTCAGCGTTCGCCAGAAAGTCATTGCTAGCGGCGGTCGCGCAGGTCCAGTCGGCGGCGACCAATGATCTTGCGAAGTCGGACATCCTCGCCGCGCTGAAGGATATCGGCGACAAGGTGCGCGCCTCTCCGGCCGCCGACCGCGTGCTGTTCCTCGCGTCGGACATGCTCGAAAACAGTTCGGTCGCGAGCTTCTATGCCCACAACACCGTCCGGCGCGTCGATCCGGCGGCGGAACTGAAGAAGGCGGATGCGGCGGGCCTGATCGCCGACTTCGGGGGAGCGCGTGTCTATGTGATCGGCGCCGGGCTGCTTTCCGGCGATATCAGGTCGAAAAATGCCTATCGCGATCCCCAGACGATGACGGCGCTGAAGCAGTTCTGGACGCTGTATTTCCAGCAATCGAATGCGAAGGTGCAGGAATTCGGCGCTCCTGCCCTTCTCAGCCCAATTTCATACTAAGAGGGCGACCTAGTCCCATGTAGGATGGTATCGGTCATACGACTTCGAGTTCCACGACCGGAAAGGCGATTTCGGTATCGAGCGCATTGTTGACGAAGTTGCACTGTGCGCTCAATGCGATGACTTCGACAATGTTCGCCTCGCTGAAGCCTGCAGCGCGCACGGTTGCCAGATCGGCGTGGATACGTTGCCACGGGTTGTCGTCAATGATCGGGCACACCCAGACGCGCAAGCGCCACGCCAATATACCGTTCGCGATCTCAGGGAGTCGCTCGGCCGTCTGAAGTTGAGTACATACCGGCGCTTTCGCATCGCATCGGCCGCAAACCCTTTGTTTTCGGGGCTCAACGCATTGCACGTTCGCGCTCGCATTGATACGCTATCGGGAGCCTGAGGAATTGGCCCTTTGCGTAAGTCGACGACTATTCAAAGGCAAGGGTTCAGGCCAACCTTTGATCAACGACGACGAGGAACATATGGCAAAAGCAAGCGCAACGAAATCCGCCGCCACGGCCCCGAAGAAAGCCGCTACCCCTGTTGCCAAGAAGGCCAAGCCACCTATTGCGAAGAAGGTCGCAGCACCTGCCGCGACGAAAGCCGTGGCCGCGGCTCCCTTGAAGCCCATCAAGGACTCGTTCACGAAGGCGTCGCTCACCGTCCACCTGGCCGGCCGTGCTGGCGTGGAACCGAAAGCCGCGAAGGCATTGATGGCGGCGCTTGAAGAAACGGTGCTTGCCTCGGTCCACAAGAAAGGCGCTAAGGAATTCACGCTCCCGGGTCTCCTGAAGGTGGTGGCTCAGGACGTACCGGCCAAGAAAAAGCGCTTCGGAAAGGATCCGTTCACGGGCGAAGACAAGTGGTTCGCGGCCAAACCGGCCACAGTGCGCCTGAAAGTGCGCCCGCTGAAGAAGCTGAAGGACGCCGCACTTTAAATCGGGCACTAACCGAAAAACGCCCCTCGCTGCAACAGTGGAGGGGCGTTTTGCCTTCAAGTGCGGCGCGGAGCTTGTCCTATCGCTGCCCTGCTACACCGCTGGCTGACCGGCACCACTGTCGGGCCCAGCCATCATCTCCGTCGCAAGAGAGGCATCAGACTGCGCGAGCGCCTTCTTCGCGGCGGCGGTTTTGCGGGCTATCACCTTGCTTTTCGCGACCTTCTTAGATGCTGGCTTCGCGGTCTTGTTGCCAGCAACGCTTTTCGTCGACGAAACCGTGGCCTTCTTGGCCCCCTTCTTTACGGAAGTCCTCGTTCCGGTCGCTGTGTTCTTCGCCGCGCTGATCTTTTTGGTGGCAGCCTTCTTGGCGATACCTTTCTTCGCAACGGCATCGCTTGGGGCGGTAGCCGCGACGTCGATCAGAAACTTCGTCCGGTCGCGGACATTGGCGATCCAGGCCGGCGGACGAGCGTGACCGCTCCATGTCGCGCCAGTCTTGGGATCGCAATACTTCGCAGGTAGCGTCCCTTTGCTCCGTCCCGTACTTGCAACGGTTCCTGCTGCCGCGGCCGAAGTTTTCTTAGGCGCAGCCTTTGCCTTGCTCACACCATTTGCGCCCGCTTCAGCACCAGAGCCATCAATCAGGAACTTCGTACGATCCCGAACCTTGGAGATCCAGGCCGGAGGGCGAGCATGTCCACTCCATGTCGCGCCAGTCTTTGGATCGCGATACTTCGGTGGCAACTTGCCCTTTGCCGCTTTCGCGTTGGTTATTGCCTTGCCCCTGCTTGCTTTTGCCGACGCTACGCCTGCCGGACGGCCGCCGTGTTTTCTCGTAGCAGGGTGCGCGTCGATATCGGCGGTGGTCAGCCCGTGCTCGTCCATCAGCTTTCGGATGTCGCCGAGCACCGTCTTCGCCTTCTTCGCCATCAAGGATTCAGCCTGTGCTTGGAGTCGTTTCATTCTATCTTGGATTTGTTCGAGGGTGGCCATAGAGGTCTCCTTGAGGATGTCATGCTCGCACTATGCCACCGTTTGTGCGGAGAGCGAAGAGCGAGACATGCTAGCGAGACGACTTTCTATTGATTGTCGTTAAGAGCGTTCATCGCATCGCAGACCTTAAACTCATGCGTGGCATATGCACGGCTGTTTTACGGCGAAATCGCTGGGTTATTTGACAATATCCGCGACCACCGAGTCCGAAGTCCTCTCAGCTAGCGAGCCTGGCGATTCCACCTCTTCATCAACACGACAAACATAGATAATCGATCTGGGCTGAAACGGGCGCTCAAATCGGCGGACAAAAACATGACGGCTTCCGGGGAGGCCGGCGTTCGCTACGCCACGCATCGCTTCCAAAGTCGCCAAGATGCAGTCGTGATCATCTTCCAAGGCGGTATGCTGAACGTCAGGCTCGGCGCTGCACGGTGGGCCCCCTCAGCTTCGTTTTACGATGTCGTCCCCGGCTGGACAGCCATGCCCTCCGTCCGATCCTGTCCATGTCGCCACCGCCCCGTTCGAGCTGTCCGCAGCGTCGCGCCTGTCGGCTAGCGTCTGACGAGCTTATCCGACTTCTTTCCAGGGTATTGCCACTTCACGAACGACCGTTGTAGGGGGTATGACCGGCATTTCATGACCGACGCACGGTTGACGTCCACCTCAGCGCCCTCTCACCGGTAACTTATAAGGTGCGGAGGGTGTTCATCAGATTAATCACCGTTGCATTCTGAAGCGGCCATCACGACGGCGCCACGCCCAAGGGCCGAGTCGGGCCCCAAGCGTCATTCGAGTCAACCCGGGGTCCGGCAAGAATCGGCCGCCACCGACGCTGCGCGCCGCAAGTGCTCCTTCTAGTCGTGCGCACCAAGCGATTGCGGGCGACTGTTAGCACTCCTTATAGCGGGATCTTCGGCGGAGCTTTTGCCGCGGTGCGCTCAGCCACGCAATACGGAGGCACCTTCAGCAACGTACGCGTGAAGCAAATGATGGGCGATGGCGAACGGCTTGGGCGTCGACAGCCCGCGCGCATGCGTTCCCAAGAGCATCGCCGCGACCTCCGGGCGCGAGAACCAGCGAGCGTCTTCGAGCTCTGACGTGTCGACGACGATGTCTGTATCGCGTGCGTGCACAAAGCAGCCGATCATCAGGGATGAAGGAAACGGCCACGGCTGCGACGCGAAGTAAACAACCTTTGCACACCTCAAGCGAGCTTCCTCCATCACTTCGCGGCGCACGGCGTCTTCGACGGTCTCGCCCGGTTCAACGAAACCAGCAAGCGCCGAGTACATTCCCGGGGCGAAATGGCGCTGGCGTCCGAGCAGACACCGCTCGCCATCAACCACCAGCATAATCACGACTGGATCCACCCGCGGGAAATGCCGTGCGCCGCAAGCGTCGCAGATGCGGTGCCAGCCGGCCGTCGTGACGCGGCTTGCGGAGCCGCAGTTCGCACAGAAGGAGTGGCGACGGTGCCAGTCGAGCATCGCCTTCGCCTCGCCCAGTATTCCGAGCACCCCAGCAGCCACAAGGCCCTGCAGCGCGATTGAGCGAAGGTCGATACGATCGTGGACCGAGCCCGACGATGGGCCCTCTGGCGAGAGGCTGAGCGCGAAGCCGAGCGCAAAACGTCCGCTGCCGTCGCTTTCCTCCCCGAGGAAGACGCTATGATGCGGCTTGCCGAAGACGGCCGTTTCGCTCGCGATGAACCACGGGTCGTGTTCGCTTCCGCGTTTGAGCAACGGGACGTCACCGTCGAAGACGAGAAAACGCGCGGCCGGGCCGCAGCGTAGATGCTCGATGAAGGCGTCGTCGTCCCGCTTGTCGGAGCGACGGTCGAGCGGGTTGAAGTTAAACCCGATGGACGTGGAAAGGGGGCTGGTCATCACCGTTATTCGCATGCTGGCAGGGACAATTCGCAAGTATTGCACGGCGTCCGGTCCAGTGGAGTAAGCGATGCCGTTAAGCGGCGCGTGCCAAGTTGCGAAGTGCCGTTGCTTTGAGACAAGACGAATTTCAGGGAGGGCTCGATGACGTTGAAATGAGCGGCGACCTTTGGATCGTGTGGTGCAGCGCCCTGATGCAGGCTTTCCATTGAAGTCCAGGCCACCAGCGGCGTGAGCGCCTTCGCCTTGCTTGACGCGATAGGTTGGCGGGGGTGGACGATTCAGTATATCGATTTTAACTTACTGCTTTTGCATCCGTGGGCCGTGGCGCAGCGTGTCGACGAAGCTTTGGAGCAGCGGTTTCAGCCCTCTTCAGCACCAGCGAGCAAGGCGCCTGCGTCGCCCCACTGCGCAGTAAAACTCGAACACGAGGCGCTTGTCGCCCCGTCGAACTTTGCTCTTGATGTCGCCCTGCTGATGAACTCGCGCCAATGCGGCCACCATTTCATCGGTCGAACGTACGCGACGCTTCTCGCTCAGCGACTGCGCAGCCGCTTTCATCCTTTCGGTACCTATTGCCTTCTGCAGTTCGAGTAGCGTTTCACCGAGCACTTGCAAAAGATTCTCGCCTTCGGATAGCAAGAACCTCTTTGGGTAACTTAGCAATTGCTACTGAGAATGGCGCGATCGAAGCTTTTAACCTTCGACGCTTCGCGGATCGAGGTCTGCTTCCCCTCAGCCCTGCCCCGTTCGTAGGATGCCGCTAGAGCTAACGGCGACACGTGCCTGTCGCGAGGGCGTCTCAATGGGTTCCGATTCTCGACCTTCAGCAATTCGACAATTTCTGCTCGCGGTTTTCCTTTCGGATTGGTCTGCTTCGCGCGGCGAAAAGACACATCTACTCCATCTCTCTTTGCAGCACCCGCTATTTGTTTGGCCGTCTCGTGTATTAGGCCCTCGTCCTCGAATAAGGCTGGGACTCGCTTGTGAGGCCGCCGCCGGAAAATGCCACTTCCAGCCGGGACTAAAGCCGGTTCGGGACCAAACTTACTGCCTCTTTCGAATTCGAAATAGGTAGCGCGAGGCCTCAAGGGGCGGACGTGAGCCCGGCAATGCGGGCCCCCGGCCTCGCGGCATAGATAGCTGTGGCCCGGTTGGTTGCGGCAGAATGCTGCAACCAACCCTGGAAGACGATGCGAAGAATGACGAATCAGTTTTGAAGCCGCTTCGGGAATCAAGGTCCGGTATATCCGAGGCATCGACTTCGACACCGGCAAACGGCAAGTCGCGATTGCCGTGGACTTTGTCGCGGGCAACGGAGAAGTTCTCAGGCAGCGAGATGATCATCAACTGCCACGCAGGTCCCGCTCGCACGCGTCGTAAATGCCACGAACGATCGCAGACCGGTAGTCCAGTTGCCACCTGTCGGCGAACAGTTTGCCGAGCGACGCTTCGTCTTTTGGAAACGGAAGCACCGCTATCCGAGGTGCGAGCTCGAGAGACATTCGAGCAAGCTGTAATCGCTCGGGCCAGTCCGCTGATCCACCATTGGCGCGCAGCCAGATCCGAGCGGATTCATAGATCTGCTCGACTGTAAGCCATTCGCCGACCATTGCACGCGCGACCAAATGGGACACCACGAGATAGCACAGCAACTCGGCGCGTGCTTCGGCGTCAAGATTCGACTCTGGCAGCATACTGTTACCTCCAAAGGTGCGGAGCCGTTCGCGTTGTTGCCGGAGTGCAGCCTTTGAATGGGTCACTCCTAGCGCTAGATCCAATGAGTGTAATCGGTGCCGAATGCGATCAGTCAGCGGTGCGGGATTTTGCGAGAACAGACGCGCCTCGCTAGCAGGTCGGGCTTTTGTGTCACAAGCGCGTGAATCGAGCCGGGGTTAAAACCCAGCGATGAGACGTTCATGGCTTACACGCGGGACGATGGCATGATGTCGCCAGTGCAACTCGCGTCGATCATGCTGGATGCCGCGATCGCGTGCGTTGGTCACTATTCGTCCCGCGACGAATACAAGGGCTTCCGCAAGACGGCTGTCGGATTCGAGGTCACGAGCAGCTCGCGCAAGCGTTAATCCGACTTGCTGATCTTTGCCGGCGGAACTGCGAATCCCGATCTTGTCTAGTCACCGCGAGGGACCCAGCAAGCGCCTGCGTCACTCCAAGCGACTTGAGGGAGCGTGCCGGACGCGCCACATGTCAAGCTAGGATGCTCCCAAGGCAAACACGCGTATCCGTGTTTCACCATTTTCAACGTGTCGAGTTCTAACTGAATCAGTTGCTGTATCGGTCGACCCGGTTCGGGATGCGCGCTGCTTGATCCAGTACGCGACAGAACTCGCCTTTCAGGGCCCTCTTCGGGGCGGGAAAGGATAGCGCGGACGCCAAAGGCGCCCTTCCGGTGCCTTAATGCGGCGTCCGCTTCGTGCAATGGATTGGCTATCACCGAGATAGGCGTCCGCCGCAGCTACCGTCGAAATGGGACGGCGACTAAAGCGCCCCATAGCTTGCGCCGGATCCTCGGGTAGTTATTCTTTTGGATCATGCAACTCGAAACACTCTTCAGGCAATCACAAGCGGCGGGTACGGCGTGCGCCGTCGCGTTAGAGATCACCAGCACCGCGGAAAGACGCGGACTTCTCGTCGAGAAGTAACAAATGCGACGAAATACGTATTGGACGTTACGATTCAGGCATCCGCCCTCCGCTTATTGCCAACGACGCGATTCGCGCTCATCCGGATGCCCATTGGTCCTACTGGGAATGCCTTTCCCCGTGAAACACTGTGAAGATTATTATGCAACATATTGATTAGTAACGTCTTTTTTCCTCATCCAAGAAGTCGAGTGTGTTCCACGGGGCCTCGACGCGGTGCACCTTCCACCTCGACACGACCCGCGCCAGAGCGACAGCAAAAGTCAGTCTGGATGCGACTTCTGACCCTGAGGCAGGGCAAGGTGCTTTGCTCGCCCCCTTGGGGGACCGCAGCCTCCCCCGCCCATTGGGTGATTATCTGCCTCCCGAGCCTGGTACTCATGCTGGGCAACCGATGCCCTGTGTGACGTGTTCAGATACTCGGCCATTAATCGAATCACTACAGGATGTTGGCCTTACGAACCAGAATGCAGAAGTCATGGAAGCGCGAACAAGTGAGTTCGCGCGAAGCTTTGTAAATTCAGTGCATCCGGATTCGTTCTTCACCGGCGAAACTCGGCGGCGGCCCCGGACCACATGGTTAATAGCGGCATCTTTTGCTCAGTTTTTACTTGGGAACAAGTTTTGACGTCATCCGGAGGCGAAAACCGCCCTCGCGTCCACTGTCGGGGTGCGATACGCGCAAGAGCCCCCGCGAACCGTCGACTTGCCATCCGCCCCGCCCTCGGCCTGCGGCCGCCGCCGTTCGGCGGAAAGGGAGGGGATTCCTACGGCTCTATGCGTTGATCTGCGGAGTCGCTTCGGCGGGTTCCTGCTTCGCTGCGCGACCCGACTGCGCCGGCTCTCCACAGGTTATCCGGGATGTGCTTGCGCACCCATGCGAAGCGTCGCCCGTGTCCTGCCCTTCGTCTCGCATCGCGCGAGAGAGAATGTTTATTGCGCCAACGTGTTCGGCGTTAGCCTCGAAGCCGCAGCGCACGCAGGCAAATCGCGCTTGCTGCGATTCTCGGCTGAGATATGGTCGCAACACGGACACGTCCGGCTCGTGTTCTGCCGTTGCACGGCGATCAGCCATCCACCGTTCCACGCCGGCTTGTAGTCCAACTGGCGCCGGAAGTTGGACCAACCTTGGTCAAGGATGAACTTATTCAGGCCAGGGTTGGACCGAACGTTCTTGCCTGGTGCTTTGGTACTGCCCGCGGCCGACCGGGACATGTTCCTCACCTGCAGGTCCTCGATACACACCATCGTGTGGTTTTGGCTGATCGTGGTTGTGGCCTTGTGCAGGTAGTCGCGGCGGACATTGCCAATGCGCGTGTGAATGCGCTGGACGGGGGCGTTCGCCTCTTCCAGTTGCTGCTGAACTTGGTCTTGCGGCTCATCGCGAGCTGGTTGCGGCGCGGCCGAGCCCCATGGTTCTTGGCACGGTGGAGCGGCGCCAGAAAGGTCTGTCACTGAAGGTGGCGATTTCAGCCCGGCGGAAGACCAGCCGGAATGCGCCAACGGCGCGACGCGACTTTGCGAGTGTTCGCAAGTTGAAGCCAGTTCGAATTTGATCTCTGACAAGGCCAACCTTTCTGCACGATCAATATATGTGTCGTCTCCCCGCCTGGGCCGTTACAGATTACCGCTATGACCTAGCATCAAAGGAAAGGCACAAGGACATGGCAACCGTGAGGCATCTGTAGGCATTCTGGAGCAGACCGGGATGCCCTAGACGAGCCCTTGCTCGATCGGTGGTTTGACCAGCCCCTGGCGGTCCACGCCGTCAATCCAGTACTGTTCGAACTCTTAATCGCGAGAGGTCGTTGGCCGCTCAAGAGCGCACCAAGACGTTTATGGGGATCAAGGGGAAGATTGTGTCTTGTAGCCGATTGCGATCCATGTGTTTTTGCAAAGACGCCGAAAAACGTCAGCTTCAGCGGAACCCTCGCGCAATTTGCGTGATAACGTGAGGCTGCTTTTAAGCATATACCGGGACCTACCGTAATCATTCGGTGATAGATCTGCGTGTCCCGACTCGGGACACTTTTTAAAACCTCCGGGTCGCTTATCGGGCGCAGTCTTCGGTTTGACAGAGTGTCCCGACTCGGGACACTCTTCAGCCTATTAGCCCTAAGGGGTGTCGCGGGTTACAAAAAAGCCCGCACAAAAAGCGGGCCGCGACGTAGGTGATCTAGACTAATCACGTGCGAGGTTGGGTTGAAAATAAACGCCCGATGACCTCGCGGATATCCCGTTCTTGCTCCTCGCTGAGCATGCCAGTCTTGATCCGTACGGTGAAATTACTTTCATCCTTGGTGATATTGCCGGCTTGAGCCTTACCCGAGAAGAATTTGTCGATGCTGCGGCTGGCGGCTTCCGTCCCGTTTCTCGACTTAGTAGCATGCGACGAAATGGCTGCGGCGTACTTGCTCTGGTGCAGATCACCTTTCAAGATCTGAGGCCAAAGCTCTTCCGCGGCCCGGAGACCAGCGTCGCCATGCTTTTTAAGTGTCGTTACAATTTCATCCGCTGCGGTTGCGCCGAGCATCGCCGGCTGCAAGTCGAGGTCCTTCTTGATGAAGTCCGGGAGATTATCGAAGGAGAAGTACCGGTAGAGTCCCGACCGCGACATCCCTAGGGCTTCCGCCATACGCTTTCGACTAGGGAACTCTTTTTCGGTCCGACGTATCGACATCGAGACTTCGTAGTCAACGAGATCATCCCGGCTAATATTTTCCACGAGCGCTAGCACGGCCATGTCCTGGTCGGTGCAGTCGATGACGACGGCCTTGACACTTTCCTGACCCAACAATTTATGCGCCCGCCAGCGCCGTTCGCCTGCAACGATCTGGTATCCAGATTCGACGCGACGGACAACGACGGGTTGCATCAGCCCGACCTCACGAATCGACTCTGCAAGCTCCGCCAACTTAGCTTCGTTAAATACACGTCTCGGTTGCCAAGGATTCGGCACAAGCTCTGTCACCAAGAGCTGCGACGTCGTTCCCGTCGATTCCAGCTCTTGTACACGCAACTGGGCGGCGGCCAATGCACCGGCCATGCCCGGTGCGGTCTCCGTCCGGTTAGCCCGGCGGCTGGCGCTCGGCGTTCTTTCCTCCGTGGATCGAAGGCCTGCGGTCTTCGCTAGCATCTGATCACGAATGTTGCTCATTTTGTTGGCCTCCATTGTTCAACGAATTGGTCGTCAATCCACCGGCAGTAGTCCACCAGCGGCTGTTTCACGCGGGCCAAGGACTTGGCCTGGCTGTGTGAGCTGCTGATATCGAAAGCGGTCGTGAATGCTAGCGCTCCCGAGCTCATCACAGAACTAGCAGGAACTTCGAACTGGGCTAGCCAGCTTCGATAAGCGCCCTGCGCCCAGGTGCGGACGACGGGGGCGGCAGAAGTATTGGTGTAGTTCACTCGCGTTAATAAGACGGACACGAAATCGTACTGTTTGTCGGTTTCGTACTTAATAAAGGATTTGGCGACGTCGGAGAAAAGCCGCCAGAACGAGAGTGAGCTGAAAAAGTCGAGATTCTCCGGGACCATTGGCATAACCATAGCGTCCGCTGCCAAGAGCGCATTCAGATTCAAATACGAGAGCGAGGGCGACGTGTCCAAGAGGATGTAGTCATAGTGCTTGCGCAACGGCGCGAGGCCATCGCGGAGCACCTGCCAAAATTTGAAGCCCGCCACTTTCATCTGCATTGCCGGAAGATGATACTCAGCGCCGACAAGTTCTGTATGTGCGGGGATGACGTCCAAGCCGTCCCAATAGGTTTTCTGCACTTTGGACAGCAGGCCACCTTCGACCTTCTGGTCATAGATATAAGGGAGCACCGTATCATCGGGAAATACTTCCTTCTCGGCATACAATCCACATAGCTCTGATAGTGAAGCCTGAGGATCGAGGTCAATCACGAGTACTTTCCGTCCGCGGAGGCTCAGCCCTTGAGCCAAGCACATGGTCGTCGTCGTTTTTGCAGACCCACCTTTCAGTTGAGATGTGACGAGCACCTTGCCTTCGAAGTCACTCGGCCCTGCGACTAGCGGCGTTTGATAGACATCCGAAACCTGTTGTACCCAGTAACGGGCCTCCGGCAATGTGAAGAGACGACTACGGCTGCGACCGGTGCCGGTAGATTGCCCTTCGGGGAGAACACCATCGCCTTTTGTCGCTAAATATTGCACCTGTTGCCGCGTGAGTCCGCACAGTTCAGCGATTTCTCCAGTCGTAAACACTGGCGCCGCCTTGCGGGGACGAGGTGCCAAGATTTGGTCACGCAGTTCAGTCGCATAGTCCGTGACCACATCCGCGAAATCTGATATTTCCTCGAGCGTCACGGTTCGCTTTATGGGCATCGGTTGACTAACATTTGCCATTTCTGAGTTTTTCCTAGAAAAATGCGCTAAACGGAGAATACATGAAAAACGCAGAATCGGGCTTTCGTTGATACCTATTTCTTAACAGGTGTACGTAACTCTTTGTTTTCACTCGAATTCGTCCGTGGAGGGCTTGTCTAGGTCCGACGAAAGGCTCACAAAATCTCTCACCTTTCGAGTGCCCAAGGTGAACGAAGGGGTGTACGCGGACGCGCCCTCGGCCGAATGGTGAGAGATTATGTGCACCTGAAACTCGGCTTCAAATAGGGAGTGCGACGCGAACCCTCCAGAATTGCCGCACATGCAGCGCTAACTTGACGCTCTCGTTCCCTACGAGCTTCGATGCCCAATGATCGGAGCGTTTTTCTCTCCGCAGTCGGGGATTAACTGCGCCGGACGCTCTCGCCAATTGCTCTGAAGACGAGCCCAGCGCCAGACTTGCCACCGAACCCCGTCCGACGCCGCCAAAGGTGAGAGATTATGTGCAACCCGATGACGTCAGCGATGACGCTAGCAACGTCGTGCACACAATCTCTCACCTCTGTCGACAGCAGCGGTCGGTCACTTGCCACAGGAAACAGCACAAGTCATGACCCATTGATCAGCGCAAGATCGATGGGCACTGTTTGAAGCACGATGTGCTGGTCGAAGCTTCGCGCACAAGGTGAACGAATTTGGGAATGCGATGAACGCGTCCATCGATGCGCCTTCAGTGCCTCCCAAGCATCTGAGTCGCAGCTGGCCGTCGGAAGGGCTACACCTCGCGATCGCTGGAAGGGCCTGTGTGTACGTTGTTTTATAAAGAGAAACCGACTAACAAACTAACAGGCTCCGCATGAATTGTTTTGAATCAATAACTTAACGCTTTAAAGGTGAGGAATAATGTGTCAAAGGTGAGAGAAATTGTGCGACACCGGTGAGAAATTAGCGTAAGCAGTGGGAGATATTCGGGGCGCAAAAGTGAGATCTCATTCGATTGTTTCTGAGAAGTGAGAGTTGATCGCTTTGGCCTGTGGACAACGAGCGATTTTTCTTTTTAATACAAGAGATTAGACCGCAACGTTTGGTGCGAAAGGTGAGAACTGATGTGCCAGGAGTGAGAGATGGTGTGCGCCCTGACCGCCGAGATCTCGAAGGTGAGAGTTCGGTGTTGACATCTCACCTTTGTGCGCCTACAGTCTGCTGAAATCATCAGGGAACCAGGTATGTCCAGCAGTGTAGACCGGCGAGTGACGCCCCTTCAATTCGCGCTCGACCTCTTCGTCGAGATGGCGCCGGCACAAAGGTCTATCGACGAAGCTGCCCCTGATAAAGATATTGGCTACCAAAAAAACCGCGTTTTTGCCCGCATTGTCGGTTTAGGTCTTTCCGCTAGACGCTTTGTTGATGCCGCGTACTTCATCGTGGCGCAGGACCCTGAAATCCAGGATCACTATGACGTGACGCTCAGCTTCTTCAAATGGCTGATGCGCTATGACAGCAGGAATAAGAAACATTTCTCCAGTGTCATTCGCAGCGTTAAATCGTCCATGCTTGAAGTGATGAGCGCACCAGTCGTGGCGGTTGACTCAGCAGGCCGGATGCTAGCGGAGCCGTCGGAGCCCGGCGAAGAAAAGCTCAGTGCTGCGCGTGATGACCTGAACGTGACGGTTGTTGACGAAGAAGGGGATTGGCTGGAGTTGATAGGCCGAGTCAGCGTGAGGAACGGCCGCATTCGGTTTCGAGTACCAGTCGAGCTACAGCGGCTCATCAAGGACCCAGAGAACTCCTACTGGACCAGCCTGCTGGTAACCTCGAGATTTACGCTCATCTATGCCCGAGGCATTTACGACCATGTCTTACCGTCCGTGCCTAATGGGGTTACGGACTGGTTGTCCCTGGACCTGGTTCGAAATCTGCCGGGGAAGTCGTGGGCGAACAACGCCGAATTCAAGTACTTCAAGCGCGACTACCTCGAGCCAGCGGTCAGCCAGATCAACGAACTGTCCGACATTGAGCTCTCGTACGAGACGCGAGCCGGCACACCCGGTTCCCGAAAGAAAGATCAGATTCGCTTCAGGTTGAAGCGCAAAGAAGCCGCTGTAGCGACCAAAGCGGACATGCTCAACTCGGTAGCGCTCTTTATGACGCTCCAAAAAGAATTCGCACTATCCGACAGCCAGTTTGAGCGAATCGCCCAGAACCGCGCTGTGTGGACTGATGAGCGCATTCAGCAAGCCATCGAATACACACGGTGGAAAATACGGCAGGGAGAGAAGATCAAAACGGCTGCGGGATACATGATGAAGGCCCTTTCAGACAATTACCGCGTCTCAGAAGCCGATAAACAAATTGAGTTGATTCAGGCACAGTTGGTCGGAGCGGCGACAATTCAACAGGAAGCCAAGTCTGAAAGGCAAAAGGCTGTCGAAGCCAGTGTTGCGGCCGCAACCGCCGCGCATGAGCACCGTCGGCAAGAAGAGCTTCGCTTGGCGCGGAAATCCTTTGACGAAGCGGATATGAATCGACGCGAAGAACTGGTGCGCAAGTTTGTCGCGTCAAGCACTATGGGCATTCGTGCGATTGAACGTCAAAATCTCAAGCCCGCTCAGGTCACCGAGGCCAACATTTTGAGCTTCCCCGATGTTGCCAACACGTTCATCCCGTTTGTCGCCGGCGAACTCAGGAAAGCTATCCGACGCCGATAACCGGCATGCGTCCGCTGGACGCGCGCGGCTAAGTACTTCGTTGAATAATCGTGAGCGTATCTCCCTCTCTCCCTCTCTCAGTTCGTCCGATTTTTTGTGAACAGGCTCAAGCAGGATGCCTCCGAAGCGACCCGGCTGCATGTGGGTGAGCGCCGTTGAAATCCCCTCTGGGCGACAATCATCAGGCTGGGACGTCAAGTCGCGCGCATCGGAAATCCGAAGTCGATGTCACGTCGTTACGACGAGAGCAGCCGCGCTTCGAAATACCTAATCGATCGATTTAAAACGAGAAATTAAGCCAGCATCTGCGTTCCAATTCTCGATCAGCCGCAGGGGTTCATCCCATGTTTTCACCTAAAACTGACCCACCCCTGACGCGTCGAAACGCTACTCCGGAGTAACAATTCAATCCTTTCTGCGGGGTTAGGTGAGGCTTTTAGGGGAACGCCCGCTTCGTTGTTGCGCGCGCGGTGAAACAGCAGTGACAGCCTCTAGATGAAACAAGTCTTCTCTTCCCATGAGCCGTCGCCAGAAGGTAGGGCCCTGACCAACGTAGTCTTTTGAGCGCTCTTAGCGTAAGGCACAGCTGACAAGTCTCCCGCCCACGCCCGTTTGTTCACTGAGAAGCCACGTGCGCTTACCGAACGGTTTTGCAGCTTGCAGGCAATTCTCTTCGCCATCGATCAGATCACGTTATTGCAAAGCCGTTCAAAAAACGAGCGCTATCCAGATAGCAGACAGCGTTTTTTCCCGCATCGTGTAACCCACTGACGAAAAAGGAAAAATAAGTTTTCTCAGTTTGTACCGAATACGGACCCCCCCTTTAATCGGTACACATGTCGTCGATACGAGTGCTATTCGTGGCCGACACAACCACGGATCTGCCGCAGTGTGAGGGTAGAAAGGCGACGAAAAAGGGGCGTCATTTCGCTCCGGCAACGCTATCTGGATAGCGCTCCGGAAGCATGCATCGCGAGCCACGAGGAGGTTCGGCGCAAAGGCGCACAAAACTCATCGTCTTTCGAAGGAAAAAAGGACGTTCGCGCTGTTTCAATGGTAGCCATTCAACAAGGGTTGCCATGCGTCTTTTTAAAAACAAACGTCGCGCCGCGCTGTCACCGGCTCCTGGCATGTACGCCGATGAAGACCCGAGCAAGGTCATCTTCGAGACGAGCACGAGACTCAAGCTCGAAGCGAACCGCTGGATGCTGATTTCGTTTGGCCTCGCGTTCATAGCCGCCGGCGCAGTTTGGACGCGTCAACCGCCGCCATCGGTCACTCGTGTCGTTGGTGTCTCGGCCGACGTCGGCGGCCATCCGATCGTGACTGAGCTTGTTGCCTACAAGCCCGACTCCCAAGCGATCCGTACGACCGTCAAAGACATGGCGGTGCGTTGGTTCACGATCGAACCCGTGTTGTCCGACCGCCTCGAAACCTCGCGCATGACCGCCAACATCAATTCGGTGAAGGCGCAAATGATTGGTGCGGCAACCGGCCAGTTCCGCGACTGGTTGAAGAACGACGCGCCGTTCCAGGCGATCACGGCGAACCCCAAGCTGATTCGCGAAGTTGATGTGCGCAACATCGCGCTGCTCGAAGATTCCACCGTCCTCGTTGAATTCACGACGACCACGTCACAAGCTGGATCGGTCGGGAAGCCGGAGGTCAAGCAGTTCGCGCTGACCCTGCGCTATCAGATCGTCGCCCCCAGTGCGGATCAGGCGCTGACGGCGAACCCCTTCGGCATCTACATTCCGTTCTTCCGCCTCGAGCGGACCGCATAAGCATGACCGCAACCAAACTCTACAAGCGGCCGGTCATCGGCATGTGTGTCCTCGTTGTATGTGCAGCCTTTGCTGCACCGGTAGCTCAGGCGAAAAAAGCATCAGCCCCTTCGGGCGTGGTGGACGCCGCGATGATCGCTGGCGACCCGATGAGCCCGATCAATCCGTTCAACGGCGGTGCGGATCCGATGACGATGCCGGGTGACGCGCGTATTGGCGTCTTTCCGTATAGCCGCGACCAGATTTATCGAGTGCTCACCGCTCCGTTGAAGCTCACGACCATCGAACTGGAAAAGGGCGAGAAGCTGGTCACCGATCCCGCGATGGGCGACAGCGTGCAGTGGGAAATCGATGACGACAAGATGAACCATGTGTTCATCAAGCCGCACAAGTCGGATCTCGTCAACACACTGCATCTGACGACGAACCTGCGCGAATATGACTTCACGCTCATCGCGTCGCCGGCGGGCGGCCTGTTCTATCAGACGGTCCGTTTCCAGTATCCGCGCGCGCCAATGGCGCGCGTCAGCGCTCGGGACGATGCGAGCGGCAATGGCAGCCGCGGCGGTGCCGATTCTGGCAGCATCAGCGTTGCCCCGGACAAGCTGAACTGGGACTACACCGTCGAGGGCAGGGCGGAATTCACGCCCGAAACGGTGTTCGACGATGGCCACGCGGTGTGGATGCGCATGCCGGCCAAAGCGCAAGAATGGCCCGTGCCGTTTATCCTCGATCATGGCGATCGGGTTGTCGCCAACTTCATTCGCCGTGGTGACTTCCTCGTGCTTCAGCGTCTGGCCGATGAGATCGTTTTGCGCTCGGGCAAGGACGAAGTCACCGTGGCCCGCGGTCGGCGCCGGATCTTCGGAGTGTTCTGATCGTGGCCAAGAAATCTAAATCGGCCCCGCCCAGCGCTGAGCAAGAGGCGCTCGTCAAAGGCAAGACGCCTCGCAACGCGATCATGAGCATCGGCATTCTCGCCGCTGTCGTGATTGGCGGCCTGGGCTTCTACTATGAGCTGCAGGCAACCAGCAAGGCGGATGAGGAAGCCCGCCTGAAAAAGGCGACCGCGCTAAAGAGCAGCACAGAGGCTCCGGCCACCAACAACAACGACATTGACCAGTTGATTCGCCAGCAACGGGATGCCGCAGCCGCGGACGCCGCTGCGCGAGCCTCATCCGACGCCGCAGCACAACGGTCGCCGGTGAAGCCAATGTTGACCGGCGCCGACTTTCAGCAGGAGCTCGGCAAGGGCGGCGCAGACGGTCAGGACCTCGCTTACCGCTCGAAGGAAGACGCCATCTACACCTCGTCGGTGTTCAAGCAGGCGGGCGCTTCCCGGAACGCGGCCCCGGCCGCGCAGGCGCTTCCCCCGGGCATCCCATCGTTGGACGAATTTCGGGCCGCGCGCGCAGCAGCGGCACCGAACGGCGCGGATGCGATGGCGCTGGCACTCGCACGTCAGGGCCAGGCTCCCGAAAATCGCGATCGAGCGTTCTTGAAGGAGGCAGCGGGGCAGGGCGGTATCGAGCAAACCACATTCAACGGACGCTCGCGCGGTTGCACGCTGACGCCACCGCACGTCATTCACGTGAAGACCGTCGAAGGCCTCAACTCGGACAAGCCGGGGCGCGTCGCTCTTATGGTCGACGAAGATGTCTACGACAGCCTGACCGGCGAATGTTTGATGATCCCCAAGGGCGCGTTCATCAACGGGCAGTACAGCGCAGACATCAAGGTTGGGCAGGAGCGGTTGCTCGTCGCGTCGACCAGCCTGCGGCTGCCCAACGGAAAGAGCGTGCCGCTCAATGGCATGCAGGGCGCCGACCAGAATGGCTATTCGGGGTTCTCTGGCGATGTGAACAGTCACTTCCTCAAGATCTTTGGGGCAGGGTTCATCACCGCCATTCTTCTCAAGGCATTCGACGGAAGCTCCCAAACTGCGACGACGGCCACCCCCAACGGTGTGACGACCTACGGCGATACGGCCGGGCAAGTTGCGGCGACAACGGCGCAAGCGGTCCTGCAGCGGAACCAGAATATTCCGCCGACCATCACGGTCGATCCCGGCCAGAAGTTTCTGGTTCAGGTCACGCAGGACATCGTGATGGAGCCGTACCATGAATAAGGCGCTCATCGTCGCGTGCTTCGCGTTGAGCACGCTCGGCGCTCATGCGGCAACGATTGATTCGATCATCAGCCCGACGCGCGTTGTAATCGATGACGGTGCGAAGCGCGCGATTGTGGAATTGACCGGTGAACCGGTGTACGCGTGCGGGCTGAAGCCGTTCCTCTCGTGGGCGAGTCGCTTTGAAGGCCAGACGGTAGAGTCGGCTGCCGATGGATCTGCCGCTATCTCCATCGACGGAGCGCCGGTCAGCATCGCAACGCTGTTCGTGCGCGCAGGGTGGCTCCGTCCAGCTGTGTTGACCGATGAAGCGCAGGCCAGCATGACAGAGCGGCGCGGCGGCTGGGCATGCGCATCTGCGCAAGCACCGTTCGAAGCGATGCATACGTCGGTCGATCCCAAGATTCTAGCGGGCATCGCCCTGAACGAATCCGCCTATAAGGGCCGCGCATGGCCTTGGACGCTCAACGTCGCAGGTCGTGGTTTCTTCTTCCGCACACGTGAGGACGCTTACCGCGCCATTCGCCATCTCATCAGCAATGGCCGTTCGGACTTCGACATTGGCTTGATGCAGGTGAACTGGGGGTACCACTCCAAGCGATTCGCCAGTCCCTGGGACGCTCTTGCGCCGGCGACAAACATCCGTGTTGCTGAAGACATCCTCAACGAGAACTATCGCAGGACCCACTCTGCGGTGAAGGCGGTTGTCTATTACCACAGCGCCAATCCGACCCCGGGCCGTGAGTATCTCGCACGATTCGTGAAGCACCTCTCCCAACTCGATCGCGGTCTATGAAGCACACGCTCACGATTATCTCGCTGGCACTGGCCACGGCCATGATCAACGCCGAGGCCGCTGGCACCGATCCTTTTGATTTCGACTACGAGATCGCGGGCAACGTGCTCGAGCGGCCCGCACTCGTGTTCAACGATGGAAGCGACACGTACTTTCAGCCGCGGGCCGGACAGACCCTGCGCGTCGAGGGTGGCCACACTCAAGGGCCGTATGTCGTCGTGCCGGGCACGCCCGAGGTCATTCAATACTCGACCGGGGGTACGACGGCGACCGCGTACTGGAAGAAATCGAACAAGTTCATCGGCGACAAGGCACGCGGTAACGATGAGACGCCATCCGGGTTCGCCGGGTTTTCCGGGCGCCTTGTGTTGATCGGCGCGCGCAGCAGTCTCGCGAGCACGCGGGCCTTGAATGCGACACTGCCGCTTTCGCAACTCGTGAAAGCGCTGGTTCCGCAAGGCTGGACCGGCTCGGCACAGAAAGACATCGACCTCACCACGTCGACGAGCTTCGCGACTCGCGATGGCGAGAACTGGATGCAATCGCTTGATCGGCTGGTGGCGGCCTCCGACCTCTACGCCGACGTTGACTTCAACGCTCGGCACGTGAGTCTGCTCCGTTCGGCCCCGCAATCGGTCGGGGTCAATTACGTCGCGACGTCCACACCGGCCGCAGCCGCGCAAGCGACGGCTGATCCGATGGCGGACATTGCGAAGCGCTCGCAAGCCGACGCGCCCACACCCGCACCGGCTGAATCGGTGCTTGCCTCAAAGCTCGGCGCCGTTGCGATCCGTGATGGCGACGACAGCCACATCCAGATCAAATTTGCGGTGAAGCCCGCGACCGAACTCAAGGTGGTGGATGAGGCTGGTAAGTCGCTGCGCCCGAGGTGGGACGATTCGTCGAACGTGATGACGATCAACCGCGCCGAGCGCTTTGTCGTGTCCAACGGAACCGACAAGGTTGACGTTGCACGGGTCGCCGGAACCATCTACGAGTTCGATCAGGCGAACAAGGCCGCGCTCGAAAGCGTGTTCGACAAGGAAGGATCGACCTTCTTCAAGTTCGCCGACACGGTGGGTCATGTGACGGTTGCTGATATCGGCCACCTCGGCACCGGCGAACAAAAGGGTCGCTACTACAAGTTCAACGGTACCGCCGAACAGTTCATCGTCAATGCGGACGGAAACGTAGTGAACGTCGTTCGCAAGCACGACGTGCGGTTCTTCGACCGGCCCGCGTCGTGAGCCAATTAGCCGCCACCTCGATGCTTGCCATCGTCGCTTGCCTCGTGTCGTTTCCTTCCCGCGCGGACTGCCTCGACGACGCTGCCCGCTATCACCGGGTGAGCGTTCAGCTGGTGCGCGCGATTGCACAGCAGGAGTCGGGCATGCGTGCGAACGCGATCAATACCAACCGCGATGGGAGCGAGGATATTGGACTGATGCAGATCAACTCGTCCTGGCTTCGGAAGCTGTCCCGTTACGGCATCACGCGCCGAGAATTGTTCGACGCGTGCGTGAACGCTTATGTCGGGACGTGGATTCTTGCCTCGAACATCAAGCAGTTCGGCCCGACGTGGAAGGCCGTCGGCGCCTACAACGCCGTGTCCTCGAGCAAGCAGCTCGTCTACGCCAACAACATCTACCGGCGCATCCAGCGCGGGAACTGACCCATATGACGTCAACTTTCTCTGTTCAAACGCACCGCACCGCACGCCTTGTCGCGCAGCTGTTCGCCTGCATCGCTCTGACGACAGTGTCCAGTCTCGTGTCTGCCGCGGCCGATCCAGATCAGTCACGCCTGGTGCCTCCGCCCGGGGATGGCTGGCAAATGCTTTCGGCTCCGGTGGCGCGTTCTGCATCCGTCGCTCTCGCGATGGCCACACCACAATCCGCTCCCACTGCGGCTCCGACTCCTTTGGCTGAATCGGCAACGCCCTCGGTCGTTCGCGGCTCGTCGACGCCCGTACCTTCGTCGCTGGCTGTCGCGACTGTTGTCGCGCCTTCCGCCGGGGCAGCTGTATCGAGCGGCGTCCTCACGCTCTCAATTACCCCGCAGGACATCAATCTGCGCAATGCGCTCGATCGCTGGCTGCAACAGCAAGGCTGGCAACTGGCGTGGAAGATTGACGACGATCTGCCACTCGAATTCAACGCCTCATTCTCGGGCGACTTCAAGTCGGTGCTCACGCAAGTGATGCAGGCGACCAATCACATGCGCACGCCGACGCGCATCTGCAAGCACACCAACAACGTCATTCGCGTCGTCGCACGCGCAGCAAATTGCCAAGAGTAATCGCCATGCGCCAAACCAAACTGAACACTGCAATCGCACTGCTCGTCGTCGCGTCGCTCGCCGGTTGTGCCGTGTCGCAGTCGGATATCAATCAAGCCTACGACGCGGCGCACGCCGATGCAACGAAGGCGATGGGTAGCGGCTCGGAGTCGATGGCACTCGTTGAGGAGGTGCCGACGGCATTCCTCGGAGATCGACTCGTGCCGCTCGCCTACGAGGCGACCTTGCCCGCGATTTTCCGTGACAAGACCGTAGTTTTCCCGGGCAACCTGCCGCTGTCGAAGATTGCGACGCTCGTATCGAGCGCGACCGGCTATCCGGTGCATCTGAGTCCGGACGTGTTCATCCCCCGCGAGGCCCTGATACCGAAGACGGCTGGGAACGGGAACGCTCAGCCGCAACAGCCCCAACCCGGCATGCTCGGCGGCAACGGTGCGGCGAAGTCCAATGTCGAACCCATCTATGCACAGCCGTGCAACTGCAAGGTCGGGCAGTACCTGCGCGGCGTGACGGAAAACCTGGGCCTCGACTGGACCTTCGACGGCTCGACAATCTCGATCAGTCGCTTCGTCACAAAGACGTTCACCATTGCGGCGATCCCGGGCAAGGTCTCGATCAAGTCGACGATGTCCAAGGGCACGGATACCTCGACCGGCAATCAATCCAGCGGGCCGACGGGTGGCTCATCGGGCAACACGGGCTCGTTCTCGGCGATCACCTCGACTGGGCGGGATGGCACCTTCGATCAGATCGCGATCATCCAGTCGGAGCTTGAAAAGCTGAAGTCGCCATTGGGCGAGGTGGTGGTCAATCCACAAAGCCGTCTGGTGATGGTACGCGACACCAAGGAAGCGGTTGATCGCATGGGCGCGCTGCTCGCGCGGGAAAACGCGATCTCAACGCGGCAGGTGGCGTTGCGCGTGCGTACCCTGCAGATCGACATGAGCAAGGGATCGCAAGCCGGTGTGAGCGCCGATGTGATCTTCAACAAGATTTCGGATGGCTTGAAGCAGTACTCCATCAGCTTTATCTCACCGACGTCGCTCGCCACCTCGGCTGGGTCAGTCGGCCTCTCCGTGCTGCGTCCGAACTCGCCGTTTGAGGGCACCAACGCGATCATTAGCGGACTGAACACCTTTGGGAAGACCGTTCAGGACAACACCCAGACGAAGCTCACGCTCAATGGCTTGCCGGTGTCGATCGGCTCCTTCGAGACGAAGGGGTACCTCGCTGCGACAACACCAAGCTTCGGCTCCGCCGGGGGTGGTACTGCGGGGGTTCCGGGCCTGCAGCCGGGATCCGTCACGGTGGGTGACTTCGTCAATATCCTGCCGTCGGTCAACGATCACAACCAGATCATCTTGTCGTACTGGAGCGACAGCTCGAAGCTCAATGGTCCGTTCACCACGATCAGCACCGGTTCCGGCGACACGCTTCAACAGATTCAACTGCCGGACATCATCGGTAGCAAGGATGATCAGACGATCGCCCTGTCTGACGGCCAGACGATCGTGCTCTACGGCGCGGTGACGAACCACTACGACGGCGCGAGCAATAACGGCATCGGTGGGCTCTCCGGCGCCTGGAACAAGGGCCGGACGTTTCAGGTGATCATGCTCACGGCCACCGTTGTACCGTCGATGTGAGCGCGCGCATGCATTTCGAACCTATACCGGGAGAGAAGCGCGCGCAGCTCGTCTTCGGGCTCGAATGGCGGGCCTACGCGATCAAGGGTGCACGTGCTGAACGCCGTCGCTACGCCGAGGAATTTGCGGCCACGCACTACGTCGAGATCAAGGCAAAAGGCGAGACGATCGGCGGATTCTGCGCGCCTGAGGCGAGCGAACGCAAGGGCACGCTGTACTCAGCCGCGGCGCGCATTGCGCTGCTCGATCGCGTGCGCAACCGTCCCGCCGTGCTGGTCCTGTTGCAGAACGGACAGCGGGTCCATCTCGTGCTCGTGCTGCGGGGCGCAGTGTCGGCCGACGAAGAAGTAGCGCTGAACGCGTTGCCCGACCGGCGCGAGGCCATCGAGGACCAGTGCGCAAAAGCAGGGCTGCAGCTCGCCACGATCGGGCGCGGCGATCAGCTGCACGACCTCGATGAGTCATTCGACCTGCGCGAACTGCTGGTCGCCCGCAAGGCAGGTCTCGTCAGCAAGATGCCGGTTGCGGTGCCAATAGCCGTGCCGCTGGTGGTCATTGTCGCGGCGGTGTTCTTCGGTGGAAAGCAGGCGATTGATTTCCTGAACCCACCGCCGCCGCCGGCACCGCCGCCCCCGACCTTCATGCAGGAATATCAGGCCGCCGTCATTCGTGCGTTGGCCGCGCCGGCGCCACTTGCATCGGCGCTCGCCCCGCAGCTGCTCGCGCGCTTCGGCGGCGAGGAGAGCAACCTCGCCGGTTGGCAATTCGAAAAGGCGAGTTGCGGCGCGACGGGTTCATGCACGGTCACCTATAAGCGGCAGGGCGGCACGTTCAAGGATTTCGACGCGCGTGCGCCGGAATCGATTCGTCCCGTCGTGTTCAACGCTGATGGTTGGCATCTCACGGCGCGCGGGCCGGACGTCGTCGCGGTTGAGCGCGTCGCACTTGCCTCGGCGAAAGCGTGGCCGTCGCAGCAGGCACTCATCAAGGCACTGCAAACGGAGCCTCAGAAGCTATCGACCACGCCCGTGAACCTGAGCAGTCACGGCTACGTGGTGGACATCAAACCACCGGAGCGCATCCTCGGTCGGCAACCCCTAGCGGGAGAGATCCAGGGTCCGCTCGTCCAGCGCGGAACGTGGCAAATCGATGGCTACAAATGGCAAAGCGCGTTGCTCGCGCGGCTGCCCGACAACATGGCGCTCGAATCACTCGAGCTCGAGTTGAGGGAAGACGGCACAGGCGTGCACTTCACGGCGAAAGGTAAATACTATGTTCTCAACTAAGTCGGCGCTGTTCGGCGCCCTTGTGCTCGCGGGCGTCGCTGTGCACGCGCAGGAAAAGCATCTGACGCTCGACGACATCGATAGCCTCGCGCGGCAAAAGATCGTGGACTCGATGCGACGGACCGACGGCGCTGCTGCCCCGAGTGGGGTAGGGCTCAACGCGCCGCTGGCCCCGCCCAGCGTTGCTGCCGCCGCGGTGCCCGACGAGAAAAAAGGTGCGCGTAAGCCCGCAGCGCCCACGAAACGCGTCACGCCGGTCAGTTTTGTCGGCGCCTATAGCGACGCTTCCGGCTCCTACGTCCTTTACGACTATCAGGGCTCGACCTACACGGCGCGGCAAGGGTCGAAGCTGCTCAATGGGTGGACGATCAACGGCTTCAATGGCTTCGTCGTCGCGCTCTCCGATGGCAAGCGCAAGTGGACTGAGACGATCGCGACCGCGGATTCCCTCGCGGCACCGGATAGCCCCGGCGTACAGGCAATCACAGATCTGGGCGGACCGCTTCCGCCCGGAGGCTTTGCCGCGACCGCTCCTACTTACGTACCGTTCGGAAAATAATCATGGGACTGTTCAATCAGGACGATCAGGCAGCGCCTGAAATCCGTGGCGGCTTCTTCAAGCGCCTGCGGTCGCCCCGCGCAACCTTCATTGAAAGCACGCAGGCGGCCGAGCCAAAGTTCAAGCCGACGGGGCGCGCGGTCAATCCGCAGGTCACGTTTCTCGGGCGTGCCTTGTCAGGCGACGATATCGAGGACGTCGAGAGCACGCAGATCGTCGAGTCGCGTGAGAGCACGCCGACGCCTTCAGTGCACTCGGATTCCGGCAGCACTTCAGCAGATCCTGATCCGGCCTCGCTTGCTCGCCCGTTCGTGCCGCCAGTATTCGAGCGACCGTCGTTCGAGAGCTTGAGTGCATCCATAAAGGCGAGGGAGGGAGCTGAAATCAGTCAACCGCCGCATCCGATAGAGCACCGCCCATCTGCAACTCCGGCGCAGTCGCCCCAGACCGACGCGACGCTCGTACCGGCGGCGGCGGTGCCGGCGCACGCACCTGAGCCAGTTGAGCAGGATCGGGCCATAGGAGTGGCCAAAAATGTGCAGGGCCGCGCGTCCGTTGAGCGCGCTACGCCAGGTCGTAGTGAGGACGATCATGATGTCGGCGACGAAGTCCAAGCCGTTGGCACCACGACCGGCCGCCCCGAGCTTGTTTCGGCGGAGTCGCTGCCTGAGTTCAAACGCATCCTGACTGCGGCCGATGAAGATGCAGCATTGCGCATCCCGGCGAGCGCGCGCAAGGAATTCATCGCCGTCGAGCTGCAGCCGGGCATCGCTATCTCAGTCGCGACCTCGCGCTTTTGCGAGAAAGCGCAATACGCCACCTTCATCAAGGACCTGAGCAACAACGACGTATACGTGCGCGAGGAGATGGTGGCCACCGAAGCCGTCATCGCCGCGATCTACGCCGGGAAGACGGTTTCCGCGAGCAGCGCTGGAGTGCGTGAAGCGTCGGCCGCGATCGGCAGGTTCCGCGACATCATCGAAGCTGCGCACGCGTATGGGGCGAGCGATGTGCACTTCGAACCGCGTGAATTCCAAAGCGAAGTGGAAGTGCGCTTTCGAGTGAACGGGGACCTGTATACGTTCCGGCACATGCCCAAGGCGATCGTTCGCCGGGCGCTCTTTGCTGCCTACAGCGACCTCGTGCAGCGCAATACGAACTCGGGGAACAGTTTTCAGCCGAGCGCACCGCAGTCGGCCATGATCCCGCTCGTCGTCAAGACCGACACCGTCAACCTTCGATGGCAGTCATCTCCGCTCGTTGGGGGGTACGACGTGGCGCTTCGTCTGCTCGACGGCAACTTCAAGAACTACCGGGTGTTGCTGCCGAAGGACATGGGATTCGAGCAGAGTCAGCTCGAACTCATCGACACGCTCAACTACGTCAGTGGCGGCATCACCGCGCTGACCGGCGAAACGGGCTCAGGCAAGACGACGACGCTTCGTGCGCTCTCGTACATGCTGCCCGATCGCGAATTGAAGAAGCAGTTTGCCGTCAGTGAGCCTTCGGAATATCCGATGCCGTGGCTCTCCGAATATTCGATCATCCGCCGACCTGACGAAACGAATGAAGAGGCGAACCGCAAATACGCGGAAGTCATTCGCACCTTGATGCGCCAGGACCCCGACGATTTGACGATTCAGGAAGTGCGCGACGAGGTCGTGATGGGTCTGGTGGCGGAGTTGGCGCTGACCGGTCACCCAGTGCGCTTCTCGCTGCACGCTGGCGACATCATCGCGGCAATCATGCGCATGGCAGGCGGCCGGCTCCGCTTGCCGATCGACGAGCTTGCTGCAGAGGGCTTTATCAATGCGGTCGGCAATCAGAAGCTGATTCCGACACTGTGTGACCACTGCAAGCTGCCTGCCGAAGACGTCATGTCGCGCGCCGATCTCGAGATCCTGCGTGCGAAATTCGGCCTGGACACCTCGCGCATGGCATGCCGGAACATGGAAGGGTGCCCGCACTGTCGTCTCGACGGCCTGTTCACGCGTCTCGGAAAGGTGGCGGGCGGCACGAAGCGTCCCTCGCTCGCAGCTGAGCTCTATCGGCCCACGCCTGAGTTTCTGGACCGCGTGGCCGTGCGCGATTGGGCGGGCGCACGTCGGATTTGGCGCGGCGAACGGCGTACCGGGTTCGATAACCCCGACATGACTGGAAAGACCCTCTATGAACACACTCTTTTCAAGGCGTCGCAGGGTTTGATTGACCCACAATTTATCAATCGTTCGATGCAGTCCTTCGCGCAATACCGCGTGATGCCTGGCGTCGACGGCTTGATGGTCTAACCGGGTCAGCCATGTTCCACACGCTCGTCAAATTGCTCTCTGAGCGACAGCAGATGACTGTCGCTCGTTGGCGCTTTCAGAAGGTGCGGGAAGACTTCTATCGCGAAACCCGCCTCGATATTGCGGCCAAGGGGCTGCGCAATACCGAAACGCTGTTCGACCGGCTGCAGACGTATGAGAAACGCAATCGCGATCGTCGTCGGATCGTATGGCGGATCTTCGCGCGCGTCCGGGAAACGATGCAGCGCGGGGAAAGCTTCTCGATCGCCATCAAGCCGTTCATACCCGGCGACGAGTACGCGTTGCTCGACATCGCTGATGAGTCGTCGCATGAAGACGCGGTCGTGCGTGGTTTCGAGCTGGCCGAGATGGCGGCCCGGGCTAAGCGCATCCTTTCCGCGACTACTTCTCTGCAGGTCGCGTACCCGATGTTGCTGCTCACGTACATGTACGCGTTCTGCATGCTGTTCGGCGGCGTCATCTTTCCGCAGGTATTGGATACGCGCCCACTGGCGGAGTGGCCCGATGCCGGGCGCTGGCTCTATCACGTCGACACGTTCTGCTTTGAATACTGGTGGCTCAGCGCGAGCACGCTGCTCGGCATTGTGTTTGTCTACTTTGCGACTTTAAAGCGGTGGCACGGGCCGTCGCGAGATCGCTTCGACCGACTGCCCCTGTTCTGGCGAAACCGTCGTGACCTCCGTGCCGCTCTGCTTATCGTGTCGTTGGCCGGGTTGTTCGACTCCAATCTGACGCTGCGAGCGGCACTTGATCGCCTGAGCAAATCCGCCGATCCGTGGCTGCGGTGGCATTTGACAACGATGAATCGCAGGTTGAGCGCTCGCTCGGACGAGCCGATGCGCGCGCTCGACACGGGAATCTTCTCTCAGACCATCGTTGACACGATCACGGATGCGGCCGGTCGAGACCAGTTCGAGGCCGCGATCAAGAGTCTCGGTCGTGAGTCGCTCGACCGTGTCGTGGAGGCGGTCAAGCGTAACGCACGAATTACCCACTTCATCCTGCTCGGTTTCGCAGCTTCTCTCTTTCTGACACTTGGCATCGGTTCGTACGTGATGACCGGTGCCGTGAGTATGACTTCGGGCACGCCCGCGGTTTCAATTAACTAATGGAGTCTCGAATGACCAACGAAGTTATCAAAGCCCGCCGCGATCGCATCCTGATGATCGCGCGCCGGCGCCGCCAGTCCGGTGAGCTGTCGATGATCGAGGCGGGCGCTGTGATGGCAGGTGCAGCAATCCTGGCCCTCGCGGTGTACGCGGGTGGCAAGTACGTGCTCGACCTAATTCGCTCGTCGCAATTCAAGAGCGAAGCGCAGATGTTCCATACGGGGATTCTGAATGCGACGCAGAACGACGCGGACTTCACGGCCGAGACGCTGACCATACTCGCACAGAATCACGCGTTCGATTCGGCGGGCTCGCGCGTCGCAACCGACAAGTCGGCGGTGAAGGGCTTGTTCAACGGCACGCTGACGACGACCGTGGGCACCCTGGTCACGGCGAGCGATTCGATCATCCTCAACTACCCGGTGACGGCCACGATCTGCTCGCTCAGCGTGGCGGCGCTCGCGACTGTCTACACGCAGGTGACGGTAAATGGGACAACCCTCTCGTCGCCGACCACCGCGTTTAATGCTGCAACAGCAGCGACGGCGTGCGCGTCGGCGGGCGCAACCGCATCGCTTGGTCTCTGGACCACCCGTTCCTGATCCCGGGCCGCCGACATGGGAAGCATTCTGGAGATGTTGATCGTCCTGGTCGGCGCGGCCTTGCTGACGGTGCAGGGTATCAAGGAGGACATCGCTGCCAAGCGCACAAACCTCTTGCAGCTGGAAGGGCAGAACCTTTCGACGATCAATGCGGCGCTTGGCAGCTATATCACGAACAACTATGGAGGGCTGATCCCGGCTGGATACTCTCAGACCACCGCGACGCCGATCGCCGCGCCCACGCTCGCCCAGCTGAGCGCGCAGAGCAACAACAAGATCGCGTTCAAGAACGGTCCATTCTGGGGCGGCGCCTACCAGATTGCGCTGTCGATCGTGCCGGATAACTGCTCAACGGCTGCGGGGAATTGTCACGTTGCCTCGCAGTTGTTTCCGACTCAGCCTCTCTTGAAGAACGGAACGCCGGACATCGCCGGTGCCGGCGTGCTGGCGGCGACCGGTGGTAGCCAGTTCGGCTACTCGACGAATCGGGCGCCCACGACCATTACCGGGATCAATGGTCAATGGAGCACGGCGAACCCTGTAGGGAATCGAGCAGGGATCGTGATGGCGATCAACGGATTCGGTGCCGATGGCAATTCGCCGTACTACCGTCGTGATGGCGCCTTGCCATTGACTGGCACGATGAACGCGAACAATCAGGACATTCAGAACGTCGGCAACATGACGGGCAAGACGTTGCGGGTGCAGGCGGGCGACAGTCTCATGGTCGGAAACGGCGCGATCTACTACGGCGATGATGTGAACGCCGCGATCCGCACGAAGGGCACGCTGTACCTACAGAACTACCAAGGCTCGGCAGGGGCGCCTCTCAGTGCAGGCGACGTCAATTCGAGCGGGAATATCACTGCGGCGAATACGATGTCCGCGCCCGTTGCTAACTTCAACACGGCGGCGGCCAACTGCGCGTGGAACTCCGTGACCATGCGCGGTGCGAACCAGATGTGGGTCTGCAACCAGTGGGGCAACTGGGTGCCGATCAGCACGCTGATAAGCAACGTAACCACGGTGCAAAAAGTGACCGGCTATTACAACGGATGGAGCGTACCGGTGCCCACGTGTGCCCCGGGCGGCACGCCCTGGTATTCGATCACGCCGCAGTCGATCAGCACCGACTACGCGAATCACAATCCGCCTATCGCTGGGGCGCGCTACTCGATGGCATACAACGGGAGTTGGGTCCTTCAGATAGACAACGTCCTCGCGGACGGCGCAAATTCGCTCGTTCCGGATCAACTCGCACTGCAGGCGGGAATTGATACCGGCTGTACCTTTGGCAACGAATAGGAAAACAATGTGAGAAAACTGGAAAAGGCGGTCGCTGTGGCGGTGCTGGCAGCGGCTGGACTATTGACGCATGAGGCAGCCGTTGCACAGGTGTGGATTCAGAATCCGCTTGGCGTGCCACTTGCACCGGGGTGTCCGCCCGGCTATTCGTGGTCGAGGGGAAATGTACGTTACGAATGCCGGACACCGCCTCCGTCCTGCCAATTCGGCTTCGCTGCGGGCCCCGCGTGGAACGGCAGCACGTGGAGTTATTCTTGTAACCCCCCGCCTCCGCCTCCTACCGGGCTGCCTGATAGGCCGGATCCGAATCCTCCGGCAGATGTGCTGATGAAGGTGGACACCGATTGCGATGGCGTTGTCGGCGGGAATCAAGGGAACGCAGGCCGCGGATCAGGTTGGGCAAATGTGTATCGCCACACCAATCCGGACGGCTCCTTCTCCTACTATCAGACTGCTGGAACGAAGATCTTTCCGGTCAGTATTGCGCCGGGAACGAAGCTGCGCAGGGATGGCGTCAACGGAACTTGCGGACACAATGGTACTTAGTACGCTTGTGTGCTCTATGAAAAAAGGGGCGTCTTCTTGACGCCCCTTTTTGCTGCTGGCTCAGTACTTCGCCTATTGAGCGGCGGTGGTGAACTGCCACGTCGCCGACACAGCGCTACCGTCGCGTGCGCCACTGAACGTCACGGTGTACGTGGTGCTAGCCTTTAGTGCAGTAAGCGGGAGCAAGAAAGCGGTACCGTTCGGAAGCTGTCCGTTTGCGTCCGCGACCGTTGTCGCCGCCGATCCTGCATGTGCGCTCGCAGGGACCAGAATGCGGGTCGGCACCACAGATCCAGAACCATCAGTAAGCGTGTAGCTGTTGACGGTCAGCGTATTGGCATTCTGTGAATTGACCTGGACGAGAATCGGACGCCCGGGAGCGGGCAAGTCCGGCGCCGGATTGATATTTTCGGGCGACATTAGAAGCGCCACGCCGACCTCGTTTGCGAACGGGGAGTGGAGCACGGACCCGAGAGGAATTTGCTGGCCGCCAGCATACGACAACGAATTTGGTCCGGGCGCTCCGACGACGCCTGTCGACGTACCGTACTCAAAAGTGCACGTATAGAGCGGATAGCTTGTATCGCCCGGCATAAATCCCAGTCCGATGGTCTCTTGATTGGCGGTGATCGCCGCGAGGTGGTAGACAGACGCAAGAAGTTTTCCGACGCAATCGGCGGCGGCCGAATTGGGCGTGGTTGCGACGTTGCCTGCTGCGGTCTCTTCGGCGATCCACTCCGTCGCCGGAGCGCCAGCCTTTTGGGCTCGTAAAAGCGGGCTATCGGCGTAGTAGTTTGCGTTGCCCGCAATTTCGTTGTGGTCGAGCGTCGTGATCGCGCCAGACTTTAGATTCGAAAAGAGATAAAGTGCGTGAGCTTGACCGGAAGTATCGAGAATCGGGTCTTGCCTGAGCTTGCCAACGCCCATCGCGGCGCGATAGTCGTTGATCATCGAAAACGCTGCCGCTTGGTACGAGCCAGCCGCATAAGTCGCTGCGGGAACCGACGTTTGCGGTGGAATTCCACTCGACGCAGGCGCGGCCGGCGGAGCTGCGGGCGCGGAGGAACCCGAGTCGCCACCGCCACCGCCGCCGCACGCGGCCACAACAAACGATGCTGCGACGGCAAGTGCCGTGAATCTAAAAGTGCTGCTGGTCTTCATTCTTTTCCTTTATTGGTCGTTATGCAGTCGCCCCTGCAATCTGCTTACTTTCATCTTATCGAGCGATGTACGAAGTCAAGGCGGCAAAGCCGGACCCCGAAAGCGCCGTCCTCGTTGACGTTATTCTTCTGATAATTCAGCGCGATGGCATTGTAAGGGCGGGTAAGGGGTCGCGGTCAACGCAACCGTTGCCGCCGCGCAACCGTTTGCTAGCGCCGCTTCCCGCGGCCTCGCCAGTTCCGGACGCGCAGACCGACGAACAACGCGCAAAGCACTGCGCCCGCTGCCATGGGCTGTGACTTACCAACCGTCGGTAATAGCAGGCTGCCTCCCCAAAGCAGGACCACAACGATCGATAGCTGTTTGAAAGCTTTGCTGTCGAGCACTGCAACTAAGCGGCTTTGGGAATGGCTGCATCGCTCGGCGTAGCGCCGGTTCGACCTTTCGAGGTCGAAGGGCTGCAGGGAGGGCGCCATCGCAAGTTCGGCGCGGTGATACTTTTCATATCGTTGAAAGCGCGCATCACCGCGGCCTTGCAGCCACGCGACGGCGCTATCCCGGAAGAGATAGGCGAAGTCCTGCATGTCAATGCATTACGTCGGAGTCGAACTCGACCGCGCCGATTGCGTCCGCGATGCATTGGCCGTCGGCTTCAGAGTGAAACCATCCCGTTGTTAAATCGCGCCATCCGAACTGCGCGCGACCGTCGCCGGTGAAGACTATGAGCCCGGTTTCTACGGCGAAATCTTGCGACATCCCCGGCTTCCTCCTATTGGTTGAGACTATTTGCGCTTGCTGGCTTGACTCTTAGGTGTCAGCTGATACTTGCAACCCGGGCAACAAAAGTCCTTTGCAAGCTCAATCTTTCCTTCGCCATTGGATAGCACGTAGTCGGTCGCACAACTCCTGCAACCGGCCATCGTCAGGCGTGAGTCGATCGCCATTGACCGGGTCAGGTGATTGGCACGATCGGCGGTGATCAGAAGGTTCTTCCCGAACATCTTCGCCATGACGTCGTTGGAGGCGATCAGGGCCTGTGGAATGTTGGCGTCATTCTGAAGCGCACTCCGGTAGAGCCAGACATAGACCGACGCCTGAAGGCGGTGGACTGAGTGATCAACGTACCAGGTCAGCGAAGTCGGATTGCTCCCGCAAGGCGAGCTCACGCCGTGAATTTCCTTGTAGGTCGCCCGCGTCTTGGTCTGGTTCAGGCCGAAAAGGTTGGTCGCGGTCGATGCGCGGCAGCCCTGGGCCATCATTATTCGAGCGAAAATTTCCTTCTCACTGCGTTCAAGCCGCAAATCGGTCCATGCATGTTTGTAGGGAAGGGCGGCTGCGCTCAGCGGCGAGGTGCGCATCAGGTAATGTGCGACCGACTCCTCGGTGAGCCAGCCAGCGCCATATTCCTTCCAGAAGTTGACGTCATCGAAACGCCACCTGAAAAGGGGAAACTTGATTGCTCCGATGGCCGATTCCAACCGGGCCATGGGCAAACCCTTCAGGTAGTCGGCAAGCTCCGTGGAAATCCCCAGCAGCGGCACCGCGACGATGCTCATGTGGAGCACGTCCTTGAGCAACTGCAAGTAGGTGCGGTTGTAATGGAAGATGTCCCTGCTCGTCGCGGGATCGACCATGGGCAATTCGGCTGTCAGCTTCTCGATCTTCGGCGAAAGGATGGCGCCGTCGACGAACGTTTGCCAGTCGCGCGGGTTGTCAAGAACCGGTGCAAGCGCGACGAACGGCATGTTCATCAGGGTGGCCTTCGGCCCAATCTGTTGCTTGAACGTCTGCATGTCGGCGAGCAACAAGCCAAACACGTTCTCCATCCTTCGATGGCCCACGAGCGCCATATGCATGAAGTCGGTGAGCGCGAAATTGGCGCGTTGGATTTTTTCAGCGAGCCAGTCGTCGAGCAGAATATGGTTGGTCGCCGCCGACTTGTTGTTTTCGTTTGCCATTTCTAATAGTTGTTGTGTTTTTCTTGAAAGCGAACGCATTCTGGTTTTTCTTTCGCTTTCTCCCCGCACTGCCGTATCGGCAGGTTATTGTTTGAGCGCGGCTTCAATCTCTTCGATGTATTTCCGAAGCATCCCCGATAGCGCCTCGAGCGCGGGTTTGTAGATTTGCGGTTCCCTTGAAGCTTGGACTGCCGCCTGGACTTTAGCCATTTTCCCCGCGACGTCGGCCCACGCCTCGGTGAGTTCGTCCATCGACCGCTGCGCCTTGGTAGCGGCCTCCATCTCGGCTTTCTGTGCCTCGTACTGCGCGGTCAATGCCGCGAGTTCGTCGGCAGCGGCCGACTTTTTGGCATCGAGTTCCCCAAGCTCTGCAAGCGAGGCGGTAACGGCGGCCGTCACGTTGGCGAGACTCTCCGGCAGCTTCTCGACGATAACTTCCTTCGTCTCGACCATGGGTTTCGCACTGCGCAGGGCAGCCACCTCCGCGGTGAGCTCGTCGACTTGCTTTGACTTGTCCGAGACCTCTTTCTCCATCGCGCTGTAGCCAGAGGTCCGCTCGACCAGAAGTTCGCGCATATCCGCAAGGCTTTTCTCTTTCTCCACGATATGCCGCTTGTTAGCGGCAAGCTCCTCCTTGAGGTGCTGGCTCTCTCGTTCGCTCACATCGAGCTGGACTTTGCTGTCTTCGAGGAGCGACTGGACGTTTTCAAGCTGACGGTCACGATCGTCGATGGCTTCTTCCTGGCGTTGAAGCGCGCGCAGCATCTCGTCAACGTCCTTGCGGCTCATTTCCGGAGACGTCTTCTTCTTTTCCATGATCGCGGTGATCTGCTCATGGGTGACTTCGTGTGCCGCAAGAATGTTCAGTTCGCCGAGGTTAAAAACCCGGAGAGCCTCATGTTCATCGCCAAATTTCGCGTGGCAGCGCATATAGCAGCGAGCGCTAGACGGCTTGATTTGCAGCGACTTTTCCGTGAATTCCAAGGCCAGCGACACGGCCTTGCGTCGCGCATTGAAGGTGTCGCCGACCTTCTGGGTGTGATGGTTGATCGTCGCAACAACCATTTGCGTCAGGGTACCGCCGAGAATGACTTGCTCCGCAACGATCTTGGCGCGAGATTCGGCAACGGCCAGCATGCTCTCGACGAGCTTTGCAATGAAGTCCTTGTTTTCGTCACCGCCGCCGAAGATCTGGCGAGCGACGACCGCAATGTTCTCGCGCGTCGCGGCATTCGGATCGCGCATGCCGATGACGAATTCGTCAAAAGGATCAAATGGGACGACTTCGCTCACCAAGTCGGTTGCGCTCTCTTTCGTGACGGCTCCCAGGCTTGTATTCGATGTCTTGCGACTTTGCATTCTTCTCTCCAAGAAGTATTACGACGACCACCCCGGTGTCGTTTGTTACAGAGATGAGACTAACCTTCGAAAAGGACGCGCTTCGTTGGAAAGGCGCGCTTTTTACCCCCTCTTTCGCGCTGAGCGCCCATCAAATCGTCTGATGAAAGCGCGGCCGAAAAACGTTTAACGGTTGCAATCCTGAAACATTTAGGGAAATTTATGAAAAAATTACGCAATCCACATCGTGGAATTCCGACATAAGCGGTAAAACTTGCAAATCTTTCGATCACCTGACGCGCTGTTTGTGCGCCGCGACGGCCGCGGTCGATGAGTCCGCGTACATACGAACCGCCGTGACCGCGCGAGGAATGTCGACGGCTGGTTTCGCGCCGAAGACGTCGCGGCGCGTCCGGAACCATTGAGGCAGGTCGTCGAGCGAAACAAGATCCGAGTGCAGATCGGGGGCCAGGTTAGCCTCGGTCGACGGAAACAGACCCGCGCCAGCGACGGGCCACATCGGTGGCAGGCGCGAACGGAAAAACGCAACCTTTGTGCGGTTCTGCTCAAGCGGAGAGCGCCGATCTTCCGCTTTTCCGTTGCGCCCGGTGCGCGTCAACATGCCGGGCGTCGAGGAGGGCGAGATATGCCCCGACCAGTTCTTGGTTTCGAAGACGAAAATGCCGAAGGGGGTCACCGCAAGATGGTCGACCTCCGCTGTTGGGAAATCAGTCCCGGGCGCGTGCTCGATAATGAGCGGCCCTTCGTGCAAGTAGTAGTTGTTGCCACACAGCCAATTGAGCGTTTCCCGCAGTTTGGCCTGGGCTTGCCGCTCGCCGGCCGCGCCTACCGCGTCGGCACGCGTGATGGGAGACTTCGACCATGGCCATTCGATCGCGCCGGCGTTCTTCCGCTTGTGTTTATAGAAATAGAACGCGCCCGCGGCCACAAGGAGTTCGAGGAACATCGCTTTTCTCGTCAAATTGATATTCGTCTAGCTTGGCAGCTGGAATCCGAAGTCAAGGCAACAAACACGCGCGATTCGGGCGGCTTTCGAAAGGCACCCTGATTTCGCGACCTTTCGCGTCACCGAGCTTCTCGTTGGCGGGTAAATTCAGTTTGATCCCCGCGTTCCCTACGCATCGACTACGAGACGGGCCGAGTTGGTCCGTCCGCTATCGCAATCCCTTCCTCCCGCTGGAGTGTTGCTTTCGTTACGGTTTTTGTGAGCCGTGACGAAAGCGTCTCTCCGCGCTTCGGCTTTCCCTGCTCATCTGAGCATCGAAACCCTCCGTTCCTGCTGGAACGGACATTCCTTAGTGCATTGCTTTTTCTGGAGAGAAAAATGCCGAAGCAGTTGGTTGAATCCGCGATCAAATCACCTTTCAAGTTGATGGCTCTGTGTTTCGCCCTGTGGTTTGCGGCCCATTCGTTCTTCGCCGCTTTGTTTGTAGGCTTTGTGGCTCTGAGGATTGTCAAGAAGTCGCTTAAGGCTGCAAGCAGAGTCGAGCCAGAAGCTCACGAAGCGAAGGCGCCACCCGCTCCAGTGACCGCGCAGGCTGTGCAGAGCGTCGCTCAGCCAGTGACACCGATCAAACGCCAGTACGCGAAATCCGCTGTCGTTGTTCCGCTTAAAACAGGCACCGACGACTAGTCGCGTCGCCTTATCGCAAAGCCGCCCCTATGGGCGGCTTTGCACCTTTACCCCAACGGGAACCCTCCCGTTGCGGGCATGGGATCCCGTTCACCGGAGAATTCCCATGCAAGACGAAGTCGCGGCATGGCAGCTCGACATGTTCGGTGGACCAACCCCGATCGTGGCGGCCGCGCCACAAACCGATCCACTCCCCGACCCGCAGTTCTGGAGCGAGGGTGTGATGAACAAAATGGTCGACGCGCTGGTCAGTCTCGCAACTGATAGCCGGCGTGGCGACAACATGCCTGAGTCACTGATGGACTGCTGTGCGTTGCTCAGTGAGAGGCTCAGGGGCCGAAAGAAGCTCGAAGTCGAAGATTACCGAGCGACCCTCGGCTGGGTCATGGGTTTCTGGGATGGCGCTCTGTCGTACCAGTTCGTCTGCGCGATCAATGGAGTCGATCCCGAGATCCTGCAGGACGTCATCATGAGCAATCCCCTGCTCAAGCGGGACATGGAAGACGTCCGACGCGAGTGCTTCGGCACGCTGCTGTAGGAGCGCGACATGACGACTTCTACATTCGGCAGGCTCCTCGGCGCGCTCTTTCGCGCGTCCGACCAGACCGCAAACTCGTCAAATTCAAAACCCTTCGCCGGGTGCAAAGCTGCCAGTGCGCCGGTCGTGGTCGGTCAAGGTGCGCCAAACGAACGCCACGTGACGATCGCCGGCGAGGCGATGCTGTTCCGGGACGAGGGAGACGCAGTTGTGCAGTTCCATCCAGCGTTCGACTTCGAGCTGCGCGAGACAACGGTTGGAATGAAGCTGATTCCTGCTCTGGAACCGCATTGGGCGGTTGTGCAAGAGCATCGCTGCTCTCTGACGGATGCGATCGCAACCGCCATCAAGTCCGTCCACCGCAGTGAGAGCGAACCCGCACCGGTCGCGCCGAGTAGCAGCGCACCGCAGCGCCAACGATCGGACCGCGCGCGAGGCAACGACCTGGTCGTTGTCGACGCTAAAGCTCGTGCAGTAGAGCCGCTTGAAAAAGCCACGGCAGCGCGGCGTCCTGATCGAGCACGCTATGGCGTAGTGAAAGAGTGGGGCGAGAAGGAATTCCCGGACGGAAAGCGGCCCGGGAAGACCTACGAATCCTTCTGTCTCACCCTCTTCAATCGCGGCCAAACCATCGTCCTACAGGGAGAGGGGTTGCGGGACGCGATCGCGGAGTCTCACTGCAGAGTGGGTGACAAGGTCGAAGTCCAACGCCTGGGCAAGACGAAGGTGCCGGCCGTCGATGAGCGCGGCCAACCCAAGCTTGACGCTTCCGGCGCCCAGATGCTGTGGGACAAGTGGCTTTGGTCAATCAACAAGAAATCTTGAAGGAGTATTTTTCTATGGCATCGGTCAACAAGGTGATCCTCGTCGGGAATCTCGGCGCAGATCCCGAAACCCGCTACCTCCCAAGTGGAGACGCAGTCGCCAACATTCGACTGGCAACCACAGATCGCTACAAGGACAAGTCCTCCGGCGAGATGAAGGAACTCACGGAGTGGCATCGCGTGTCGTTCTTCGGGCGGCTCGCGGAGATCGTGAACGAGTATTTGAAGAAGGGCTCGTCGGTGTATATCGAGGGCCGTATCCGCACGCGCAAGTAGACCGACCAGTCGGGACAGGAACGCTACTCGACCGAGATCGTCGCCGATCAAATGCAGATGCTCGGTGGCAGAGCGCCGGGCCGCGGTGACAGCGGTGAGTCCGCCAGCGATTCCGAATCGCAGCCGCGCTCCCGCCAGCAGAATCGTCCTGCGGCCCAGCAACCGGGAGCTCGACCAACTGCGCTGGCAGCCTCCGGCTCGTTTGGCGGTAGCGGGGGATTTGCAGAGATGGACGACGATATTCCGTTTCGTTCGTTTTACCCGGGCCGTCAATGGTCCGCTATCTGATCCCGTAAAGCCTCACCGACTCTCCTGAATTACCTCACCTCTCGTTGTTCCGCGCCGTCTTCACGACCGCCGGAACAGCGAGAGTGACCCTCCAGATTGCATTTCACGGACACATCGTCCGCGACTCCTTCTTTCGAGCTATTCCGCCTTGCTGAAAAAAGCCGTTCGCACTGCTCGCCCGCTTGCGACCAGGACGGCTGAGCACGGTTTCACCGCCTGTTTTCAGGCATCGACCTCAACCACGTCCCGTCCAAGGAGTGACATATGAATGTTAAGGACGTAGATCTGTCCCCGGAGCAGTGGGTTGCGTTGCTCCAGAAGTACGGCATACCCGCAAGCTCACTGAATGGAAAGGGTGCACCTTGTCCCATGTGCGGCGGCAACGACCGCTTCACGTACGACAACAAGCGCGGCCGCGGCGACTGGGTATGCCGGAAATGCAATAACGGTGACCGCAAGGCCGGCGATGGCTTTGAGTTGATCTGCAAGTCGACAGGGATCACGTTCCGCGAGTTGATGTCCGAACTCGAGGGCGGCACGCTTGCTGACGCACGCGCGCACGCAAGACGTACGCCCGTGGCTTCCGCCCCAAGGGCAAGTCGGAAGGTCGATCCCAAGTGGGCTCAAAATCGATTGGATTCGATGTGGGAACGCGCGAACCGGATCGGTGACGACGGATTGGTGTCTCGCTATCTTCGTGCGCGAGTGCCGGGTCTGGACGTGCCGCCGTCGCCGGCGCTGCGCATGGGAATGCTGGAGTATTGGCACGACAAGAAGGTGATCGGAACGTGGCCGGGCATCCTCGCGCGGTTCACTTTGCCGGATGGCCGACTGGGCACCCTGCATCGCACGTTCCTGGAACGCTCGAAGCCTGAAAAGGCAACGATCGTTACTGGCGATGGTGAGATCTTGCCCTCCAAGCTGAACGACGTGACGCTTCACAAGCTCAATGGCGGCGCAGTCCGGCTGATGGAGCCGGTGAACGGCGAGATCGGCGTAGCGGAGGGTCTTGAAACAGCGTATGCGTCGCACATGCTGTTCGGTGTGCCGGTCTGGTATTGCCTGAATCGTGTCCTTCTCGCTGACTTTGTGGTCCCGGAGGGGCTCGGCATCCGCGTGGTTCATATCTTTGCGGACTTCGATGCTGTCGATCCTCGAACCAAGAAGTCTCCCGGTGTCGACGCGGCGCTAACCCTCGCCAAGAGAGTCCGCGCTGAAGGCTACACAGCAATTATTCATCGTCCGAAGAAACGGGAGACCGACTTCGCCAACGAGTGGTTTGCATCACACGCGGTGGGGTGTCCAGTGCTGACTCGGCAGGACGTCCGGCACGAGCTTCAGTCGCGACATGTTTGATTGACGGCAGGGAATTCCTGCTGATCTGATTTCGTTAAACCGCCCGGTGGGGATTCGTCCCCACCAGGGCCGCAATCCGTCCGGGCTTTTCCATTGGAGAAGCACGCATGTTTTGCATGATTATCGGCCAATACATGATTGTCGCAACCTCGGGAGTGAAAAACGGCTCTGTGCGGGTCGGAAAGTCGGATGCCGCGGCATACGACGTAATCGACAGGAAAAAGAGCTGCAATGCTCGTCTCGTCGAGGTCGGGCTCCCGTTCGAAAGTGCGTGGGTTTACTGCGTGCGTCGACAAGCCGACGCACAAGGTGTCACGCTGCTCAATTAGGCCGATGGCCTGATGAAAGCCATTGGGCCGTTTTTGAAGATCGTCAATACCATGTAGAAAAGCCGCGCTCCTAGGAGCGCGGCTTTTTTTTCGCCTGGGCATTGCGATCTCATCGGAGTCATCGGTACCGGGAGAGGATCGCTACCCTGATCAACAAACGGAAGAGGACGAAGGTCGGGCGGCCCAATCCGATCGCAAAAAACCAACCCGCCGTCGATATCGCGTAGACCCATATCGTGACAGTGCTGGTCGGGAAGCACTTGATGTCGACGATCGTGATTGAAAAGAACACCGCGGCGATGATTGCCCTGCGAGCAACCCAGTGCAGCGCCATGAATTTAGCGTACATGGTCACCTCCCTTCTTGGCGCGAGTGAGCACCGCCCGGCGGAACAGAAATGCAGCTTCCCATGCGGCGAACGCTGCCGCGACGAGAATCCAAAACCGAACGCCGCGGGTCCAATCAAGTCGCGCGAGAGTGTCGATGAAGTTCATGGTGTTGCTCCTTTGGGTTCGGCTTGGTGAACACCTGTTCGTGAAGCCGATAACTCATCTTCGCAGCTTCGCATCGAAGTCAAGGCGCGGGTCATTTCGCCGCCCATTCGATTTAAAAGCCCGGCGGAAAAAGGCGCAGGGCGAAGGCATGGCGCAGCGACCGTGGCTAGAAATCGGCGAACTCATCGGCGATTGCATCGACATTGAACCGCTCCGATAGATTCACCGATGGTTGTGGTTCTATCGCTTCAGGAGCCGGCACCCCTCGCGGGGGGGCTACTGAATCTCGCGCCGAGGCAGGGGGCGCTTCACTAGTCGTCGCATGGTGAACTTCCTTGCCTAGGCACGGGTGACGCAGGCCCCGCGCGCTTCGCAGTTGTTCGCTGGCGAGCGAGCGAACAACTGCCGCCCGCAGTCGCTGATTCTCGAACTCATTGAGCCGCTGATAGAGCTCGGGGAACAGCGCCTCGTCCACTGTTACCTTTATCAGCATCTTCTTTGTCACGCTGCGACCCCGTTTGCTTTGCGTTCGCGAGCAAGCGTGGACTCGCCGACGATCAAGAAGCCCTTGACGTTGGCGAAGCAGGGCGAGTCAAGCACGTCGATCTGGGTACGGGGGAATGCCTCACGGATGGCAGGCTCATAAAGCGCTGCGCCACCGCCTGTTAATACGATGGAGCGGATGTCGGCAGTGCGCCCGACTTTGTTCTGTATCTGCTTGACCGTGCTAAGTATGACTGCCTGAGACTGCTCGAGAAGCGGCTTGAGGTCGATTTCTTGGCGATAGAAAAGCAGTGGTTTCTGAAGGCGGAGCGATTCATCAATGCGCTCAATGTCGCTGACCGGTTCGCCCTCCTGCTTGGCGATGAGAGATGCGACGTGCTGGTATACCTGCGATGCGCCGCCGGGCGCGCCACCGCTGCGACGGTCGTTCATAGTGAAACCGTTGGCCACAACCCAGTCGGTCGTGAAATAGCCGACGTCAATCACGAGGTGGGCATTGTCGCGATCAAAGCGGCTACCGCCATATTCCGAGAATGAAACGAGCGAGCCCAGCGGCTGCGGGACAACCTTCACGCTTCCGACCTGTACCGCGCCGTGTCCAAACTTCAGTGCGCCGGTGAACGACTCACGCAAGCCAGCAGAATATTTGGCGATGCTGTGGACCGGCAGACCAAGAACCAGGCGATCGACTTCGGTGATGCGCGCGTAGCGCAGTGACCCACCGAGCAACGCAGCGTAATTCGGCGTCGTACAAAAGTCCTCGGACAGCGTGCGGCCCGCATTTCCATAAGCAGAGGAACGGTCGACGTCGGGACCGACCTCATACACAGTGCCGGCGATCTCGATCGGCTCGACGTCACGCTTGGAGAGCACGCCTTGACCGAAGCCTGAGACAGCATCGCTCACCGAGAGGGGGGCGATGGACGGAAACATGCGGGACACAACATTGGATTGCATGCGAAATGCAAATTTCGTGTTGCCGTAACCGACGTCGACGGCGAAGACTTGTGCTTTCAAGATTCTCTCTCCAGAGTTCGGTTGGGGGTTCGCATCGGATCGTCCTTCGGCCCTTGTGCCGAGCTTGGCCCCTCGTGGGACCGTGCGAAGCGGTGAATGACGCGCTTGGCCCCTGCGGGGACCAAGGAACACGCGTTTAGGAGGCGGTGATGCCTTGGACGGTCCGTGCAGGTGCCGCGCGGGGCCCTGAATGGCCCCGGACTCGATGCGGACAGGCCTACTGTATCGGCATCACCTCGAAGTCAAGGCATCAAAAGCTCACAACATTTACGCAGCTTTCGGTACGCGCCACTGGCACTTGAGCAGTTAATCTCTTCTAACCCACCGCGCCATTGGCGCATCGACCTCCGAGTTTCATCATCGAGGGGACCGCTTTGCCTAGCGAAATCCCCTTCTGTCATAGGCCGCAAATTGAAGCGGCCTTTTTCTGAATCCAATCAAGTACAAGGCGACCCAAGTTGAGGACGCCGGACACGCGATATCCATTGGGTTTGCGGGCGGTTTTGCCCAAATGTGCAAGTTGAGACGTCGTGGGAAGCGGACACGGACACCAATCCGAGACTGAAAATCACGTCGACTCAATGAGCATGGACGCATCCTTTCAGCATACGAAGCTGGGTACGTTGCATGAGGCCCGACACACTGCGGCGGATTGAACGTGCTTTGGGGTGGGGGTATGAGCGGGGCCGTTAGGCAAGCTCATCCCTGTACGGAAGACGAACGGTAGGCGCAACCGGAAACCAAACAGCGCAAAAGGTATTGCCGAGCAGATGGCCACGGTCGTGCGGTCGCAAGACAGAGCACACGGGCGCGCAGCAGCGCGTCATGGCCGGCGCGGTAGCCGTAGCAGCCGCAGAGCCGGGTTCGCGGAGCGTGTAGCTCAGAACTCGACCAGCGACAGCCGCGGGGCGAGACTCAACGTCGAGAGATCCTGCAAAGGCAGGTCCGGTTCGGGGAGGAGCCAGCGGCAAGGTCGTAGGCGGTTCTCACGCGGGAGCGTGATGACTGGCAGCAGGCAGAAAGACGGACAGTCGATGTACGTTTCTTCCACGTGCGGGGCTGATCGAATGGAATCGCTAAAGGACAGGAAGGCAGGACCCGGCGGGGTTACGCGGTGCGCAGCGCGATCGAGACGAGGGGATAGGCTCCCTAGGGATCCCGCGCGGCACCAAGGCAAACCGGGCGCGTCAACACGTCGCTCGGACGACGAGCATGGGAACGTGAGGCAACGATGCAGCAACGGCTAGACGATGGGTTTGTGCTGAAGAGATTGGTGACCGGATCGGTCGTAGTCGCGTCATATCACCCGGTGATCGGGCCGCTATTTTGGGACGTTTCCCGCAGCATCAGGTTCGGAGAATCGACGCACTACGGATTGACGACTGAGATTGATCGTGCATATCGGTTCGAGCGCGACGCCGCGTCGAATGAGGCGTTTCTTCAAAGAATTCTCAACTGCAACCTCGACACCGGTGAGCTCACGGTACGAACCTCGGCGGAGGCTGGATGCAGGATGGTGGGCGGCGACTTCATCGCTTTAGGAGACCTCGCAGCAGTTTCGCCGGCGGCGCTGGTCGACTGGACAATCACTACAGCTTGGATTGAGGTACCGGCGCCGTCGGCACCGTATTTCCTGCGTCGATTCGAAGGCTCGATAGGCCCCTTCGCTGAATGGACTCGTGACGTAGTACGCGCGCACCGCTTCAGTACCTCCGAAGTGCTGCTCAGCCGCGAGCTCGATTCCGCACGAGCTTATGGTCGGTTCGTCCCGACGTCGCGCGCTGCCATAGAATCGCCAACCCGGAAAGTCGGGCCGATCCGCTGGGTGAACCACGCGCTTGAGGCAGATGCGGCGTGGTCTCTGTGGAGGCTGTCGTTGAGGTTCGGCTTCGTTGATGCGAAGGCGCGGCGACAGGCGCTCAGGCATGCGGGAATGGCGGGGTGGCAATTTGCGGCGTCGATGAGCGCTGGTGCCATCTCCGGTCACGTCGCGGCATTTCCCGACCTGCGAGAAGCTTTCGAAACGGGGCGAGCCTTGTACTTCAGTGTCCAGAAGCTATTAGCCAACGGGCAAGGTTAGAAAATGTCAGTTACAGTGAACGTGCGCTCGGTTTTGAGCGACTATAGACTTCCGGCCGATTTCAAAGGGGAGCTCGAGAGACTTTTCCAAGATAACGTCAACCGTGTTCATAGTCGCACGCGCGTTACCTCGAAACCTCTCTCGGTGAAGACGCAAGCTTATCGGATACAGAAGCTTTGCAGGTCTTTCGTCGAACTGCGCGAGAATGGTTTTGCCCTGCAATCGCCCTATTCGCTGAAGCAAAAGCATCTACAGTTTCTCGTCGATCTCTGGGTTGGAAAGAAGCAAAGTGCCGGGACGATCGAAAACAAGCTGACTTACTTCCGCGCGCTCGCGAGCTGGATCAACAAACCAAATCTCGTCCAAACGTTGGCGGACTATGTTGACCGCGAGACGCACAACCTCGTACGTTCGTACGTCGCGCTCGAAGACAAGTCGTGGGAAGGCAGTGGCATTGATGCGGTAGCGAAGATCGAGGAAATAGCCAAAACCGATCCGAATGTAGCCGTTCAGTTGAAGCTGCAAGCTGCGTTCGGGCTACGTGTGGAGGAAAGCTTTCTGCTCAGGCCAGGAGAGGCGGTGCGCGATGATGGACTGCTGAGTGTGACGCGCGGCACGAAAGGCGGTCGAACTCGCGTCGTGCCGATTGAGCTGAAAATCTCTGTGCTGGAGGCGGCGGCGGCTCTGTCTAACCCTCATACCGGCTCAACAATCCCCCTCGGTTACACCAAGACCCAATGGAAGGATCGCTTCTATACGGTGCTCAAGAAGCATGGTGTAACCAGGGGCGGCCTAGGGGTCACGAGCCACGGTCTACGGCATCAGTTCCTCCAGCAGATGTACGAGAAACTGACAGGAGTGGCGGCACCGATCAAGCGAACCGGCGAGCGAGCCGATAGCGAGATTCACAAGGAAGCGATGCAACGAGTTGTCGAAGCGGCCGGCCATAGCCGGGCGACGAAAGCGAACGCTTATCTGTCGACGCACGCAACGCAGCAGGCAAAAGTTGTCAACGCGGTCTCGCGCGAGCAGGCGCAGCAAGCCATCCTGGATGCGAAGGGCGTAAAAAGCTATGCGGCGGCCAGCTTGGGAATATCGAGACAAGCGCTCTATAGAATCCTTGCGTCGACCGTTTAGTCCGACCCGATCGGAGGCCGATTATCCCCGAGGTTTTTTTGTAATCCAAAACCTCGGGGAAAGGCAGTGCAGAAAAAACCTTTTGGAATCAAGGACGATGGTTCAAGCTGAGCACCGAGTAGATGTAACACCGTTACATCTACTCGCGCTGGAATCGATTTCCGGAGGCGGTTAGCGGAAGATCCAGTCGAGAATCGGACTGGTCATCGCGTGGTACGTAAGGATTACGCCGAGCGCGAGTAACGTCAGGAGCTGGGGGGCGAGTTCCTGACGATGGCGGTATGCGGCGCGGAGGTACTCGAAAGGGGACATCACATTCTCCGATGAGGGCCGTCTCGCCGGGCGCGGCGAGATCTGAGTCCAGTATGGCGACCCCTGTAGGAAGTCAAGTCACCAGCGACTGCGCTCGGGCAGGTCATCGACGGCCGCGCCGACGCGATCTTCGAAGCTTCGTTCCTCTTCGCCGCCCGTGGCCAGAATACGGGGAAACTGCACGGACGCTACGCCATCTATATAGACGAACTTCGCGAGCTGCTGCAGTGTGCGATACCGTGCAGCGTCGATCAGGACAGGGTCAATCGGCCAGAAGTCGCGCATCGTGATTTTGCCGTCTACGATTTTCTGCGCAAGCATTGCGAAGATCGGCCCGCGCTTCTCCCAGCCGTCTGTCGTGCGCGCGAGGAGGTCTAGGACGTACGGCGCGTCGACAGGCGTGATTTCCTTACGGATTAAATCAAGCACGTCACCTTCGGTCGCGGCCGGCCTGTTGAGCCGCTGATTCCAGATCTCTCCTGCCTTGTCGAGCGCCGCGTTCTTGTTATCTCCTATCGGAATCCAGGGCGTTTGCATCCCGCAGTCTTCACAGACGATGCAACACACGTTCTCAGTGGGCGGATCTTCGGGAGGGCGCGATGCCGTGTCGCCCATGATCAGCGCGCGACCGGCACCGGTACCGATTTGGGAGAAATCAAATTTTGGCTTCGAAGGTCGGCCAATTACTCGTTGGGACCAGCCAAATGCCCAGTTGCCGCCGCAGTGCGCGCAGGGGAAAAGTTCGTCAGTCATTGCGCTGAAGGAGGTTGGCCACGATTTGAACCGTCATAAATCTGTAATTATAGGTTTGCCTATATCGACGGCGGGAATAGTCCCATAAACGGAGCGTGCCAAACAGCAGTTTTGCGGAGGTTGGTGTCGCGTGCCACTGAAAGTGAAAACGGCGCCAGGTAGGAGATAAGTGCTGCCATAGTTCGTGCAACGATCCGAGCGGCTGAGACTCCGTTGGGACTCGGCCGCCCGCTACCGTCGCCTGGCGACCCTGAGTGGACTTCCGGCATGTCGATGCATCAACGGCTCGTTGCAAAGTGAAGCCGACTTTCGTCCCGTGAAGGCTATTGAGCGAGTCATCGGTCTGAGCCGCCGTTCGCTGTCTATTCGATATACGTCGGCTGTCTCGCCGTTATTGGACGGCATGAGCTAGGATGCGCGAGCGTGGTGGGATCTCCTCGAGTATTGCCAGGAATATAACTATGTGTCGAAAAAGTATCGGGAGTGGTCGCGAAGGCAGCGGTGGCGGGAGATATTCGAGAGTGTGTATCCCGATGCCTGAGTCGTCGCGTCCCATCTCGGCGCCAGCGCCCCACCGCTGCGGCGGGACCGGTGGTCTCCTGCAAGTCCTCGCGCGATGACCGGGCCGCTGGTCCGTCTGTCGGCATGGCGCGCCCGTCGCCGCGCGAAGCTCGGTGCGGAGGCCACAGGAACCGAATGGCCGGACGGCGGGATCGGTGCGGAGGCGCCGATCCGGACGGCGTCCGAGGATCGCCTGAGGAGGGCCGACTTCGCCGGCCGCATAGCCGGCGTGCTCTCGGAGCTCAGTTTGCGCGAGGGCAGGGTGTTCGCAATCCGCGGTGGGTGGGGCTTCGGCAAGTCATCCCTTAAGAATCTAATCACCGAGCGGCTCGACGCCAGGGGCGACGGAGCGGACTGGCTTGACTTCAATCCCTGGCAGTGGGGCGACAGCGACGCGATCGCCCGCGCCCTCTTCGGCCAAATAGCGGATCGTCTCGGGGGCGAACATTCGAAGACAGCGCTCGCCCGCGCCGAAGCGCTGCGACGCTACGGCGCGATCCTCACAGGGGCCGGCGCGCCGCTTAAGGCGGCCGGGGGCTCGAGCCATCTAATCTCGACGATGCTGACGAACGCCTCGGTGATCGCCGTTGCATCGGCCATAGGCTTCGACCTCCCGACGGCAGCGAAGGTGGCGGCTGCTCTCGCACTCCTCTCGGTCGCCACACCCCTGCTGGGACGCCTGCTGTCGCATCTCGGACGTGACCGCGGTGGCGAGCCGCTCGACAAGATGCGCGCAGCGCTGGGGGTTCGTCTTCGCGAACTCGACCGGCCGCTAGTTGCCTTCGTCGACGACATCGACCGGCTCGAGCCCGAGCAGATAAGGATGCTCCTCCGGCAGGTGAAGGCCAACGCCAACCTGCCCAACATCGTTTTTGTGCTCCTGTTCCAGCCGAGTATCGTAGAGCGAGCACTCGATCCGGTCGCCGACGGCGACGGTCGCGCTTTCCTCGAGAAGGTCGTGCAGGCTAGCTTCGACCTACCTGCGGTCCCGGTGTCTATCGTGCATCGTATATTCGGGGAGGAGCTCTCCGAGCTGGCGGGACCCTACGCGATCGAGGCGAACGGGTTCTCGCACACGCGCTGGGGTAACGCCTTCGTCGGCTGCATCCAGCCCCTGCTGCGCAACATGCGTGACGCGCGCCGATTGATCTCGTCCATCGCCGTGCACCTGCCGTTGCATGCGGCCGGCGATGTGTTCGAGGTAAACATTGTCGACTTCCTTCTTCTGGAGACGCTCCGGGTCTTCGAACCGGACCTCCACGAGGCGCTGTTCCGCGAGAGGGAGTTGGTCCTCCAGGAGCGGCGCTTCCCGGGCGATGGCCGGCGGGATGCGGACAAGGCGGCGGCCGAGCGCCTTCTCGAGATTGTGTCGGAGGAGCGCCGCGTCATCGCCCAGGACGCGCTCAAGGACCTCTTCCCGCCTCTCGAATGGGCATACGGGGGGACGAACTACGGAGACGGCTTCCATCTCAGGTGGCTGACCGCCAAGCGGGTGTGCTCCCCGCGCTATTTCCCGCGTTACTTCGAACTCCAGACGGCGGCCGACGAAATGTCGGAGCGCCGCTTCGTCACGTTCCTCGATGCGACGAAGACGGAGGAAGGGCTAGCTGCCGCGATCGCCGACATCGAGGCCGACGGCCTGCTGCGTTCGCTCGTCGCGAGGTTCGACGAGTCCGTCGACCGGCTCCCGGCCGAGAACGCCGCCGTGCTGCTGCCCGGGATGTTCGGAATCGCCGAGAAGCTCGCAGGCCGACGCGATGTCGACCCCTTCAATTCGCCTTGGCATTCAGCATGGCGAGCGACGAGTTGGTTCCTGAAGCGGGTTCCAGTGGGTGTGCGAGGCGGTCTGGCACTTGAGGCGCTTCGCAAGACCCAGGCGCTGTCCGTCGCTGCGATTCTGATTCATCTGAACGATCCCGCCCGGAAGGAGGGTGAGGACGCCGCCTTCGATCCGGCGCTCGACTTCGACACCGTCAAGGCGATGAAGGCCGAATGGCTGCGGTTGATGAGGAGCCGCGCCGCGGACGGCGACGTGCTGATCGCCGAACCGGATCTGATGTCCCAGCTCTACCGGTGGAGGGAATATGCGGGTTCATTGGACGAAGCCCGCGAGTGGATGGTCAAGGCGATCCGGACCGACGAGGGCTTCGCAAGCATGGCCACGCGCATGATGAACCGGGGCACGCGCCACTCGGAGGGTGATCGGATTTCCGCACCGCACTACACATTCGACAGAAAGACGATCGACGACTTCATCGGCATCGACGTGGCAAAGGCCAGGTGCGACGCGATCGATCCGACCGAATTCCCCGAGCACGAGATGGCCCTACGAAAGTTGCATGTCTCTCTCGAGATGTGGCTTGGGCTAAGAAAGCACGACCAGTTCAATTTCTAACGGGTGGCCCCTGTCGATACCGAATCGAGCAAAAAGGCGGTGTCAATCATTATATTGCGGTCCTGTCGGCCAATTGATGTCGGGATCCAATTATCGCTCCGATGTGTCCAATCGGTCATTGAATTCACGTGCGCTCGCGGCCAGTGTCCGTACAGGCCGACAAAGCTACGCCGGCCTCGGCGTTCGAGCGACCGTTTGGTAAATGAAGCTGCTTCTTGATCGCCCGCGCGACAACGTCGGGCGAAGGTCCCTTCATGGCCGACCTCTGCCCGCGGTGCTTGGCGCCCTGTCGATCCGCATTTTTCATTGCGGTCTGCGCTTTTTGACGGTGTTCCGCTTCGGGCGTAGCGATTACGCCATCACCCGGCTCGATGCGATGGCGTTGTAGTGCTCGTGACTAACGATGCGCAACGGCTTGAGCGTCGGTGCATCGAAGAGCAGGCGATAGGAGCGCCCAACGGGGACCGAGAGCAGTCTGCCCGCGGAGGATTTCAGTGGCTTGCCGTCGAGCGCAAATGGGTGAACGCCGGAACTGACTTTGGCGAGAACTTCGCGCGCTTCGCGCTGCACTGCTGCCAGGTGGCTCACAACGCTCAGGTCCACCGGGTCGAGTGCGGAGGATTCGCGTCTAGCCGTGCGCTTTTCCTCGCGCGCTAGACGTTGCGCCAGTCTTTCGTTTTCCGCGGCCGCGCAGGCGTGGCAGTACTTTCCCTTTCCGGTATGACCACACGCGAAGGTTCGTTTCATGGTGTCGTGGCGTTGATGTAGCTGGAGAGGGCATTCCACCATGAGAAGTGTTTTCGTCAAGGCGTAGTTGGCGACTTATTTGATCACCTCTCGTCGAGAGTCGTCGAGAGTTCGAGGATGCGGGCGTCGGCAAGCGCAATGCGCTCGCCGAGGCGCTCGATGTGTTTGAGCGCGACGGTGTACTGCTCGGAAAGCATCGCGAGCGCCCAGAACGGGGAAAGGGCAGCACCGCACTCTGCACACGAGACGATGCCGCCTCTGGATTCCAGCTTGATACGGCGATGGCTGCAATCGCGTGGACGATAGGTACGGTCGTCTCTCGACGCCCGTATGCGTTCGAACGGAATAACGCGGCCCATTAAGGGATAGCAATATCGAGTGCGGCGTTGAGAGGCTGCATCAGCTCGCCACTACGGGGGAACAACACCCGCGCGATCAACTCATCACGCCGGTAATGCTGTTCGACGACATCGAGATAACGTCGGAAGGCCGATGTGTTCGTGGGGCCGCCGTCGATCGTGCGGTGTGCCAGTCGCACGTCGGTAGGTGCCTGCGCCTTGAGCTCGATCGCGCCGAGCGTTTCGGCGTCCGGTAGCCACCAGCGGTTCCAGCGGGTCGTGAATGCGAGCCAGGCGCGCGCGGACGAATCGAGTTCGATCCAGGCCGCTTGAAAGTCGAGGATGGCGCCCAACGAACTGAAGAACACCATTCGCAGGTTTGTATCGTCCGCCGCGGCCACGACGATCTGTTTGCGCCGCTCGTCGATAGATTCCGTGGAGCTGGCCATGGCGAGCGCGGGATAGCTTACGTGCCAGTCCGGGCCCTGCGCTGTCGCGCGCTGAAGAAAAAGCGAATTGGAATCCATCTGGAGCCTCCGGGTGATTCGATTTGCGATGGCTTGACGCTATCCCAAAAGCCCGCGCTGTCAAGTCGCGGCGGGCAGTATCACTGAAGTAATCTCGGCGGGCGGAACCCATTCCACACATGCTATCCGCCGCCGCGCGTAGAGTGCCTGCTTCGCAGCTTTTCGCACGCGATAGGCTTCTTGCGACTCCATGCCGTAGACCTCGATCGCCGTGGCCTCGGCCGTGTCCGTGATTCGGAAGTCGGGCAGCATGTCGTCGCCGGCAGTGAGGCGCATGGGTTTGACGAATCGGCGACGTTCAGCGACCAGCCGATTTGCCATCGCAACCTCGTAACTCGAATCGCACGGGATGAACGATTTGTTGCAGAGTTGCGCGGCCATGTCGATCACGCGCAAATTGCCATCTTTCGTTCGTTCAAGCACGAGCACCGCGACCACCCGAGCCGCGATGTTGCCGATCATTGACCACGCGTAGCGGAAAGACTTCGACGCCGCTTCAATCAGCTGCTTCGAGGCGAAAAAAGCTTCGAAGGTCTGCCGAATCTTGATGACGAAACCATAACGGGACGGTTCGATCGATTTGAGTTCGGCGATAACGACGCCGCGCTCCATGGCTTCGGGGGTGGTTTTGATTCGGCTCAGGAACGCCTCAAATTCAGCCTTGAGCGCTGCCTGCGCAATTTCCTCGTATCTGCGCATGACGTGTACGACTTCCTGAACGGGTCTGCCGTTCATCAGACCGTCGCCAAGCAGCGCGAGGATCTGGGCGTTGCAAGTGCCCCAGTTGCGCGAGGCGACACCCGCCCACTGATTGAGGCCAGCATCGAGCCAGATGCGCTGGAGGAAGCCAAGGAGGGGCGCCGATCGGCGTCGATTGCCGTTTGTTGCCGACGGCTCTTTGGACTGGGTGACAGCGCCCTCGGTTCGCACGGACAGCGAGATGTCCAGCTTCGCGTTGATTCCGGTGGGCGTGTTGCGGATCGCGTCGTGGGTCGCGCCCTGAGACTCTTCTGACGGCCCAGGGTCGGCGAAGAACGGACAGATGTCGCGCTCGTGCCGATATCCCTCGTCCGGCCAGCGCGCAAGGTGAAACAGCGCACCATAGCGCCGGACCACGAGCCGCAAGGGTATGGGCCCCTCGGCCGGACGGCAGCAGCAGACCGCGTACCCCGGGGTTTTCTTTGCCCGCTCGACCCGAGTGGCGAAGCGAGCCGGGTTGTCCTGCACCTCTTCGAGAGGCACGTTGAGACCGTCGAACGAGATGAGTGCCATTTTCTATACCGTCGAGGTTCCGGTGATGCCATCGCGAAAGACAGTCGCGTGTGTGCCCATCAGGTTGCTGATCTGACGGGCCGCAATGACAAACTGATCGCGATGCGCGGCAGTCGGAAAGCGCGCCATGACCCTCTTCAGCATCCCGGGAGCGGCATAGTCGCGGTACTCGACCGAGCCGAGCCCGATAAGGGCATCAAGGTAACTGTCCGGCATGCCCTTCGCGGGCGTTGCCCCGGATCGCGCGCTCGCGGGGTCTTGGGTGATGTCGGCAAATTCCACCAGAATCGTGGTCATGCTTTCAAGGCCTGCGGAGGTCTCAGCGTGTTAGCGGGGTGTCTGCGGTACGCGGCGAAAAGCGAGACCGCGCCCATCGCCAGCGCGAAGCCATTGAACAGAGTCAGCGCGAGCAATAGGCTGAGCCTCTTCTCGTTGCGCGCGAGGAACGCTGAACGGTCTTGTTCGGCAATGCTCAACCGGGACCTTTGTTCGTTGAGGGTTCGAGTCAGAGCGTCCATCGACTCGGCGCCGTGGCGCGTGATGACGCCTTGCCGCATGTCGTCGGGCAAGTCACTGACGGCATCGACGACACCGTTGAGCTCGCTCGTCACGGCGGTGTTGATCACGACCTGCGCGGCGCTGCTCGGTGCGCCAAATTGAACTGCCACCAGTCCGATCGACCCGACGGACATGACAGCGGCCACGGCGAGGATGGACACAGCGGCCTTATGACTGAATTTCATTGAAGGATCGGGATGGGAATGAGATCGGTGCTCACGCGCGCGCGAGCGGTCGTTCGTATTTTCGCGGCGGCCGGCAGCGCTAGGCCGCGGAAAGGGGTAGCAAATACACCGTCTTTTAACCGCGTCGGGTGTACACAGAGGTGCGCCCGCGAAAGCACGGTGTAATGTCGTCCCGGAAAGGGATACCGAAATCGCGATCATTCTTCAAAAGTAGATGTAACGCGTTACATCTACTTGGCGAGAGCGCAAAGCGTGAGCATGGAACTTGTGGCACACGCCAGCAAGGCGTCGACCGCTCTTGTTCACAGGGTTGTGCACAGAAATTGTGGATAAGGCCTACGACTGCCTTTCGGATCGAGACGCCCATTGAAAACCGCGGCATTCGCATGATGGCGAGCGGCAGTACCCCGTATCGTTGATGCATCACCCGCGTTCGCGCATCGACCGAATCGGCCGTCAGTACCTGAGCCGCCTGTGCAGTCGCCATAGCCTGGCATTGCCATTAATCTTGCAACCCACGCCCACCGCATTTCCCTCATGGGAGCCGGTGGGCTTTTTTCCTAGTTCCGTTCAACCCGCAGGGGGCACCCCCCTTTGCGGGCATGTGCTCGTCCTGCTTTTAGGATCTTCAAATGAGCCGAAAAAGCGCAGAGCGCAAGCATGAGCACACCGCCGACGAACATCAGCGGACCCTTGTCACATTAATCAAGCGATTCAGTTACGGGCATCACACGCACACTGTGTTTGCAGACTTTGTCGAGCTATGTGCACTCAGCATCAGCAATGGAGTGGATCTGCAGCAGTACGAGTCGCGCGAAAAGCGATACCTGGAGATCGTCGGAAAGTACAAGCCGGAGGAGGTGGCGCTTTTTCCCCGGATGTTCGCGGCGCTTACGCTGTCATTCGAACTTCGCGTCGAGTACATGCGCAAGGCCGGAGGGTTCAGCATTGGCGGTGCGGGCTTGACCGACGTGCTTGGGGAGACGTACATGATGCTCGAACTTGGCAACGCGAGAGCAGGGCAGTTCTTTACCCCGTATCACGTGTCCCGGCTCATGGCTTCGATGACCATCGGCGACGGTGGCTCCGCCGTTCGCGATCACGGGTTCCTGCGACTGCAGGAGCCCGCGTGTGGCGCTGGTGGCATGGTAATCGCGGTGGCCGACTCTCTCCACGAGGCCGGGCACAACTACCAGCAGGCTATGCACGCGACCTGTATCGACATCGATGCGTGCTGTGTGCACATGGCTTATGTGCAGTTGTCGCTGCTTCACATTCCCGCTGTCGTCGTTCACGGCAACGCGCTGACCCTCGATGTTTGGGGAATGTGGTACACGCCTGCGCATATTGTCGGCGGCTGGAAGTGGAAACTGCGCAGACGAGAGGCGGACGTAGAGGCAGCGGAACTCGTACGTGTCGACGAAGCTGCCGCGGACGCTTTGGTCGATCCGCTCCACGAACCTCTGGCGCCGTGTACGGCCGAATGCGCCGAAGCCGATGTCGCGGTTCTGGAGGACGTGGTACCCGCAGAATGTGTTGCAAGGCAACCGGCTGAAGACTTCGCTCAGGCTAAGTTATTTGCGAAGGTTGACCAGCTCGCGTTGTTTTGACCCTGTTCCCAACCCGGCTTCGTGCCGGGTTTTTTTATGCCCGCAACATCGGTGCCTAGCGTGCGATGTCACATTGACAGCGCGAGCAACGCATTCTGGTCAGGACGAAGTCGTGCATGCGCGAATGGAAAGTGCCTGATGAGCTCATTGAGGGTCTTGAGAAATACTGGACCGGGAAGATGTAAGTACACCTGGGATAAACCGCTCTCAAAAACCCTCCATTTGCTGCGTGGGGTCGAATGTTCCACAAGTAAGGTCGCCCCATTCGCACTGCGCATCTCGCGCATCTAACGAAAAGGAGGCAGCATGGGCTTTGAGGAATGGTTCAGGAATACGTTCGCTTCACAAATTCCGGTAGAACTCGCTGAATATGTTGTCGAGCATCCGAGCGGTATGGAGAACGGGTATGGGCCGAAGCTCTGGAAGGCCGATTGGATCCAGGGCGACAGAGGACAGGGGGCTAGCCGAGAAGGGCGTCTGCATGATCGGCGCATGCGACTCAAATAGACATATGCTGTTGCGCGCCCGGGACGGGAAAGTCTTCATCGTCGACTCGCGCGATCATACGACGGTCCGTCAATTCACTGATCGGCCTTCTCAAGCTCGAATGAGACCAGAACGCCGGTCGTGAAGCGCAACGCGGGGGAAGGCAGCATGATTTCGCGAGCTTTCTCGCGTGGGCGTGCAATGTAAACCGCTATCTTTGCACCATCACCCGCGTCTCTGACGCATCGACTCAGCGCCGACAACTGTCGGCCCACGTAGTTCAACCCCTTGGGACCACTCCCAAGGGGAGGCAGGTCCCTCCTCGGAGCCCTGCAATGCAACAACAACCTACCCTCGCTCTCAAGAACATCCAGGTCAGCGTCAATCCCCGCACGTATTTCGATCCGGCGGAGATGGAAGAGCTGACCGCGTCCGTTCGTGAAAAGGGTGTCATTCAACCCATCATTGTCCGCACGTTGGCCGACGGTGGTTATGGCCTCGTCGCTGGCGGCCGTCGCTACAGAGCCGCCATGACCGCTCACGGCGAGGATTACGAGATCCCCGTCGTGGTGAAGGAAGTCGATGAAGTCGAAGCGAAGCAGCTCGCCATCATCGAGAACATCCAGCGCGCGGATATGTCGCCGGCGGAAGAGGCGATCGCCGCCGCCGAACAGGTCGGCTTGTGCAAAGGCGATCGTGACGAGGTCGCGCGCGTCTTCGGATGGTCCCGCGCGACGCTCGATAAGCGCCTCGCGCTCATGAACTGCAGTGCAGCGGTCCTCGATGCACTCAGCACGCGGCAGATTCTCCTCGGTCACGCGGAGCTGCTTGCCGCGCTGCCGAAAGAGACGCAGGACAAGCTTCTGCCGGTGATCATCAAGGAAGCCAAGTCTGTCGCGGAGGTCAAGAAGACCATCGAACAGGTTGCCTGTTCGTTGGCTGCTGCGATCTTCGACAAGGCTGACTGCGCGGGATGCCCGCACAACTCGTCCACTCAGGGCGAGATGTTCGGTGAGTCCATCGGCACCGGCAACTGTACCAACCGGACCTGCTACAACGAGAAGACCGAAAAGATGCTCGAAGCGACGGCTGCTGGCCTGCGTGATGAGTATCCGGTCGTGCGAATCGTGCGGGCGGGCGACAACCACACGCGGGTGCAACTCGCCGTCGAAGGCCCCAAAGGCGTCGGCGACGAGCAGGCGAAGGCATGTCACGCGTGCCAGAATTACGGCGCGGCGGTGAGCGGTCTGCCTGATTCGATTGGCAACGTCTATCGGGGTCAGTGCTTCGACACGGTCTGCAATATGAAGAAGGTCGCGGCGCATCTGCAAGCGGTGAAGGCTGCCACGCAGCCGAAGCCGGAAGCTAAGTCAGACGCGACCAAGTCTCAGCCTGCTGCAGCAAAGGGCGCGGCCGCGCCGTCGACGACGAGCAATCCGCCGGCGACGGTCGTGGCTGAGTCCGACAGGATCAAACAGTATCGCGTGGCGCTCTGGCGAAAAGCCTTGCGGCGCGAGGTGGGTGCGGATGCCGTGCTTGCCCAGCGATATCTCGTGGCGATCGCCCTGTCGGATCAGATGCGCTGCGTCGACCAAAAGACGCTCTCGGGCATCTGGGAAAAGCTTACCCAAGAGCAAATCCCGTCCGGCGACGTTGCGAAGGCCGCCGCCGCTACGGCGGCGGCTGACGACGCGCATCTCGCGAACGCCGTCACCGGCGTGACCGTCGCGGCCATTCAAGGGCTCGACGTCCAGTACCTGACGCGCCTGTGCAAGCACCATCGTCTCGATCTCGCGAAGCATTGGAAGCTTTGCAAGGAGTTTCTGGAGTTGATCACGAAGTCGGAAATGATGGTGGTCGCAGATGAACTCGGCATCCGTGCCGCGCTCGGCGACAACTTCAAGAAAGTCTTCGGGAAGTCCAAGTCTGAAGTCATCGATGCGCTTCTGGCCGTCAAGGATTTCGACTACACCGGCAAGATCCCGAAGGTGCTCAAGTTCTAACGCGCCACTTACCGCGCATCGACAAGCAGTTTCATTCCATGCAGACCGCCTTCGGGCGGTCTTTTTTCTTTCTCAGGAGTTTCCATGTTTGTTGCTATTGAACCGCTTTTGCGCAACTGCGCAAAGCTCACGCTGTCATTGCAGATGAAGGGCGACGAGATGGTGGTATTCGTCATGCCGCAGGGTACGGCGAAAGACGCTGCCATGCTTCAGCCGCTCGCGCTCACCGCGTCGGCGGCCGAGCTCGACGCGGGGTTCGCCGATGCGCTCGCGGCCTACGCCGGCGCGCACGCGTCGCTGGCCGAGCAAGTAGCTGCAACGACCGTCATCCTCGAAGCCGCCAAGACGACGCAAGTCTCGAAGGCGACCAAGACGTTGGCAAAGGGCAGTAGCAAGCCCGCGTTGCCGGCTCCCAGCAAATCGAGCGCAGAGAGCGACGGCGATGCTGACGACAGCGACAACGAAAGCACGCAGGAGCAAAGCACCGCTTCGGCTCAGTCGTCGGAACCCGCTTCGGCATCGTCGGAACCGGGCCACTCCGGGACCAATCTCGCTTCGCTTTTTGACTAAGGAGCAGCCATGTCCATTTCCATTGGCAAGCTGATCCGCGAGTTCACCTACAACGGGGTGGCATTCGTCGACCCTGGCCCGAGCTTCTCGCCTGAGGATGTCCGCGATCTCTACTCCGCGCAGTATCCGGAGCTGACGACCGCGGCGATCGACGGGCCCGAGATGTCGGGCGAGGTCGCACGTTTCACCTTCGTGCGCGCAGCCGGTGCCAAGGGCGCTCATGCGTAAGCGCGATCTACTTGCAGCCCTGTCCGACCCGGACTTGGCTTCGGCCCATAACGAACCGCCTGGAAGGGCGGTTTTTTTTCACGACAAGGAGATCGCAGCATGCTCTTCGATCCTCGCGCATCTGGTTCAGAAGTCGCTGTCTCGGGAAAGTGCTGGCAATCGCAGCGCTCTTCCGTTGCCGGACGTGGACCTGCCCATGATTTTCTGACGCTCCCCGCTTTCGGCACTGACGTAAGCACAAACGCTGTGATGCGCTGGAAGGCGGATCAGGACGTTGCGAGCCTGGTCGCCGCGCACTTCGAATCGGGACTCTTGAAGGCCGGCGATGTGCCGAACTTCAAGGGCGCTGGACACGCGCTCGCTCACGGCTTTTTCGCATGGGCCACGCGCAACAAGCCGCCGTTTCGCCGCCTGAATTTCAATTTTGTGCTGTGTGACGTGGATGCTGTGCTGGAGGAGATTCAGTACCAGTACGACAGCCGCGATTTCAGCCCTGAATCCGCCTTGTATCTCGGGATCGAGATACCACAGGAGAACGTCTTCGAAATTGGCCCTCGCGCGGCGAAGCTGCGCAGGCTCCATCCAAGGTTGGTCTCGACCGCGATGGTGCTGATCAATAGGGCGGCAGGAAGAACCCTCTGGGTGCGAACCCCGGACGAGTTCCTCGGGATGTTTGCCTCGTGGTACTGGGATGGCGACCCGCACACGTCCGACGAAGACGCCAAGGAAGTGCTGGAAGACAGGTTCGGCGAAGACGAGGAGGAGATGGAGCACTACCTCCCGTCCGTTGTGCGCCCGGAGCTGTGCCCCGACGACATGGATGTGTGCACCTGGAATAGCGGTAGCCGGCGCTTTGGGCAGAAGCCCGCACTCGGTGTTGCTGCGTTGCGTCGTCTTCAACGATTCAGCTCCGGGTGGGTGCGGCAACTTTGCCGCGATCTTGAGGTGCTGACGTTGATGTTGCGAGCGGCAGGTAATCGCAGCCTCTTCAATTGCGCCTACCAGCCGGAGTGCGCGTACGCGGCTTCGACACTCATCGTTGAAGACGGCCCGCGCATCGGTGAATTGCTCGACTCGCACTACGAGCATCTCGCGAGCAGTGGTGACGGGTCCCTCTACTACGGCTTTATCCCGTTTGCATCCACTCCCGACGCCATTCGCACGCAGTACGCGGACTGGTCGATGGGTCTTTCCATACTTGGCCAACTCGACCGCGTTCTCGCGGGTCTGTCGGCATAGATCTTCGGAGCTATCTCATGATGGGCTTGAACATCGGCTCTGACCGGCGCGACGAACTCGCGGCGACCAGTGCCATTTTGCTTTATAGCACTCGGAACGAAGGCGCCGTCTATGGCACCGTCCATCCGATCAGTGCTGGAAAGGACGGCCGTGGGTCGATTGGTGCTGGACGGCCGATTGACCGCGCAGCGCTGCTGTCGTGCTTGCGAGAGCTGTCTCAGAACGCGGCGCCGAAGGCGGAGTTTTTCCCGGAAACGGTGCTGGCCGTGTCGCACGACGCGGTTACTTGGTGGTGCAGACCGGGTATGCGGCGGGTGTTTTTCGACTGCCCGAAGATCGGCAAGCGAAGCGCTGCCGTGCCGCATCCAGGGCTGGTGTTTCGTGCAGCTTCGAACGGATTCAGCGTGTTCGCGCTGCGGGAAGACAGCCGCCCAACCCCTAGCTCGAAGCTGCACGAACCGCCGTACTTTAACACTTGGGACTGGGGAAAAATCTGCATCGGCACGGCTCACGTACCGAAGCGGATCGACGTCAGCTCAACCGCAGGCTGGGAAAGTGGCTTCTTTGAATCAGCGTTCACTCATCCCAATCACGGTGGAAAGCGTGTCCGGCATCCGAAGGGCGAGTTTGCCTTCTGGAAGGAGATGCTCGACGGCCTATACGGAGAACACTTTCCGAAAAAGCTCCTCGTGCCCATGAAAACTACACTCGCTGAGCTTATCGCCGGCAAACATGGAGGTGTTGCATGAATGCAGGTGATATGGCGCTTCAGCGCTCGTTTCCGACAGTGATGATGCCGCGGCGTGAGCCGGTGGCACCGATGTTGGCTGCCGGAGAACGGCTTCTTATTGGTGAGAACGGTGTTTTCATCGAGATCGATCTGCCGTGGCTCTCGGTCGTCCGGCGCATCGCCGCATACACGGTGCCGACGGCCATTCCTTATGGAAAGGTCGTCGAGTCGACAGTCCTCAGATGCGGGCCGGTCCCACCGGGGCTCGTCGGGCAATTTGCCGACTTGGCCCGTTTGGCCCATCCGATGGAAACGGGCGCGTGGATCGTCTGGAGCACCACGAGAAAGCAGTTTCGTCTCGCACCGGTCGTGGTCCTCTCGCAAAGCACGGGGTCGCTGATCTACGGGCGGCCCCAGCTCGGTCCCGACGAGGTTCGGATTGTCGATTGCCATTCGCATGGGGGCCACCCGGCGTACTTCTCGACGACCGACAACGAAGACGACAGGCACGACGTCAAATTCGCGCTCGTCGTTGGAAATTGTGGGTCGAACGTCCCGAGCATGGCCCTGCGGCTGTGCGCAAAAGGCATCTTCGAGGACGTCGAGCGGGTGCCTAGCACGTGGTATGCGGCAGTGATGCGAAGGGCGGCAGCATGACGCAAACAATTCGTCACGCGCTGCCGCCGCGGTTTCTCGAGCGGTCCTGGCAGGTGAACGTCGTGGGCGCAGGCGGGACCGGCAGTGCGGTATTGCCGAGCCTCGCGCGTCTGCATCACGCGATGCTCGAGTTGGGACATCCGGGCGGCATCGACTGCACGGTGTTCGATGACGACAGGGTGAGCGCGACCAACGTTGGCCGTCAAGGCTTCTATCCGAATGATGTGGGCGAGTTCAAAGCCTCGCTGATCGTCAATCGGTTGAATGCACTGATGGGCACCAACTGGCGAGCGGAAACCCGGCGCTTCACTGCCAGCGAGAGCGTCCACAACGTCGACCTCGTGATCGGGTGCGTGGACACGCGCGCTGCGCGGCGAGCAATTGTCGGTGCCGCACAGGGAGCCAACGTCTACTACCTCGACTGCGGCAACGACACGGACCGAGGACAGGTCGTGATCGGTCAACTCTTGAGCAAGGCCGAAGCGAAGAGACGGCCGGAGCGTTTGCCCCATGTGGGTGAGCTGTTCCCGGACCTGATCGACGCCAGGCTGGATGCGAAGGACGAAACCCTGTCGTGCTCGATGGCCGACGCACTGCGCAAGCAGTCGTTGGTCATCAATCAGGCGATAGCGGTTCAGGCGTTCAACCTGCTCTGGACGATGTTTCGAACCGGCGCGGTGCCGTTCTCGGGCGTGTTCGTGAACCTCGCAACGGGGCGCACGAATCCGATTCCGGTGGACCCAGCTGCGTGGCGCGCTTCGGATATGACGTGCCGAAGCCGCCCGGAAAGAAAGCGCGTAGCCTCCCAAAGGATAAAGCCGCTGCTTAGACGACGCCGACTCCCGAAGGGGGGTCGGCTTCCTCATCGGTGATTAGGTAGGCCGAGCGCAGAAACCTCCGACCAATAGGGACAAATCCCAAATGTTCATTTTTAATGCATGTTAGACAATTCGTCGACAGCGCTCCAACGAGGGATGTACACCGGTGGCGCATGACTACAGATGAGAGAGCCCAAATGCAGGACGCCGAAATCACGTACAAGGAGTTTACCCTTAGGCCATTAGCTGCCTACGATGAGGGCATGTACGCATCTATGCTCATCCTGCGGGAACCGGACGGAACCCAGCGTGCCACGGAGGTGTTGGGACGTTTCGCATGTGCCCTGGAAGCGCGGCGCTATGCGATCGCCTATGGAATGGCGGAGATAGATCACCGGCGACTGCCGGAGGCTGAGTGGTCAACTCGCAAAATTCCGGACAGCGGCCATCTTCGATTTCAGACGGGTTAATGCGGACCTTGATGCCGGGCAATGCACTCGGTGGGTGTCGAGGGGGCGTCCCGCTTTTTGTTTCGCTACGGTCATGCTGAGCGGCTCGTTGTCCTTGGCCAAACGCAGCGATGGCTCGGCCTCGCTTAACTCTTTGCTACACCGCCGCCCCACGGGAGGGCGCTTTTTCTTATGGACGCTGCCCGAGCTGGCAGCCGAGACAACGTTTAAGTATCACGGACACTCCTTGGCTTTCGAGCGATGGCTGCATCTAAGGACAAGCTGCCGAGCGTAATGTTGCGCTCGGAAGCGGGAAAGTTACTGTTGGAGGGAATGTCCCCGCAAGCAGTCGCCAATATGCTTGGGCTCTCCATCCAAACCACGAAGCGCTATCAGGCGCTAGTGGCCAAGGGCGGCCCCGACGCGTTGGCGCAGATGTCTGTCGGAGGAAGAAGGCCATCGCTCAATGCAGACGCGCGGAAGTGGATAGCGTCAGCCCTGCGCGGATCTCCTGTGGCGTATGGATTCAACTCGGACCAATGGACCGATGGCCGGCTTCAGGCCGTGATAGAGAAAGAGTTTGGGCGTAAGTTTTCCCGTGTATATGTGAGGCAGATCATCATCGACCTTGGGTGTGCGGACCGCCTGAAGCGCAGACGCAACACGGTGACCGAGTCCGGTGCAGGCATTTTGAGGTCTGAAGTAGTGCCGTGGGTCAGCACCGCATTGGTCCACTCGCCACGAGTGCAGGGATTCGAGGCGGATAGATGGACCAATGAGCGGCTACGTGCAGCAATTGAACGTCGCTATGGCGTTCGATATTCTCGGATGTATGTCTGGAAGATTGCGACCGAGCTTGGGCTTTCTCATTTGTTAAGCAAGATGCGCCGATAGAGGTCAATTGGCTAGGCCCTTCGATCAAGAACGATCGGCGGAAGCAATTGTTCGGAAGCGGCTTCCAATTTTTTTCGGTGGGAAAGCGGCCGCCGGCGGGCGAAGAACTAACTGCGCCGGCTGTAGCCGAACGTGATCGGGGAAACTGGGCGCTCGCCAAGCGTAGCCTAGGAGCGGCCTCTGTTCTGGCAGCTATTATGGTTTCGACTTCGCAGGGTCCGCCAGGTCGGCATTCTGCGCGTCGAGCCCGCCCGTGCCCGCCGGCTCCGCTTTGCCGCCGGAGCCATAGGGCACCTCGGCGGTCTGCTCCGGATGCTGGTCGAGACGTCTTTTCGCCGGTTCGACTTCGCCCGCATTCGGCTTGCGCACGCCCTGCTTCGGATCGCCTCCGGTCGGAGAGCCCGGTCCCGGCTGGTTGCCGATCGAACCGCCGCCGCTCGCGCCGCTTCCTGAGTCGCCCAGCGGCTTGTCCGTGCCTTCACCTTCAGCTTGTCGAGTGATGTTCATCTTCCGCTCCTTCGTGGGGATGCTTGCATCGAGCAACCTGCGTACCCGCGCGATGTGTCATGGCCCCGCGTCGTCACGCGTGCCTCCACGGCCGGAACCCGCAAGCACGGAAATTGCTCGGTGCCGGGAACCATGTCGTCTTTAGGAGGAAGCCATGCAAACTCACGAGGTCCTCTACGATGCCGCACTGTCAGGCGCCGCCGCCGCGGTATCTTCCGCGTTGGTCGCCGCGCGCGAGTCGACGGTCGCGGGATCAACCCCCGTGGCACCGTTGAATGCCGTCACTCACTGTCTTTGGCCCGAACGGGCATTCAAAGAGGAACGATTCAGCGCGCGCTTCACCGGCATAGGGGCTGCCATCCACCTTGGCAGCGGAGTTTTCTGGGGGCTGCTGTTCGAGATGTTGCGCGGACGAAGCCAATCGCCGGCGCGGATCACGGCCGCTGCGGCTGCAACGGCGGCGACCGCCTATGTGGTGGACTATCACCTGATACCAAAGCGAGTGACCCCCGGTTTTGAGGCACACATTAGCGAGCGATCCTTTCCGAAGATCTATCTCGCGTTGGGCGCTGGGCTTGCCCTTGCTTCGCTTGTGCGCCGCTAGCCAGCGCTTGAAATACATGCGGCCAACGCGAACAAAATCGCCCTATCAACGGCGCTACCCACGGCGGGTTCCGCGGCGCGCGGCAGTTGCGCGAGAAGTCTGGGAGAGCGCGATGTTGGAAACACTGCTCTGCTCCCGTCCTCCGCGCCCGCGTGTCTCCGGCGGATATATGCCGCGGCGCTCGGATCGGTGTGATATATATAGCTAGCGGCAACGGGTGTATCGACGGGCGCCGTGAGCGCTCATGGATTTCTTCAAAGAAGGCTTTGCGCTAGCTGGTCCACCCGAACGCCGTCACGTTTCGTATCGGCTCGTCGACCGTGACCGCGCCTCGTACGGCGCCTGGCATGGGAAGGACGAGGCTATGCCAGCGCGTCTCGGGCGCGAGTGGCAAACGGCCGAGAGCATCCCATGCTCTATGGTGGCTTCGTTCGCGAGCTTGGATTTGCGCGGCGTCGAGCACGCCACTCGCTTGCGACGATAACGCGCCCCTCGGGTTGACGAGTCCAATTCCCACCCTTCCGGCACTGACCGCGATTACCACCCACATGCCCACGTACGAAACGTCAGCCATGATGATCCGATTTTCGTTAGGGACCTTGACCATCACGTGATCGTCTGCCGTGGTGTCTAGTCGCACAGCTATGGGATCGCAATTGAGCATCTTAGAAAGAATCATTCGTAACACGGTTCTTCCCACACTGAACTGGCGACCGGTCACAGGGTTGTTGAAGCCCTTTACGCGTCGTCGCTCGTCAAGCGTAAGCCAATTTCGACCGTTCGTCGCGGTGGCCATATGCCATTCACCGCGCAGACGCCAGAGGAATAATTCGCCTGGAACCGGAAACCGCAGAGCCGGCGAATACAGGCCGGTAACGCGATGCAATTCGTAGTTCACCCCTGGCGCGAAGAACATGCGCGGCCATCGAGTCCCAACATCAGCGCGGGGGTTATCAATTGGTGTGGTCGACGTCATACAAGGGAGCGCGAAGCCGTGAAAGACGGATACATAACCGACATCCTTAGATGCCACACCAAAGAATACCGTGCATAGGGAAAACCGATAGCGGGGAAAAATACGAGTGGATGATCGCGGACACAACGCGTGTGTTGCAGATCGCTTCCCTCACGCGCGCTCGATCGCCGGGGGGCGTTCTCAGACGAATTCGAACAGACAACGTTTGACGACAATGTGCAGCGCGGAAAACTTTAAGCGAACGAAATGTAGCGACATGTCTCGGCCGCGGGCACGCGGGGGAACGCTTGAACCAGGCTTGAAACCCGCAAACTGGGTGAGAGACAAGGAGTCAGCACTGCTGGCAGAAAAAACCCGCGTCGGCGGTAATTCCGGGAGCCATGCTCCGTGGCGGGCCATGGCAAGGGCACATGCGACACGGATCATTCATCACGGAGGTCGCCTATCCGATCGAGATGGAAACGCCTGGGTTCGCGAAAAGAGCTATCCCGGCATTTCGCGACGCCGTTCGAGGCGCTGAGGTCGTGCCGTCCAGTGCCCGGATCACGGTTACGCGGTCGCCTGAAGGCGTCGAGGACTGGAAAATTCGACGGGCGGACGAGATCGTGCAGGGGCTAGGGATAGCCACCGCCGGGGAGCCTGCGCCCGACGAGTTCAGCTTTTCCTTTGGAGACTTGCTGCAGGCGCATCAGAGCGAGCGGTTGCTCTGTGCGATCGGCGGGCTGAGCGACGCTCAGGCGCAGTGGGAGGTCCCGGCGCTACGCGAAGGCACTACGCCTGATTTAGCTCTCATCGCGGCCGAAGTGCAGATGTCGCTTTGCCTCGACTAACTTTCTGCCACAGCGCCATCCCCCCGGGGGGTGGCGCTTTTTTTTACGGGCGTTGCGATGTTCTTCGTCCGCGCGTTAGGACAAAATCGCTTTCGCGACCAAAACGATCGCCACTGCTACCAGCCCGTACTTGGCCACGCGGAGCGATACTGACGAGGAGACCGTGTCGACGCGCGTTAGGCCGAAGCCTGCGGCCAGCATGCAGAGCAGCGCGGCCGCGAGCGCGGCCCCCGGAAACCAGGTTGGTAGGGCACCGGGCCCGGAGAGCGCTTCAAATATGGGCTTCGCCAACGCGAACACGATCGCACCGATCAGCGGCGCTAACCATGCAATGTTGCGGTCGACGTAAGCGTTCGTGCGTTTCGTAGCCATCGAAATCCCCTTTGCTGTGGTCATATTTTCTTCAATTCCCGAGATGCGGGCGTTGTGGTGGTTTGCCCGCGATTTTGCCAGAAATTAGTCACCGGCCTTCGCGTTTGGTCCTACGCAGCTACGTATCTCCAATTACGGTGCTCCATCAAAATGCGAAAACCGCCTGCAGCGGCTGGATGGTGGTCGATTCCGCCGCGTGAGGCCGAAGGGCGAGGAGCTCGTCGTAGCGAGCGAGCGAGGACGGACGCGGCGCCTGTGTACTTGACGGCGAGGCCGACTGTCGCCACTACAAGCGTTCGGACGCTCGCGAGCAACTCGGCTTCGGCCTGTGTCGGGCGAGCCGTGGGCCATCCTGCGGAAAAGAGCAAATGATCAGGAATCTCGGCTTCGATCGCCTGCCGTTGCGCAGCCGCGTGCTTGGCGCGCGTGACTGCCTCCCTCAACGAGTCAGGAAGAAGGGTAGGGGCGACATCGGCCAGCCAACGCTGCCTTTGGGAGGCGAAGGTCGACGCGGCTTCTAGCTCGACCATCGCTCGGTAAACGTCGTGATTGTCAGCACAGCCTGCCGCTGCTCGCAGATCGTCGAGCGAACTCATGATGCAAAACGCGCAAGAGAGATGATTCATCATCGCAGCAAGAGCCCAAAGTCAAGGAAGGGTGCTCAGTACGCGGCTGAGTTTTAGGAAAGGCATACCGAAATCGCAACGTTTATCCGCCCAACTCGGGCGTCAGGCCCCTTAGACTAGCCTCATTCCCCGCGCTACTGCGCATCGACCTCCAAACGGCTCCTCTCCGAGTGCGTTGATTTTTTCTCTCCAAACCATACCCACCCCGGATGGTTTCTTTGGGCCGGCATGTGTTGCCGGCCTTTTTCTTCGTCCCGTTGGGAGCCAATCCCAAGTGGGAGACGGCTCCCTCTTTTATTTGGAGCTGTCTATGTCTCGTAATGTCGCGCCTGTGGTCACGGTTTCCGAACAAAGCGGTTTCATGGCAAATCAGAGAGTGGTCGGAAGTTTTCAAGGTAGTTGTCGCC
>NZ_JFHC01000034.1 GCF_000698595.1 Caballeronia glathei | reverse complement strand
CCGTCTCGGCACTACGTGCCCGACGAAGGGTAAAGATGGCGGTCCGGCGAACTTCGCGTCACAGCAAAGCGCTTGGGTACGCATGACAAGGAACGAAGCGATTGGTTATGGCGCACCTTGCGTGCGAGCGCAGCGAGGACGGAGGGATGACTGCCTTACCAATCCGTCTGGTGGTGCGGTGGGGCTGTGGGTCCACGTACCTATCCGCTCGACGAACAGAGGTGGACACTCCCACGGTCGGGCCACTCCGAATGACTCGAACGTGGTCACGTCCTAATACCGCTAACCCCATAGCTGCTTTCTTTGGTTACTTTCTTTGCAGCAGCAAAGAAAGTGACTGCCGCCCCGCACAGGGGCGAAGCTAATAAACCAATATCAAAACAAGTTTCATAGAAGCCGAAGCGCATCAAACGGTTCAAGACACCCCAACCCCAAGCGCCAGCGAAAGAAAGCGACTGCCGCCCCGCACAGGGGCGAACCTAATAGACCAATATCAAAACAAGTTTCATAGAAGCCGAAGCGCATCAAACGGTTTAACAAACCTCAACCTCAACCCCAACCCCGAGCGCCAGCGGCCCGCCTGCCAAACCCGCCCCACCCAGTCCAGACCAAGCGCCAGCGCCCCCAAAAGAACGAGTTAGCCCCAAATTTCCCTTCTGTTCGGGCCATCGGGTGGCGCTTCTTTCGCCAACAATGCAGGCTACAGAAAGAGGCACTCATTCATGGCAACCACCACGGCAAACCAGCAACCCATCGTCCCCGCGAAGAGCGCGAAGCTCAAGCGCATCCTCCTCATCGCGATCGGCGCGATCGTCCTGCTGGGCGCGGGCGCTGGCGGCGCGTACTTCGTGCTCGGCAAGACCGGCGCGCACGGCCCGGCGAAGCCGCTTCCGGTGCCCCCGCCCGTGTTCTTCCCGCTCGAATCGCTGACGGTCAACCTGCAATCCGACGAAAGCTCGATGCACTATCTGCGCGTCGGCCTCACGCTCAAGCTGCGCGACGAGAAAACCCAGGCGATGCTCAACGAACACATGCCGGAAGTCCGCAGCCGCGTACTGCTCCTGCTCTCGAACAAGCACCCCGAGGAACTCTCCACGCTCGACGGCAAGCGCGCGCTCGCCAGCGAGCTGCGCACGGCCGTCGAAATGACGGCGAGCACCAAGGACCAGCCGGTGCGCGTCGATGAAGTGCTGTTCACCGAGTTCGTCGTTCAGTAAGCGCGAGCGGACCGGCAAAGGCAGATCACGCAAACGAGCGGCGCAGCGCACAGCAAAAGGAACAGGAAAGGGAACAGCAATGGGCCACGAAGAGTTCATGTCGCAGGAGGAGGTCGATGCCCTCCTCAAGGGCGTCACCGGCGAAGTCGACCAGGTTTCCGACGATACCAAGCCGGTCGGCGTACGCCCGTACAACATCGCGACGCAGGAACGCATCGTCCGCGGCCGGATGCCCGGCCTCGAAATCATCAACGACCGCTTCGCGCGCCTCATGCGCGTGGGCATCTTCAACTTCATGCGGCGTTCGGCGGAAATCTCCGTCGGGCCGGTGAAGGTGCAGAAATACAGCGAATTCACGCGCAACCTGCCAATCCCGACCAACCTGAACCTCGTGCACGTGAAGCCGCTGCGCGGCACGTCGCTCTTCGTCTTCGACCCGAACCTCGTGTTCTTCGTCGTCGACAACCTGTTCGGCGGCGACGGGCGCTTTCATACGCGCGTCGAAGGACGCGAATTCACGCAGACCGAGCAGCGCATCATCAGCAAGCTGCTCAACCTCGTGTTCGAGCACTACACGGCGTCGTGGAAAAGCGTGCGTCCGCTGCAGCTGGAACACGTGCGCTCCGAGATGCACACGCAGTTCGCGAACGTCGCGACGCCCAACGAGATCGTGATCGTCACGCAGTTTTCGATCGAGTTCGGCTCGACGGGCGGCACGCTCCACATCTGCATGCCGTACTCGATGATCGAGCCGATCCGCGACGTGCTCTCCTCGCCGATCCAGGGCGAGGCGCTCGAAGTGGACCGCCGCTGGGTGCGCGTGCTGTCGCAGCAGGTGCAGGCGGCGGAGGTGGAGCTGACCGTCGATCTCGCGGAGATCCGCTCGTCGTTCGAGCAGTTGCTGAACATGCGCGCCGGCGACGTGCTGCCGATCACCGTGCCCGAGCATGTCGTGGCCAAGGTGGACGGCGTGCCGGTGATGGAATGCGGCTACGGAATTTTCAATGGTCAATACGCGCTGCGCGTGCAGAAGATGATCAGCGCAACCGACATGATGAAGGAAGGTGGATATGAGTGACCTGATGCAGGAAGGCACGTTGCCCGGCGCGATGGGCGTCGGCGACCCGCTTAAGAACGACGATCTCGGCATGGACGACTGGGCGAGCGCGCTCGCCGAGCAGAACGGCAACGACGCGCCCGCGGCGGCGACGGCGGGTGTGTTCCAGCCGCTCTCGAAGGCCGCTGCGCCCTCCACGCGCAACGACATCGACATGATCCTCGACATCCCCGTGCAGATGACGGTGGAGCTCGGGCGCACCAAGATCGCGATCCGCAACCTGCTGCAACTGGCGCAGGGCTCTGTCGTCGAGCTGGACGGCCTCGCCGGCGAACCGATGGACGTGCTCGTGAACGGCTGCCTGATCGCGCAGGGCGAAGTGGTGGTCGTGAACGACAAGTTCGGCATTCGCCTGACCGACATCATCACGCCGTCCGAGCGCATCCGGAAGCTGAATCGATGAAACGCTTCATCGCCGCGCTCGCCGCCGCGCCGGTCTTCCTGCCCTGCATCGCGCACGCCGCCGACATGAACGCCGTGAACCACGCCGCGCAGATCGCGTCGGGCGTGGGCGCGGGGACGGCCGTGCCGTCGCTCGGCTTCGGCGCGGTGCTGCAAACGCTCTTCGGGCTCGTCATCGTGATCGGCTTCGTGTTCGGCTGCGCATGGCTCGCCCGCAAGTTTGGCATCCAGGGCGGCAGGCGCACGGGGCTCGTGAAGGTGGTCGGTGGCGCCTCGCTCGGCAACAAGGAGCGCGTAGCGGTGATCGAGATCGGCGATACGTGGCTCGTCGTCGGAGCCGGTCCCGGCAATGTGCGCCTTCTTCACACGATGCCTGCGGGGTCGGCCGAAGCAGGCGTCGCGGGTGTCGAAGGTCCTGCGTCCACGCAAACGTTGCAAGGCACCTTCGGTCAACGGTTTCGCGATGCCCTCGCCGGTGAAGCGAACAAGCGTCTTCAAAAGTTCGCGGGCGGGAGCAAGTAAATGCAGGTCAGTCGTTTTGTCGTGCGCGGGGTGAAGCTCGCGCTGCCGGTCGCGATCGCGGCCCTTCCCTACGCGGCATTCGCGCAAAGCACGGCGGGTCTCCCCGCCTTCAACACCAGCCCAGGCCCCAACGGCGGCACGACGTATTCGCTCAGCGTCCAGACGATGCTGCTGCTCACGATGCTGTCGTTCCTGCCCGCGATGGTGCTGATGATGACGAGCTTCACGCGCATCATCATCGTGCTGTCGCTCCTGCGGCAGGCGCTCGGCACGGCGAGCACGCCGCCCAATCAGGTGCTGGTCGGGCTCGCGCTCTTCCTGTCGTTCTTCGTGATGTCGCCGGTGCTCGATCGCGCCTACAACGACGCGTACAAGCCCTTCTCCGAAGGCACGATCACGATGGACCAGGCGATGCAGCGCGGCGTCGCGCCGTTCAAGCAGTTCATGCTGCGCCAGACGCGCGAGACCGACCTCGCGCTCTTCGCGAAGATCTCCAAGGCGCCGCCGATGAACGGCCCGGAAGACGTGCCGCTGTCGCTGCTCGTGCCGTCGTTCGTCACGAGCGAGCTGAAGACCGGGTTCCAGATCGGCTTCACGATCTTCATTCCGTTTCTCATCATCGACATGGTGGTGGCGAGCGTGCTGATGTCGATGGGGATGATGATGGTCTCGCCCGCAACGATCGCGCTGCCTTTCAAGCTGATGCTGTTCGTGCTCGTCGACGGCTGGCAGTTGCTGATCGGCTCGCTGGCACAGAGCTTCGTTTCATAGTCAGGGGCACACGATGACACCCGAATCCGTCATGTCGATGGCGCATCAGGCGATGTATGTCGCGCTGCTGCTTGCCGCACCGCTTTTGCTCGTCGCGCTCGTCGTCGGGCTGGTGGTGAGTCTTTTCCAGGCTGCGACGCAGATCAACGAGGCGACGCTCTCGTTCATTCCGAAGCTGATCGCCGTGGCGGTGACACTCGTGATCGCCGGGCCGTGGATGCTTTCGACGCTGCTCGACTACATGCGCCACGTATTCACGATCACGCCCGCCATCACCGGCTGACGGGCTCGCGCGCCGATGTTCTCCGTCACCTACGCGCAGCTGAACGTCTGGCTCACGTCGTTCCTGTGGCCGTTCGTGCGCATCCTCGCGCTGATTGCGACCGCGCCCGTCATCAGCCACATGGCGGTGCCGATGCGCGTGAAGATCGGGCTCGCCGGGTTTCTCACGCTGATCGTGGCACCGACGCTCGGCGCGATGCCGCAGGCCACGGTGTTCTCCGCCGACGGCGTGTGGATCATCGTCAACCAGTTTCTGATCGGCGCGGCCCTCGGGCTGACGATGCAGGTTGCGTTTGCCGCGATCGATGCCGCCGGGGAGTTCATCGGGCAGCAGATGGGGCTCGGTTTCGCGATGCTCTACGATCCGCGTGCGGGGGGCAATGCGGTGGTCGTGTCGCGCTATCTGAACGCGATCGCGACGCTGGCGTTTCTCGTCCTCGACGGCCATCTGCAGATGATCGCCGCGCTCGTCACGACGTTTCAAAGCGTGCCGGTCGATGCGAACGTGCTGGGGGCGGCGGCCAATGCGCAGGGGTGGCGCACGCTGGCAGCCTATGGCGGCAGTGTGTTTTCGACGGGGTTGCTGCTTTCGCTGCCCGTGGTGGCGGCGCTCCTCATCTCGAATCTTGCACTCGGCATTCTCAATCGCGCGGCGCCGCAGATCGGGATATTCCAGGTGGGGTTTCCGGTCACGATGCTCGTGGGTTTGCTGCTGCTTCAGTTGATGGTGCCGAATCTCATTCCTTTCTTTCAAAGGGTCTTCGAAAGTGGCATCGGGGAGATGGGGCGGGTGGCGGCGGCCATGCACTAGTCTTTTCCGCGTGCGCTTTTTTCAGGGGGTCTGTTTTTTCGTTGCTCGGGCTTTTTTTGCCGCAGGCGCGCCGCTGGTGCTTGGGGTTGGGGTTTGTTGAACCGTCTGATGCGCCTCGGCTTCTGTGAAACTTGATTTCTTATCGGTCTATTGGCTCGCCCCTGTGCGGGGCGGCAGTCACTTTCTTTGCTGCTGCAAAGAAAGTAACCAAAGAAAGCAGCTATGGGGTCAGCGGTATCAGGACGTGACCACGTTCGAGCCTTCGGAGTGGCCCGGCCGCAGGAGTGGTCACCTCTGTTCGTTACGGGGATAGGTACGCGGACCCAACGCGTCATCGCACCTTCAAACTGAGTGGTAAGGCAGTCATCCTTCCGTCCTCGCGCTCCGCGCTCCGACGCAAGGGTCGCTCAGCCACAACCGAATTTCACACCACTGCTGCCAGTCACGGCCAATCGGTCGGTCCCTCGCACCCCGACAAGGAATACGCGGACCCGCCGTCTCATCGCACACCACGGCTCACTGACAAGAGAGTCTCCATCCGCCCCCGCGCTCCGACGCAAGGATACGCAGAGCCACCGCCCCATCTCACGCCACGACCGACAAAAGGCAGTCAGACGCCCGTTCCCCCGCGCTCCTGCCCACGGGCCTCTCCACCTTCGGCTCCGTCCCCGGTTTTCGTATTTTCACGCCCTTCGTTCTCGCAGCCCCTCATTGCGGGCGTCGCGGCGCGCTTGCCGATGCGCTCATCCCGCGACCGCTCATCCCGAGACCGCCCATCCCGCAACCGCTCATCCCGCGAACGCTCATCCCGCAACCCCTCATCTCCCGAGCGCCCGCCCCAGGCGGCTCGGCGGGGCGCTTGCCGGAGCGTTCATCCCGGCCCCTCACCCCCCAAACGCCCGCTCGATCAACCCCGCATGGTCGAAGCGCGCCGGCAGCGTGCCATACACCCGCCCCGCTTCGCCGCGCGCATCGCCCAGCCGCGTCTCGATGAACGCGTCCGCCACCTCCGCGCCGCCATGCTGCGCAAGCAATACCGCCTGCGCCGTCAGCACCAGTTGCTGCGCAATGCGCCGCGCCGACGCTGCGCGCGTCGCCGGCTCCGCGCGCAGCGCGCCAGCGAGCTCCGACAACGCCCGGGCAAGCACCGGACGCTCGCGCGCCACCGGCTCCCACGACGCCAGAAGCGCATGCGCGGCATCGCTCTCGCGCTCGAACGCGCGCAGCACGTCGAGACACATCACGTTGCCCGAACCCTCCCAGATCGAATTGACCGGCGCCTCTCGATAGAACCGCGCCATCGGCCCCGTTTCGACATAACCATTGCCGCCCCAGACCTCCATCGCCTCGCCGGTGAACTCGAGCGCGCGCTTGCACACCCAGAACTTCGCGGCAGGCGTGACGATCCGGCGCCACGCGCGCTCCTCCGGCGCGCCGTCTGCCGTCGCGCTCCTCTCGAACGCGCCCGCGAGCCGCATGAAAAGCACGGTCGCCGCCTCCGACTCCAGCGCGAGATCCGCCAGCACGTTGCGCATCAGCGGCTGCTCGACGAGCTTGGCGCCGAACACGCTGCGATGCCGCGCATGATGAATCGCCTGCACGATCGCGGCGCGCATCAGCGAGGCGCTGCCGATCACGCAGTCGAGCCGCGTGTAGTTCGCCATCTCGATGATCGTCGGCACGCCGCGCCCTTCCTCGCCAATCATCACGCCGTACGCGTCGAGAAACTCCACCTCGCTGCTCGCATTCGACCGGTTGCCGAGTTTGTCCTTCAGGCGCTGCACCTGCACGGCGTTCTTGCTGCCGTCAGGCGAAAATCGCGGGACGTAGAAGCACGAGAGCGCCTCGCCTTCGCCCGCGCGCGCAAGCACCAGATGCGCGTCGCATTGCGGCGCCGAAAAGAACCACTTGTGCCCGATCAGCTGGTATTCGCCGCTGCGCCCGGGCGTGCCCGTCGCGTGCGCGCGGGTCTGGTTGCTGCGCACATCCGAGCCGCCCTGTTTCTCGGTCATGCCCATGCCGATCAACATCGAGCGCTTGCCCGCGCCAAGCGGGATGTCGCGCGCATCGTGCTCGCGCGAGAGCAGCGGCTCGCGCAGCGCCGCGTAGAGCACCGGTTCGTTCTGCAGGACCGGAATGCTCGCGAACGTCATCGTGAGCGGACACAGCGAGCCGGATTCGAGCTGGCCGTGCAGGAAATAGCCGGCGCAGCGCGCGGCCATCGCGCCGGGCCGCGGTGCTTCGAACGGCAGTGAGTGCAGCCCCTCGCGCCGCAGCAGCGAAACGAGCGTGTGCCAGGCCGGATGAAATTCGATCGCATCGATGCGCTCGCCGCGCGGACTGTGCGTATTCAGCTCGGGCGTGTGGCGGTTGGCGAGTTCCGCGAGCGCGAGCACGCCGGGCTGCGTAAGTGCGAGGCCGTCGCGCGAAAGCGCTTCGAGATGCCACCCCGCGCCTTCCCGTTCGAGCGCGGCGATGAGCGCGGGGTCGGTCGTCAGCGCGTTGTAATCGGCGAGCGGCGGCGCCTGATTCGTGACCTCGTGCGTCTGACCGTAATGGGGGTGCGAAAGCGCGTTCATTGCGGGCTCCAGTAAGCGCGGCTTCGTGCAGCCGTCTGGTTCTTGCCTGAATTGAGCGATACCGGCGATCGGCGGCAGCGCGCGGACACGCAAAAAATGCCGTCTCGAATTAGGAAATGATAGGACGCGCTTTCACGCTGCGTGTAGAGGAATACTTCTTTCCATCGCGGCGGCTTGAGCGAAATCGATTACGGAGACTCGCGACACTTAGGACGCTCTCTTTGGCAAACGCGCATGGGCGCTGGCTCGCGCCAGACATTCATGCCAGCCGTTTCCGAAAACGACCAGGTTTGAGGTTAATCCGATTTTATGGTTAGAAACCCTGACTTTCCCGGGGCCGAATCTATAATCGGCGCCGCCCGGATTGGGCTGCTGTGCAATTACGCATTCGAGGAAAGCAGAGAAATGAGCATTAACGTTATTCAGTTGGTACAGGGCGCTTTGACCGAAAGCGTGTTGCAGCAGCTCGCCACGCGCTTCGGCGTCGCGCCGGAGGCTGCGAAGCGCGTCATCGGCATGGTGGCGCCGGCGCTGCTCGGTTCGCTGATGAACAAGGCCGCGTCGCCGGAAGGTGCGCGGGGTCTGTTCTCGGCCATCATGTCCCCGGACACGAACGCGCACATCGTCGAACAGTTGCCGCAGATGGTGCAGGGCGACGGCCTGCAAAAGCTGCTCGGCATGGGCTCGCGCATTGCCGGCCTGATCGCGCCCACCGAGCGCATCGAAGCGATGAGCGGCAAGGTCGCCGAGCATACTGGCGTGGCCGCGAGCGCGACGCATGCACTGACGGGTGTCGTCGGCGCGACGCTGTTCGGCGTTCTCAAGAACTACTTCATGCAGCACAACGGCAGTGTCGGCCAGCTGCCGACGCTGCTCGGCCATCAGTTGCCGTTCATCAAGCCCGGCATGACCGACCCGATCGCGGGCGCGCTCGGTCTGGGCGGCGCGGGCAGTTTCCTTGCCGGCGTGGGCGCGCAGATGAAGGCGGTCTCGTCGCATCTGGACCATCCGCAGGCGCACGGCGCGCGCGTGTCGGCGGTGCACGAGTCGCGCGACAAAGTCTTGGTCGCGGAGAAGGCACGCGGCAAGAAATGGTGGTGGCTCGCGCTGGCCGCGGCCCTCGCGCTCCTCGCGATCCTGCTCGGGCGCGGCTGCGTCGGGGAGAAGAAGCCGGTCTCGGAGCCGGTCGCCGCAGCGGCATCGGAGGCATCGATGGCCGCGCCCGCCGCTGCGATGGCGGCTTCGGAGCCCGCGCCCGCACCGGTGCCGACGAAGGACGCGCTGCTGACGTTCTCGGTCGACAAGGCCGGCGTGCCGACGCTCAACGCGACGCTCGGCAGCGAAACGGAGAAGAAGACGCTGCTCGACGCGCTCACCGCGAAGTTCGGCGAAGGCAAATTCAACGCGAACATCACGGTCGACCCGGAGACGAAGCCCGCCAGCTGGCTCGACAAGCTCGACGGCCTGCTGCCGCTCATGCAGTTGCCGGGCGCGGAAGTGAAGCTCGCCGGTGAGAAGATCGAGCTGAGCGGCACGGCCGCGGATGCGAAGCTCGGCTGGCTCGACAAGCTGAAGTCGCTGTTCGGCGCGGGTTTCACGATCGGCACGTTCGACGTGAAGCAGGCTGTCGCGAACGCGAAGGATTCGTTCATGAACGCGTTCAGCGCGCTCAAGCCGGACGACTGCGCCGCCGCCGATGTCGCCAAGGTGCTGAACCTGCAGGTGATCAACTTCACGACAGGCTCGGACGTGCCGCCGCAGGACGCGCAACTGGCGCTCGCGAAATCGGCCGACCTGCTGAAGACCTGCGCGACGAACGGCAAGGCCGTGAAGCTCGAGATCGGTGGCTATTCGGACAATGTCGGCAAGGCGGCGTCGAACCTGACGCTGTCGAAGAAGCGTGCCGAAGCGGTCCGCGCATACCTCGTCAAGCACGGCGTTCCCGCCGACGCGCTGACGGCACAAGGTTTCGGCGATGCAAATCCGGTCGCCGACAACTCGACCGCGAGCGGCCGCTTTGCGAACCGCCGCATCGAGTTCAAGGAACAGCAGTAACGTTCGGCGTCATGGCGGTGCGTGCGTTTCCTGCATCGCCCCGCCGTGAATGACACGCCGTCGCGCGCAAGCGCGGCGGTTTTTTTCGTTTCCGCGCGTGCGCACGCATTACGGTTCACCGTCGCGGCGTCGCGCGGGAAAGCCTTCCGCCGCGAGAAAATCCTGCCCGAGATTGGCGGGCAGCGTCTCCCGCGCGACGTCGAGCCACGCGCGCGCCGCATGCGACAGATAGCCGTTGCGTCGCCACCCTACCGCCATGTCCCAGTGAATCTCGGGGGCGACGACCGGCCGGCAGGTGAATGCGCTGGCGTCGAGCCGCCGGCAGTACGGCGCGGGCAGCAGCGCGATGCCGACGCCCGCCTGTACCAGCGCCGCCATGAAATCCCAGTGCCCGCTGCGCCCGACGATCTGCGGCGCAAAACCGGCCTCGCGGCACGCGTTCAGCACGACGTCGCTGAGCGCGAGGCTTTCGCCGTAGAAGACGAACGGCTCTTCGGCGAGCCCGGCGAGCGGCACTTCGGCCATCGAGTCCCAGCGCGAACCCTTTTGCGCGACGAGCCAGAGAAGCTGGCGGCTGACGGGTAGCACGTCGAAGGTGGCGAGATCGACGGGCTGGAGCACGCCGCCCAGTTCGAGTTCGCCGTCGAGGAGCGCCGCCTCGATCGCCTTCGATCCGCGTTCGAACAGCTTCAGCTCGACTTTCGGATAGCGTTGCCGGAACGCGGCGATGGCCGGCGTGAACAGCGAACCGCCCATCGGCGGAATGCCGATGGTCAGCGTGCCGCGCCCGAACGTGCCGAGGTCGTTCAGTTCGGCTTCGAGCCGCGCGTGCGCGGCCAGCACGTCGAGCCCGCGCTGATAGACGATCTGGCCGGCATCCGTGAGCACCATCTGGCGGCCTTCGCGCAACAGCAGCGGGGAGCCGATTTCGTCTTCGAGCGCCTTCACCATTTTGCTGATCGTCGGCTGCGTGACGAACATCTGCTCCGCGGCGACGGTGAAGCTCTTCTGTCTCACGACCTCGATGAAATATCTCAGCGCACGCAATTCCATGGCCGCTCCAGAATTCCAAAATGGAATGTAACGGATAAGTTTAAGTCATTTTTATTATGTTTACGGGGACTCTATACTCGGCCTACAGGTTAACCCTAATGCATTTCCGAGGTCCTCCCATGCCAGATTCCACCGCCAATTCGACGACCCTCCGCTCGCGCGCCGCGCTCGGCCGATTCATGCGGATCGCGCTTCAGAGTTCGGCGCTCGCCGCGATCTTTCTGGCTGCGGATTTCGTCGCGCGCAGGTTCGCGCTGCCGGTACCGGGTGGCGTCGTCGGCTTGCTGGCGCTGCTCGCGCTGCTCTTTTGCGGCGGCATCGCGCCGCGCTGGGTCAAGGCAGGCGCCGACTGGCTGCTCGGCGACATGCTGCTGTTCTTCATTCCGGCGGCGGTCGCGGCCGTGCAATACGGCGGCCTCCTGATGGAAGACGGCTGGCGGCTCGCGCTCGTCGTGGTCGGCGGCACGCTGATGGTGATGGTGGCCGTGGCGTTCGCGGTCGAACAGGCCGCGCGCCTCGAGCGCCGGCTGGCGCTGCGCCGCGCGATCGTCGCCCGCGTCGCGGCGCGCGCCTGAACGGGCCCCGCGCGATGGCCCATTTCTACGACTCCCTGCTCGCCGATGACGCCGCGCGTCTCATCGCGGCGGGCTGCTTCGTGCTGACGGTGGCGCTGTATTTCGCGTCGAAGCGCCTCTACGCGCGATTCAGGAGCCTGTGGCTCACGCCGCTCGTCGCGGTTCCGGCCGTGCTGGCGCTTTTCGTCGTGCTCGCGCAGATTCCGTATCCGGTCTATTTCGCCGACACGCGCTGGCTGATGTGGCTCCTCGGCCCCGCGACGGTGGCGTTCGCCGTGCCGATCTACGAATATCGGCACCTGCTGAGACGCCACTGGATTTCGCTGTCGGTGGGCGTGACGGTGGGCATTCTGGTGGCGGTCGGCGGGTCGCTGGCGCTCGCGAAACTGCTGCATCTCTCGCCGGACCTGCAGCGCAGCCTCGCGACCCGCTCGGTCTCCACGCCCTTTGCGCTCGCCGTCTCCGACAAGATCCATGCGCCGAAGGACCTCACCGCGCTGTTCGTCATCGCGACGGGCGTCTGCGGCATGCTTTTCGGCGAAATCGTGCTGGCGCTCGTGCCGCTGCGCACGCGGCTCGCGCGTGGCGCGCTCTTCGGCGCGGCGGCGCACGGCGTGGGCACTGCCCGGGCGCGGGAACTGGGGAGCGAAGAGGGCGTCGTCGCCAGCCTGACGATGATGATCGCCGGGGTAGTCATGGTGCTGCTCGCCCCGGCGCTTTCGTTCCTGCCCTTCTGACCGGCTGACACGGCGGCCGGCGCCGGGCGTCCGTCCGCGAATCGCCGCAACGGAAAAAAGTCCCAGGCATGACGAAAGCGCAACCGCGCCGAGCGCACATAAAAACCTCAAAACCCCTGCGGCGGCCGTATCGCGCGAGTCATTTTTGATACAATCGGCACTCGCTTCCGAGGAGCGTTGCGACGGCTTTCACCAGGCCGCCAGGCTCGGAGCATTCAATCCGGACGGTTCGAAAACGCGATGAGCGTTCATTGATCCGCCGCATCGAACGGCGCTCACGTCAACATTTCTATATTTCTTAGAAAGGAGGGCGTGATGAACGCCGCAGTTCTCGATTCCAAAAATTCCAAGGATTACGTCGTCGCCGATATGTCGCTTGCCGCCTGGGGCCGCAAGGAACTCAATATCGCCGAAACCGAAATGCCCGGCCTCATGCAGACGCGCGAGGAATACAAGGCGCAGCAGCCGCTCAAGGGCGCACGCGTCGCCGGCTCGCTGCACATGACCATCCAGACCGGCGTGCTGATCGAAACGCTGAAGGCGCTCGGCGCCGACGTGCGCTGGGCATCGTGCAACATCTTTTCGACGCAGGATCACGCCGCCGCCGCCATCGCCGACGGCGGCACGCCGGTGTTCGCGTTCAAGGGCGAGTCGCTCGACGAATACTGGGAATTCTCGCACCGCATCTTCGAATGGCCGAACGGCGAATTCGCGAACATGATCCTCGACGACGGCGGCGACGCCACGCTGCTGCTGATCCTGGGCGCGAAGGCCGAAAAGGACCGCTCGGTGATCGCGAAGCCGGCCAACGAAGAGGAAGTCGCGCTGTACAAGTCGATCGCAAGCCACCTCGACGCCGACCCGACGTGGTACTCCACGCGCCTCGCGCACATTCAGGGCGTGACGGAAGAAACCACGACCGGCGTGCATCGCCTGTACCAGATGGAAAAGGAAGGGCGCCTGCCGTTCCCGGCGATCAACGTGAACGATTCGGTCACGAAGTCGAAGTTCGACAACCTGTACGGCTGCCGCGAGTCGCTCGTGGACGGCATCAAGCGTGCCACCGACGTGATGATCGCGGGCAAGATCGCGGTCGTCGCGGGTTACGGCGACGTGGGCAAGGGCTGCGCGCAGTCGCTGCGCGGCCTGGGCGCCACCGTGTGGGTCACGGAAATCGATCCGATCTGCGCGCTGCAGGCGGCGATGGAAGGCTACCGCGTCGTGACGATGGAATACGCCGCCGACAAGGCCGACATCTTCGTGACGGCAACCGGCAACTACCATGTGATCAACCATGACCACATGAAGACGATGCGCAACAACGCGATCGTCTGCAACATCGGCCACTTCGACTCGGAAATCGACGTCGCCTCGACGCGCCAGTACACGTGGGACAACATCAAGCCGCAGGTCGACCACATCATTTTCCCGGACGGCAAGCGCATCATCCTGCTGGCCGAAGGGCGCCTCGTGAACCTCGGCTGCGCGACGGGCCACCCGTCGTTCGTGATGTCGAACTCGTTCACGAACCAGACGCTCGCGCAGATCGAACTGTTCACGCGCGGCGGCGAGTACGAGCACAAGGTGTACGTGCTGCCGAAGCACCTGGACGAGAAGGTCGCGCGCCTGCATCTTGGCCGCATCGGCGCGGACCTGACCGTGCTCTCGGACGAGCAGGCGGGCTACATCGGCGTGGGCAAGAACGGTCCGTTCAAGCCGAACCACTATCGCTATTGAACGAGCGGTAGCGCCTGGCAAAAACCCAGCAGCACCGGCACGGCGCGGGCGCGGCAGCGCCTTGCCCGGGCCGGTACCGAGCCTTCAACGCGCAAAACGGAGAACCATTGATGACCGTGCTGCTGACCTGGCTGATCAACGCGCTTGCGCTCCTGATCATCACCTATCTCGTACCGTCGATTCACATTCGCAGTTTCGGCACCGCGCTCATCATCGCGGTGGTGCTCGGCCTCATCAATACGGTGCTGCGCCCGATCCTCATCCTGCTCACGCTGCCGGTGACGATCGTCACGCTCGGGCTCTTCATCCTGGTCGTGAACGCGCTGTGCTTCTGGCTGTGCTCGTCGCTGCTGAAGGGTTTCGAAGTGTCGGGGTTCTGGTCGGCGTTCTTTGGCTCGATCCTGTACAGCATCGTGTCGTGGCTGCTGTCGGCGCTGGTCTTCGGCCAGCGCAATCTGGGCTGACGCGTTCGCGCCGCCCTTTCATTTCATCATCATGAAACCGATCGAACTCTCATTCGAGTTCTTCCCGCCGAAAACGCAGGATGGAGTCGAAAAATTGCGCGCCACGCGCGCGCAACTCGCGCCGCTCAAGCCGAAGTTCGTCTCCGTGACGTTCGGCGCGGGCGGCTCGACGCAGCAAGGCACGCTCGATACCGTCCTCGAAATGGCGGAGGAAGGATTCGAGGCCGCGCCGCATCTGTCGTGCATCGGGTCGTCGAAGGAAAGCCTGCGCGCGATTCTCGGGGCTTACCGCGCGCACGGCATCCGCCATATCGTCGCGCTGCGCGGCGACCTGCCCTCGGGCATGGGCGAAGTGGGCGAACTGCGCTATGCGTCGGAGCTGGTGAGCTTCATTCGCGCGGAACACGGCGACTGGTTCAATATCGAAGTGGCCGCGTATCCTGAATATCACCCGCAATCGCGTTCGCCGCGCGCCGATCTCGAAAATTTCGTGCGCAAGGTGCAGGCGGGCGCGAATTCCGCGATCACGCAGTACTTCTACAACGGCGACGCGTATTTCCGGTTCGTCGCCGACGCGCGCAAGCTGGGCGTCGAGGTGCCGATCGTGCCGGGCATCATGCCGATCACGAACTTTACGCAACTGATGCGCTTTTCCGAGATGTGCGGCGCGGAAGTGCCGAAGTGGATCGCGCGCCGGCTGGAGAGCTTCGGCGACGACCGCGAAGCGATCCGCAATTTCGGGCTGGATGTCGTGACGGATTTGTGCCGGCGCCTGATCGACGAGGGCGCGCCCGGGCTGCATTTCTACACGCTCAACGGCGGGGCTGCGACGAAGTCCATCTGCGAGCGGCTCGGGCTGGACAACGCCTGACGCATCGTCTCCTTACCCGCGCGGCGCTCGCCGCGCGGGTCCGCGGCTTTTCTGCACGCTTCCCTCCGCGTTTTCCTTTCCGCTGCAATTGCCCGCTTCGTTTCAGTTTCGATGCGCGTACCGCGACGCATCGCGGGCGGGTATTTCGCCATCCGACCTATCACCCCTGAACATCGTCGATAACAAAACCGTATTGAAATGCAAAATGCCGCGAAAAGACTGCGAAAAATCGCCTGCGCACGCGGAATTTGTTCATGCTAGGGTAGCGCCCGAATTCGCCGTCTAGCTCGTTTTCCCGCTTGCCGATGCGCCGCCGCGGCGTCCCGCATGTCCAACAGAAAGCGTCCCCGCAGGATGCGCGCTGAAATGCCGCACGCGCGGAAAAACCGGAGCCAAACAGCTGTTCACCGCGACACGTTCAAGTCGCGCCAACGTCGCGCCGGGACTGGCGGGAGCGGGCCTGCATCATGCCCGTCCGTTGCCTTGTTCGGGCCGGCAAAGCTCAGTAATATCGCGCTACGCCGGCCAAGGCCGGCATCGAACCTGGAGGAAACATGAAAAAAAATGGCCTGTTGCGAGCTGCACGCATCTCGATGCTCGCGGGCGCCGTCGTCACGGCATCGCTATTTGCCGCGAATGCCGCGAATGCCGCTATTCCCAACAAGACGCTGGTCTATTGCTCGGAAGGCAGCCCGTCGGGCTTCGATCCCGCCCAGTACACCACCGGCGTCGATTTCACCGCGAACACGTTCACCGTGTATAACCGGCTCGTCGAGTTCGAGCGCGGCGGCACGAAAGTCGAGCCGGGCCTCGCGGAAAAGTGGGACGTCTCGGCCGACGGCCTGACGTACACGTTCCATCTGCGCCACGGCGTGAAATTCCAGACCACGTCGTTCTTCAAGCCGACGCGCGAGTTCAACGCGGACGACGTGCTGTTCACGTTCAACCGCATGCTCGATCCGAACCAGCCGTTTCGCAAGGCGTATCCGGTCGCGTTTCCGTACTTCACGGACATGGGCCTCGACAAGCTGATCACGAAGATCGAAAAGGTCGATCCGTATACGGTCAAGTTCACGCTGAAGGAAGTGAATGCACCGTTCATCCAGAATCTGGCGATGGAGTACGCGTCGATCCTGTCGGCCGAATACGGCGACAAGCTGCTGAAGGACAACAAGGCCGCGGACATCAACCAGTTCCCGGTCGGCACGGGTCCGTTCATTTTCCGCAGCTACACGAAGGACGCGACGATCCGCTTCGACGGCAACCCCGACTACTGGAAGCCGAACGACGTGAAGCTCTCGAAGCTGATCTTCTCGATCACGCCCGATGCAGCCGTGCGCGTGCAGAAGCTGAAGAACAACGAGTGCCAGGTGATGAGTTATCCGCGCCCGGGCGACATCGCCACGCTGAAGGCTTCGCCGAACATCGACACGCCGTCGCAGGCGGGCTTCAACGAAGGCTACGTCGCGTATAACGTGACGAAGAAGAACCTCGACAACGTCGACGTGCGCCGCGCGCTCGACATGGCGATCAACAAGAAGGCGATCATCGAATCGGTCTATCAGGGCGCGGGCCAGGCTGCCGTCGCTCCGATGCCGCCGACGCAGTGGTCGTATGACAAGTCGCTGAAGGGCAATCCCTACGACACCGCGAAGGCCAAGGAACTGCTCACGAAGGCGGGCTTCCCGAACGGCTTCGAACTGACGCTGTGGGCGATGCCGGTGCAGCGCCCGTACAACCCGAATGCGCGCCTGATGGCCGAGATGATTCAGGCCGACTGGGCGAAGATCGGCGTGAAGGCGACGATCGTGTCGTATGAATGGGGTGAGTACCTGAAGCGCGCCCACGCCGGCGAGCACGACGCGATGCTGATCGGCTGGACCGGCGACAACGGCGACCCCGACAACTGGCTCGGCACGCTGCTCGGCTGCGACGCCGTGAAGGGCAGCAACTTCTCGAAGTTCTGCTACAAGCCGTTCGAGGAACAGGTGAGCAAGGGCCGCGTGACCAACGACATCGCCCAGCGCACGAAGGCCTACACGCAGGCGCAGCAGATCTTCGCGCAGCAGCTGCCGTTCTCGCCGATCGCTCACTCGACGGTCTACCAGCCCGCCAGCAAGAAAGTGATCGACATCAAGATCGAGCCGCTCGGCTATCTGCGCTTCGACGGCGTCGGCATGCAGTAAGCTTGAAAGCGGTACGCTTTTTGCGCTAACTCATAACTAGTCGAAAAGGTCCGGCGACAAGGGTCACAAGCCCGCGTCGCCGGTCGCGTTTTCCCTCCCCCAAGAGACGACCATGTTCCGATTCGTTTTGCGGCGCATAGGAATGGTGATCCCGACGTTCATCGGCATCACGGTTCTCGCGTTCGCACTCATCCACCTGATCCCGGGCGACCCCATCGAAGTGATGATGGGCGAGCGCGGCGTGGACCCGGCGGCACACGCCGAAGCGATGAAGCGCCTCGGCCTCGACCAGCCGCTGCCGCTTCAATATCTCCACTACGTCGGCCATGCCTTGAAGGGCGACCTCGGCATGTCGATCATCACGAACACGAGCGTGATGGGCGAGTTCATGGCGCGCTTTCCCGCGACCGTCGAGCTTTCGATCTGCGCGATGATCTTCGCGCTCGTGGTCGGCCTGCCCGCCGGCGTCGCGGCGGCGTTAAAGCGCGGCACGGTAGTCGATCACGGCGTGATGGGCACCGCGCTCACCGGCTACTCGATGCCGATCTTCTGGTGGGGCCTGATTCTCATCATGTTCTTCTCGGCGAAGCTCGGCTGGACCCCGGTTTCGGGCCGCATCGCGGTGGAATACGACATTCTGCACGTCACCGGCTTCATGCTGTGGGACGCGCTCTTTTCGAGCGATGAAGGCGCATTCAAGTCGGCCGTGAGCCACCTGATCCTGCCGACCATCGTGCTCGGCACGATTCCGCTGGCGGTGGTGGCGCGCATGACGCGCTCGTCGATGCTCGAAGTGCTGCGCGAGGACTACATCCGCACGGCGCGCGCGAAGGGTCTCGCGCCGGGGCGCGTGGTGGTCGTGCACGCGCTGCGCAATGCACTGATTCCGGTGGTGACCGTGATCGGACTGCAGGTCGGGACGCTGCTCGCGGGCGCGGTGCTGACCGAGACGCTGTTCTCCTGGCCGGGCGTCGGCAAATGGCTGATCGACGCGATCTCCCGGCGCGACTATCCGGTCGTGCAAGGCGGCATCCTCATGATCGCGACACTCGTGATTCTCGTGAATCTGGTCGTCGATTTGCTCTACGGCGTGTTGAATCCGCGCATTCGCCATACGAGGTAACACATGTATCCCCACGCTCACATTCGTTCGCTGCCCCCCAAGGGGGCGCATGCCGCCCTCGAGGCGGCCCGGCGGGAGGCATGATGGCCGACATTCAAAACAATCTTCCCCCGCAAGCCGTCACGCCGCCTCCGAGCGGACGCCTCGTCGCGGGCCGCGAGTTCTGGGCGAACTTCTCGCGCAACCGCGGCGCCGTGGTTTCCGGCGCAATCGTGATTCTGCTGATCCTGGTCGCGATATTCGCGCCGCTGATTTCGCCGCACAGCCCGATCGAGCAATACCGCGACTTCGTGAAAATCCCGCCCGCGTGGCTCGAAGGCGGCAACCGGCAGTTCCTGCTCGGCACGGACGAAGCGGGCCGCGACATTCTCTCGCGCCTCATGTACGGCGCGCGGCTGTCGTTCTGGATCGGCTTCGTCTCGGTCGTGCTCGCGCTGATTCCGGGCGTCGTGCTCGGCCTGTGCGCTGCATTCTTCCACTGGCTCGACACGCCGATCATGCGCGTGATGGACGTGCTGCTCGCGCTGCCGTCGCTGCTGCTGGCGGTGGCGGTCGTCGCGATCATCGGGCCGGGGCTCGTCAACACGATGCTCGCCATTGCGATCGTCGCGCTGCCGGGCTACGTGCGGCTCACGCGCGCGTCGGCGCTCGGCGAGTTGCAGAAGGAGTACGTGACCGCATCGCGCGTGGCGGGCGCGGGCACCGTGCGGCTGATGTTCTCGCAGGTGCTGCCCAACTGCGCCGCGCCGCTGATCGTGCAGGCGACGCTCGGTTTCTCCTCCGCGATCCTCGATGCCGCCGCGCTCGGCTTTCTCGGCCTCGGCGTTCAGCCGCCGGCCGCGGAGTGGGGCGCGATGCTCGCCTCGGCGCGTGACTATATCGAAAGCGCATGGTGGATCGTCACGATGCCGGGCCTCTCGATCCTGGTTTCGGTGCTCGTCATCAACCTCCTCGGCGACGGGCTGCGCGACGCGCTCGATCCCAAACTGAAACGGATGGCCTGACATGAGCGATCTATTGACTATCCGCAATCTCGAGGTCAATTTCGGCGGGCTTCAGGCCGTCGACCGGATCGATCTCTCGGTGCAGCCGGGCGAAGTGGTCGGCGTGGTCGGCGAATCGGGTTCGGGCAAGAGTGTCACGATGATGGCGCTGATGGGGCTGATCGACGCGCCCGGCATCGTCACCGCCGACGAAATCACCTTCGACGGCAAGAACCTGCTGAAGGCGTCCGCGCGCGAGCGTCGCAGGATCATCGGCAAGGACATCGCGATGGTGTTCCAGGACGCGCTCTCGAGCCTCAATCCGAGCTACACGGTCGGCTACCAGATCAAGGAAGTGCTGAAGCTGCATGAGGGCCTGCGCGGCGACGCGCTCAACCGCCGCGCGCTGGAACTGCTCGATCAGGTCGGCATTCCCGATGCGAAGAACCGCATCGGCGCGTTTCCGCACCAGATGTCGGGCGGGATGAACCAGCGCGTGATGATCGCGATGGCGGTGGCGTGCAACCCGAAGCTCCTGATCGCCGACGAGCCGACCACCGCGCTCGACGTCACGATCCAGGCGCAGATCATGGAACTGCTCGTCGCCTTGCAGAAGGAGCGCGGCATGGCGCTCGTGCTGATTTCGCACGATCTCGCGGTGGTGTCGGAAGTGGCGCAGCGGGTGGCCGTGATGTACGCGGGCGAGATCATCGAGACGAATCACGTGCCGACCATCTTCAGCGAGCCGCATCACCCGTACACCGAGGCGCTGCTCGCCGCCATCCCCGAGCACAGCCGCGGGGCGGAGCGGCTGGCCGCGCTGCCGGGCATGGTGCCGGGCCGCGACGACCGCCCGAGCGGCTGCCTCTTCGCGCCGCGCTGCAAGTACGCGATCGACGAGTGCTGGAAAGACCGTCCGGACCTCTTCCAGCTCGATCCGGTCGATCCGGCCGTGCGCGCGCGCTGCATCAAGCCGCTCAACATGCAGATGCTCGAAACACAAGGAGGCGCGCGATGAACGCGGTCCCTCAGACAATCACCGGCGACGTCGTGCTCGCCGCCGATCAGCTCGCCAAACACTACAGCGTGAAACGCAGCATGTTCACGCAAGGCACGGTGAAGGCGCTCAACGGGGTGTCGTTTTCACTCGAGCGAGGCAAGACGCTCGCGGTGGTCGGCGAGTCGGGCTGCGGCAAGTCGACGCTCGCGCGCCAGCTCACGATGATCGAGGCGCCCACCTCGGGGCGCCTGCTCATCGACGGCGTGGACGTGGCGGGCGCGAGCAAGGCGCGGATCGCCGAGTTGCGCCAGCGCGTGCAGATGGTGTTCCAGAACCCGTTCGCGTCGCTCAATCCGCGCAAGACGGTCGAGCAGACGCTCGGCGAGCCGCTCGCGATCAACACGAAGCTCTCGGCGCACGAGCGCGCGGAGCGCATCGCGCGCATGATGCGCACGGTCGGCCTGCGGCCGGAGCATGCGTCGCGCTATCCGCACATGTTCTCGGGCGGGCAGCGTCAGCGCGTGGCGATCGCGCGGGCGATGATCCTCGATCCGCAGATCGTCGTCGCCGACGAGCCGGTGTCCGCGCTCGACGTCTCCATCCAGGCGCAGATCCTGAATCTCTTCATGGATCTGCAGGCGGAATTCGGCACGAGCTACGTGTTCATCTCGCACAACCTGTCGGTGGTGGAGCACATCGCCGACGACGTGATGGTCATGTACTTCGGCGGCGTCGCCGAACTCGGCGACAAGAAGACGATCTTCTCGAAGCCGCGCCATCCGTACACGCGCGCGCTGATGTCCGCGACGCCCGCGCTCTTCGAGGAAGACCGCCGCATCAAGATCAGGCTCGAAGGCGAGATGCCGTCGCCGCTCAATCCGCCGCCGGGCTGCACGTTCCATCAGCGCTGCCCGTACGCGATCGAGCGGTGCCGCAAGGAAGAACCGCTCCTGCGTATCGTGGATGGGCGGCACGTCTCGTGCCACCGTGCCGAGGAGGTGGGGGAAGCCGATGCCTGATGCGCGGGCGGCGCGCTGCATCACGCGCCGCTTCGCATATGGCGCAGTGGCAGCGGTGATGGCGATGGCCTGCGCGCAGTTCGCGCCGGCCGCCTTTGCCGTTGGCGGCGCGCCGCCCGTCGGGGTGCAGCCCCGTGCCCCTTCGCCTGGGCATCCGCCGCCGGCCGCGCGCACCGACCGCTCCGAAGGCACCACGGCGAGCGGCCCGGTGCGCGCGCAGCCGCCGCGCATGCCGTTTTACGTCGCGACCAAGGGTCAGACGACGCTCTATCTGCTCGGCACGCTCCATGTCGGCTATCCGGGCGACTATCCGCCCGAGCAGCCGTTTCGCAAGCCGATTCTCGCGGCGCTCGACGCATCGCCCACGCTGGCGCTCGAAATCTCTCCCGACGATCTCCTGTACTCGCAGGAAGACGTGACCCGCTACGGCGTATGCCGCAGCGAGTGCCTGCTCGACTATCTGCCCGATTCGATGTGGAAGAAGCTCGAAGCCCGTCTGCGCACGAACCCCGCTGCGCTGAAGGAAATCAGGCGGACGCGGCCGTGGCTCGCGTCGATGCTGGTCGAAACGTACGACACGCTCAAGGCCGGATTCCAGAGCGAGTACGGCTCCGAGGCGCAGTTGCAGAACGTGTACCTGCGGGCGAACGGGAAGATCGTCGGGCTGGAGACGCTCAACGAGCAGATCGCGACGTTCACGCGGCTTTCGTCGGCGCAGCAGCGCGAGATGCTTGCGCAGGACCTCGTACAGACGCCTGCGGAGAATGTCGCCGACGTGAAGGAATTGCATCGGCTCTGGCGTATCGGCGACGCCGATGCGCTCAAGGCGTGGGACGACGCGAAAACGGACAAGCTCGCGCGCTCGAAGGCGTTGGCGGCTTCCGTGGACAACCGCGTGGTGTATGACCGCAACCGCCGCTTCGTCACCCGGATGCTGCAGCTCGCGGTGCCGAACAAGCCGGTGTTCGTCGCGATCGGCGCGCTGCATCTCGGCGGGCGGCGCGGGGTGCTTGAACTGCTGCGGCGGCACGGGTTCGTGGTAGTGCCGGGGTGATTCGAGCGGCATACCGCTTGCAACTTTGCGGCCCTCCTTTGGCGGGGCCTTTGGTTGGCGTCACTCTATCCGTCTAGGACAATTCGTATGGATGTGCACAATTTGGACGGTAACCCTGCGAGGCTTTTGTTGCGCGTCAATCTGTCCGAGGCGTCGCATTTGTGAAATCGGAAAGATTGAACGCGATGAGAGTGATGCGTATGGACATACGCTGGTGCTTTTGCAAACGCAAAGCGTCGAGCGCATAGCGATGCATGTGGAGCTGATCGAATGAGCGCAGTTATAGGGAAGAACGGCAAGCCGATGCGTTGGGTTGCGGAAATGTTCACCACGCCCGTTAGCGATACCAAGCCGAAAGAAGTCATGGTTTGCGCCGACGCGAATGTGGCTGTAAAGATTGCTGATTTCATCGTCCGTGAGATGAGACAAAATCCTTTTACAGAAGTTGGACGGAAAATCACGGAAGCGAATAGTTACGATTCGGAAGAACAAGCGCGGGAATGGAATGCATTGCCGTGGTATGCCAAATTTGGCAGGCCGCCCAATTTTGGAAGTATCGCCGCAGGGAAGAAATCAGCCGCCTACGCGCTATGGGCAGAGCGGGTAGGGCCGAATCGCAAATGGGATCACAAACCACAGATACGAAAAATGCTTGAAGACCAGGGCGGCAAGAAGCTGTTCAATTTCGGTTGGCACAAATATGGGCAGCATGACTACTATTTTGACGTCTGGTCGAACATCCACTATGGCTACGTTGGAACTGCAATCGGGTTCGGCAGCAACGAGCTGATCTACGGGGCGGGCGTGGCGCAGATTGGAAGCGACAGTTTCGACGCATCAAGAATTTCGAATGGCCGATCATGCAACGTCATATGGAAAACGGGCCATGGCCTGCCAGCGCCGACGACATTCCCGACCATATTTCGATTCAACTCGGGATCGACTTGTTCGCCAAGGCGAACCCCAGTGCGCTGACTACTGATTCATTGCTGAGGAGCATCTCTGCCGTACCTGTCCCGTGGGGGAGGGGCCGCGATCATGCGAAGGAGTTGCACAAGTGCTTGCGATGAACATGCGCAAGGTTGCGCGTCGCATGTTCGTGATGCTTTGTGCAGCGTGGTTCCTCTGGATCATTTTCTGGCTATTTTGCCGTCCAATAGTCGTATTGCACTATGCTGCCGACGCGCGAGGACCGGTCGTATATTTCTTCAACGAAGATAACCATACGAAAAAAGAAGAGATCAAGCCGGGTCAAGTTAAGAGGATTTACACGGATTTTTTTCAAAATAGAGATTTCTCCATGATCCTTAGCTTGCCATATTCCAGTCGTGATGGCGTCGATCTAATTCCGCCCTTCAGTCGTGTGGATATTTATATCAATGCAAATGCGAAGGTTGAACGAGTGGGAAAAAAGCACGGATTCTTCGAACGCTTCTAGCGAGACAGGAGGAATCATCGGTTCGCCCCTCACGGGGCGAACCGTGCCTCTTACAAGAACATCATCCAGTTCAACAAGAAGATATTCACCACCAGCAGCGTGAGCGCCGTGGGAATCTGCACCTTGATCACCGCATTCTTGTCAGGCAGCTCCAGCAGCGCCGCGGGCACCATGTTGAAGTTCGCGGCCATCGGCGTCATCAGCGTGCCGCAGTAGCCGGAGAACATGCCGATCGCGACCATCGTCGCCGGATTGCCGTGGAACACGCCAACCAGGATCGGCACGCCGACACCGCCCGTCATCACCGGAAACGCCGCGAACCCGTTGCCCATCACCATCGTGAAGAGCGCCATGCCGACGCAGTACACGGCCACCGCGACCAGCCGGTAGTCGAGGTTCACATAGGCCGTCGTGACGTGAGCGACTGCCTTGCCGACGCCCGCGTCGGAAAACACCAGGCCGAGCATGCCGAGCATCTGCGGCAGGACGGCGGCCCACGAGAGCGCGTCGATCAGGCGCCGGGTTTCCTTCATCGACTGGCCGACGGTGTCGCGCGTCATCACGCAGGCGATCGCGAGCGCGATCACGCAGCCGATGCCAAAGCCGATCAGCGTGACGTTCTTCAGTTCGACAAGCGGCCTGCCGCCGAACACGAGGTGGCTCGCGGAGAGCGTGATGATCACGGTGACGACCGGAATCGTCAGCGCGGGGATGAAGAGCTTGTTGCCGAGGCGAACGGCGCTCTGGCGGCGCGTTTCCTCGGAAAGCATTTTCGGCTTCGCGCCTGTCACGCCGCCGAGCCCGGCGATCAGCGCCATCGCGACGACCAGCACGCCGACCACCGGCGGCGGCAACAGGTCGCCGATCAGGAACACCAGCGCATAGACGAGCCAGAACGTGCCGGCGGTGAGGCGGCGCGGGTGCGACTTGTCGGTGAGGATCATCCCGCCGACCACCACCAGCACGATGCCGACCAGGTAGAACAGATAGTTGATGGTGAGCGTCATGCCTTTTCCCCTACGACGTTCTTCGTCAGCGCGCCGAGTTCGCGCGCCAGTTGCCGGTCGAGCAGCCACAGCCGGAAGCCATGGATGAAAAACGCGCAGATTGCGGTCGGAATGCCCCACATCGCCACGTGCAGCGGCTCCACGACGATTCCGGCCTCCTTGAGGAACGTGACCATCAGCACGATCGCGCCGAACGCGACGAAGATGTCCTCGCCGAAGAAGAGACCGACGTTGTCGGTGGCCGCCGAGTACGCGCGCAGCTTGAAGCGGATCTTGTCGGAGAGCTTGCCGTAGTGCGCTTCGGTCGCGCCTTCGGCCATCGGCGCGAGGAGCGGCCGGACCATCTGCGGATGGCCGCCGAGGCCGGTCAGGCCGACCGCCGCCGTCAGTTCGCGCACCAGCAGATACACGATCAGAAGGCGCCCGGCCGTTGCCGCCTTGATGCCGGAAATCCAGATCTGCGCGCGCTCGCGCAGGCCGTGGCGCTCCAGCAGGCCGATCACCGCGAGCGGCAGCAGAATGATCAGCGGAATGTTGCGCGTCTTGAGAAAGCCGGTGCCGATCGTGGCGAAGATGCGATCGAGCGGAAAATGCGCCGCCAGTCCGGTGATGATCGCGGCGGCGGCCACGATCAGCATCGGATTGAAGCGCAGGACAAAGCCCACGATGATGACGGCCACGCCTATGAGCGGCCAGAGGTTGACTGCGGTTGCCATGAGATCTCCAAACGGTTCGACGTCATGTCCCTGATGCGGGACGCGTTCCCGATGCGGCATAGGGGGCCGCATCGCTTTGCAATAAGCGGCTCTGCGGCCGCTTGCTAAAACGCCCCGCGGGTTGCGCGGGGCGCTCGGTGCTCGGTGCTGCGTGATTCAGTGGGCGTGAGCCGCGCGGACTTCGATGCCCGCCGCCTCCAGCGCCTGGCGGATGCGCCGCGCGAAGGCGAGCGCGTGCGCGCCGTCGCCGTGCAGGCAGATGGTCTGCGCATTGAGCGGCACCCATTCGCCGCTCACCGCCTGCACGCGCTGCTCGCGCACCATCGCGAGCGTGCGCACGAGGACGACGTTCTCGTCGTCGAGCAGGGCGCCCGGCTCCTTGCGTGGCACGAGCGAGCCGTCGGCGCGGTAGCCGCGGTCGGCGAACACTTCCTCGATCGCGACAATGCCCGCGCGCCGCGCCGACTCCACGAGCCCGCTGTTCGCGAGCCCGAAGATCAGCAGCGACGGATCGAAGTCGTGCACGGCCGAGACGATCGCGTCGGCGATTTCCGGGTTGCGCGCGGCCTGGTTGTAGAGCGCGCCGTGCGGCTTCACGTGCGCGATGCGCCCGCCTTCGGCCTGCGCGATCGCCGACAGCGCGCCCAGCTGGTACAGCACGCCGGCGTAGATCTCGGAGGCGGGCAGGTCCATCTCCTTGCGGCCGAAGTTTTCGGGATCGTTGAAGCTCGGATGCGCGCCGATCGACACGCCCCGCGCGACCGCCCAGCGCACGCAATCACGCATCGCAGCCGCTCCGCCGGCGTGCCAGCCGCACGCGATGTTGGCCGAGCTGACGAGATCGAGCAGGGCTTCGTCGGAGCCGCAGCCTTCGCCCAGGTCGGCGTTCAGATCGATTTCCATGACTTTCACGTAGTCCATTTCGCAGATTCCGGTCATCGTGCGCATCGCTCCTCGTGCATCGCGATGGCAGCTTCCACCTGTTTCACGTACATGCGTTCCTCGGCGAGCGCGAAGCGCGCTTCTTCCACCGACGTCTCGATGAAGCGCACGCCGCTCATCAGCCGCGCCTGCGCGAGCTTCCAGAGGTCCGCCTTGATCACCGCGCCGATTTTGGGATAGCCGCCCGTGGTCTGGGCGTCGCCCATCAGCACGATCGGCTGGCCGTTCGGCGGCACCTGGATCGTACCCGGCAGCACCGCGTGCGACAGCAGGTCGATTTTGCTCCTGCGCTCGAGCGCCGTCCCGGCAAGCCGGAAGCCCATCCGGTTGCTGTTCGGCGTGATCGTCCATTCCTCGTTCCAGAACTGCGCCTGGGCTTCGTCGGTGAAATTGTCGTACTCCGGGCCGCGCAGCACGCGAACCGGAATCGACCACGCGACGCCCGGCGCATGCCGGCCGCGCCGCAACGGTTCGTCGACGAGCACGAACTTGCACCACGCCGGCGCCTTCACGCCGAACGCGGGCTCCGCCGGCGAAAATGCAATGCCCTTATGCGGCTGCGGCACGCCGACCGGCAGCCGGTCGCCGTCGCGCAGCGCCCGGCCGCCCAGTCCGCCGAAGCACGCGCCGAGGTCGGTGCTGCGCGAGCCGAGCATCGGCAGGACGTCGATGCCGCCCGCCACGCACACGTAGCCGCGCATGCCGCGCTTCGCCGCGCGCAATGTGAGTTCCTGGCCCGCCTGCACCGGCACGCTCCACCACGAATAGACCGGCTCGTCGCCGAGCGTCGCGCCGAAATCGGTGCCGGTGATCGCGACGCGCGTGGCGTGCTTGAAGCGCAGCACGGTCGGCCCGAAGGTCACTTCGATACCCGCCGCGTCCGGCCGGTTGCCGACGATGCGGTTGCCGATCTCGAGCGACAGGGCATCGAGCGCGCCGCCCGAGCTCACGCCGAGATGGCGGTAGCCGTGGCGCCCGAGGTCCTGGACGGAGGTGAGCACGCCTGCGCGAATGACGTCGATCATGCCCGCACCTCCAGCGCCGTGAAGCGCACGCGGTCGCCGGGCTGCATGAGCGTCGGCGGATTGCGGGTGGGGTCGAAAAGCTTGAGTTCCGTGCGGCCGAGCAGTTGCCAGCCGCCGGGCGACACCGCCGGATAAATGCCGGTCTGCTCGCCGCCGATCCCGACCGAGCCGGCCGGCACCTCGAGCCGCGGCTCGGCGCGGCGCGGCATGCAGAGCGTCTTGTCGAGGCCGCCCATGTACGCGAACCCCGGCTGAAAGCCGAGGAAGAACACGACGTATTGCGGCTCCGTATGCCGCTTCACCACCTCGTCGACCGACAGCCCCACGTGCTTCGCGAGCGCGGCGAGGTCCGGGCCGTCGGCGCCGCCATAGCGCACGGGAATCTCGATTTCCGCGCTGGACGCGTCCGCGACGGCGACGGTATCCCACCCGGCGTCGAGCTGCTGCGCGAGGCTCTCGTAGTCGGCGGCGAGCGGATCGAACACGATCGTGAGGTTGTTCATGCCCGGCACGACCTCGACGACGTGCGGCCACAGCCGCGCGCTGTCGGCGAGCGCCCACATGCGGCGCTGGCAGTCGAGCGTGGCGGGTGGCGGAGCCTCGCAAACGAGGGCGGTATCGCCGAGCGGATGAATTCTTGGTCGTGTCATGCGTCTTTTCGGGTGAGCGGGACATCCGGTGGTGCCGGATATCCACGGGGAATGTACATTATCAATAATTTATCGACAAATTATCTATTCGCGTTTCCTCTCGGCGCGCCGAAATGCGTCGAAAGGGGCTCGCGATGAGGCCGATACGCTACACTCCAACGCACTGAATACTGGTCGAAAACCATGCCGCGCCACCCCACGAAGATCGTTTCCTCCGAGCATCTCGTCTCCGAATCGAGTGCCGAACTTTCCGAACTGGAGTACGGACTCATCATGGCGAGCAACGCGTTCAACCGCTGGATGGTGCGCTGCATGTCGGCGGCGGGCGCGAAGGACATGACCGCCGTCGAGGTTTCGCTGCTCCATCACGTGAATCACCGCGACCGCAAGAAAAAGCTCGCCGACATTTGCTTCGTGCTGAACATCGAGGACACGCACGTCGCAACCTATGCACTGAAGAAGCTCGTTGCTAGAGGCTATGTGAAGAGTGAGAAAACCGGCAAGGAAGTGTTTTTCTCCGCGACGCCCGCGGGGCGCGAGCTGTGCGGCAAATATCGCGACGTGCGGGAGAGCTGTCTCATCACCACCTTGCGCGAGAGCGGCCTCACCAACGAGCAGATCGGCGATGCGGCGCAACTGATGCGCAACGCATCGGGCCTGTACGACACCGCGGCGCGCGCGGCGGCGTCGCTCTGATGCAGCGCGCTTTGCCCGAAGCGCATGCTTCAATAAATGGCTGACTCCGTGACGACCGCGTCGAGCGGCATGTCGTGGTTCTCATGCGGCAGGGCGTCGCATCTGCCCGACTCGAACGCGACGCCGATCGTCGCCGGCCTGTTCGCAGCGGGCCATGCGGCGAGCGTGCGGTCGTAGTAGCCGCCGCCATATCCGAGGCGATAGCGCGCCTCGTCGAAACCCACACACGGAATCACGAGCAGATCAGGCACCACGACGCGCTCCTCCTGCGGCACCGGAATTTTGTAGCGGCCGTATTTCATCGGCGCGTCTTCTTGCCACGCGTGAAAGGCCATCGGCGCATGGCGCTCGACCACCACCGGCAGCGCCGCCGTGCGCGCGCGATCCTGCGCGAGCCAGACCGCGATCACGCCGCGCGCGTCGAACTCGCCCGCGACCGGCCAGTAGAAGCCGATGCACGAGACGCGATGCCTCGCGACAGCCTCCATCAGCCGGCGCGCGAGCGCTTCGTTTCGCGCCGCCTGATCGGCCTCGCCGCCTTGTGCTTCGCGGCTCGCGAGCAGTGTTGCGCGCAGCGCGCTTTTCGGTTCGGGGCAAGGGTTGCGTGCTATGCTTTGGACCAATTCGCGCTCCAGAAATAACGATGTCAAAACGCCTAAATCGAGTATATCTCGCGGTCGGTTCAGTGCTCGCCGCGGTCACGCTCGTCGCTTGCAGCACCGCTTCCGCAGTTCGCCCCGACGCCGACTTCATCCCTTCATCCGACGACCGCATTTTCATCCAGCTGCGCGAAGCCGCGCGCTCGAACGATGCAGGGCGTGCCGCGCAACTCGCCGCACAGATCCCCGATTATCCGGCGCCGGGTTACGTCGAGTACTTCACGATCAAGCCGCAACTCTTCGACTCGCAGGGCCACGCGCGCATCGACGCGCCCGACGAACCGGTGCTGTCCTTCCTGCAGCGCTACGACGGCCAGGCGATCGCCGACCGTCTGCGCAACGACTATCTCGTCGTGCTGGGCGGACGTCACGACTGGCGCAACTTCGAGCAGCAGTATTCACGTTTCGTGCTCAATGACGACACGCAGGTGAAATGCTACGCGCTCGAAGCGCGGCTCGCGCGCGGCGAGAACGTCGCGGACGCGGCGCGCGCGCTGCTCGTCGATCCGAAATGGTACGGCGACGGCTGTGTCGACCTGATCGGCGCGCTTGCCCGCTCGCAACAGTTCTCGAGCGACGACGTCTGGCAGCAGATTCGCCTTGCCTACGAGCAGAACTACACGAACACGGGCGCGAAGATCGTCGACGCGCTCGGGGCCGAACGTCCGGACCAGACGCTCTTCGACAACGCCACCAGCACGCCGCCGCTCTATCTCGCGCGCGGCGTGATGCCGAACACGCCGGCGCACCAGCTCACGCTGCTCGCGATCACGCGCATGGCGCGCAACGATCCGGCGATGGCCGCGGCCACGTTCAGCTCGGTTGCGCCGAGCCTGACCGTGCCGGAGCGCGCGATCGGCTGGGGCACGATCGGCTATCAGGCGGCCTTGAAGCGGATGCCGGGCGCGTCGGACTGGTACCGGCTGTCGGTGAATGCGCCGCTGTCGAATCCCGCTTACGAATGGCGCACGCGCAGCGCGCTGCTCGCGGGCGACTGGAACATGGTGCGCTGGTCGATCGAGCAGATGCCGCCCGCGCTGCGCGCGCAGCCCGCGTGGGTCTACTGGCACGGCCGCGCGCTCAAGCAGGCCGGCGACACCGCCACGGCCGCGCAGGAATTCCAGAGCATCGCCGAGCAGTTCAACTTCTACGGCCAACTGGCTTCCGAGGAACTCGGGCAGAAGATCACGATCCCGCCGCGCACGACCGTTTCCGACGCCGAGATCAACCAGATGCAGTCGGTGCCGGGCTTCGCGCTCTCGCAGCGGTTCTACGCGATGAACCTGCGCCTCGAAGGCAATCGCGAATGGAACTGGCCGCTGCGGTTCATGAACGACCGTCAGCTGATCGCGGCCGCGCAGTACGCGCATCGCATCGAGCTGTTCGACCGCACGGTCAACACCGCCGACCGCACGAAGACCGAGCACGATTTCTCGCTGCGCTATCTGTCGCCGTTTCGCGATATCGTCGAACGCGACGCGCAGAACACCGGCCTCGACGTCGAATGGGCGTACGGGCTGATCCGCCAGGAGTCGCGGTTCATCATCAACGCGCGTTCGGAAGTCGGCGCGGGCGGGCTGATGCAATTGATGCCGGGCACGGCCCAGCTCGTGGCGAAAAAGATCGGCCTGGGGCCGATTTCGCGCGCGCAGATGAACGACATCAACACGAACATCCTGCTCGGAACGAACTACCTGTCGATGATCTACAATCAATTCGACAACTCGGCGGTGCTCGCCACGGCCGGCTACAACGCCGGTCCCGGGCGGCCGAACAAGTGGCGCCAGGATCTCAACGCACCGGTGGAAGGCGCGGTTTTTGCTGAGACGATCCCGTTCACGGAAACCCGCGACTACGTGAAGAACGTGTTGTCGAACACCGTCTACTACGCGGCGCTGTTCGAAGGCCGTCCGCAATCGCTGAAGGCGCGCCTCGGCTACATCGCGCCGTAATCCGCGTTTCACGCGAGGCCGCGCGTTGTCACTCCGTCATACGGAACGACCCGCGGCAGCGCCGACCGAGGTCCCGCAGCCGCCACCACAGAGGCGTATATGCGACATCAGAAAGTAGCGCTGATCGGCGGTTCGGGCTTCATCGGCGGTCATCTCGTGAACGCGCTCGTCGAACTCGGCAAGAACGTGCGCGTCGCGACGCGGCGCCGCGCCAATGCCGCGCATCTCACCCTGCTTCCCATCGACGTGATCGAGGCCGACGTGCATGATCCGTCGCAACTCGCCGCCTTCGTGGCGGAAGCGGACGCGGTCATCAATCTCGTCGGCATCCTGCAGGGGCGGCGCGGCGACCCGTACGGCCCCGAGTTCGCGAAAGCGCATGTCGAGCTGCCGAGGAAGATCGTCGCGGCGTGCGAGTCGAAGGGCGTGCGGCGGCTTCTGCACATGAGCGCGATCGGCGCCGATCCGCAGGGTCCGAGCATGTATCTGCGCTCTCGCGGCGACGGCGAAAAGGTGATTCGCGACTCCGCGCTCGCCACCACGATTTTCCGCAGTTCCGTCGTGTTCGGCCCCGAGGACAATCTGCTGAACCAGTTCGCGTTTCTCGAGCGCATGTTTCCGGTCATCCCGCTCGCATGCGCCGACGCCCAGTTCCAGCCGGTGTTCGTCGGCGACGTCGCCAAGGCGATCGTCAACGTGCTCGATCTCGATGCCGCGAGCGGCCGTGTCTACGAACTCGCCGGGCCGAAGGTCTACACGCTCGCGGAACTCGTGCGCTTTGCCGGCGCGGCGATCGGCAAGCATTCGAAGATCATCAAGCTGCCCGACAGCCTCGGCCGTCTCCAGGCGATGACGCTCGAAATGGCGCCCGGCGAGCCGATGATGTCGCGCGACAATCTCGATTCGATGAAAACGCCGAGCATCGCGAGCGGCCCGCTTTCGCCGGAACTCGGCATCGACGAGCCGGCGAGCATCGAGGCCATCGCGCCGCTCTATCTCACCGGTCTGTCGTCGCGTTCGCGCTTCAACGCGTTTCGCGCGACGGCTCATCGCTAGTCCCTTCTACACAGCGTGCCTATGAAACTCGTTATCGGTGACAAGAACTCGTCGTCCTGGTCGATGCGGCCGTGGCTCGTGCTCCGGCACTTCGACATTCCCTTCGAGGAAGTGCTGATCCGTCTCGGCCAGCCCGACACGAAGGAGACAATCCGCCGGTATTCGCCGTCGTGCAAGGTGCCGTGCCTCATCACCGATTCGGGCGAGGCGGTCTGGGAATCGCTCGCGATCATCGAAACGCTTGCCGAGTGCTTCCCGCAGCTCGCGATGTGGCCGCGCGACGCCGCGGCGCGCGCGCGGGCGCGCAGCATCAGTGCGGAGATGCACGGCGGTTTCGCCGACATGCGCCGCGACATGCCGATGGACATCCGCACGATCGCGCCGGGCTCGGGCGCGTCGCCGGAGGCGCTGGAAAACGTCGCGCGGATCGACGAGATCTGGCGCGAGTGCCTCGCCGCGCACGGCGGGCCGTTCCTGTTCGGCGAATTCTCGATCGCCGACGCGATGTTCGCGCCCGTCGTGATGCGCTTCAATTCCTACGCGCCGCCGCTCGGCGACGAGGCGCGCGCCTACGTGAAGCGCCTGACCGCGCTGCCGGCGGTCGCCGCCTGGATCGAAGGCGCGGCCCGCGAGCGATGAACATCTACGCCGTAGGCGGCGCGATCCGCGATGAACTGCTCGGCGTGCCGGTGACGGACCGCGACTACGTCGTGGTCGGCGCGACGCCCGAGCAGATGGCGGCGCAGGGCTACCGGCCGGTCGGCAAGGACTTTCCGGTGTTCCTGCATCCGCAGACGCACGAGGAATACGCGCTCGCCCGCACGGAACGCAAGACGGCGGCGGGCTATCACGGCTTCCAGTTCTACTATTCCCCAGACGTAACGCTGGAAGAGGACCTCGCTCGCCGCGATCTCACCATCAATGCGATGGCGCGCGCCGTCAGCCCCGACGGCGCGCTTACCGGCCCGGTGATCGATCCGTTCGACGGCCGCGCCGATCTCGAAAAGCGCCTGTTCCGGCACGTGGGAGCAGCGTTCGTCGAGGACCCGGTGCGCATCCTGCGGATCGCGCGTTTCGCCGCGCGCTTCGCGGACTTCCGCGTCGCGGACGAGACGCGCGCGCTGATGACGAAAATGGTCGAAGCCGGCGAGGTCGATGCGCTCGTGCCCGAGCGCGTCTGGCAGGAAGTGTCGCGCGGGCTGATGGAGGCGACGCCGTCGCGCATGTTCGGCGTGCTGCGCGACTGCGGCGCGCTCGCACGGGTGCTGCCGGAAATCGATGCACTCTGGGGCGTGCCCCAGCGCGCCGACTATCACCCGGAAGTCGACACCGGCGTGCACGTGATGATGGTGCTCGATTACGCCGCGTCACAGGGATTCGCGCTGCCGGTGCGCTTTGCCGCGCTCACGCACGACCTGGGCAAGGCGACGACCCCGGACGACATCCTGCCGCGCCACATCGGCCACGAAGGCCGCAGCGTCGATCTGCTCCGGCCGCTGTGCGAGCGGCTGCGCGTGCCGAACGAAAGCCGTGATCTCGCGCTGCTCGTCGCGCGGGAGCACGGCAACATTCATCGCGTGATGGAAATGGGGCCCGCGGCGCTGGTGCGCCTGTTCGAGCGCTGCGATGCGCTGCGCAAGCCGGCGCGCTTCGCGGAGGCGCTGCAGGCGTGCGTTGCCGACGCGCGCGGGCGGCTCGGGATGTCGCAGCAGCCCTATCCGCAGGCCGAGCGGCTGCGCGAGGCGCTGGTGGCGGCGCGTGCCGTCGACGCGGGCGCGGTGGCGGAGCGTTACGCGAGCGAGCCGGCGAAGATCAGGGATGCGGTCCACGACGCCCGCGTGGAAGCGGTGAAGGCGGCGCTGGAACAGGCGGGCGCGCAGTGACCCGGTGCGCGGGCGGCGTTCAGAGCGCCCGCGCGATCAGCGACAGCAGAATCGAGAGCAGCAGCGTCGACATGAACGGGAACGGATACTCGCGCCCGAACAGGCGCAGCGTGAAATCGCCCGGCAGGCGGCCGATGCCGAGCTTTCTCAGCCACGGCCAGCACGCCGACAGGATCGACAGCGCGACGAAGGTGGTCAGCAGCCAGCGGATCATGACAGCGCACCTATAGCGTGTGCGAGCGGTCGCCCGAGGCGAACGCGTCGAGCGTATCGGCGATGCCGCGCGAAAACGCGATCACCTTGAACAGCTCGCCCATTTCCGCCTCCGACAAGAGCTTCTGAACCGCGTTCGCCGCCGGCAGGAAGCGCTTGACGTCGGCGGGGTCGATGTCCGAGAGCACGTCGGTGATGCCCGCGTTCATCAGGAAACGCGCCTGCGACGTGAAGCCGAGCAGATCCGCCCCCGTTTCCACGCCGGCCTGCGCGATTCCCGTGAATTCCACGTGCGCCGTGATGTCCTGCAGGCCGGGGTACAGGAACGGATCGGCGTGCGCGCGGTGCCGGTAATGGCACATCAGCGTGCCGCCCGCGCGCTGCGCGTGATAGAACTCGTGGCGCGGAAAGCCGTAGTCGATGAAAAAGGCCGCGCCGCGCGTGAGCATCGCGCAGACGGTCCTCGTGAACGCCATGGCCGCTTCGTGTGTCTCCGTCACGTATTCCATGAAGAGCTCGTCGTTCGCTTCGTCGATGGCCGCGTCGATCGTGGCGACGAGCGGGTCGCCGGCAACCAGCCTGTCGTCGAAGGCGAAGCGCCCGTTCTGCGCCACGACGCCGCGCTCGTGCCACGCACCGAGCTTGCGCACGACGAGCCGCACCGGCATCGCGTCGAGCACTTCGTTGCCGATCACGACGCCGTCGAACGCCTGCGGCAGCGCGTCGAGCCATTTCACCTTCGATGCCAGCGCCGGCGCGTTTGCCTCGATCGTCGCGCGCTGGCGCTCGCGCAGCTCGCCCGACAAGTCGACGATCGTGTAGCGCTCGAACGGCACGCCCAGTTCGGCGAACGCGTTGAGCAGCCCGGCCGCGAGCTTGCCCGTGCCCGCGCCGAATTCCATCAGGTCGCGCGTGCCGCTGTCGGCGAGCGCCTGCGCGAGCGGGCGCGCGAGCGTCGCGGCGAAAAGCGGCGACAGTTCCGGCGCCGTCACGAAGTCGCTGCCGTCTTCCGCGCGGCGGCCGAATTTCGTCGCGCCGCCGCTGTAGTAGCCAAGGCCTGGCGCGTAGAGCGCAAGTTCCATATAGCGGCTGAACGGCAGCCAGCCGCCCGCTCCGGCGATTTCGGCGCGGATCAGCGCGGTGAGCGCTTCGGACTGCGCGAGCGCGTCAGGGCCGGGAGCAGGTAAACTATCGGTTTGTCGAGCATTCGGATTCATTCCAGCATTGTAAATGAGCGTTTCTTCTTCAGTTTCCGCGTCCCGCAATCGCCGCGTGGTGCTCGTCACCGGCGCGGCGAAGCGCATCGGCCGCGGCCTCGCGCTCGGCTTCGCGGAGCGCGGCTGGGACGTCGCCGTGCATTACGGCGAATCGGCGGAAGAGGCGCGCCAGGTCGTCGATGAAATCGTTGCCCTCGGGCGGCGCGCCGTCGCGCTGCAGGCCGACCTCGCCGTGGAAGCGCAGGTCTTGCGGCTCGTGCCTGCGTGCATCGAGGCGCTCGGCGGCCTCGCCTGCGTGGTGAACTGCGCATCGCGCTTCGACGAGGACACGGCGCAGACCTTCGGCTACGCGAAACTGCTGGAAATGACGGCGGTCAACCTCGCCGCGCCGGTCGCGCTCGCCCGCGCGCTGCACGAAACGGTGCCGGACGCCGCCGTCGACGACGAGACCGAGCGCGGCGTCGTGATCAACGTGCTCGACCAGAAGCTGTACAACATGAATCCCGACTACCTGTCCTACACGCTGACGAAGGCCGCGCTGGAAAACGCGACCGTCGCGCTGGCGCAGGCGCTCGCGCCGAAGCTGCGCGTCGTCGGGCTCGCCCCCGGCCTCACGCTGATTTCGGCCGGCCAGACGCCCGCGACGTTCGAGGCGGCGCATCGCGTGACGCCGCTCGGCCGTGCGTCGCGCGTGGAAGACCTTGCCGCGGCCGCCTGCTATCTGGCGAGCGCGCACGGCGTGACGGGCACGACCCTTCTCGTCGATGGCGGCCAGCATCTGGTGCCGAGCCCGCGCGACGTGATGTTCATGATCGGCAATCAGGGCTGAAACGCGCGCGTTCGGCCGGGCAATGCCGGCCGTCGCGTGTCCGACAACGATTGAAAGACACGCCAAACCTACTGGAACCGACCATGCTTGCCGCACTTTCGCATCCCCGGCTCACCGACTGCCGGCGGCTTTTTCTGCGCAATTACGAAGTGCGCATCAACATCGGCGTGCATGACTTCGAGAAGAAGGGCGAGCAGCGCGTCGTGATCAACGTCGAACTGTTCGTGCCGCTCGCGCTTTCGACGCCTGTCGAGGACAAGCTGCGTGAAGTGGTCGATTACGACTTCATGCGCTCGACCATCGCGCAGCGCGTCGAGCGCGGGCACATCCACCTGCAGGAGACGCTCTGCGACGATGTCGCCGCCGCGCTCCTCGCCCATCCGCAGGTGCGGGCGGTGGTCGTGTCGACGGAGAAGCCCGACGTCTATCCCGACTGCGACGCGGTGGGCGTCGAAGTCTTTCGCATCAAAGAGGAACGCGCATGAACACGCCCGCTCAAGCCGAAGTGCTGCACGACGCGCAGGCGAAAGCGCAGGCGCCCGAGCGCGCCGCGCTCACGCGCCGCGAGCAGAAGGAAGCCTACGAGAACAACAAGCTCTTCAAGCGGCTCGCGCGCCAGGTCGGGCAGGCGATCGGCGACTACAACATGATCGAGCAGGGCGACAAGGTGATGGTGTGCCTGTCGGGCGGCAAGGACAGCTACGCGCTGCTCGACGTGCTGCTGCGCCTGCGTGAGCGCGCGCCGATCGACTTCGAGATCGTGGCCGTGAACCTCGACCAGAAGCAGCCGGGCTTTCCTGAGCACGTGCTGCCGGAATATCTGGCGAAGCTCGATATTCCGTTTCACATCGAGAATCAGGATACGTACAGCATCGTCAAGCGCCTCGTGCCCGAGGGCAAGACCACCTGCTCGCTGTGCTCGCGGCTGCGCCGCGGCATCCTGTATCGCGTGGCGGGCGAACTGGGCGCGACGAAGATCGCGCTCGGCCATCATCGCGACGACATCCTGCAGACGCTGCTGCTCAACATGTTCTACGGCGGCAAGCTGAAGGGCATGCCGCCCAAGCTGCAATCCGACGACGGCAAGAACGTCGTCATCCGGCCGCTTGCCTACGTGAAGGAAACCGATCTGGAGAAGTACGCCGAACTGCGCGAATTCCCGATCATTCCGTGCAACCTCTGCGGCAGCCAGCCGAACCTGAAGCGCGCCGAGATGAAGGCGCTGATCCGCGAATGGGACAAGCGTTTTCCGGGGCGCGTCGAGAACATGTTCAACGCGCTCGGCAACGTGGTGCCCTCGCATCTCATGGATCACCAGTTGTTTCCGTTCGCCGGTCTGCGCGCGACGGGCGAGGCGGATCCGCAGGGCGATATCGCGTTTGATGAAGAACCGTGCGCGAGCGAACCGTCAGGTGCGCCAAACACCATTTCAATCGTGCCGTTCGACGTTCGGTAAGAGCGTTGCGCAGTAAGGCCGAGCGTGGGTTCGGCCGCATTGGGCACGATTGCTGCATGCTATATTGACTCCTCCCAAAACTTACGAAACTGACGCGATGAATATCGTGATTCTGGCGGCAGGCATGGGCAAGCGCATGCATTCCGCCTTGCCCAAGGTGCTCCATCCGCTGGCTGGCAAGCCGCTGCTGTCGCATGTCATCGATACCGCGCGTTCGCTCGAACCGACGCGCCTCGTCGTGGTCATCGGACATGGCGCCGAGAAGGTGCAGGCAGCGGTTGCCGCGCCCGACGTGCAGTTCGCCGTGCAGGAGCAGCAGCTCGGCACGGGCCATGCCGTGCAGCAGGCGCTGCCGTTCGTCGATCCGTCCGTGCCGACGCTCGTGCTCTACGGCGACGTGCCGCTCACGCGGGCGAGCACGCTGAAGCGCCTCGTCGATGCCGCGGAGAACGGCCGCTACGGCGTGCTCACCGTGACGCTCGACGACCCGACCGGCTACGGGCGCATCGTCCGCGATGCGAAGGGCGCGGTGCGCAAGATCGTCGAGCAGAAGGATGCGAGCGCCGAGGAGCGCGGTATCGCGGAGATCAACACCGGCATCGTCATCACGCCGACGCGGCAACTGGCCTCGTGGCTCGCAGCACTCAAGAACGACAACGCGCAGGGCGAGTTCTATCTCACCGATGTCGTCGAGCGTGCGCTCGAAGCGGGCGTCGATGTCGTGACGTCGCAGCCCGACGAAGAGTGGGAGACGCTCGGCGTGAACAGCAAGCAGCAACTCGCCGAACTCGAGCGCATTCACCAGCGCAACGTGGCCGACGACCTGCTGGTGGCAGGCGTGACGCTCGCCGATCCGGCGCGCATCGATGTGCGCGGCACGCTGCAATGCGGGCGCGATGTGTCGATCGACGTCAACTGCGTGTTCGAAGGGCGCGTGACGCTCGCGGACAACGTGACGATCGGCCCGAACTGCGTGATTCGCGACGCGGCGATCGGCGCGGGCACGCGCGTCGACGCGTTTACGCACATCGAGGGCGGCACGACGGGCGCGCATGTCGTGCTCGGTCCGTATGCACGGCTGCGCCCGGGCGCGATCCTCGGCGACGACGTGCATGTCGGCAACTTCGTCGAAGTGAAGAATGCGGTGTTCGGGCAGGGATCGAAGGCGAATCACCTTTCCTATGTCGGCGACTCGGATGTCGGCGCGCGCGTGAACATCGGCGCGGGCACGATCACGTGCAACTACGACGGCGCGAACAAGCATCGCACCGTGATCGAAGACGACGTGTTCGTCGGCTCCGATTCGCAGCTCGTCGCGCCGGTGCGCGTCGGGCGCGGCGTGACGATCGCGGCGGGCACGACGGTATGGAAGGACGTAGGCGAAGGCGAACTGGTGCTGAACGAGAAGACGCAGGTGAGCAAGAGCGGTTACGTGCGGCCGGTCAAGAAGAAAGCCTGAGAACGCATTCGGCGAGGCGCGCCACGCGCCCGCGATCAAACTTGAGAGGGATGGAAGACCATGTGTGGAATTGTCGGCGCGGTTGCGCAACGTAACATCGTCCCGGTGCTGGTCGAAGGACTGCGCCGCCTCGAGTATCGCGGCTACGACTCGTGCGGCGTCGCCGTGCTGAGCCACGGCGAGCCGCGGCGCGCGCGCAGCGTGGCGCGCGTGGCGGATCTCGACGCGCAGGTGCGCGACTCGCGCCTCGAAGGCGTGACGGGCATCGCGCACACGCGCTGGGCGACGCACGGCGCCCCGGTGACGGACAACGCCCACCCCATCTTTTCACGCGACGCGGTCGCGCTCGTGCACAACGGCATCATCGAGAACTACGAGTCGCTGCGTGAAATGCTGCGCGGCAAGGGCTACGAGTTCGTGTCGCAGACCGACACCGAAGTCATCGCGCACCTGATCCACAGCATGTATCGCGGCGACCTGTTCCAGACGGTTCGCGACGCCGTGAAGCAACTGCACGGTGCGTATGCGATCGCCGTGATCCACAAGGATCAGCCGCATACGGTGGTGGGCGCGCGGCAGGGTTCGCCGCTCGTCGTCGGTGTGGGCGAGGGCGAGAACTTCCTCGCCTCCGATGCGCTCGCGCTAGCGGGCAGCACCGACCGCTTCGCGTTCCTCGAAGAGGGCGACGTGGTCGAGATCACGCTCGACGGCGTGAAGATCGTCGATCGTGAAGGCGCGCCCGCCCAGCGCGAAGTGCGCGTGGTCGCGGCATACGGCGGCGCGGTCGAACTCGGGCCGTATCGCCATTTCATGCAGAAGGAGATCTTCGAGCAGCCGCGCGCGATCACCGACACGATCCCGCAAACCGAGCAGTTCGATCCGGTGCTCTTCGGGGCCGAAGCGGGCAAGGCGTTCAGCGAGATCGACAACCTGCTGATTCTCGCGTGCGGCACGAGCTACTACTCGGGGTTGACCGCGAAGTACTGGCTCGAATCGGTCGCGAAGATTCCGACGCAGGTCGAGATCGCGAGCGAGTATCGCTATCGCGAATCGGTGGCGGATCCGAAGGCGCTGGTGGTCGTGATCTCGCAGTCGGGCGAAACCGCCGATACGCTCGCCGCGCTCAAGCACGCGCAGTCGCTCGGCCACAAGCACACGCTCGCGGTTTGCAACGTCGCGACGAGCGCGATGGTGCGGCAGACCGAGTTGTCGTTCCTGACGCACGCGGGCACGGAGATCGGCGTGGCGTCGACGAAGGCCTTCACGACGCAACTGGCGGGCCTCTTCGTGCTGGCGGTTACGCTCGGCAAGCTGCGCGGCTACGTGGACGCGAAGCAGGAGACCGCCTATCTCGCGCAGTTGCGGCACCTGCCTGCGGCGCTCAACAGCGTGCTCGCGCTGGAGCCGCAAATCATCGCGTGGGCGGAGGAATTCGCGCGCAAGGAAAATGCGCTCTTCCTCGGACGCGGCCTGCACTATCCGATCGCGCTGGAAGGCGCACTGAAGCTCAAGGAGATTTCGTACATCCACGCGGAGGCCTACCCCGCGGGCGAGCTGAAGCACGGGCCGCTCGCGCTCGTCACCGAGGCGATGCCGGTGGTGACCGTCGCGCCGAACGACACGCTGCTCGAAAAGCTGAAGTCGAACATGCAGGAAGTGCGCGCGCGCGGCGGCGAACTGTATGTCTTCGCCGATGCGGATACGCGCATCACGAGCGAGGACGGCATCCATGTCATCCGCATGCCGGAACACTACGGGCTGTTGTCGCCGATCCTGCACGTGGTGCCGTTGCAACTGCTCGCGTACCACACGGCGTGTGCGCGTGGCACGGACGTGGACAAGCCGCGGAATCTCGCAAAGTCGGTGACAGTCGAGTGAGGATCAACGGATAAGGCAGTGAATACTGTCGCAAGAAGACGATGAACCCTGGCCGGCGGGCGCCGTTATGCCCGTCGGTATTTCAGCGAGCCCTGTTCCTTGGAACAGGGTTTTTTTTGTCCTTTCGCCGCGGGGCTCGCAGCCGGTGACGATGTGCCCGCACGCCGCTGAGCTTCGGTGATCGCATCGAGCATCGCGTGCCTCGTGCCTTGCGGCGGACGTCAGCTTGGCGCGGTGTGTCCCCGATCGGACGTGCCGGACCGTCTTTGGATGAAGTCCTCTAGAAGCAGTCGCAGGTCCGCCTCGCTCGGACGCGTGCCCCAGCGGCTGTTGCCCGCGACCGAAGCGACGGCAAACCACGAATGGGGCGGAAACAGTTCTTCCAGGACGATTGCACCGTCGAGCATCCGCAATCGCCCGGTATCGGGGCGGAATTCGACCGAGAGCGTGCCGTCTTGCACACGCACAACGGTAACAAGCGGGTTGGGACCGGCCATGCTGACCTCATCCGTCTGGTCGCCGGCGCAACGATGCGCCGGCCGATGCGGCAGTGCAGCAATGCCCGTGCCGGATCTCCCGGCACACGCGCACCGCAATGGCTCATGCGGGGGTGTCACCGAGATGGCTGTGTGTTCGGCGGCATAAACACGACGGCTCAATCGTTTACGTGAAGGAGCAGGTCGGAGGAGCAGATTCGCACGCTCGCGTTCTATCGTCGGGAGCGAGACGGCAGCGGGCGCGCCTGCGAGTACGGGCGAACGGCAAGAACGCAAGAAGGCCGCCCGGCGCAGGCACGCAGCCGGATGACGGGGCTGCTGGCCTCCGCGTAAATCCGGAGCCGGAGCGCAACCGGCCGTTCGCCGAATAGCTTGCAAGAGCGCGTGCTTTCCCTGATATCGCGCGGCCGTGCGTGAGCCAGCGCGATCGAGCGCGCGCGCTGTGCGGAGCCGCGCATTTCCTCAGAACAAATTCGTGCGGTGCCCGACTAACGCGATCGCGGCTCGTCCATATGATATTAGCGTCAGAGCCCGGAAGGCTCGACGCCGACGCCAAATGGGGATTGGCGAGAAGAATGCAAAGAATCGGCATACCCGATTGACCCGCAACAGCGATGTCCGCGGGTCTTTTTATTTCGGGCGGCAGGCCGCATGCGCGCCTGCCGCTCAATGCTTCTGCACTGTTCCTGCACCAGCTTCATCAGACCGCAGTGGGTTCGCTGCCTGCGAACGTATCGCCGGGGTCGTCGCCGGTGTAGCTGCTCAGGCCGGTGCGCCGCATCGCGTAGTTCGCGATCACGAGGTAGAGATCGGCTTCGTTCGGGCGCGTGCCCCACCGGCTCTTGCCCGCCACCGATGCAATGGCGAACCAGGAGTGCGGCGGGAACATTTCGGCCACCAGCGCGCCGCCGTCCAGGATTCTCAGCCGACCCGTGTCCGGGTGGAACTCGGCGCTCATCGTGCGGCCGCACGCCTGCACACTCGCCATGACCGGTTTCGCTTTCATCACGACTTCCTCAAGACCTGGCGCGTCGCTGACAGGAATCACGCGACGTCCATGAAGGAACGAAGCTCGGTTGCCGTCCGAAATGCATCCCGCCGACACCGAGGCCGAGCGTTCACTCGATGTCCGGGTTCAAGCGGCATCACGCCGGGTCGATGCGCGCGATGCGGTCATGCAGTCAGGCCGTAGTGCAATCATGCAGTTGAAAAGGAGGGCGTCGTGTGGGGACGCCCTCTTGCGACGCCGGTTATTGCCCGAAGAAGATGTCGCAGTTCGGTGCCGTGCTGCAGCCGCTTTGCCGGTAGCCGCCTGCTGCCATGCTCTTGCCGGCAGCCATGCCGCCATACGAGGAGTCGTCAGCCGATTGTGCGGGTGCTTGCGCATTTTGCTGGGCGGCCGGTTGTGTGCTTTCAGATGCTTCTTGTGCGTACGCTGCGCCGGTGATGACGAAGAGGCCCGCGGCGGCGGTGGCGAGGAAAAGGCGTGATTTCAATTTCAGCTCCGTGATGGACATGCGCAAGCCGCCGGGAATGCGCTTCCCGGCTTCCTGCAACTGGGGATCGACGCTCGTCCTGGCAGTCGACGCGGCGCCGGGCCATTGCAGGCGCGTGCCGGGGTGACGGTGCACATCTCGAGGGTGAGCGAACCTAAAGCCGGTGGCAGACGCGTGCTTCGCGCCTCATGCCGGACTTGAACGTTGGCTTTGCAACACGGCGCGACGCTGGCCGCGCGTTTGACAGGAAGGCGCCGATTCGCTGCACCGGTTTCTGTCGAGGAGACCTCGTAGGTCTGAATGCGCATCAGAAGTGCGCAGTACCTACCTTATATTGGCCACGGGAGGCGGAACAATCCTCCGTAAGGAGGGCGTCCTTGGAGGGGGTGTCGCCCATGCCGCCCATGCCGCCCATGTCGCCAGTGCCGCCAATGCGCACGGCACCGGCGACGACAGGCAACTCACGCTTTCATTTCCGCGAACGGCAACTCGGTCTGCCCCTGCGCGCGCATGCCGAACGCGTTGAGCGTCATCGCGACGAGCGAGTAATAGCCGAGCAGCCCCACCAGGTTTACGACGACCACATGACCGAAGCGCCCGACCGCGCGCCCGTAAGTCTCGTCGCTTACGCGCTTCGATTCGTGCAGCTCCGTTGCGAAGCCGTGGATCAATGCGTCGTCGTCGTTGTCGAAAGCGGGCGCGCGGCCTTCGCGCAACGCATCGGCCACATGTGCGGGAACGCCTGCGTCGAGCGCGATCGGATAGTGGATGTGCCACTCGGCCTGCGATCGCCAGTGCGCGGCGGTCACGAGAATCGCGAGCTCCGAAAGACGCAGCGGCAGGCCCGTCTTGTAGCGGCAGAATGCACCGAGCCGCTGCGCATGCTGCGCAAGCTCGGGGCTGTGGATCCAGCCGAGAAACGGGCCGTTGAGATTGCCACGCGGCCCGCTCAGGATTTCCTGCAATACGGCCTTCTGTTCGTCTGTCGCATCGGCGATGTGGAAGTCGGGAAGTCTGCTCGTCATGAAGTGCTCCGGGGAATGCGTGTTCGCTTTCCTGAGGCGCCGACGCGGCGAATGCGCCGCACAGCCGCCCGCGCGGCGCAGAAAGCGCAGAAAGAATAAGGCAGGCGTGTGATCGTGTCATCGGGAGCAGGCGTCGATGGCGCCCGTCCGCCGCTCGACGAGCGTTTCGATCTGCTGTGACATGCAGATGAACGGCGGCGCGAGCAGGACATGATTGCCTGCACGGACACCGACGGTGCCGCCCATCGGATAGACCATCAGTCCGCGCTTGATCGCCTCGCTCTCGATGCGCGCGTTCAGCTTCTTCTTCCGATTGAACGGGCTTTGGTGGCGCCGTCCTCGACCCGTTCGACGCCGATGAAGAAACCTCGCCCGCGAACGTCGCCGGCGTGCGGATGCTCGGCGTAGTGGCCGCGCAACTGCTCGCCGCGCACTCGCGGATCACGCGCCGCACCTCGAGCGCGGCGGGCTTGGCAGGGTGTTGCGACGGGGATCGACGACGGCCGATGCGGCTCTGGCGGAAAAGCGTTTCGTGCAGCGGGCGGCCGCTCACTTGCGGCCGACGAGATACCTGACCCCGGCGGGCCCGTATCGCTCGGAGTGCGCTTCGTTCGCGCGCAGATGAAAGATGTCGCCCGCGCGATAGTGCTGTTCCGTCTCGCCGGTCCGGATCGTCAGTTCGCCTTCGAGGATCAGCGCCTTCGCCTCGAAGGGATGGGCGTGGACGTCGAGCGCTTCGTCCGGCTCGCGCGCCACCGTCACGACTTCGTCGAATCCTTCGCCGGCGAGTGCGGCGACGAATGCGTCGCGGTCCGTATCGATCACGTCGTGCAGGATGTCTGTGCCTGTCGGATGGAGGGAAGGGCGCGGCCGATGGCGAATCGGGCCGCCGCCCTTCACGGCGCGCTCATCAGTTGCCGAAGAAGATATCGCACTGCGGTCCTGGCAGGCAGGTCCGCGAGGTCATTTTTCCGGCCGCGCTGCGTGTGGCGGGCGTGCCGCCATACGACGGATCGGCTGCGGATTGCGAGGGCTTCGCGTTATGCTGCAACGAGGGCTGACCCATCGCGCTCGTGTCCGGCGTGACCGGTTGCGTCGCTTGATAGGCATCTCCTGCGAACGCGGGCCCTGCCGCCACGAGCAGTAAAGCGGCGACGGCCGCCAGTATCAGACGTGATTTCATGTCGACTCCTATGAGAAGAGCGAAGGTCGCGTGAGACCTGGGCTTCGATGTTCGCTGTATTGAGCCTCCGCCCGCTAAACGCGTGGAAAGCAGACGCAGCGTTGTCACGCGAGCGAATGTCGGGCCGGATCTCGGCCGCGCGGGCCGGCATGCCGAACTAGTTAGGTTGCTACCTGAAGACCGCACGCTGATGGTGCGAAGCAGTGCGGGGCGCCGAGGAAAGCTGGCGAAGGGCCCGGTGGGCCGCAAGCACATAAATGCCGCGCTGCAAGAGTGTTATAGCCCGCGGACACACGAATTGACAGTACATTCGCAGGCGCGGACCCGATGCGGCGGGCATCGGCGGCGAGCGCCGACGCTGCTTCGCGGTGCGCAAGAGCAGGCTCGAAGCGCGGGCTCAAAGCGCGAGCTCAAAGCGCAAGCTCGAAGCGCGCCCGGACGCATCGCGGCCCGCGCGCAAACGGTCCGCACGCGGGCCCGACACGCCCGCAGCCCCTAAAATGAGGGAAAAGCAGCAAGCCAACGGACGAACAAAAGGAGCGCCATCATGACCACCACGATCTATCACAACCCGCAATGCGGCACGTCGCGCAACACGCTTGCGCTGATCCGCAACGCGGAGATCGAGCCGAAGGTCGTCGAGTATCTGGTTCATCCGCCGAGCCGCGAAACGCTGACCGGCCTGATTGCCCGCGCCGGCATGACCGTGCGCGAGGCGTTGCGCGAGAAGGGCACGCCGTACGCGGAACTCGGCCTCGACGACCCGATGCTCAGCGACGATCAGCTCATCGACGCGATGCTCGCCCACCCTATCCTCATCAACCGGCCGTTCGTGGAGACGGAGCTCGGCGTACGGCTGTGCCGGCCGTCGGAGCGCGTGCTCGACATCCTGCCGTCGCAGCAGAAGGGGCCGTTCACGAAGGAGGACGGCGAAGTCGTTATCGACGAGACGGGAAAGCGGGTGCTTTGACGCCTGTCAGGACCGCCCAGGCGCGGCGAGCGGGCCGTTACCGCGCGTTACTTTTCTCGCAGCGCTGTTGCACCTGTGTCGGATATCGCCCTCTAGACTGCATCGCGTGGTCACTGACATGCACCGCTGGTGCAAGGAGAAGCGATATGAACAAGAAAATTCTCGGGGCGGTTCTGGGTGTTGCCGTGCTGGCGGCGTCCTCGGCGGCGTCGGCGCATGTGGATCTGGCGGTGGGCATCGGCGTGCCCGGCTACTACGCGGCGCCGCAGCCGGTGTACGTCGCGCCGCCGCCACCCGTGGCCGTGGCGTATGGCTACGGTTATGACGACGGCGGCTGGCGCGCACGCGAATGGCGTGAGCGGCGCGAGCGCCACTGGCGCCACGAAGCGCGCCGCGAGGAGCGCTGGCGCGAGCGTCACGGCTGGGATTGATCCGGCAATGCAGGCGGACGGTGCGCCGTCTGCCCGACCGATCGAATGGCGGCGTTGCCGCCATTTTTGTTTTCAGCCGATGGCGCCGTCAGCCGGCGCAAGGACGAAAGCACGAAAGCACGAAGAGGTGAATTTCTCCGCAAGCGGCCAAATCTGTCAGCTTTACTCAAGATTTGCACGATTTCCGCCGATAAACCGATGGCACCGCTGGCGATCGCGTGAACACACCGCAACCCGATGCGTCGCATCCGAACCGCAGCCGCCGCTACATCCATCGCACATCGTGCATCAAGCGCCCGCCGCGGCCGGGCGAATCCATTAACCTGCACCGATGTTCAGTCCAGTCAGCATCCTCGTCGTCACCGTCCTGTCGAGCGTTCTCTCGATCCTGGTGCTGATCTCGCTCCTGCCGCACGCGATCGCGGGCGTGCGGCGCTGGATCTGGGCGAACGTGCTGGCGATCGTCTCGCTCGTGCTCTTTTCGATGCAGGGCGTGCTGCCGGCGGCGCTCGGCATCGTGGCCGCGAACCAGTTGCTCGCCGCGACGATTCTCCTGATCTTCGAGGGCTGCAACGAGTTCTTCGCCATCCGCCCGAGTGCCGCGCGCGCGTACACCGGCTGGATCGCGTGGCTCGCGGTGATGGCGGGAATCGTCTACTTCACCTATGCGGTTCCCGATACCCATGTGCGTGTCGTGATCGTCTCGGCGTTTCGAGCAGCATGCGATCTGGCGATCGCCGGGCGCGTGCTGCTGTCGCGCCCGCCGGAGCGGCCGCGCTACAACTATCTTTTCGTCGCCGGCGTGGCGCTGCTGGGCGGCGCGGGGCACATCGTGCGCGGCGCGATCTACGCGGTTGCGCCGCCGCCGCAAACTGCGCTGCTGCAACCGGGGCCAATGCAGGTCGCGTTTCTCGCCATCGGCATTCTGGTGCTGCCGTCGCTGTGCATCGGGCTCGTGATGATGGCGCACGACCGGCTTGCGCAACGTCTGGAGCGGCTCGCGCGCTTCGACGATCTCACCGGCGCGCTGTCGCGCAAGGCGTTCCTGGAACTGGCCGGGGCGCGGCTCAGGCGCCCCGCACAGGACGGCATGCGTGAATACGTGGCGGTGGTCGACGTCGATCACTTCAAGAGCGTGAACGACCGCTACGGCCACGCCGCGGGAGACGAGGTGCTGCGCCATTTCGCGTCGACGGTGAGCGCGCGCCTTCGCCGCGGCGACGCGTTCGGGCGCATCGGCGGCGAGGAGTTCTGCCTGATCTGCGCGGCGGCGCATGCCGTTGACGTCACGGCGCTCGTCGAGCGGCTGCGGCAGACGGTGGAGTCCACGCCCTGCCCGGTGCCGGGTGGAGCGCTGCGCTACACGTTCAGCGCGGGTATCGCAGGCTGGGACGGGCGCGAGTCGCTCGCGTCGCTGCTCGCGCGCGCCGACTCGCTGCTCTATGCGGCGAAAGTCGGGGGGCGCAACCGTGTGGAGGCGTCGGCGCTGGACGAAGCCGCCTGAAAGCTTCCGAAGTATGCACGCAAGTACTAAGCAAGCCGGCGTGGCAAGCCGCGCGGACCGGCACACGGCGTTGTCCAGACCGGCGCGAGCTGTCGCAAAAATAATTCACTGCTTTCGGCGCGCTTGCGCAGCGAAAAGTGCGATCCTGCCAAGGCTGTTAGGATTCTTGTCTCAATAAAAAATCCTGGGACATCGACATGATCCGTCTTCGCATGCCGGGTTCGAAAATTCGTGTAATCCGCGCGCCGCACCCGTTGTGGCGCCATGCAGCTGAAAGCAGAATGTCAGCAGTTTTCGCCGGCGCGGCAGGTCGCCGGCGCTCGCGGGAAGACGGTGGAACGCGCATGGCGGGCCATGTCCGCGTTCAGCGGCTCCTCGGTCCGTCGGCGCTCGGCGCGCTCCTTTTCGCCGCATCGGGGGCGGTGCACGCGCAGGAGTTTTCGTTGTCGGGCGGGGTGTCGCGCAGTTCCGGCGAGCACACGTATTCGTGGGCGGCGGCCTACGAGCAGGGGCTCGGGGAATACTTCGCCGCGAGCTTCACCTGGCTCAACGAGGGCCACGTGACGGACCATCACCGTGACGGCCAGGCGATCCAGCTCTGGGCGCGCCTGCCGCTTGCGCAGCGGCGGCTCGTTCTGTCGGCGGGCGCGGGGCCGTACCGCTATTTCGACACCTCGACCGCGGAGCAGGGCGGCAGCTACTCCAACACGCACGGCTGGGGCGGCGTGTTCAGCCTGCGCGCCCAGTACTACTTCGCGAACCGCTGGATCGCGCAATTTCAGGTGAACCGCGTGCAGGTGCAGCGCGGCCCGAACTCGACGGCGGCGCTCATCGGCATCGCCTACCAGCTCGATGCGCCGGACACGCCGGGCCCGCGCGACTGGGCGCCGAGCCGCACGACCAAGGTCACGAACAACGAAGTCACCGCGTATCTCGGCCAGACGATCGTCAACAGTTCGAGTTCGCAGACGGCGCTCGGCGCGGCGCTCGACTACCGGCGCGGCCTCTGGAATTACGTGGACTGGACGATCGGCTACCTGCACGAAGGCAATGCCGACCTCGTGCGCCGGGACGGCATCACGACCCAGTTGTGGGCGACGCGGGGATTCTTCAACGACCGTCTGACGCTCGGCCTCGGCGCCGGGCTCTATTACGCAGTGCGCCAGAACTCGGAACCCGATATCACCGGCGACAACGACGCCGACGACCGCCTGGCGGGCATCATCTCGGTGTCGGCGTCGTACCGGCTCGGCGATCACTGGAGCACGCGGGTCACGTGGAATCGCATCGTCACGCGCTATAACCGCGACACCGACGTGATTCTCGCGGGCCTCGGCTACCGCTTCTAGCGGGCGGGCGCTCAGTCCTCGTCGGCGAACGCGCGCGCCGCGCGCTCCTCGGCCGGCTTGCGCATCCACTGGCGGTGCAGCGCCTTTTCCACCATGCGTCCCACGGTGAGGAGCAGGATCAGGATCAGCGTCGCGATCGCCGCGACGCTCCAGATGCCGAGGCCGCACACGATGCCCACCGCCGCCGTGACCCAGATCGACGCGGCCGTGGTGAGCCCGCGAATGCGGTTCTGGCCCGGATTCTGGACGATCACGCCCGCGCCGAGAAAGCCGATGCCCGTCACGATGCCCTGCACGGCGCGCGAGACATCGGCGTTCACGGAGAGCGTGTGGCTCGAAAAGCCCATCGCGGCCATGGTCGCGAGGCACGCGCCGAGCGCCACCAGCCCGAGCGTCTTCATGCCGGTGGGTTTGCCATGCAGGTCGCGGTCGATGCCGATGATGCAGCCGATCAGGACCGCGCTCAGCATGCGGATCACGACGTCCATGAGAACGGGGTAGGGGAGCATTTGGGGGTTCCGGTTGTATCGTCGGCGCCAGCGGGTCAGAACAGCAATTGTCCGTCCAGTTTGACCTCGTTCATCACGAAGAACGTGCGGACCTGCCGCACGTTGGGCAGTCCGAGAATCTTCTCGCTGTGAAAGACGTTGAACGCGGCGAGATCGCGCACCCGCACCTTCAGGAAGTAGTCGACATCGCCCGCGACCAGCACGCATTCGAGCACCTGCGGCAGATCGCGCGCCGCGCTTTCGAATTCCGCGAAGCTTTCCTGCGTCGAACGGTCGAGCACGACGCCCACCAGCACGAGCACCGGCCGCTGCACGGCGGCGGGATCGATTCGCGCGTGCACGCCCTGGATCACGCGCAGGTCGAAGAGGCGCTTCGTGCGGTTCCAGCAGGCCGCCGCGGAAAGCCCGACCAGTTTCGCCAGTTCCGCGTTGCTGAGGCGGCCGTCGTTCTGGAGCGCGCGCAGGATCTTGCGGTCGGTCGAGTCGAGCGTGATTTCCTGTTCTTCCATGATGAAGATTCTTCTTTATCTATGACTTAAAAAATAATAAATAACGGTAATTGCAAAGAATACCAAACTTATTTCTGAAGCAAGGGTTTTTGATCAAAGCACCTTCTTCGCGATAATTCCTAGAATGGGTGCTGAATTCGTCCCCTGTTCATCAAGGACCCGCTATGGCACTCGATCTCGAAAAGCGCTTCGGCCGCATCTCGCTCGGCTTCTTTCCGTCGCCGGTTCATCGGCTTAACCGTCTGTCGGATGCGCTCGGCGTTTCCGTGTGGGCGAAGCGCGATGACGTGTCGTCGGGCCTCGCGTTCGGCGGCAACAAGATCCGCAAGCTCGAATGGCTCGCCGCCGACGCCGTGAAGCAGGGCGCCGATACGCTCGTCTCGATCGGCAACATCCAGTCGAATCACACCCGGCAGGTCGCGGCGGTCGCGGCGGTGCTCGGCATGCGCTGCCGCCTCGTGCAGGAGGAATGGACGCACTGGGACGACCCCGTGTACGACAAGGTCGGCAACATTCTGCTGTCGCGGCTGATGGGCGCCGAGACGCTGCTCGAAGGCGAAGGTTATTCGACCGAGGTGAAGCAGACGTGGGAGCGCGCGCTCGAACAGGTGCGACGCGAAGGAGGCAAGCCGTACGCGATTCCGGCGGGCGCGTCGGATCATCCGCTCGGCGGCCTCGGCTACGCCAATTTCGCCGACGAACTCGAGCGGCAGGAAAAGGAGATGGGCCTTTTCTTCGACACCGTGATCACCGCCACCTGCACCGGTTCGACGCAGGGCGGGATGGTCGCGGGCTTCAAGGCGCAGGAGCGGCCGCGCCGGCTGATCGGCATCGATACCGCCTGCGATGAGGCGATGACGCGCCGCGCCGTGACCAAGATCGCGCGGCAGACGGCGGAGCTGATCGGCATCGGCAAGCCCATCGAGGACGCCGACGTGATCATCGACCCGCGCTTCGCCGGCCCCGACTACGGCCTGCCCGACGCGCCGACCATCGATGCGATCCGCACGGCCGCCCGGCTGGAGGCGATGCTCACGGACCCGGTGTACGAGGGCAAGTCGATGGCGGGACTGATCGCGATGGCGAAGGCGGGCGAGATTCCGAAGGGCGCGAACGTGCTGTACGTGCATCTCGGCGGCGCGCCGGCGCTCAACGCATATCACAAGGCGTTCGCCTGATCGCGCCGGTCGCGCCGGTCGTGCCGATCGCGCGCGTGACCTGGCGGGAGCAGGGCACGCGCGCATGCGCGCGGCCGGGCGTCCCGGCGGCGGCGAACTGCTGCCGCGGCCGGCGCGCAGCGAGCATGGCGGCGGCGCGCTTTTTGGTGCGCTAACGTTCGCTGTTCAGCGTTTTTGCTTTCGTTACCAAGGAGCCTGTGTGTCCCAGCAACCCAAATTCACGATGGTCGATGCCGCGCCGACGCCGGTCGGCCCGTTCTCCCATGCCGCCGAAGCCGACGGCTGGGTCTTCCTGACCGGCCAGATGCCGACCGATCCCGCCGACGATAGCGCGCCGCTGCCCGAAGGCGTCGCGGCGCAGACGCGCCGCGTGATGGACAACCTGATTCTCGTGCTGGGCGGACTGGGCCTGACGCTCGACAACGTGGTGAGCGTGCGCATCTTCCTGACCGAGTTCAAGCGCGACTACGAGGCGATGAACGCGGTCTACAAGTCGTATTTCCTGCCGAAGCCGTTGCCGGCGCGGACCTGCGTCGGCGTGACGGGGCTTGCGCGCGATGCGCTCGTGGAGATCGATTTCGTCGCCAGGCGGCCTTGAAGCGGCGGTGAAGCGGCGGTGATGCGGCGGTGATGCCGCGGCTCGCCGCGCGCCGTTGCTTCAGGCGCTTCGCGACCTGCCGGGCCTGCCCCTCGGCGGCGCCGACGCATCGATCCACCGGAAGGTGAGATTGATCCGGTCGCCGCGCGCGTCCGGCTCCTTCGGCACGCGATGCACCCATTCCAGCTGCGTGCGCCCGCGCATCACGAGCAGGCTGCCGTGCGACAGCAAAAGCGTGTGCGTGGCGTGCGTGCGCGCGTGACGAAACTCGAAGGTCCGCGTGGTGCCGAGGCTCACCGATGCGATCACCGGCTCCGGCCCGAGTTCGCGTTCCTTGTCGGCGTGCCAGCCCATGCTGTCCTGTCCCGTGCGGTAGCGGTTGAGCAGCACGCTGTTAAAGCGCGTCTTCGACGCTTCTTCGGCACGCGTCCTCAGTTCCGCGACGGCGGGCGTCCAGGGCTGCGGCACGTTGCGGATGCCGGAATAGACATAGACGGCGTCCGGTTCCCCCTGCCATGCCGTGAGGCGCGGCAGCGGCACGCGGCCGCCGGGCGTCGTCATCGTGTCCTGCTGCCAGCGGACCTCGTCGATCAGCGCGGCCATCAGGTCGGACGCGGTGTCGGCGGCAAGCCAGTCCGGCTGCCAGTCGATGTCGGGCTTGGGGATGTCGTCGAAGAGGTCGAACATGGCGCGCGGTGCGGATGAGCGGCCGCATGGCGCGGCCTGAAGATCCACGATAGCAGACTGAAAAGCGTGGCGCCTTGCGAAGTCGGCGCGCGATCCTTGCGTCCCTGCTGTCTCGAAATGGTGCCGCAACGGCATCCGATCCGCGTCAAACATGCCGCAAAGGGCCGCCGGACAAGCCATAGGCGGATTTCCGCTTCTGGAACGCGTGTGCTAAAGTCGTCCGGACCTATCTTAAAAAGCGCATGATGGCTTTGGGCCGCCAGCGCCTTGCCAACCACGGGGAATCACATGAACACGATCGACGGCGCACGGGACGGCGCGGCAGATGCACGCCGTGTGCTGCTCGTCGACGACAGCGTCGATGCCGCGCAGGCCATGTCGATGCTGCTCGAAACGCTTGGCCACGACGTGCGCATGCTGCACGACGCCGCGGGCGCGCTTGCGATCGTCGACGCGTTTCAGCCCGAGGTGGTGATCCTGGACATCGGTTTGCCGGTGATGGACGGCTGCGAACTCGCGCGCCTGCTGCGCGCGCGGCCATCGACGCGCGATGCGCTTCTGCTCGCCCTCACCGGCTACGGCGGCGATGCCGACCGCCAGCGCGCGCTCGACGCGGGTTTCGATCATCACCTCGTGAAGCCGGTGTCGTTCACCGACCTCGAGGATCTCATCGCGCGCTCGTTCGGGCCGGACCGCACGCGCAACGTCTGAGCGCCCGGCGCCGGGCGGCTATTCCACGCGCAGCCGGGCCATATACGGAAGGTGATCGGAGAGCCACGCGGTGTCCTGCGTGGGCGTGATCCATTCGACCGGCTTCATGCCGCGCACGAACATCTTGTCGAGCGCGAGCGCCGGCGAGAACGCGGGGAAGGTCCGGCCCGATTCGCCGAGCAGCGTTGCCACCTCGTTCATCCCGAGCTCGCCGAAGAGCGGCACGGAATCGTTGCGCCAGTCGTTGAAATCGCCCGCCAGCACGAGCGGGCCGTCCGGCGCCTCTTTCGCGATCCAGTGCGCGATCCAGTTCATCTGACGCAGACGCGCCTGGCGCGTGAGCGCGAGGTGGGCGCACAGCAGCGTGATCGAGCGGCCGGCGAACGTCGCCCGCGCGACGAGCAGACCGCGCCGCTCGAAGCGATGTGCGGAGATGTCCCAGCGGCCGCTCAGATCGAGCGGATGCGGCGACAGGATCGCGTTGCCGTGCCGCCAGGACGGCTTGAACACGTTCGGACCGAGCGCGATCTGCAATTCGAGCGAGGTGGCGATTTCGGTTGCCTGGCAATGCCAGACGTCGTCGAGCGGGCCGTGCAGCGGATTGCCGAAGCCGGTGGCGAGCACCGGCTGCGGCATGCGCCGCGCCATCGCTTCCTGAAGGAAATACGCGTCCGCGTTGGTGGACTGCACCCAGCGCTGCATCGCGCTCCAGGCCTGGCGGCCGAGCGGCGAGCGGCCCTTGTGCAGGTTCCAGCTCACCGCCGTGAAATCGGGGGTTTCATGCGCGGCGGGAATGCTCGGCGGGAAATGTTCTGGGTTTCGCATGCTTTTGTATTGGGATCGGCGCGGCTCGTGCCGGATTCAGCGCGTCACTGAGCCGCCGCCGATGTAGTCAGGCTGGCGCGCACCCGGTACGCCAGCGAGGGGTTCTTGTCGACGATCTGCCAGCTGGTCCACTCGCCCGGCTTGAGCATGAGGCCCGGATGCGACGCGTTCACGACGCGCGGCTGCGGCGGGAGCTTGCAGCCCTGGGCCGTGGCGCGCGGCGTGTTCTCTTCGAGCGTTTCCTGGGCTTCGATGGCGAGCGTCACGTCGTCCGCGCTCGCGTGGACGGGCGAAATCGTGAGGGTGCGTTGCAGGTCGATGTCGCCGGCCGGCTTGTCGGCGCAGCCCACGCTGTTCTTCACGACGTGGTGATGCGTGTCCGTGCGCGCCTGGCCGACGTTCGTCGTGGCGGAGAACGCGTCGATCTGCTGGCCGTCGCGCAGCACCTGCAACTCCCACTTGACCGGCTGCGACGCGCTGGTTTGCGCGTGCGCGTCGACGTATGCGGCGAGCGATGCGCCGATGAACAGCGTGGTGAGAAGGCGGGTGGCGCTTCGTTTCAGCATCGAAAGGTTTCTCCTTGGCGCGGGTGGCGTGCGCGGCTTGCCGTGTGGACTTGTCCGACCGGACCGGCCGATCGGATACGTATTTCTGACTTGGCGCCGTGCGCCGGGTTCAGCAGACGGCGTGCATCCCGAAATGTGGGGTTTTGCACCGTGAACTCAATGGCGGATGTCGTCCGCTCGAACGCCCGCAGCAGGATCCGAACCCGCGTGCCACCGGCGTGCGCGAAGACGGAAACTCCCGATCATACAAGGGGTTCGGAACCGGTGCTTTCTGCATACTTTTTGACTGTTATAGCCGCGGCTCGCCGACTTCGCGATGCGCGCGCTCTATCAGCAGCACGCCAACCACAACACCACCATCCGGCACCTCGTCGCGGCGCTGAATGTGACCGAGCGCACGCTCCACATCGTGATGCGCGCAACCCCCGACGGATGGCGCCACACCGAGCAGGACGCCCGGCCCACAAGCGCCTGCGCCTGACGCCGGCCACGCGCGTCTTCCGGCGCGGACCGCAATTGCCGTCATCGCTGCCCTTTTTGCCCGAATTAGCAGCACACGCGTGCGATTGCTCGCTTGCGCGGCCTTTTGTCGTCGATACACTGAATCCATCGACTACATGAATTGACGGGGTGCGACATGACGACAGCCGTGGTCAAACAGGAACTTGCGGTCGCGTCGTTCAGCAAGGTCTACAGTCTCGACGACGTCGAGACCGCGCTGAACGACCTGCCCGATGGCGCGAGCGACGCGCTGCGCGCCACCTACGAAAAAATGCTCAAGGCGGGCAACCTGCGCTTTTGCGTGAAGCCGAACCGGATGCCGTCGATCGACGATCTCGTCGCCGACCTGCCAAATTTCGAGGAGCCGCTCGCCGACATCCGCAAGCAGATCGCGCTGTGCCTCGAAACCGAGGACCGGCTCGAACTCATGCCGATCCTGCTGCTCGGCGAGCCGGGCATCGGCAAGACGCATTTCGCGAAGCAGCTCGCGCGCCTCCTCGGCACCTCGTGCCACTACGTCGCGATGAGCTCGCTCACGGCCGGCTGGATCCTGTCGGGGGCGTCGTCGCAATGGCGCAATGCCAAGCCGGGCAAGGTCTTCGACGCCCTCGTGAACGGCAGCTACGCGAATCCGGTCATGACGGTCGATGAAATCGACAAGGCCACCGGCGACGCGCAGTACGACCCGCTCGGCGCGCTCTACGCGCTGCTCGAGCACGACACGGCTCAGGCGTTCATCGACGAATTCGCCGAAGTGCCGATCAACGCGGCCAACGTCGTGTGGATCGCGACCGCGAACGACGCCCGCGCGATTCCCGAGCCGCTCCTGAACCGCATGAACGTCTACGAGATACCGCCGCCCGATCGCGACGGCGCGCGCCGCATCGCGCAGTCGATTTATGACGAGATCCGCAATTCGCACGTGTGGGGCCGGCGCTTTCCGGAAACGCTCGGCGATGCGCCGCTCGAGGCGCTCACGCGCGCGTCGCCGCGCGCCATGCGCCGCGCGATGCTCAATGCGTTCGGCAACGCGCGCATCGACGGGCGGCATCACGTCGAGGCGCGCGACATTCAGCTCGATCACACTGCACGTAAGAAAGCGATTGGATTCTGAAAGGCCTCTATTTTGAAAACTTGCCAAAAAAGCTGTCGAAAGGCGGTTTTTTTGGCAAAAATCGGCGGAATTCTTGCCTTTTCCGGAATCACTTCGAAAAACGATGTAATCGAACTGTCGTTGTTGTGGAACACGCAATAGTCCAGAAAGTAGAATGCACCTGACGAGGCTGCACGGAAGGGACATGGACCAGATCGAGTGTGTAGTGATAGGGGCGGGCGTCGTTGGACTCGCGATAGCCCGGGCGCTGGCGGCACGCGGCAGGGAAGTCATGGTGCTGGAGGCGGGCGAGGGGATCGGCATCGGCACGAGTTCGCGCAACAGCGAGGTCATCCACGCGGGCATCTACTATCCGCGCGGCTCGCTGAAGGCCGAGCTTTGTGTGCGTGGCCGCGCGATGCTCTACGAGTTCTGCGAGTCGCACGGCGTGCCCCACCAGCGCTGCGGCAAACTGCTCGTCGCGACGGCGCGCAACCAGGTGCCGCAGCTCGCGGCGATCGAGCAGAAGGGCATCGAGAACCACGTGAACGGGCTCGTGCGCCTGAGCGGCGCCGAGGCGAAGGAGCTGGAGCCGCAGCTTCAGTGCGTGGAAGCGGTGTTTTCGCCTGAAACGGGCATCGTCGACAGCCATCAGTACATGCTCGCCCTCCTCGGCGACGCCGAGCGCCACGGCGCGAACATCGCGTTCCGCACGCCGGTTGCGTCGATCGACGCGAGCGAGGGCTGCTTCATCATCGAGACGGGCGGCGCGACGCCCACTCGCCTGCGCGCCACGCACCTGATCAACAGCGCCGGGCTTCACGCAAACGACATCGCGAGGCAGATCCGCGGACTCGACGACCGCCATGTGCCGCCGCTCTACTTCGCGAAGGGCAACTATTTCAGCGTGAGCGGGCGCGCGCCGTTCGACCGCCTGATCTACCCGATGCCGAACGAGGCGGGGCTCGGCGTGCATCTCACCATCGATCTCGGCGGCCAGGCGAAGTTCGGCCCGGACGTCGAATGGGTGCAGTCGATCAACTACGACGTCGATCCGAACCGCGCGAACGCGTTCTACGCGGCGATCCGCGCGTACTGGCCGGGCCTGCCCGACGGCGCGCTGCAGCCGGCCTACGCCGGCATCCGCCCGAAGCTGTCGGGGCCGGGCCAGGCCGCCGCCGACTTCATGATCCAGGGCAAGTCCGCGCACGGCGTGCGGGGCCTCGTAAATCTGTACGGGATCGAGTCGCCGGGGCTGACGGCGTCGCTTGCGATCGCCGAGCGGGTCGTGGAGATGATCCGCTAGGCGCGACGTTCCGACACGCCTTATCTATAAGATTTGTGTTTTTCGATGTCGCTCCGCGTTGATATGCTCGGGACGTCGCCGTCATCAGAATGGCGCATCCCCCAATACACGGAGTCAAGCATCATGAAAACAAGCCGTCGCACGTTTCTCATATCCAGCATCGGCGTGGCGTCGACGCTGGCGCTCACCCGCACCGCCTTCGCCGCCGACCCCGTCAAGGTCCCGGAAAGCGATCCGACCGCGCAGGCGCTCGGCTACAAGCTCGACGCGAGCAAGGTCGACAAGGCCAAGTTCACGCGCTACGCCGCGGGCCAGGATTGCGGCAACTGCTCGTTCTACCAGGGCAAGGCAAGCGACGAATTCGCGCCGTGCCCGATGTTCGCGAACAAGCTGGTGGCGTCGAAGGGCTGGTGCAACGCCTATAACAAGAAGGCCTGAAGCAGCAGCGAGCCAGTAAAAAGCGCGTCCGGCCGGAAGGCTGGACGCGCTTTTTTCGTCCCTTGATAACCATGCGCCCCCTAATTACACTCGCCAAGGCACCAATTCGTTAAGCGCCGGATGCAATTGCGGCGAATAATCAACCGAAGCAGTGCGCCCGGCGGGCGGGGAGCATACATGGCAACAGCGAATCGCAAGGCGGGCAGGCTGCCGAACACGCGCGCGGTAGCGGCCGCCGTGATCGGCAATGCGCTCGAATGGTACGACTTCACCGTGTTCGGCTTCATGACAGTCGTGATCGCGCAACTGTTCTTCCCGAGCCACAGCGATTATTCGTCGATTCTCCTCACCACGGCCACCTTCGGCGTGGCCTTCGTGATGCGGCCGGTCGGCGGCATCGTGCTCGGTCTCTACGCCGATCGCGCCGGACGCAAGGCGGCGCTGACCATGGTGATCGGCCTCATGACGCTCGGCATCCTGATGCTCGCGATCGCGCCGCCGTATTCCGCCATCGGCATCGGCGGGCCGCTCATCATCGTGTTCGCGCGCCTGCTGCAAGGTTTCTCGGCGGGCGGCGAGTTCGGCAGCTCGACTGCGCTCCTGATCGAAGCCGCGCCGTTCTCGAAGCGCGGCTTCTACGGCAGCTTCCAGATGGCGAGCCAGGCGGCCGCGCTCCTGTTGGGCGCGCTGGTCGGCGCGGCGATCTCGCGCGGCATGTCGCCCGAGGCGCTCAATTCGTGGGGCTGGCGCGTGCCGTTCATTCTCGGGCTCGTGATCGGGCCGGTCGGCTTCTACATCCGCCGCAACATGACGGACACGGAAGCCTTCCTGCACGCGAAGAAAACCGCCCGCCGCGCGACGCTTGGCGAGGTGTTCGCGAGCCACGGCCGCGAGGTGCTGTGCGGGCTCGGCTCGGTGATCGCGCTGACGGTGACGGTCTACGTGCTGATCGGCTATCTGCCGACCTTCGCCGTCAAGCAGCTGAATTTGCCGTTCGCGCAGTCGTTTACGGCGCTGATCGTCGGCAATCTGCTGCTCACCGTGCTTTCGCCGGTTGCGGGCGCGTTGTCGGACCGCATCGGCAGGAAAGGGCTCTCGCTCTGGTCGCTCCTCATCACGCTCGCCTTGATCTATCCGCTCTTTTCGTGGCTCGCCGCCGAGCCGAGCGTGGCGCGCCTCGTGATCGTGCAGGCGCTGCTCTCGATTGCGCTCGCCGGCTACTACGGCCCGTTCGGCGCGCTGATCGCGGAACTCTTTCCCGCGCATGTCCGTTCGACCGGCCTCTCGCTCGCCTATAACATCGCGGTGATGCTGTTCGGCGGCTTCGGGCAGTTCATCGTGACGTGGCTCATCCGGACGACCGGCTCGCAGCTCGCGCCGACCTTCTACGTGATGGCGGGGCTCGCGCTTTCCCTCGTCGCCGTGGCGTGCATTCCGGCGACGCGCCACGCCGACGTCGACGAGGGGCGCAATCTCATCCGCTAGGTAGCGACAACCATGAAACTCATCGAAAGTGAAAGCTTCAGGGCGGAGCGCGCGTGGGGCGCGCTCGACGTCTGCGTGATGAACGGCATCTCGTGCCGCCTGCACTGGACCGACCAGCCGTACAAGTGGCACGTGAACGACGGCGAGGAAGTCTTCGCCGTGATGAACGGCGAGGTGAGGATGCACGTGCGCCGCGACGGGCGGGAAGAAACGCTTGCGCTGAAAGCCGGCGACATCTTCCACGCGCAGGCAGGCGACGAGCATTTCGCCGAGCCAGTCGGCGAAGCGCGCATTCTGGTGATCGAAAAGCAGGGCAGCGTCTGAGCGCTGCCGCCTTGCGCGCTGGCTCCTAGCGCGTGAGGCCGGCGGCCACCAGCAGTTCCGCCAGCGCTTCGGTCATGCCGCCTTCGTGCGCGGCGGCGCGTTCCTGCAGTTGCTGGACGAGCGTGGCGTCGAGCTTGCACGCGAACGGCACGAGCCCTTTCTCCTGATCCAGGCGGCGCTGCTCGCGACGGTCGAGCTTCGGCTGCGCCGCGGCCGCGCCGAAACGCGCCGAGCCGCTTTGCTTCAGGTCGTTGGCGAGCTTGAGCGCCTTGTTCTTTTCGAGGTCGAATTTCTTCACGCGAAGCTCCGGGGCGAAGGGTTGAACGCGAGTTCAACGATGGGAAAGCCGCGTATTGTACGAGACTGGTGCGAGCGCGGCGGCGCTTACGCGCGGCCTGCGTCGGCGAGGGCGTCGATGCGCTCGCGCATCCGCTTCCAGTGCGACCCTTCCCAGAACACGCGCCGGCACACGTCGCAGGTGACGAAGCGCGTGTGGCGCTCGCGCACGCCTTCCGGCACGCGGCCGTCGAGATCGCCGGAACGGGCGGGCCGCAGCGGCGCGTTGCACATCAGGCACAGGCGAAACGCGCGCACATGCGGCGTCAGATCGAGCCGTTCGGCGATTTCGCGCCATTGCGCATCGGCTTGCAGCGCGCGGACGTAGCAGCCGTACACCACCGTGCGGCGCTTGAGCAGTTCGCGGTCGCGCGTGAGAACGACGCGGTGCTCGTCGAGCGCGAGTTGCTCGATTTCGTCGTCGGGGAAATTGTTGTCGTAGCGGGTGTCGAAGCCCGCAAGCCGCAGCAGTTGCGCGAGCGCACCGAGATGCGCATCCGCGACGAACCGCAAGCCCGCGCCGCGCAGCGGCGGGCGCAAAAGCAGCGCGCCCGCGTGCATGCCCTCCGGGACGCCGTTGCGCGGATACACGTCGATGCGATCGCCCTGCACGATGGGCGCATCGAACCCCGCCGGCCTGCCGTTCCTCACGATCAGTTCCACTTCGGTATGCGGCACGCCGAGCGCTTCGATCATGTGCTTGATCGACGACGCCTTCGGGCATGCGCACGTGAACGCCTGCTCGCGCTGCGGCCGCGCCAGAAAATCGTTCAGCTCGCGATGGAATCGGAAGCATGCGTGGATCATCCAGGAAGTATCGCATCGCTTCACGCTGCATGCTTCGGGACGATGTGATCTACTCGCTCTCTGATTGTTCACGGCACGAATTCGGCCACGAGGAGGAAAGCATGGATATCGGTTTCATCGGACTCGGCGGGATGGGCAGCGCGATGGCGGGCAACGCGCTGAAGGCGGGCCACGCGGTGCGGGTGTGGAACCGCTCGCCCGGACCCACGAAAGCGCTCGCGGATCAGGGCGCGTCGGTTGTCGATACGCCCGAGCAGGCCTTCGCGGGCGACGCCGTGTTTTCGATGCTCGCCGACGACACCGCGCTGCGCACGGTGCTGGTCGACGGCGGCTTGCTCAGGCAGGCGCCCAAGGGCATCGTGCACGTCAACATGGCGACGATCTCGGTCGCGCTCGCGGAGGAACTGACCGCGCTTCACGCGCAGCACGGCGTCGCGTACGTGGCGGCGCCGGTGCTGGGCCGCCCGGACGTCGCCGCGGCGGGCAAGCTCAACATTTTCGCCGCCGGGCCGGGCGAGGCGATCGACCGCGTGCAGCCGGTGCTCGACGCGATCGGGCAGAAGACGTGGCGCGTCGGCACGACGCCGCAGCATGCGAACGTGCTCAAGCTGGCCGTGAACTTCATGCTGGCATCCGCGATCGAGACGTTCGGCGAGGCCGCGGCGATGGTGTCGGGACACGGCATCGATCAGCAGATGTTCCTCGATCTCATCACGAGCACGCTGTTTCCGGGGCCGGTTTACCAGGGCTACGGCAAGCTGATCGTGGAAGACCGCTACGAGCCCGCGCTCTTCAAGGCGCGGCTCGGGCTGAAGGACGTCCGGCTCGCGCTCGCCGCGGCAGAAGCGGTCAATACGCCGCTGCCGGTCGGAAGCGTCGTGCGCGACAACCTGATCGACGCGATCGCCCACGGCGAGGGCGACAAGGATTTCGCGGTGCTGGGAAAAGTCGCGGCGAGGCGGGCCGGCCGCTGAAATTGTCAATTAACGTGTAAGTGGTAGGCCACGGCGTATCCAGGCGTCATAATCCGCACCTATCTCAAAATTGGTGCACGCCCCGATGAACCTGCACACGTGGTGGCTTTTCGTTGCAACCGTCTTTGTCGTATCCGCCATTCCGGGGCCGAACATGCTGCTCGTCATGACGCACGGCGCGCGGCACGGCTTGCGGCGCGCGGGCGCGACGATGGCCGGCTGCCTCACTGCGCTCGTGCTGATGCTGTCGGTATCGGCGGCGGGCCTGGGCGTCTTTCTCGAAGCCTGGCCCGCGACGTTCAATACGCTGCGGTTCATCGGCGCGGCATACCTGATCTGGGTCGGCGTGAAAAGCTGGCGTGCACGGGTGAGTGAAATCGATCTCCCGAAAGCGGATGAGATGCACGGTCATTCTCATCTAACGCTGTTTCGCAGCGGCTTTCTGATCGCAGGCAGCAATCCGAAGGCGATTCTGTTTGCCGCCGCCCTGCTTCCCCAGTTCATCGACGCAGGCCGGCCGGTCCTTCCGCAATTCGCCGCGCTCGTATCGACATTCGCCGTGATCGAGGTCAGCTGGTACCTGATCTACGCGGGTCTGGGCACGCGCATCGGCGCGAAACTCAAGAGCCAGAGCGTCGCTACGGCGTTCAACCGGCTGACGGGCGGCATCTTCGTCGGCTTCGGCGCCATGATGGCGCTCGTGCGGCACTGAGCCTACGTGTCGCTTGCGCGTCACAAACAATATGAAAAATAGGGTGGCGTTCGTGCGACGATTCGTCTGCACGAGCGAACGGCAGCGAAACGCACGTACGTTTCCTATACTTGGTGCGCTGCTTGCTACTCCTTGGTATGTTTCATTCGCTTTCGAACATACGCGTGCGGCGCCAGCGAACAGACTGGCTGTCGAAGATGTTGCGTCGATCGAGAAGAACAGCAAAAGAGGGAGGCGCCCCACATGCATCAGCTGAATCGAGCGACCGCGTTTGCAGGCCTCGCTGCTGCGGCCGTTTGCGGGGCGTCGTTCGCGCCCGGCTTCGCGTCTGCCGACGATACCCCGAGCCCGTGCGCGGCGCTCAAGCGGATCGTCGCGGCGTCGCCCGGTTTCGCGGCGCTGAATCCCGACGACGGCAAGGCGGCCGCGCTCCCCTACGGCGAAGACGCCCAGTGCGCCGCGACGCACGGCAGCTATCAATGCACGTGGACCTCACGCGGCGGTTCGAGCGCGGACGCGCTGCAGGCGGTTGCCGCCGACATCGCGTCGTGCCTGCCCGACGCGACGCACGACCAGAACTCCCCATCCCGCCAGCACTTCTATCTGGGAGCGCGCGGCCACCGCACGGAGATCGTTGCGGCGACGGCGGGAACCAACAAGTTGAAGCTCGTGGTTTCGGGCAACAAGTGAGGCGGACGTGACCAAGCGCATCCTGATAGCCGACGACGATGACGACGCGCTCGCCGGGCTTGCAAATCTGCTGAATGGAATGGGGTACGAGGTTGCACTCGCGGCGAACGGGGCGCAGGCGGTGGAGGTCGCGCAGCAGTTCGCGCCCGAAGTCGTGATCCTCGATCTCGGCATGCCGATGATGGACGGACTCGCCGCCGCGCGGGCGCTGCGAAATACGCCCGGCGGGCGCGGCGTGCTGCTGGTGGCGCTGACCGGCTGGGGCCAGCCGCAGCATCACGAGATGACGCACGATGCGGGTTTCGACGTCCATCTCGTGAAACCGGTGTCCACTGATCAACTGGGCTTTATTCTGTCGATGACGCAGCCGTAGGCATTTTGGGGAGGCGGGACGGGGCGACCGGGTACGATCGGTCGTATTGTTGCGATGCACCAATAATTTTGGTATAGTCGTTCCTGTCTCCTCCATGTCTCCACTGATATGGATTCAGCCCGCCAGCTTGGCGGGCTTTTTTTTGCCCGCGCGTGCCGTGCGCGGGCCCGCGACCGTCTGGCCCCGCCAAAACAAAAAGCCGACCCGCCTTTCGGCGAATCGGCTTCGGTCCATTCCGGCGCCCGCGCGCTGCGAAGACAGCGCAGTTGCGCTTTCAGCGATTGAGACCGGCTTCTTCGTCGGCGCCGATGTGCAGGTTCATGCACTGGATCGCCGCCCCCGACGCCCCCTTGCCGAGGTTGTCCAGCCGCGCGACGGTCACGAAGCGCTCGTCGTTGCCGAACACGAAGATATCGACCCGGTTCGTGTCGTTGCAGGCCTGCACGTCGAAAAAGCCGTCGTCCAGGTTGCTCTCGGCGTTGAACGGCATCACGCGCACGAACGGCTCGTTCGCGTAGTACTCCGCCAGCATCGACTGCACGTCCTTCGGCTTGGCCGCGCGCGCGAGCCGGCCCGGCGAGAAATAGGTCGTGACCGCCAGCCCTTTTAGGAAGTTGCCGACGATCGGCGTGAACACCGGCGCGTGCTTCAGTCCCGAGCGCACGGCCATTTCCGGCAGATGCTTGTGCGTGAGGCTGAGCGCGTATGGGCGCGGGCTCGTGAGCTTCGCGTTTCCGCCCGCTTCGTAGTCGGCGATCATTTTCTTGCCGCCGCCGCTGTAGCCGGTGATCGAGTAGGCGTGCGCGTCGAAGTTGGCCGGAACCAGCCCGCCCGCGACGAGCGGCTGCACCGACAGCACGAACGCCGACGCGTGGCAGCCCGGCACGGCGATGCGCTTGGCCGTGCGCAGCCGCTCACGCTGTGCGCGGGTGAGCTCGGGCAGGCCGTACGCCCAGTCGTCGTGGGTGCGGAACGCCGTGCTGGCGTCGATCACGCAGGTGTTGCCGTTTTCGACGAGCGACACCGATTCCCGCGAGGCCACATCCGGCAGGCAGAGAAACGTCACGTCCGACGCGTTGATCAGGCGGCGGCGCTCCTCGACGTCCTTGCGCTTCGCCTCGTCGATGCGCAGCACCTCGATGTCACGGCGCTCCGACAGGTACTCGAAAATCTTCAGGCCGGTGGTGCCTTCCTGTCCGTCGACAAATACTTTCGTGGTCATCTCGATCTCGCTGGTTCGGGCCCATCACGCGGCGCGCGTGAGGGCGGAAAGGCGATATTTTAATGCGCTTCGAAGTCAGCGCGACGGCGCGGTGCCGAATTCGCCAAATGGCCGATGCGCAGGCTGCCGCGCCCGCCTACGCCGCGATCCAGCGCGCGGTGACGGCCGCGATGCGCGCGCCGAACGCCCTCGCCGTTTCGAGATCGCCGGGCGGCGGCGCTTCCTCAGGCGACGCATCCGCCGGCGACTGCGTGAGGAGGCCCGTGAAGCCGCCGACGAAGTTCAGGTCGTTGCGCGTCGCCGCCTTCGTGTTCGACGGCATCATGCCCGTGCCCGTCCAGATCATGCCGTGCTGCATCGCGAGCGTGACGAAGTACGAGATGGTCAGGAACTTGTCGCCGTTCATGTGCGCGGAGTTGGTGAAGCCGGCCGCGATCTTGTCCTTCCACTTCTGCGCGAACCATGGCTTCGAGCTCGCATCGGCGAATTTCTTGAAGTCGGCCGACGGGCCGCCCATGTAGGTCGGGGCGCCGAAGATGATGGCGTCGGCGGTGTCGAGTTCGGCCCAGAGCGCGTCGTCGAGATCGCCGACGGCGATCAGCTTCGTGTCCGCGCCGGCTTCCTGTGCGCCTGCCAGAACGGCTTCCGCGACTTTTCTCGTATGGCCGTAGCCGCTGTGATAAACGATGAGAATCTTCGACATGGGATTTCTTCCGTTCCTGCGGATGCGAAGGCGCGCGCCGCGTGCGTTCGTTGAAGTGTTCGCGCGCGGCGCGCGCAGCGTCGCGACGAATCGACCGGTCGTGCATGCCGGAAAAGTCAGCCGGACCAGTCTAGCAAAGTCAGACTGAGGTCCGGAACATCCGGTAACGGGCGCGAATCGTCTGATGACGTTCGGCGCGGTGGCTCGGCGGGCCCCGCAACCCGTGCCGCTACCGGCCGTAAGTGAAGATCAGCTGGGCGGTAGCGAGCGTCGTCGCGCGGATCTCGTGCTCGAACATCAGCGCCGGGCGCCCCTGGCGCAGGCGCAGATCGTCGCTGTCGAGCGCGTACACCGTGATGACATAGCGATGCGGCTTGCCCGCCGGCGGGCATGGGCCGCCATAGCCGTCGACGTCGAAATCATTGCGCGATTCGACCGCGCCCATCTTGCGCAGGGCGCCGGATGCGCTCGCGTTGCCCGGCAATTGCGTCACGGTCGCGGGAATGCCGGCGACGGCCCAATGCCACCAGCCGCGCCCGGGCGCATCCGGGTCGATCATCGTGATGGCGAAGCTGCGCGTCGCGGCGGGCGCGCCGTGCCAGGAAAGCTGCGGCGAACGGTTGCCGCCCTTGCAGTCGGTCTGGTCGAAGAGCAGCGACGGCGGGACGGGCTTGCCCGCCGGCAGGTCGGTGCTCGTGAGAGTGAAAGTCGTTTGCGCGGACGCGCGGGGCACGTTAGCCGCGATTGCCGCCGCGCAGAGCATGGACAGCGCAAGGCAAGAACGTCGGAAACAAGACACAGCAAGACGCACGTCGGAACATGCCAAGCGCATGGTGCGGGTTCTCCTGTCAGCGGCATCGGTGCCATAGCAGCGTTTCGCCAACTGTAACGATGTTTTTTGTTTCGGAAATGCGCTTTATGTCAGGTTCGAGTTTAACATTGCAACAAAGCATTAAATATTGGTTGTGAATTTGAGAATGACATGAGGCGCCGCCTGTGCGATTCTCATGCCACAGACGCCCCCGAACATTCGGTTTCGAATGGACATCAAATGGACGACAGCACCTTGACGCTAATTTGCGCGGCATTTGATCAATTTCTAGCGAGAGGTAAATAATGAGCCAGCGTATCAAGGTCATTATCGCGGACGATCACCCTGTCATTTTGTTTGGTGCGGCGCAAGCGCTGCTCAAATTTCCCGAAGTCGAGGTGGTCGGGCAGGCTCGTCAATCCACCGAATTGATTCAGCTTTTACAGAAAACGCCGTGTGATGTAGTCGTTTCCGATCTGGCGATGCCGGGCGGTCAATATGGAGACGGCATGCCCCTGCTCGGTTATATCGGGCGCCAGTTTCCGTCGGTGCGCATTGTCGTGTTGACGATGCTCGAAAATCCGGCGCTGCTCAAACGCCTGCGCGAAGTCGGCGTGAATGCGGTCATCAACAAGGCCGACGACCTGAGCCATATCGGGCTTGCCGTCGTCAGCGTGATGCGGGGCAAGGAGTACGTCGGGCCCTCGGTGAAGAAGGCGCTCGACAGCATGGGGCTTTCCGAGAGCGGACTGCAGCGCGATGTGGTTTTGTCGAAACGAGAACTGGAAGTGGTGCGCCTTTTCGTCTCGGGGATGACGATTACCGAAATTGCCGCGCAATTGCGGCGCAGTATCAAAACAATCAGCACGCAAAAAAATACTGCCATGCGCAAACTCGGCATCGAACGCGATTCCGAATTGTTTCAATATGCGCAAAGCAATGGATTATTGAATCTCTCGGCCTATGTCGGTGACGGTCATCTTGATGAACCGCCTTTACCCGACGCACCGAAGGCTGCGGGAGAATAAGTATTTTTTGGCTGCACAAATAAAAAAGCCGCTGGCAGAAAACCAGCGGCTTTTTCCGTTTATATCACCTTCATGATTATTGCGGAGCCGCCGTGGCGCCGCCATGCGCCGCCGACCACTCGGCCGGCGCGTGCAGGAATTTCTCGACCTCGTCGAGCGTCTTGGCTTCAAAGTAGCCCGATTCCTTCGCGACGCGCAGCACGTCCCACCACGTGGCAAGCGCGTGCAGATCGACGTCGATGTCCTTCAGCACGGACACGCTTTCCTTGAAGATGTTGTAGTGAAACAGCACGAAGCAGTGGTTCACAGTCGCGCCGGCGGTGCGCAGCGCGTTGATGAAATTGATCTTGCTGCGGCTGTCCGTGGTCAGGTCTTCCACCAGCAGCACGCGCTGTCCTTCGGTCAGGAGACCCTCGATCTGCGCGTTGCGGCCGAAACCCTTCGGCTTCTTGCGCACGTACTGCATCGGCACCATCAGGCGATCCGACAGCCATGCGGCGAACGGAATGCCGGCGGTTTCGCCGCCCGCGACCGCGTCGATCTGCTCGTAGCCGACATCGCGCAGGATCGTGGCCTCGGCCATCTCCATCAGACCGCGGCGCACGCGCGGATACGAAATCAGCTTGCGGCAGTCGATATAGACCGGGCTCGCCCAGCCGGACGTGAAAATGTACGGTTTCTCGGCGTTGAAGTGCACTGCCTGAACTTCCAGCAGCATTTTCGCGGTGGTGTCGGAGATCGTCTGGCGATCGTAGCCTGTCATGGGCGAATCCTTGGGACGTGGGTGGCGCTTGGAGAAGCGGAGATGGCCTCGCGGACCATGGCGCAGCGGATCAACGGAATGATCGGAAAACGGGGCCGGAAACCGGCCCCGTTTTCCCGCGTTGGTGCCGGTTTGGTGCCGATTGCTTCCTTCCGGCTTGGTGCCCGTTTGGTGCCGGTTCGGTGCCGCTTTACCGCCGCCTTACTGCCGAGTGCATCCGTTCGCTGCGCGCGTAGCCCGCGATTTTACCCGACTGGGCGCCGCTGGGCGAGCGGCAGACTTGCGGCGGATCGCTGGCCCGTGCCTCCGACACCCGTGCGCCAAAGACCCGCTGAGCGCCCAGACACGAATGCTGCTTCGCGCCATTCAATGCGCGAGGTGTACACTAATTGTCCCTAAAAACAGCTCCATCCGTCGATTTCATCCGGAATCGGCGCGATGCGCGCCTACCCGGCGCACCGGGCCGCCGCACGATCGATCCATCGATTCACATACTCCCGCGGCGCATGTCGCCGGCGGCGTGGACCCTGTCAAAAAATTCTTAAACGTCTCAGGCTAATCATGGACGAACAACTGAAGCAAAGCGCCCTCGCGTATCACCAGAACCCGAAGCCCGGCAAGATTTCGGTCACGCCGACCAAGCCGCTTTCCAACCAGCTCGACCTGTCGCTCGCGTATTCGCCGGGCGTCGCCGCCGCGTGCATGGCGATCTTCGACGAGCCGCTCGACGCCCAGAAGTACACCTCGCGCGCGAACCTGGTCGGCGTGGTGACGAACGGCACGGCCGTGCTGGGCCTCGGCAACATCGGGCCGCTAGCCGCCAAGCCGGTGATGGAAGGCAAGGGGTGTCTCTTCAAGAAATTCGCGGGCATCGACGTGTTCGACATCGAGCTTGCCGAAACCGACCCGGACAAGCTCGTCGAGGCGATCGCGATGCTCGAGCCGACGCTCGGCGGCATCAACCTGGAGGATATCAAGGCGCCGGAATGCTTCTATATCGAGAAGAAGCTGCGCGAGCGCATGAAGATCCCCGTCTTCCACGACGACCAGCACGGCACCGCGATTATCGCGTCGGCGGCGATCCTCAACGGCCTGAAGGTGGTCGGCAAGAAGCTCGACGAAGTGAAGCTTGTCTGTTCGGGCGCGGGCGCCGCGGCGATTGCGTGTCTGGACCTGCTCGTCGACCTGGGGCTGAAGAAGTCGAACACGCTCGTCGTCGATTCGAAGGGCGTGATCTACGAGGGCCGCGGCAATCTGGATGCGTCGAAGGAGCGGTATCAGGCGAGCACGGACGCGCGCACGCTGGCGGACGCCATCGACCGGGCCGACGTGTTCCTCGGCTGCTCGAGTGCCGGCGTGCTGAAGCCGGAAATGGTCAAGGTGATGGCGGACAAGCCGCTCATCCTCGCGCTCGCCAATCCGGAGCCGGAAATCCGCCCGGAAGAGGCGAAGAAGGTGCGCCCGGACTGCATCATCGCGACAGGCCGTTCGGACTATCCGAACCAGGTCAACAACGTGCTGTGCTTCCCGTTCATCTTCCGCGGCGCGCTCGACGTGGGCGCGACCACGATCACCGAGGCCATGAAGCTCGCGTGCGTGCGCGCGATCGCGGAACTCGCGGAGGAAACCGATCAGGGCGATGAAGTCGCGAAGGCCTACGAAGGTCACTCGCTCGAATTCGGCCCGGAGTACCTGATTCCGAAGCCGTTCGATCCGCGTCTCATCATCAAGATCGCGCCGGCGGTGGCGCAGGCCGCGATGGAGTCCGGCGTGGCGACGCGTCCGATCAAGGACATGGACGCGTACCGCGAGGAACTGGGCACGACGGTCTATCGCACGGGCATGGTGATGCGGCCGGTGTTCGCGGCGGCGAAGTCGGCGCCCGCGCGCATCGCGTTTGCCGAAGGCGAGGACGAGCGCGTGCTGCGCGCCGCGCAGTTCGTGCTGCTGGAAAAGATCGCGCAGCCGATCATCATCGGCCGCCCGGCGGTGGTGGAAATGCGCCTGAAGAAGATGGGCTCGAAGCTGAAGCCGGGCGTCGATTTCGAGATCGTCAATCCCGAGGACGATCCGCGCTACCAGAAGGCCTGGCAGGAATACCACAGCATCGCGGCGCGCGAAGGCGTGACGCCGGAGAGCGCGAAGGCGGCGCTGCGCAAGTTCAACACGCTGATCGGCGCGATCCTGGTTCGCACCGGCGACGCCGACGGCATGATCTGCGGCCTCATCGATACCTATCAGGACCATCTGAAGTTCATCGAGCAGGTGCTGGGCAAGGCGGAGGGCGTGCAGAACTTCGCCGCGATGAACCTGCTGATGTTGCAGGGGCGCAATCTCTTCATCAGCGACACCTACGTCAATGAACTGCCGACGCCCGAGCAGCTCGCCGACATGACGATTCTCGCGGCAAGCGAAATCGAGAAGTTCGGCATTCAGCCGAAGGTTGCGCTGGTGTCGAATTCGAATTTCGGCAGCGTGCCGACGGCGTCGGCGAAGCGTATGGCGGAAGCGCGCAAGCTGATCGCGCAGCGGGCGCCGCACCTGGAGGTGGATGGCGAAATGCACGGCGACGCGGCGTTGTCGGAGGCCGTGCGCAAGTCGTCGTTTCCGGGCACGACGCTGCACGGCGAGGCGAATCTGCTGATCATGCCGAACGTGGAGGCGGCGAACATCACGTACAACCTGCTCAAGATGGTGAGCGGAGAGGGCGTGACGGTCGGGCCGTTCCTGCTCGGCGCGAGCAAGCCGGTGCATATCCTGACGCCCGCGGCGACCGTGCGGCGGATCATCAACATGACGGCGGTGGCTTCGGCCAATGCGCGGGTGGGGAAGTGACGAAGTGAGGCGGTGACGGCTGCGCGCCGGCTTGGCGCGCCATCGTTCCAAAGCGGCGATCCGAGGTTTGGGTCGCCGTTTTTTTGTTTGTGCCTATGGCGTTTGGGTCATTGCCTTGCATAGTCTCAAGAAAATGCAGCCCTCGATTAAGCGCATGTGATTTTTTATCAATTGAACATTTAGCAACACCTCTTTCAATTCAGACAATTCTAGTTAAATCCATTAGCCACCCTGAGTAAGTTTCTCGATCGCTTGGTTTAAAGCTTTTGACGGACTGACTTCGCAGTCGCACCGTGCTTGCGCCATGCGTTTTCTTGCAAACTCTCGGTGGGTATTTGGTCATGAACAAGATCTATAAATCGGTATGGAATGAACCGCTGGGCGCATGGGTCGCGGTGTCGGAGCATGGGCGGGCGCGGGGCAAGCGCAGTGGGCGGGTGGTAAAGATGGCGCTGGTTGGAGCGACCCTCGCCGCTGTGGCAGCCGGCGCTTCGGCAGGCGGCCTGGACGGAGGTGTTGCATCGGGCAGCTCTTCAATCGCAATTGGGGCGAATTCGGCCACAGGCGGAACGGACGGCATCGCGATCGGCGATACAGTAAAAAGCACGCAGAACGACGGCATTTCCATCGGCTCGCAGATCACAAACGACGCGGTGAATTCCCTGGTCATATCGAGCAACGGGTCGACTCTGGACGCTGCATCGAGTCAGACGGTGTTTCTCGCACCGAATGGTGGATCGGTGAACAACTCCGCCAATTCGTTCGCGTTCAATCCGTACGGCGGTACGGGCACGTCGAATTCGAACGATTCCATCAATCTGGGCGGTGTCGTTACGAACGCCGCCAATGGCGTCGCGCTGGGAGCGAAGTCGACGGTGACCGCCACCAACTCGGTGGCGCTTGGCGCCGGTTCGGTCGCAAGCACGGCAAACACCGTTTCGGTTGGAAGTGCATCGCAGCAGCGCCAGGTCACCTACGTGCAGGCGGGCAACCTGAGCGCCAGCAGCACGGATGCCGTCAACGGCTCGCAACTCTTCGCGACCAACAACAACGTCGCCGCTCTTACGACGAAGGTGAACAACTTCCAGAGCGGCAGCAAATACCTTGCCGCGAATGACGCCGCCAGCAGCACCGACGGCGCATCGGCCACCGGCGTCGGCAGCATCGCGATCGGCGGCAACGCAGTGGCGGACTCGACGGGTGGCACGGATGCTGCAATTGCCATTGGTTCCGACTCCCGAGCCATGGTCGCTCGCGCGACAGCGATCGGCCCGGGCGCCACGGCAAGCGCCAATAACGCCGTCGCCATCGGCACCTACTCGATCGCCGACCGCGCGAACAGCGTCTCCGTCGGCACGGCATCGGCACAACGCCAGATCGTCAATGTCGCGGCGGGCACGCAGGACACGGACGTCGCGAACATCGCCCAGCTGAAGAGCACGGGGCTGAAGCTCGACGCGGCCGGCAAGGCGACCAACGCGCTCGTCGCCTACGACGACACGAGCCTCGACAAGGCCACGCTCGGCGGCACGGCCGGCACGACGATCACGAACCTGAAGGCAGGCGCGCTGAGCGCGTCGAGCACGGACGCGGTCAATGGTTCGCAACTTTTCGCGACCAACCAGACCGTGGCCCAGACCGCCACGCAATTGCAGAACGTGACGTCGTTGCTCGGCGGCGGCGCCGCGATCAAGGGCGACGGCACGGTTCAGGCGCCTGCGTACCAGGCGAACGGCGGCACGCATAACGACGTGGGCTCGGCGGTTGCGGCGCTCGACAGCGGTTTGCAGGATCGTGTGAAGTACGACACCTCGGCGCACGACAAGGTGACGTTTGGCGTCGCCAACGCGCCTGTTGCGCTCGCGAACGTCAAGGCCGGTGCGCTGAATGCGTCGAGCACGGATGCCGTCAACGGCGCGCAACTGTTCGATACGAACCAGAGCCTCGCAACGACGAACGCGAATCTCGCAACGACGAACACCAACCTTGCGGCGCTCTCAGCCGACGCCGTCAAGTACGACACCTCCGCGCACGATCTGATCACGCTCGGCAGCGTCGGCACGCCGGTCGCGCTGACGAACGTGAAGGCTGGCGCGCTCAGCGCATCGAGCACCGACGCCGTCAACGGCTCGCAACTCTTCGACACGAACCAGAAGGTCGCGAAGAACACGACGGACATCAGCAACCTGACCACCACTGTCAACACCTGGACGAACGACGTCGCGACTGGCCAGGTCGGCCTCGTACGTCAGGATCTGGCGACGCGCATCATCACGGTGGGCGGCCAGACCGACGGCGGCACGGTCAACGTGGCGGGCACTTCGGGGCCGCGCGTCGTCACCGGCGTGGCGAACGGCGCCGTGAATGCCGCGAGCAACGACGCGATCAACGGGTCGCAACTGTTCAACGCATCGTCGACCATTGCGGCCGCGCTCGGCGGCGGGGCAGGCGTGGATGCGAACGGCGGCGTGACCGCGCCGTCGTACTCCGTCGGCGGAACGAAGGTGAACAACGTCGGCGCGGCCATCGAGAACCTCGACGGGCGCGTGACGAAGAACACCAGCGACATCGCGGCGCTGCAAGGCGATCTGAAGAGCGTCTCGGAAGTGGCATCGAATGCTGTCGCGTATGACTCTCCCGAGCACGACAAGGTGACGCTCGGCGGCCCCACGCCGGCGGACGGCAACGCTCCCAAGGCGGTTCAGCTGACCAACGTGAAGGACGGCGAGTTGTCGGCCACCAGCACGGACGCCGTCACCGGCCGCCAGTTGAACGCCACCAATAATCGGCTGGACGAATACGCGAGCGTCGTGAACCACTTCCAGAGTTCCGGCGTGGACTACGTCGCCGTCAATTCGACCAACGCGCCGCTGCCGGTCGCGAAGGGCACGGATGCCGTCGCGATCGGCGCAAATGCGCAGGCGAACGGCAACAACTCGGTGGCGCTCGGGGCGAATTCGGTGGCGGATCAGGCCAATACCGTCTCGGTGGGGTCGGCGGGCCATGAGCGGCGAGTGACGAACGTGGCGCCCGGCACGCGTGGCACCGACGCCGCCAACATCAACCAGCTCAACGCCTTGCGCAACGACCTCGGCGCGAACATGACGACGTTGCAACGCAGCGCCTTCGCGGGTGTCGCATCGGCGATGGCGATGCCGAACCTCACTCCGCGCGAGGCGGGCAAGACCGTCGTCGCGCTGGGTGTGGGCAACTACAAGGGCTACAGCGCGTTCGGCGTCGGCGGAACGTACCGCTCGCGCGACGGCGCGTGGCTGATCAACGGCGCATTTTCGTCGACCGGCCACGGTGACACGGGCCTGCGCGCCCAGGTCGGCTACGAGTTCTAAACCCGGCTGAACGGGCCGAAAAAAAGGCGATCCGGAACTGCGGATCGCCCTTTTTACTTCCTCCCGCACACGTGGCTCACGCCACCTGACGCGACTCCCCGCTTGGACCTTCGCGCCACTTCGCGAGCAGCGTGTTCCACTTCGTCCTGGCCGCGCGCACGTTGTTGTCCTTCACGTGGCCATAACCGCGCATCGAGTCGGGCAGGCTCGCCAGTTCGATCGCGAGCGCGAGCTTCTGCGGCGTCAGACCGCCGATCAGCTCCTTCACCAGCGCTTCGTACTCGACGATCAACGCGCGCTCCATCCTGCGCTCTTCCGTCTTGCCGAACACGTCGAACGCCGTGCCGCGCAGGAACTTCATCTTCGCGAGCACGCGCATCGCGGGCAGGACCCACGGGCCGTACTGCTTCTTGACGAAGTGCCCGTTCGCGTCCTTTTTCGAGAACGCCGGCGGCGCGAGGTGGAACTTGACCTTCCAGTCGCCTTCGAAGCTGCCCTTCAGCTTCTCCACGAAAGCCGGATCGGCGTAAAGGCGCGCGACTTCGTACTCGTCCTTGTAGGCCATCAGCTTGTGCAGGTTCCGGGCAACGGCTTCCGACAGCGGATACTGTCCGTCCGACGGGCCGATTTCCGCTTCCGCCGTGCGCACCTGCGCGACGAGGCGTCCGTAGCGCGCCGCATACGCTTCGTTCTGGTAGTCGGCGAGATATTTGAGACGCTTGTCGATCAGCGTGTCGAGCGCCTTCGGCGTGTGCAGCGCGATGATCTTGCTCGTGCCGTCCTGCGCCGCGCTTTTCCCCTGCGAATTCACGATACGGCGCACGGCCTCCGGATCGTGCGCGGCACGGCGGCCCCATTCGAACGCCGCCAGGTTCTTCTCGACCTGCACCGCATTCAATTCGATCGCACGCACGAGCGACTCATGGCGCAACGGCACCCAGCCGCGCTGCCACGCGAAGCCGAGGACGAACGGGTTCGTGTAGATCGCGTCGCCGAGCAGCGCCACGGCGCACTGGTTCGCATCGACAAGCGCGACGTGCTCGCCCGCGGCAGCGCGAATGTCGGCTTCCGCGCTCGCGCCCGGGAAGCGCCAGTTCGGGTTCTTGATGAACTCGGCGGTCGGCGTCTGCGCGCTGTTCACGACGACGCGCGTATGGTCCGGCTGCATCCGCGAGCCGCATTCGTCGCTGGCCGTCACGATCGCGTCGCAGCCGATCACGAGATCCGCCTCACCCATCGCGATGCGCGTCGCGTGGATGTCTGCCGGCTTGTTCGCGATCTGCACGTGGCTCATCACGGCGCCGCCTTTCTGCGCGAGGCCGGTGACGTCGAGCACGGTCACGCCCTTTTGTTCCAGATGCGACGCCATGCCGAGCAGCGCGCCGATCGTCACGACGCCCGTTCCGCCGACGCCCGTCACGAGCACGCCGTACGGACGGTTGATCGGCGGCAGTTCGGGCTCCGGCACCGGCGGCATCGCGTCGCCCGCGACAGCCGATACCTTCGGCTTCTTCAACTGGCCGCCCTCGACCGTCACGAAGCTCGGGCAGAAGCCGTTCAGGCACGAATAGTCCTTGTTGCACGTCGACTGGTTGATCTGGCGCTTCGTGCCGTATTCGGTATCGAGCGGCTCGACCGACAGGCAGTTCGACTTCACCGAACAATCGCCGCAGCCTTCACACACCGCCTCGTTGATGACGACGCGTTTCGCCGGATCAGGGTACGCGCCGCGTTTGCGGCGGCGCCGCTTTTCGGTCGCGCAGGTCTGGTCGTAGATCAGGATCGTCGTGCCGGAAATCTCGCGAAGCTGGCGCTGGATTTCGTCGAGCTTGTCGCGGTGATGCACGTCGATGCCCGGCGCGAGGCCGACGTTCGCCGAGTACTTCTCGGGCTCGTCGGTGACGATCACGATCCTGCTCGCGCCTTCGGCCGCGAGCTGATGCGTGATCTGCGGCACGGTGAGCACGCCGTCGACCGGCTGGCCGCCCGTCATCGCGACGGCGTCGTTGTAGAGAATCTTGTACGTGATGTTCGCTTTCGACGCGATCGCCGCGCGAATCGCGAGCAGGCCCGAGTGGAAGTACGTGCCGTCGCCGAGGTTGGCGAACACGTGCTTGTCGTTGGTGAACGGCGCCTGGCCGATCCACGCGACGCCTTCGCCGCCCATCTGGCTGAACGTGCTCGTGCTGCGGTCCATCCACACGGTCATGTAGTGGCAGCCGATGCCCGCCATCGCGCGCGAGCCTTCCGGCACGTTCGTCGACGTATTGTGCGGACAGCCCGAGCAGAACCACGGTTTGCGCTCGGCTTCGACGCGCGGCTTCGCGAGCGCGCGCTCCTTCGCTTCGATCACCGCGATGCGCGCTGCGATGCCCGCGCGCACTTCCGCGGGGAGGTCGAGCTTGTCGAGGCGCGTGGCGATCGCCTTCGCGATGATCGCCGGCGACAGTTCATAGTGCGCCGGCAGGAGCCAGTTGCCCATCGGCACCGACCATTCGCCGCCCGCGCCGTCCTTTTCGTCGAACTTGCCGTACACGCGCGGACGTTGCGCATCCGGCCAGTTGTACAGTTCTTCCTTGATCGCGTATTCGAGAATCTGGCGCTTTTCCTCGACGACCAGAATCTCCTCCAGCCCGTGCGCGAACGAATGCGCGCCCTGCGCTTCGAGCGGCCAGACGCAGCCCACCTTGTAGAGGCGAATTCCGATGCGCGCGCAGGTTTCGTCGTCGAGACCGAGGTCCGCGAGCGCCTGGCGCACGTCGAGATAGGCCTTGCCCGCGGTCATGATGCCGAAACGCGCGTTCGGCGAATCGATTTCGATGCGATCCAGCTTGTTTGCGCGCACGTAGGCGAGCGCCGCGTACCACTTGTAGTCGAGCAGACGCGCTTCCTGAACGAGCGGCGGATCGGGCCAGCGGATGTTCAGCCCGCCTTCGGGCATCGCGAAGTCGGTCGGAATGACGATTTTCGTGCGATGCGGATCGATGTCCACCGACGCCGACGATTCCACCACGTCGGTCACGCATTTCATCGCGACCCAGAGGCCGGAGTAGCGGCTCATCGCCCAGCCGTGCAGGCCGAAGTCGAGATATTCCTGCACGTTCGACGGAAACAGCACCGGCAGGCCGCACGCCTTGAAGATGTGCTCCGACTGGTGCGCGAGCGTCGAGGATTTCGCGGCGTGATCGTCGCCGGCGAGCACCAGCACGCCGCCGTGCGGCGCGGAACCGGCCGAGTTGCCATGCTTGAAGACGTCGCCGGAGCGGTCGACGCCCGGGCCCTTGCCGTACCACATCGAGAACACGCCGTCGTATTTGGCGCTCGGGTACAGGTTGACCTGCTGCGAGCCCCAGACAGCCGTGGCGGCGAGGTCCTCGTTCACGCCCGGCTGGAAGACGACCTGATGCGCGGCGAGATGCTTCTTCGCCTTCCAGAGCGACTGGTCGAGACCGCCGAGGGGGGAACCGCGATAGCCGGAGATGAAGCCGGCGGTGTTGAGCCCGGCAGCCTGATCGCGTTCCTGCTGCAGCATCGGCAGGCGTACCAGCGCCTGGATGCCGCTCATGTACGCACGGCCGCGTTCGAGCGTGTATTTGTCGTCGAGCGTGACGGATTTCAGAGCGGCTTCTAGCGAAGCTCTTTGCTCTGCGTCTAGCGGGGCATTCATTGTGTGTAGTCCTCCATCCAGTTTGGGATCGCCAAAGCATGCATCGGGCCTGAGCATCTTGTGGACGCCTCGGCCGGGATTGTGAGTGTGACCAGTTTAACCAACTAAAGGCAGTGGGAAAAACCCGTTAAAAATCCGTAATAGGTACAGTTTATGTCGCCTTGTTGACGACTTCGCGTGGTTTTGCGCACGGATGTTACGAGTCGTAAAAATGACCGGTGCAGGGAACCGGCCGTGGCGCGCCTGTCTAACCTCCCGCTTGCGCAATTTCGCGTACCGTTTTTGGAGTCGCGCTCGATCGGCAAGGCTGGCAGTACCCATGCAGCACGCAGTTAGAAGGAGAAAACGATGAAGCAACGTCATGTCCAGAATTTCCTGCTCGTTTCGGCAGCATTTTTCGCGATGTCCGCGCCGATGCGCGGCAACACCGCGAGCGCGCCGCAAGTGAGCGCACCGCCCGCCCAGCGGGTGGCACAGGTCCGCTTGCAGGCCGGCTCGCAGGCCGAGGAAGTCCGCGCTGAGAAGCGTGCGTCGCGGTCCGACGACGAGTCGGCCGCCTGATTCGCGGCTGGCCGGTCCGCTGCATCCGCAGTGGATCGGTGGTCCGTCAACATTGGCGGGGAGAAGAAAGTCCATACGGACAAAGGGCGAGGATCATTCGGATCCTCGCCCTTTTTTCATGTCACGCGCGGAAGAACCGCCTGTCAGCTCGCTGTCGGGTCCTTCAATACGCCGCGGCGCATCTGATCCAGTTCGATCGATTCGAAAAGCGCCTTGAAGTTGCCTTCACCGAAGCCCTGATTGCCCTTGCGCTGAATGATCTCGAAGAAGATCGGCCCGATCTGGTTCTCGGTGAAGATCTGCAGCAGGATTTCGTCCGCGTCGCCGTCGATCAGGATCTTGCGCTTCTTGAGCTCAGCCACCGATTCGCCGTGATTCGCCACGCGGCGGTCGACCAATTCGTAATAGGTGTCGATGGTATCGAGCAGCGCGATCTTCGCATCGCGCAGGTTGTCGACCGTGCGATAGATATCGTCCGTGCCGAGCGCGATGTGCTGGATGCCCTCGCCATGGTAGGCGTCGAGATATTCCTGAATCTGGCCCGCCGTCTCCGAACCTTCCTCGTTGATCGGAATGCGGATCTTGCCGCACGGCGAGGTCATCGCCTTCGACTTCACCGACGTCACCTTGCCTTCGATGTCGAAATAGCGCACTTCCCGGAAGTTGAAGAGGCGCTCGTAGAACTCCGCCCATTCGACCATGCGGCCGCGATGCACGTTGTGCGTCAGGTGGTCGATATAGGTGAGGCCGTTGCCGACCGGGTTCTGATTGGCGCCGGGAATCGGTTCGAAATCGACGTCGTAGATGCTGATATCGCCGATCGCGCCCGCCTCGGCGCCGTTCTTGCCGCGCCAGCGGTCGACGAAATAGATCAGCGAATCGCCGATGCCCTTGATCGCCGGGATGTTCAGCTCCATCGGGCCGGTCTTGTTGTCGAAGCCCCAGGCGCCGAGTTCGAGCGCGCGCTGGTAGGCCTTGCCCGCGTCGGCGACGCGAAACGCGATCGCGCAGATCGACGGGCCGTGCAGGCGCGCGAAGCGCTGCGCGAACGAATCCGGCTCGGCGTTGATGATGAAGTTGATTTCGCCCTGACGGTACAGCGTCACGTTCTTGTGCCGGTGACGTGCGATCGCCGTGAAGCCCATCTGTTCGAACAGCTTGCCGAGCGCGACCGGATCGGGCGCCGTGTATTCGATGAATTCGAAGCCGTCGGTGCCGACGGGGTTTTCCCAGCCCTTGAACGTCATGTCTGTCTCCTGGCGCATCCGCCGAAATATTGAAACAAGTTTAGTCAAACGGGCACGGCGAAAACTTGCGAAATAAATCGCCAATCAATAGCATTGCGCACGTTGCTGCTCTAATCGGATAAAGCGGAGACAGAAAATGGCCGACATTGAACTCGACGCGATCGACCGGAAAATTCTTGCCATCCTTCAGGAGAATGGCCGGCTGTCGAATCAGGAGATCGCGGATCGCGTGAGTTTGTCGCCGAGTCCGTGCCTGAGGCGCATTCGGCGGCTGGAGGAGAGCGGCGTGATTCGCGGCTACGTCGCGCTGCTCGATCCGCAGAAGCTCGGGCTCGGGCTGCTCGCGTACGTGAACGTGCGGCTGGAAAAGCGGGGCGGGACGCCGATGTCGGCAGGCTCACCGAACCCGCCGACCCACGCCGACCTGTTCCGCGAGGCGGTGCGGGGATGGCCGGAAGTCGTCGCCTGCGACGCAATGACGGGCGACATGGATTATCTGCTGCGCGTCCTGGTGGAAGACATGACGCATTTTTCGCGCTTCGTGCAGGATCAGCTGCTGCACCATCCGTCGGTGATCGACGTGAAAACCAGCTTTTCGCTGGAGCGCATCAAGGAAACGACGGCGCTGCCGCTTCGGTGACCGGACGCGCGCTCAAAAGAAGAAGGGCGGTCGTGGCCGCCCTTTTCTTGTCCTAGTCCCGCTCGCAGCGCCAACTCCGCGCTGACTTGCCCGCATTCACTCATGCAGCATCGGCGGTGGGCATGAACGCCTCGAACATCCGGGAAGTGCGGCACGCCTGACGCTTGATCGCGTAGTCGAACACGGCGGCCTGCTCCTGCAGCATTTCCGCGATCAGGCTCGTCTGGTCCGCGGGCGCAAGCGACAGATAGGCGTCGGCTTCGCCGTACGCGTATTCGATCTTCATGCCCGCCTTCTTCGCGATGTGCATCATCGTGGCGTTGCGCGACAGGCAGTGAATATAGAGCGTCGACACCTGTGTGTTGCGGCTGCGGATCGCGGCGCGCTCGAAGAGCTTCGTGCCGATGCCGCGGCCGCGCGCGCTTTCGAGCACCGACACGCCGTACTCGGCCGTGCGCTTGTCGCCTTCGGCCGGCAGGTACGCCAGATGGCCGACACCGACGAGCAGCAACTGGTCGTCGAAGACGCCGAACACGGTGTCGTGGGCGAAATCGATGTTGCCCACGTAGTTCTCGATCACGTGATCAGGCACGATCTGGCCGAAGCGCAGCAGGCGGTCGTCTTCGTCGAGCGCGAGGAAGTGCGCCAGCAGACGATCACGGTCGCCCGAGGACAGCTCGCGAACGAGAACCGGCGATCGACCGGTGTCCGGCAGCGGACGGCCAGCTGCGACGATCGGCGAGGCTAAGCGGTTGAAAGACATGTTCACGGTGGGTTCTCCTGGATTCGTCATGCGTGCTGCATAGCAAAACGAATTTTACCCGATCGGGCAAATCGGTGTACGGGAAAACCCTTAAAACGGCCCCGAGGTGCAGTTCTAAAAGACCACTAAAAAGATGTAAAACGTATATAAATCAATGATATGTAGACTGTGTCTCAAAACAACATTCACTCCGCGATGCGGCGTGCTGTCGCGCAGCAAATCAGGCGTCCCCGTTCATGCCGTGCTCGATCACGTCCACCACCTGCTCCGCAAACTCCCTGTATCCGAGCTTTCCGCCGGGCTTGAGCCAGGTGAACGTCCAGTTGATCATGCCGAAGACCATCATCGTCAGCGCGGTCTGGTTTTCCTTCGTTGCGCGCTTCGGATAGGCGCGCGCCAGTTGCCTCGCGAATGCGGCCACGATGTCGCGTTGCCGGTCGAGCACGATTTCGCGCTGGGTGTCCTCGAGATACTTCACGTCGTTGAGCAGCGCGACGTGGCGGCTGTGCGACGTCTCGTACTCGGTCAGAAACGCGCGCACCAGTTCCGCGAACGCTTCGCGCTCGCTTAGCCCGCGCCGCTGGCTCGAGCCCTCCACCTCGGCGATGATCAGCATCAGCCGTTTGGTGTAGCGGTCGAGCAGGTCGAAGAGAATCGCTTCCTTGCTCTCGTAGTAGTGGTAAAGGCGCGCTTTCGAGGTGCCGCTCGCGGCGGCGAGATCCGCCATCGACGTGCTCGGGTAGCTGGTCTGCGCAAATTTTGCGGCGGCGAGTTCGAGAATCTGCTCGCGTTGGGAATCGTGGTCGGGCGCTCTTGTTCGGGCCATTGATCGGAAAGTTCGATGCGGTGATGTTAGTGGGGTGAGCGGCGCAATTCGGCGTCGACGATGTCGCCGGGTTCGCCGCGAAGTTTAAGGCGGCCGGCAATTGCTAGTTCACGGCAGCGCCAGAACGCGATCGAGTCGCTCAGCATGAAGCCGAAGCTCGCGCCCATCACGCGGCCGACGATCCTGCGTGCCGCCTGCCATTCGGTGGTGAGGAGCTCGAGGATCGCGTCGTCGATGTCCGCATAGCTGCCGGACACGATCATGTTGTCGCGCCACCGGCGCGTCTCGGCATTCATGTGCTTCGCTTCCTGCCATTCGAGCGCGAGCCGCCCGATGCGCAGCACCGAAATGGGCGCGGCGCTCGGGAGTTTCGCCAGCAGTTCCTCGGCGGTGAACATGCCGACCGCCGTCACGCCGTCTTCGCGTCCGCGGCGCTGCTTGTTGCCGTCCGAGCCGGTGACGAACGGCAGATCGCGCTCCGACAGTTGTGCCTCGTTCACCCGCTGCGGCGTATTGCGCAGATGATAGGCGACACGGCGCAGCGTCAGCTGGTCGGCGGCGCTCTGGCCGTGCCAGATGACGACCTGCGCCTCGTCGCGCACGAGGCTGTCGACGAGCGCTTCCTGGCTTTCGAATTGAGCCTCGAAGTCGATGGTGTGGCTGGCGAGCACGTGATGCCAGAACGCGGCGCGCGTCTGCGGCGCGTCGTCGACGCCGTTGAGCGGGCCGAACGCGAGATCGTCCTTCAGCGCGACCACGCGATCGTTCTGGTCCGCGAGGTGCAAGGCCTCGCGCAGTGTGTCGGCGGCGTGATCGCCGTTGGTGACGTGAATGGTGCTCATCGATGAGTGATGCCCGAAAAACAAAGAGACCGCTCGAAGCGAGCGGTCCCTAGTTTAAGCGAATGCCCCGCTGCTCAGCACTCAACGTTCGTCGTAGCTCACCACCACGCGATCGCTCACCGGGTGGCACTGGCACGTGAGCACGAAGCCGTCGTCGATCTCGTGCTGCTCGAGCGTGTAGTTCTTTTCCATCTTCACTTCGCCTTCAAGCACCTTCGCGCGGCAGGTGCAGCACACGCCGCCCTTGCACGCGTACGGCAGCGCGAGTCCGGCCTTCAGCCCGACATCGAGCACGCTCACGCCGACATAGGGCAGACGCAGCTTGCGCTTCTTGCCGTCGATGATCAGTTCGAGGTCGGCCGCCGGCGTGTCCTCGGTGATTTCGACCGGCGGCACGCCTGCCTGCGGCAGCGGCGTGCCGAAACGCTCGACGTGCACCTTTTCGGGCGCGAGGCCGGCCGCTTTCAGCGCGCCTTCCGCGGCGTCCATCATCGGCGCGGGGCCGCAGATGAATGCTTCGTCGATCTCGTCCGGGGGCAGCAGCGATTCGAGAAACGCCGCGCACTTCGCCTGATCGAGCACGCCGTTGAAAAGCTCGACGTCCTGCAGATCGTCCGACAGCACGTGATACAGCGAAAACCGGCTCATGAAGCGGTTCTTCAGATCTTCGAGTTCCTCGGCGAACATGATCGCGTCGACGCTGCGGTTGCCGTAGACGAGCGTGAAGCGGCTGGTCGGCTCCATTTCGAGCGTCGTCTTGATGATCGCGAGCACCGGCGTGATGCCCGAGCCGCCCGAAAACGCGACGTAGTGTTTCGCGTGATCGGCGTTCAGGTGGGTGAAGAAGCGGCCGTCGGGCGTCATCACTTCGATCTCGTGGCCCGGCTTGAGCGTGTCGAAGGCGAAATTCGAGAACCGGCCGCCGCGCACGCGCTTGATGCCGATGCGCAGTTCGCCATCGCGGTCGTAATCCGTCACGCCCACGCAGATCGAGTACGAGCGGCGCGTTTCCTCTCCGTCGATATGCGTCTTGAGCGTCACGAACTGGCCCTGCGTGAAGCGGAACGCGTCGCGCAGGTCGGGCGGAACATCGAACGAGACGGTGACGGCATCAGCGGTTTCTGGCCGTACCTCGCGGATACGCAGCGGATGGAATTGCGGAGTCGCCATGATTCGGGTCGTCTCAGTATGGTTTGAAGTAGTCGAACGGCTCGCGGCAATCGATGCAGCGATACAGCGCCTTGCACGCCGTCGAGCCGAACTGCGCGAGCCGCTCGGTGTGCGGCGAGCCGCAACGCGGGCAGGCGGGCTGGTCGACCGGCTTCTTCAGCGCGCGTGGCACGAAGCGGATGGTCTTTTCCTGCGGAGCGGCGGCGTTGCCGCAATTGCCGGTCGGCGGCGCGATGCCGTACTTGCGCAGCTTTTCGCGGGCCTCGGTGGTCATCCAGTCCGTGGTCCAGGCGGGCGCGAGCACCGTGGCGATGCGATGCGGTCCGATGTCGGCGCGCTTGAGCGCGTCCTCGATGTCCTCGGCGATCTGCGACATCGCGGGGCATCCGGAGTAGGTCGGCGTGATCACGACTTCGATGACGTCATCGGCGGCGCGGCGCACGTCCCGCAGGATGCCCAGTTCGCGGATCGACACGACCGGGATTTCCGGGTCCGGAACGCTTTCAAGCACTTCCCAGGCACGTTCGAGCGTGGCGTCGGCGGTCGTCATGGCGTGTGCGGTCATCATTTGGGTTACCAGGTCGCGCCAGGATGCTGGC
>NZ_JFHC01000033.1 GCF_000698595.1 Caballeronia glathei | reverse complement strand
GAACCCCTGGGATCACCGGGCGCTTACAGATGATCCGCAGCGTATCGAAAGAGAACGGGACCTGCGGCAGAGCGAATGCCGGCAGCTGATCCGGAAACGAGCCCATATCGCCAACGGTGCGCAAGTGCAGATGCATGGCCATCGAAATAGCCGTCAAAACGACTATACAGACCAGAGGAGACGGCACCGCTTTCGTGACGCGCGGTAATAGATAGATGATTGCAAGACCGCCGGCCACCATCAAATACACGTACGCAGGCACGTTCTGCAATTGCGGCATCTGCGCGAGGAAAATCAGAATCGCGAGCGCGTTGACGAAGCCAGTGATCACTGAGCGGGACACGAATCGCATCAGCGCGCCCAACTTGAGGAGGCCAGCGCCGATCTGCAATACGCCGGCCAGAATGCCTGCCGCGAGCACGTACTCGACTCCGTGGGTCTTGACGAGTGAGACGATCACCAAGGCCACCGCACCGGTGGCGGCGGAGATCATGCCGGGCCTCCCGCCAGCAATCGCTGATACCACCGCGATGCTGAATGCGGCGTACAGGCCGACCTTTGGATCAACGCCTGCAATGATGGAGAATGCGAGCGCTTCGGGAATCAGCGCAAGTGCGACGACGATGCCAGCGAGAATATCGGCTCGGATGTTCGAGAACCACTCCTCGCGCAAGGTTTGGGTTTTCATTGGAAGGGCTTGAAAATAACAATTGACGAACAGGCCGGTCGTGAAGCGTTCGCTGCTGGGAAGTCCGACCGGAATGCGTGGCAGCGCTCGACGCGTCGCAAGCGAACGGAGCCATGCAAGAAAATCGAAAGCGGCATCGACGATGCATCGCTTGAAGCGAAGACGGATATAGCACGCAACAGGTCCGCAAACCTCGTGTCGGTCAGGCTGTTTGACGAAGGGAGGTTCGCGAAGAGTTACATGGGTGGCTTGAAGAGAGCGAGGAAAGGGCGCACCATCGTGCGCTGCGGCGCAACATTCTAGCCGATTGCTCGGCGGGCGTCGAATGGCCGCCGCGCGATCCAATGGCGGTCACTCCAAAAAGCGGCCACAGACCACGCTTCGCGAATGACCGCCGCACCCTACCGGGTTTTTACGCTGCGGGTTATCTTCTCGCATATGGCAGACTTTCCGCCATATGGCTTGGCCCGCCCGTGGTGGCACGTACGCGACCCGACAGCGGCCGCCGGCTCGATCGGGCAGCACTAAGCCCGTGCGGGATCTCTGTTGGCGTGGCGCATGGCGAACTTCGCCTTGCCTTGCCGCTCATGGTTGCGGCGCGCCGCGGATTCGAGTTCCAATTCGAATTGGAGACTGAATGAATCGTCGCTTTGCGTTCCATGCGTACCAAACGGTCTTCCCGGAGTCGAGGTCGAGTCGAATCGCCGGGCTGCGCTCAATTAGCGCAATCCTGGCCGTCGGCGCTATTGGCCTGGCGGTCCCGACCTGGGTGTGTTTCCGGCTCGGAAGCGACTTGACGGTCGTTGCGCTTGTGTACCTGATTGAAGTCGTGTTGCTGTCTCTGCTGGACAGCCTCGTTGCATCGGCCGTATTTTCCGTGATCGCTGTCGGTTGCCTTAACTATTTCTTCGTTCGGCCGTTGTTCAGCTTCAGGATAGATCCGGTGAACGACGTCGTAGCGCTGATTGCGTTTCTCACGGCGTCGCTGGTCGTGACCTCACTGGTGCAACGCCTTCGCCGCTTCGGAAAAGTTCATCGGGAGCAGGCAAAGCTTCTTGAACTTACCCGCGACAGCGTGATGGTTCGGGATATGGACGACGTCATCACCTACTGGAACAGTGGCGCTGAGACGATCTACGGATGGAAGAAGGACGAGGCGATCGGTAGAGTCGCGCACTCACTCTTGCACACGCGTTTTCCCGCGGCTCTCGGTGATATCAACGAAACCTTGCTCGTGGCAGGACGCTGGGAGGGGGAACTCATCAACGCGAGGCGGGACGGTTCACAAGCCGCAGTGGCGAGTCGCTGGGCACTGCTGCGTGATGAGAAGGGCCGGCCGATCGCGATGCTTGAAACGAGCACCGATATCACCGAACGCAAGCGGATCGAAGAAGAGCTGCAACGCTTCGCGCGGGTGACCACCGTCGGGGAATTGGGCGCATCGGTGGCTCATGAACTCGGACAGCCGCTCGGCGCGATCGTTGCCGACGGTGGAGCCGCTCTGCGATGGCTCGATCGGGACACCCCCGAGGTGGGCGAAGCGCTAGCGAGCTTGAAACGCATCATTAAGGAAGGCCTGCACGCGGGAGAAATCTTGCGGCGCGTGCGAATGCTCACCAGGCGGACACCCTCGCAGATGACATCTTTGGCCATAAACGATGTCATCAACGATGTCATCGCGCTCGTGCAGCGCGAGGTCTTGAATCACGACGTTACGTTGAGGGCGACGCTGGCACCCGAGTTGCCTGCGATCCTGGGCGATCGGACTGAACTGGCACAAGTGATGATCAACCTGCTTGTGAATGGCATTCAGGCGATGGACGAGGTTCGGGATCGGCCCCGCGAACTGATGATCGAGTCACGCCGCGGCATCGCAAATGATCTGATCGTCGCGGTGCGGGATTCGGGAACGGGAATCGATGCGCAAAACGCTGACAGGCTGTTCGAGCGGTTTTTCACCACGAAGACTGAGGGTATGGGGGTGGGCCTGTCGATCTGCCGTTCGATTATCGAGGCTCATGGAGGAACCGTGTGGGCTACAAACAATGCCCGTTGGGGCGCCACCTTTGCGTTCAATGTTCCGGCGATCAGCAAGTCTGTCGAATGAATGACAGCCAACGGAGCGCGCGATTTGCGCCCGGACCCTCACTTCACGATATTGCTCGTGACCGAAGACATCCGCGAAGCCCCCATGCATCGCACCGCTCGCTTCAATCGCGGCGGCGACCGCCGGCGAGCGCAGGGCCGCGAGTTCGTCGGCGTGGCGATATCCGCGCATCGATGGAGTGAGCGCGTGCGCGCCTGCATTCGCCGGGTGACAGTAGATTTCCAGCACACCAGGAGGCCGACGGGCGAGCACGCTCAGGAACGCCGCTTCATTCATCCGGCCCGTCTGCACGAGCCCGGCGACGTGGTCATTGTGATCGATGCCGGCACGCCTGAGCTTCGCATGCGCAAGCGCGATCCAGGGGCGCAGCAATATCGAACCATGCAGTTCGCGGGGCAGGCGCACCGCGCGCAGGCGGAAGTCCCGGCCGATCTTCAGGATCAACGCGAGCACCGTCGGATGCAGATGAAAATGCTTGTGCGTGTTCACATGGTCGAGGACGAGACCGGTTGCCGCGAATGCCTCGAACTGGGCGCGAATCTCGGCGGCGAGTTGCGCGCGCACATGCGGCAGGCAGAAGAAGCGCACACCGTCGCGGGCCATCGCGTCGTTGAAACGGCCTTGCCGGTCAACCAGATCCGGAATCGACGCAGGGCAGAGCGTCGCGTATCCGTCCGCGAGCACGATGTGCAGGCCGACACGCAGCCCCGGCAGTTGCCGCGCATAGGCAATCGCGCCCGGCGCCGCCGGCGCGCCGACCATCAGGCTCGCGGACGTGAGCACGCCGTGCCGGTATGCGAGCGCGACAGCGTCATTCACTCGCTCGTGCAGGCCGAAATCGTCGGCATTGACGATGATTCCAAGCATGCTTAGAGCTCGCGCGTGTGCAAAAAGCGAAAGAACTCGACGCCTTCGCGCAGGCGGCGCCTGGTCATCTCCCAGCTCACGAGCATTTCGCGCACGATGTCCCAGATCTTCGAGGGCCTGAAATAGAATCGCTTGTAGAACGTTTCGAGCCCTTGATGGATTTCCTCGCGCGAGAGATGCGGATAGCCGATCGCCGCGAGTTGCACGCCCTGCGCGCTCACGAGGTTGATCACCTTGTTCTCTTCGAGCCATCCGTTGTCCACTGCCTGACGATAAAGCGTCGTGCCGGGATAGGGTGCCGCGAGCGAAACCTGAATGGTATGTGGGTTGATTTCCTTCGCGTAGCGGATCGTGTTCTCCATCGTCTCGCGCGTCTCGCCGGGAAGTCCAAGAATGAAGGTGCCGTGAATCCTGATGCTGAGCTTGCGGCAGTCGTCGCTGAAGCGCCGCGCAATGTCCGTGCGAAGCCCCTTCCTGATGTTGAGGAGAATCTGGTCGTCGCCCGATTCGTAGCCGACCAGCAGGAGCCTCAGCCCGTTCTCCTTCATGATCCTGAGCGTGGAGTAGGGCACGTTGGCCTTGGCATTGCACGACCACGTCACGCCGAGTTCGCCCATGCCGCGCGCAATCTCCTCCACGCGCGGCCGGAAGTCGGTGAAGGTATCGTCGTCGAACATGATCTCCTTGACTTCGGGCATGTTGTCGCGAATCCATTTGACTTCCGCGAGCACGTTCGCCACCGAGCGAACGCGATAGCGATGACCGCCGACCGTCTGCGGCCACAGGCAGAACGTGCAGCGCGAGCGGCAACCGCGACCTGTGTAGATCGACACGTAGGGATGTTTCAGGTAGCCGATGAAATAGTTCTCGATGTTCAGGTCGCGCTTGTACACCGGCGCGACGAAGGGCAGCACATCCATGTCCTCGAGGACGGCGCGTGCCTGGTTGTGCTCGATCGAGCCGCCCGGCGCCCGATAGCTGAGCCCGCGGATATCCGCGAACGCTCGGCCTTCGGCGATCTCCTTGCAGGTGAAATCGAACTCCTCGCGGCATACGAAGTGGAGCGCCGTGCTCGCCTCGAGCGAATTGTGCGGGTCGGTCGCCACCTTCGCGCCCACCATGCCGACCAGCACGGACGGGTTGAGCGCTTTCAGCCGCTCGGCAAAATACGCGTCGGCCGGAAACGACGGCGTGCTCGTGTGGATCACGACGAGTTCGTATTGCGCCGCGATGTCGAGTGTCTCGTCGGCGGTGAGTCCGTCGGCGGGCGCGTCGAGCACGCGGCTTCCCGGCACGAGCGCGGCGGGTTGCGCGAGCCACGTCGGATACCAGAACGAACGTATTTCGCGCTTCGCCTGATAGCGTGAACCGGCACCGCCGTCGAAGCCGTCGAACGACGGGACCTGCAGAAATAGCGTCTTCATGTTGAACGCCTCTCCATGTTGAACTGATTCATCAACTGTCCGACAAGTCGGACGTGTCGGGCACATCGCTCAGGCTTCGTCCGGTGACAATCCCGGAGCCGCGGACCGGAATGCGTGCGCCACGCCACGACACGTGCGTGCCGAATGCGGATGCGAGCCATTGCAGCGAGAGCAGAGCGTCGCGCAAGGGCACGAGCGGCAGGTCGCGCCAGAATCGGCGCCAGTTGCGCGCAGTGCGCCAGTGCAGCAGGATGCGCGCGCTCAGTCCGAGCGACGTGCTCAGATCGACGAGCGTGTCGGCATTCGAATGAGCGATGTTTCCACCGCTTGCGTCGATGCCGACGCCGAGCAACGCACTCGCGATGAGCCATGGTGACGTGAACGTGATGAACAGGAACGCGAAGCCGAGCGGGTTCACCGATCGAATCGTGCGCAGCCAGCGTGTTTCGCGGCGCCACAGCGAGGCGAAGTCGCGCTCGACGACATCGGTCGTGACGACGACGTCGGACAGCACCGTAGCAAGGCCGAGGGCACGCACATGTTCGGCGAGCCAGTAGTCGTCCGCGAGGCTGTCGCGCAGCGCCTCCAGCCCCCCGCTTGCAGCGAGCGTGTCACGCCGCAGCGCGAGGGTCGCGCCAAAGCCGAAGCGCCGCGAACCCGCGGCGTGCGCGACATGCACCGAGGGCACGAACCATTCGTCGATGAAGAGCGCGCCCATTCGCGTCCAGAAGTCGCCGATACTCCGCGCACGGTAGAGGCACGTCACGAGACCCACGTTGCGGTCGAAGAGGGGTGCCGTGACGCGGGTCAGATAGTCGGGGTCAACCGCGATGTCGCTGTCGGCCAGCACGAGGTGGTCGTGCCGCGCGCGAGCGGCCAGATTGATGAGGTTGCCGACCTTGAGATTGCTGCCGTGCGCGGTGCTGTCGATCACAATCCCGATGTCGAGATGAGGATACGCATCCCGAAGTTTTTTGACCACCGCGACTGCCGGATCGCTTGCCGACGACACGCCGAACAGCAGCTGAAACGCGGGATGTGTCTGTGTGCAGAAGGTCTGGAGATTCTCGAACAGACGCGGCTCCGCGCCGCAGAGCGGCTTGAGCACGCTCACAGGCGAAGGGTGCGATGCCGCCTGTCGATGGCCTGTTTCAAGTGCATCCGCCGCGTCGCGCGATCCCGAGCGCACGAGCGCGGCAACGGCCGCATAGCATGTCGCAAGACAGCAAAGCCCGATGAACACCCACTCCGTGAAGGGAAGCACCGGCGCCATTATCCGCGCCTCCATGTCACGGCGTGCGTGCAGTCGATGGTGAGCGTTACTGTCGGATTGCTGTCGGTCACGCGGGCCTCCTGGCAGGTCCTTCGTCTGTATGAGCCGCGGCCTTGTACAGGCCGCGCTGCGAGATTCAAGAGGCTGCCTTGTCGATGCTTAAGGAATGCTTAAGCGTGCACGCACCGGTGATTGCACGGGCGGCATACGGCTTCGCGCTTCACGCGATCGAATTGCACTCACTCAACATCCTTTGAGCCGGAATCGAGACGTTCAGGCTTGCCCGCTTGCGTGATCGATCGAGGTCAGCACGTCGGCCAGTGCCTGCTTGCACGCAGCCGGATTGGGCGTGCTTGCACGCAATGCATCGAGCGCACGGTCGATCGCCTTGTCAACCGAGTGCCAGTCCGCAGCCGAGCGTGGCTTCAACGCCGGCTCCGCTTCGTCCCAGGAGGTCTCGAGATCCTTGATGCGGGCTTTGGCGCCTGCAAGATTGCCGGCGTTCACGAGCGTGGTGGTATCAACGACGATCTTCCGAAACGCCGACAGATCGCCGAGTTTCGTTGTGCTCGCGGCGTGCGCGGATGAGATCAGATAGACCGTCGGCGCATCGCGTGAGGCGCCGGCGGCCATGACGCCGGCAGCGGCCATCAGCAGGGCGGGGAACAGCTTGGCTACGTTCATTGTTTCCTCCATCTACGTGAGTGGGTAATAAGCCGAACGTTCAGGCAGTGCGTGATCCGTCCACGCGCGCCTGCGCGACACTCACGATGGCGACGAGCGTGACGATGATTGCGAGAAACACGGCGCTCGTGATGACGTTTCCCAGTCCAAGGCCGCCATACGGGCGCGCCTGCGAGAGAAGGTCGCCAAGCGAGGCGCCCAGAGGCCGCGTAAGGATGTAAGCGATCCAGAAGGTCAGGACGCGATTTGCGCCGAGCGCTGCCGCAACCGCCGTCACGGCGATCAGCGCGCCGAACACGATGACACCGAGCTGGAACCCGAGCCCCAGCGCTTCTGTCGCGAGGTCTCCGGCGGCGGTGCCGAGGGCAAAGGTGACGAGGATCGCGGCCCAGTAGAAGAGTTCGCGGCGCCGTGTGTCGATGGCGCGAATGGACAGCGTATGTTCGGTTCGGAACCAGATGAAGAAGATGACGATCAGAGCGAAACCGAAGCATGCCGTGCTCGCGTAGAGGCTGACGCCGAGGCCGTCGGTGAGCGCATCGGTGATTTGCGTGCCGACGACGCTCACGAGCACCACCGTCAGCCAGTAGATCCACGGCAAATATCGTCGGGCCCGCAACTGGCCGAACAGCGCGGCGGCGAGCAGCGTCCCCACGAGTGCGTCCGTGAATGCGGCGCCGAGGCCCGCATTCACCGCGAGATAGTCCGCTCCGGTCTCGCCGACTGTCGTCGACATGATCTTGATGGCCCAGAAGGCCAGTGTGACTTCTGGCACCTTGTTGAGGGTGTGCACCGTAAGGCTGCGTGAAGGCTTGATCAATTTCCGTCTCCCTGGCTGGTCAGACGAATGCCATGCATCCAGTCGTCCTCGACGTGGTGGTTCATGGGCTCGTGCTGAGATTCACTATGTCTGCAGGGACTTAGCGCGGGCTTAGACATCCCGGCACTCTCACGCGAATCGATCCGTGGATGAAAAAAAGCCCGGCATCATGCCGGGCCAAAGGACGGACATGATTTCCGAGGTCGCGTCCGTCCACGTGGATCCGGGTGGCTGTGTTCTAAGGCACGTCCCGCGCGCCCGAGGATTGGGAGGTGCCGCGCTGCGCGCGCGTGGCGTGAAGTTCGAGATGCAACTGCACGAGCCAGTCACGAGAACATCCTTCGGCTATCACAGGCAAGCCGGGTACCCTTGTGGCCGACGCGAGATGCCTCGCCGAATCGGCGGCCTCGAAGGCGCGCCTGGCCAACCATCTCACGATCATCGCAATGGCGACAGCCGCGGCGAGCGTGGCAGCCCGCACGACGGGCGCTCCCACCAACTGGGGCTTGCCGACAAGTGCGGTGGCGATGAGTGATGCCGCATCCGACAGCGCCACGCAGATGCCGAACAGCACGAAGTTCGCGCGCATTGAAACGAGGGTCGGTATCTGCATGACTTTCTCCTGGACCGCATGGCCGCATGCGCGAGTCACGATAGTGCGGCGCCGTTCCTTATGAGAGCCTTAAGCCCCGGAAGGGCGCACATTCGCTGCACATCCTTTTTACGGAGGACGTATCGTGAAGACCTCTGCATCCGCGATCGTCGTACTTTCTGCGATGATTCCCGCGGCGCACGCGCTTCAAAGCACACGCCGAGTCTGCGAGAGCGAAAGCGGGCAAGCCAGGCACTTTGGGCACTGAAGCGGCGGCGCGCAAGCTTGCACGTCTGTAAGGAGCGACTCAGTCCATGCATCGCGAGCTTAAGGAACGCTTAAGTGAGTCTTAAGCGTCCACGCCGGACAATGAGTGCAGGGACAATTCGAAACGACGGAGAACCGTATGCGGCTGCTACTCGTGGAGGACGACAGCATGATCGCCGAGACTGTGCTCGAATCGCTGCGGCGAGCGGGCTATGCCGTCGACTGGGCAGAGGACGGCCGCGCCGCCGATCTCTCGTTGAGCAATGGCGTCTATGATCTGGTGCTGCTGGATCTGGGTCTGCCAAGACGAGATGGCATCGAGGTGCTCGACACGTATCGGCGCGCTGGCGGCTCTGCGCCCGTGATGATCCTGACCGCGCGAGACGCGATCGACGACCGCGTGCGCGGCCTCGACGCCGGCGCGGACGACTACCTGTTGAAACCATTCGACCTCGACGAACTCGCCGCACGCGTGCGCGCGCTGCTCAGGCGCCGGACCGGGCAGAAGCATCCCGTGTATACGCACTCAGACCTGGCGCTGGACCCTGCGGCGCATGAGGCAACCAAAGGTGGCGTCACGCTGAATCTGGTGCCGCGGGAATTTGCGCTGCTGCAGGCGCTGATCGAGGAACCTGCGCGTGTGTTCCGGCGCGCCGAACTGGAGGAGAAGTTGTATGGCTGGGGCGAGGAGGTGGGCAGCAACACCATCGAGGTTCATGTGCATAGCCTGCGCCGCAAGATCGGCGCGGAGCAGATCGTGACCGTTCGCGGAGTCGGCTATCGGCTCAAGAGGACCGGATGACATCGATCCGGCGCTGGCTGCTTGCGTGGCTGGTCTTCGGGCTCGCTGTGGCGTGCGTGGTGGCTGCCTACGGCATTTTCCACACCGCGCGGCGGGAAGCAGGCGAACTCTTCGACTATGAACTGCGCACCGTCGCCCTGTCGCTGCCGATGAACATTACCGCCGCCAACGCGGTGGAACATCAGGATCACGACTTCCACGACATCGCCGATGACCGCATCGTCATCGACATCTGGGACAAGACCGGAAGGCTCATCTATCACTCGTTGAGGGAGCCTGCGCTGCCGCGCGCCGGGGACGGGTTTCGCTCGATCGAGCGCGAGGGCCTTCACTGGCGCGTGTTCGGCGTGGAGCAGCCCGATCGTTTCGTGCAGGTTGCACAGCCGTTCATCGTTCGTGACGAACTGGCACTGCAGCTCGCGCTGCGTACGCTGTGGCCGCTCGCGCTGCTCTTTCCCGTGACGCTTGCACTCGTGTGGTTCGTGGTGGCGCGCGGACTCGCGCCGATCGGCTGGCTGTCGCGGGCGCTCGCGAGCCGGTCCGCCGAATCGCTCGACATCGTGCATGTCGAACAGCCGGTGCCGGCCGAGATCAGGCCGCTCGTCGACGCCCTCAACGGCCTCCTGGTTCGCCTGAACGCCGCGACGCAGGCACAGCGCACGTTCGTCGCCGACGCTGCGCACGAGTTGCGCACGCCGCTCGCCGCCTTGAAGCTGCAGATACAGGCCGCCGTGCGCGACGGCTCGCTTCACGGCAGCCACGATACGCTCGCGCGGCTCGAAGGCAGGCTCAATCGCATCATTCACCTCGCGCATCAGTTGCTCGCACTGGCACGCGAGGACGCACAGCGTGAGACCCCGATGGCGCCGATGAGCCTGCGCCGTCTCGGAGAAGTATGCGTCGGCGATTTTTCGATGCTGTCCGAGGCAAAGTCGATCGATCTCGGGCTCGAACTGGAGCACGCGACCGGGCCCGGCGACGCCTATATGATCCTCGGCGACCCGTCTGCACTGGCGGTCCTGCTCAACAACCTGCTGGACAATGCGATCCGCCACTCGCCCGAGGGTGGCCGTGTGGACGTGACATTGAGCCGCCGGAGGGACAGCGTGTGCCTCTCTGTACTCGACGACGGCCCGGGCATCGCCGCCGACGAGATCGACCGCGTGTGCGACCGCTTCTATCGTGGCGCGGATGTCCAGGGGCCGGGCAGCGGTCTCGGACTGGCGATCGCATCGCGGGTCGCGAAGCGGCACCGTGCGTCGCTCGTGCTGACGAACCGTGCTGAGAGCCATGGGCTTGCAGTATCGGTGAACGCTTTCCAGAAGTACGACGGCCCCGATGGCTGACACTGAACGACGATAGACAGCACAGCCTTACGTCATTGAGTGTACGTAAATGCCGTGTAACGGCCGCGAAAGCCCGCGAAATCTCCACGTAACGTTCATGACTCGGATGTGACCCAGACTAGGCCGAGCGCCGCGACCGTCTCTCATCGCGGTTCGTTCGTACACCCTCAATAGTCTGGAGATCGATAGTGAACCTTCGCCTGAAGGCTGGAATAGTCGCGGCTCTTTGCACCTCGTTCGCGCTCGTCGCGTGCGGAGGATCTGACAACGGCTCTCCACCACCCAACGCAATCGCAGGCGCTCAGCACGTGCTGCTCGTGAGTATCGACGGCTTGCATCAGCAGGATCTCGCCAACTGCATCGCGGCGAAGACGTGTCCCAGCATCGCAGCGCTCGCGAACAACGGTGTCACGTATTCCAACGCATTCACACCCGGGCTGTCTGATTCGTTTCCGGGGCTTGCCGCGCTCCTGACGGGCGGGTCGCCTAAGTCGGCGGGCCTTTTCTATGACGTTTCCTACGATCGCACGCTGTTCGCGCCAGCCGATACGCAATGCACGGGCGCGCAGGGCTGGAATGTGGTCTTCGACGAGACCACGGGCATCGACGCGATGAACGGTGGCGATCTCACGCATCTGGACGGCGGAGGCGCCTTCAATCCGCAAGCGATCCCCAATGCGAAAGTGAACGGCGTGTGCACACCGGTGTTCCCGCACAACTATCTGAAGACGAACACGGTGTTCGAGGTCGTGAAGCAGCAAATGGCCAACGCGCGGACCGCATGGGCCGACAAGCACGCGTGGGGCTACGACTGGGTCAATGGTCCATCAGGCAAGGGTGTCGATGATCTGGCGCGAACCGAGATCAACTCCATCGACCCCGCGACCAACACCGACTACACCGATGTCTACACGCACACGGAAACGTTCGACAACTTCCACGTGCAGGCGATCCTCAACCAGATCGACGGCAAGGACTCCACGGGCAAGACGAGCGTCGGCGTGCCGACCGTGTTCGGCACCAACTTCCAGACGCTGAGCGTGGCTCAAAAGGCGCCGAACGCCGACGGAGGAGGGTACACCGATGCGCAGTTCACCCCCGGACCACAAGTCGCTGCGGCCATTGCATACGCGGATGGCGCGATCGGAAAGATGGTGGCGGAGTTGAAGGCCAAGAGTCTCTTCTCTTCGACGGTGGTGATCGTGACGTCCAAGCACGGCCAGTCTCCTGCTGACCACACGAAGCTCGTCAAGAACGGCGACACGCTTGCGGCGCTGCTCGAAGCGAGCAACTTTCTGGACTCGAAGGGCAACATCGGACAGGCCGCCACGAAGTCGGGCAGGCTGAACGACGGCTCCGGACTGGTCGGAACGGGCTTCGTGCAGGACGACGACGTCGGGCTTATCTGGCTGCGCGATCAGTCGCAGATGGCGAGTGCGGTCGCGACCCTGCAGGCCAACCTCGGATGCACGGCGACGGGTATCTGCGCGGACGGGTCACAGGCCTCGATTCTTTCGGGCGCGGCGCTGGCGGCCAAGTTCGGAGACCCCGCACAGGGCCGCACACCGGACATCATCGTGCAGCCCAATCCGGGTGTTATTTATACGAGCAGCAAAGCAAAGGATGCCGAACACGGCGGCAATGCGCCGGACGACAGCCATCTTGGCCTGCTCGTCGCCTATCCGGGGCTGCAGGCGGCGACGAACGCCACCACCGTCAGCACCACGCAGGTCGCGCCGACCATCCTCAAATCGCTGAAGCTGGATCCGAATGCCTTGCAGTCGGTGGCAGCTGAAGGCACGCAGGTGCTGCCCGGCCTCGGGTTCTGATCGTCTGGCCAGCAGGATTGCCCGCGTCTGTGCACGCGGGTCTTCGCAGGTCGCGCCCGCTTCGCGGCGGCGTGAGTTGACTGTCTCATGGCGATGCTTCGCAACGCCGTAATCAATATCAGTTCTCCCGTTCGCTTCCGGACCGCGCAGGATCGCTTCGCGGCGATCCTTACTTGCAGGCGCGCTGTATTGGTTCCTTCAGGTTTCCTTCAGCTTCGCCCCGTACTATTTGCGCGTCCGCTTGCATCCCGGGAGTAAACAAACTTTGGAAACCTTCCGCTAGAACGCTGAAAGCTTCGATTAAAGGATTGCTGCTGCATTCATGAAAACTCTCTTCCTGCAGGCACCGTCATACGACGGCTTCGATGGCGGCGCGGGTTCGCGCTACCAGGCGAAGCGTGAAGTCCGTTCGTTCTGGTATCCGACGTGGCTCGCCCAACCCGCCGCGCTCATTCCCGATAGCCGCGTTCTCGATGCGCCCGCAGACGGCCTGTCGGTGGAGGCTGTGCTCGACATCGCGCAGCAATACGACCTGGTGATCATTCATACCAGTACGCCGTCCTTTCCAACCGATGCCCTCTTCGCCGAAAACCTGAAGAAACGCAAGCCTTCGATCTTGATCGGCATGGTGGGCGCAAAGGTGGCGGTCGATCCACACAATTCGCTGACCGCAAGCGAGGCGATCGATTTTGTCTGCCGTGAAGAATTCGACTTGACCTGCAAGGAGATCGCCGAAGGCGTTCCGTTCGCGCAGATCCAGGGCTTGAGCTATCGCGCGGCGGACGGTTCGATCGAACATAACGTAGCGCGCCCGATCCTCGAGAACATGGACGAGCTGCCGTTCGTCGCGCCGGTCTACAAGCGCGATCTGACGATCGAAAACTACTTCAACGGCTACCTGAAGCATCCCTATGTGTCGCTCTACACGGGCCGCGGCTGTCGCTCCAAGTGTACGTTCTGTCTGTGGCCGCAAACGGTCGGCGGCCATCGCTATCGCGTGCGCTCGGTCGAGAACGTGCTCGAAGAGGTCAGGTGGATTCGCGACAACATGCCGGAAGTGAAGGAGATCATGTTCGACGACGACACCTTCACGGACTTCAAGCCTCGCGCGGAAGAGATTGCGCGCGGCATGGGCAAGCTCGGCGTGACGTGGTCGTGCAACGCGAAGGCGAACGTTCCTTACGCGACGCTGAAGATCATGAAGGATAACGGCCTGCGGCTGCTGCTCGTCGGCTATGAATCCGGCGACGACCAGATCCTGCTGAACGTGAAGAAGGGCTTGCGCACGGACATCGCGCGGCGCTTCGCGAAAGACTGCCGCACGCTCGGCATCAAGGTTCACGGCACCTTCATTCTGGGCTTGCCGGGCGAGACGCCGGAAACCATTCAGAAGACCATCGAGTACGCGAAAGAGATCAATCCGCTGACGATCCAGGTATCGCTCGCCGCGCCGTATCCCGGCACGACGCTGTATAACCAGGCGGTCGAGAACGGCTGGCTCGAGGAGAACAAGGTCATCAATCTCGTCAGCAGGGAAGGTGTGCAACTGGCTGCGATCGGCTATCCGCATCTGTCGCGCGACGAGATGTATCACCAGCTCGAAAACTTCTACAAGCGCTTCTATTTCCGCCCGTCGAAGATCTGGGAAATCCTGCGCGAAATGCTGACGAGTTGGGACATGATGAAACGGCGCTTGCGGGAAGGCGTCGAATTCTTCCGCTTCCTGCGCGCCCATCAGGCGTGAGCGCCGCACACCTGTTCGCCGTCACGCTGAGCTTCGCGTGCGCGGCGGCGGCTTCATTCGGCATCGGCTATACCGTGCTGGCCGGCGCACTGATCGGGCGTTTCTTCGCGCGGCCCGTGTCCGAGCCGACCACCTTCCCGCCGGTCACGATCGTCAAGCCGTTGCATGGCGACGAATGGACACTGCTCGCGAACCTGTCGAGTTTCTGTCAGCAGCGCTATCCGGGGCCCGTGCAATTCCTGTTCGGCGTGCACGACTCGAACGACCCTGCCTTGCAAACGGTGGACGAACTACGAAGGTTGCATCCCGATGCGAACATCACCGTAGTCGCCGATACGCGCCTGTATGGTCCCAACCGTAAGATCAGCAACATCCTCAATATGCTGCCGCAGGCGCAGCACGACGTGCTGGTGTTTGCCGATAGCGACGTGAGCGTCGGCCCGGACTATCTGCGCAATGTAATCGGAGAATTGCAGAAACCGGGTGTCGGTCTCGTCACCTGTGTGTATCGCGGGCAACCCGATCCCGGGTTCTGGCCGCGCCTGTCGGCCAATGCGACCAACTATCATTTCTTGCCCGGCGTGGTGACCGGCCTCGCACTCGGTCTCGCGCGGCCCTGCTTCGGGCAAAGCATCGCAATGCGGCGCGACACGCTCGAAAAAATCGGCGGGCTCACACCGTTCGTCAAGCATTTGGCCGAAGATCACGCGATCGGTGAAGCGGTGCGGATGATCGGCGAAAAGGTCGCGATTCCTCCGTTCATGATTTCACATGCCTGCGTCGAATCGAGTGCGATGCAATTGATCGACCACGAACTGCGCTGGAGCCGCACGATTCGCAGTATCGATCCGCTCGGCCACCTTGGTTCGGCGTTGATCCACCCGCTCGCTTTCGCGCTGCTCGCCGTAGTGTTCTCGGGCGGCGCTGTGTGGGCATGGCCGCTCGCGCTGGTCGCCGTGTGCGCCCGGCTCGGGTTGAAAGTGCTGTCGGATCGCGTATTGCGGCAGGCGCGCCGCGATCTCTGGCTGATGCCATTATGGGATATCGTGTCGTTTACGATTTTCGTGGCGAGCTTCTGGTCCTCACGCGTGATCTGGCGCGGCTTCAGTTTCAGGGTGGACGGCGACGGCCTGTTGTCGGTGGCACAGGACGAATGACGGATGAACGGCGGATTGGGTTGGCGATGAAGCGCGAGCATGGAGAAACCGGGGGTCAGGCAGACGGACTGAAGCGCATGTGCAAGGTGTGTGCGTGATCAGGCATCTTGGCCGCCTGTCCGCACTAGCCGGCTTGCTGGTTTCGCTGTGGCTCGTGTGGCAGGAGAACCCTGTCGCCGTCCTGGGTGCGTTGCGCACCGCGGGCGCGGGCCTCCTGCTGGCGGCGATTTCGCATGGGCTGCCGATGCTTGCCAATGCATGCGGCTGGCGCTCGCTGATCCGCGGCGCGAACCGGCCGGGCATCGCCAGCATGTTGCATCTGGTCTGGGTGCGCGAATCCGTGAATAGCATGTTGCCGGTGGCGCGTATCGGCGGCGAGGTGGTGTCATTCAGGATGCTCAGGCGCTGGGGGGTGCGTCCGTCGACGGCGGTGGGCAGCATCATCGTCGACATGCAGCTCACCGTCATCAGCCAGTTGCTGTTCACGATGATCGGCATCGGCTTTCTTTTCGCTCATGCGCAGTCGAACACACTGCGGCTGGCGGGACAATTGGCGTGGGGCGTGGTGATCCTGACGCCGCTGTTGGTGCTGTTCGCACTCGTACAGCACGCCAATCCCTTCGAGCGCATCACGCGTGTGCTCGATCGCATGACGAGCGGCAAACTGGCTGCGCTGGTCGGGCAGTCGGCGCAGATTGATGTGGCCATCAAGCTGATCTGGCGCAGACGCGCGGTAGTGCTGCGCTATCTGTTCTTCTGGCAACCGCTGCAGTGCTTTCTGACGGCGCTGGAAATCTGGCTCGCGCTGCGCTTTCTCGGCGCTCCGGTGAGCCTGACCGAGGCGGTGGTGCTCGAATCACTGATTCAGGCGGTCAGCAGCGCGGCTTTCTTCGTGCCGGGCGGCCTGGGCGTCCAGGAGGGTGGTTTTATTCTGATCGGTGGCGCCATTGGTCTCGATCCTTCGATCTGTCTGGCGCTGGCTGGCGCGCGGCGCATTCGTGACCTGCTGATCTTCGTGCCGGGGCTTCTGGCATGGCAGTTTGCCGAGCGCTCGAATCGCGCTCCCACGCAACCGGTGCCGTCAGAGCGCTCTTCTCACTGACGCTCCCGGCACGGCTCGGCCCGCTTCAACGCAAGCAGGAAACGACAGTTCCACCGCCAGCCCGCGGCCACCGATGCCCGTGCCCACCTGCAGGTTCGCATCGAAATGCTCCGCAATCCGCGCGACGATCGAGAGACCCAGGCCGCTGCCGGAGGCCTGGGTACCGGTCGCGCGGAAAAACCGGTTCGTCAGATGGGCGAGGTCGTCAGGCGCGACACCGGGGCCGTCGTCACGCACGATGAGTTGCACGCGGCCGTTTGCATGCTGCATGCCCACCTCGATAGTGCCGTATTCACGTCCGTACTTGATCGCGTTATCGAGCAGGTTGTCGAGCATGATGCCGGTCAGCACCGGCTCGGCGTTGATTTCCGTGCGCGGGTCACCCGTCAATCTCATATGAATGCTTTTCTGCTCCGCATTGCGCTGGTTGGCCAGCAGGGCATCTCTTGCGACTTCGGCGAGATTGAGCCGTGCGGTCGACGTCCTTTCGTGCGTGTCCAGGCGCGCGAGCAACAGCAATTGCTCCGAGAGCCGCGCGCCGCGATCGACGCCTTGCACCACGCGTTCAATCGCCAGCTGTCGTAGCGCCGCGTCCGGCTCCGCCAGTGCGACCTGCGCCTGCACCTTGATCGCGGCGAGCGGCGTCTTCAGTTCATGCGCGGCGTCAGCGGTAAACGCGCGTTCGCGTTCGATCGAGTGCCGCAAGCGCGACAGCACCAGATTGATCGCATCCACCAGCGGCCGCACCTCGGTCGGCGCCCGACCGATGTCGACCGCTTCCAGACGGTTGATGCCGCGCACGCGGATTTCGCCCGAGAGGGTCTTGAGCGGCGCCAGACTCCAGCCGATGCTCAGCCACACCAGCAAAGCCAGCACCGGCAGCGCGAGGAGGGTGGGCCGGGCGATGCGGCTCGCCACGCCGCTCACCAGATCGCTGCGCGTGTTGGCCGGTTCGAAGACGCGTACCGTTTGGCCAAGCGCGGTATCCCGCAAGGTGAACGTATGCCATATCTGGCCGCCCAGGGTCATGTCCCGGGAGCCGCTGGCCGGCGGCATCGGCAGATCCCACGCGTGCAAGGCGCGCAATTGCGGACTGCCTGCCAGCACGTCGCCGTTGGCGCTGCGCACCTGGAATAGCGCGTCGCGCGGCAACGCGTCATCGTCGTCACCATCGTTGGCACCCGGCTCGCCGCCTTTCTCTTCTTCCCGCACGTCGATGCGCGCATTGGCGAGCGTGGTCAAATTGCGCTGGTCAAGCAACGCAAGGATTTGCGCCAGCTCCGCGAGCCGCGCCTGTTCCCATTCGCCGACTTCGCGCTCCGCCTGACGATAGCTCGATATCCACGCAATACCCCAGATCAACACGATGCTGGCGAGTACCAGCAACACCAGGCGCCTGCGGATAGATGCTGAAATCACGCTTTCTCCACCACGTAGCCGATATTTCGCACGGTTCTGATCAACCTGGCGCCGAGCTTTTTGCGCAGATTGGACACGTGGACCTCGATCGTGTTGCTTTCAATTTCCTGCTGCCAGCCATACAGACTCTCTTCGAGGCTCGAGCGCGACTGGGGAATGCCCTGATGGGTCAGCAACTGCATCAGGACGGCCCATTCGCGCGAGGTCAGGGACACCCGCGTATCGCCTACGTCGACCGTTTGCGCTGCGGGATTGACCGTCAGGTCCTGATAGCGGATGGGCTCGACACTGCGCCCTTGCGCGCGGCGCAGCAAGGCCCGGCAACGCGCGATCAGTTCGGTGAGATCGAATGGCTTGCCGAGGTAGTCGTCGGCGCCGGCTTCGAGACCGCCGACGCGATCGAGTACCGTTCCTCGCGCCGTCAGCACGAGCACCGGGACGTCCTTGCCGGCGTCGCGCAGCCGTTTCAGAAGGTCCATGCCTGACACCCTGGGCAAACCGAGATCCAGCACGACCAGCGCGTACGTGGTGGTGGTGAGGGCGAGGCCGGCCTCGTGACCGTCGCGGGCCCAGTCGACCGTAAAACCAGCCTGACGCAGCCCGGCTTCGACACCACAGCCGATCAGATCGTCGTCTTCTACGAAGAGTACGCGCACGTAAGCTTTCCTTCAGTTTGAATCGCTATTATCGCCCCTCGACAGCTCACGCTCGTGTGACCGTCATGAGCGCGCGTAGCAGCGCCGTGCTTCAGGGTGCCGACACTCTCGCGCCTGCGCACGCCCGGTTTCGTGCGACAATCAGACCCTCAGAAAATACAAGCAAAAGGCTTGGAGATACATATGACCACCCGAGCGGACGAGATTCTGACGACGCTTGAGAGCGAAATCCTGTCGGGCAGGCTGCCGCCCGGCTCGCGGCTGGAGGAAACCGAGCTTTCCGAACGCTTCGAATGCTCGCGCACGCCGATTCGCGAAGCGCTGCGCCAGCTGGCATCGGAGGCGCTCATCACGATGCGTCCACGCCAGCCCGCGATGGTCGCGGCGCTGTCCGCGCGCAAGCTGCTGGAAATGTTTCAGGTCATGGCCGAGCTCGAAGGGCTGTGCGCCCGCCTCGCCGCGCGCCGCGCGACGCCACAGCAGATCGCACGCCTGCGCGAGACCCAGGAGCAACTTCGCACGACGCTCGATGCCGGCCAGATCGACAGCTTCTACGAAATCAACCGCCGCTTTCACGAGATCGTCTACGAGGCGAGCCAGAACGAGTTTCTCGCCGATCAGACGCGCAGCCTGCGCAACCGCGTATCGATCTATCGCAAGATGGTTACGCAGAAGGTGCGTCGCCGGCTCGATACCGTCGATGAGCACGAGCAGGTGATCGACGCCATCGAGCGCGGCGACGGCGACGCCGCCGATAAAGCGATGTCCGCGCACGTCAATATGCTCGGCGAGCAGATGCTCGACTTCATCGCGCTCTTTCCCGAACCTGCCGAAGCCACCGAATAAGCGCTTCTCCGCACGGCCCCTCGGGCCGCTGCGCGCTTCTCCCTCCCGAATTCCCGACATGCGCGCCGCGCTGCGCGCCTGACCTCTTTTTGAAAAAATCCTTGCAATGTATTTTGTATCGGTATTATCTGGATACAAGATAAGCGCTCGGAGATACATATATCCGGGTTTTCATTGACATGAAGAGGCACGCCACGAAAAGGAGCAGGCGATGAGCGACACGCTGCATGCCGCGAGCAACGTAGGGCAAGCGCAGAGAATCGAAGACCGGATCTACCGGAAGGTGACGCTGCGGCTGATCCCGTTCCTGATCCTGTGCTACGTGGCGGCGTATCTGGACCGCGTCAATATCGGCTTCGCCAAGTTGCAGATGCTGAGCGACCTGCAGTTCAGCGAAACCGTCTATGGGCTGGGCGCGGGCGTGTTCTTCATCGGCTATTTCCTGTTCGAGGTGCCGAGCAACCTGCTGATGCAGCGCGTCGGCGCGAAGGCGTGGATTGCACGCATCATGGTGACGTGGGCGTTCATTTCCGCCGCATTCTTCTTCGTGCAGACGCCCACGCAGTTCTACATCCTGCGCTTTCTGCTCGGTTCGGCGGAAGCGGGTTTCTATCCGGGCATCGTGCTCTACCTGATGCAGTGGTATCCGGCGCGCCGCCGCTCGCACGTACTGGCAATCTTCATGGTGGGCATTCCGCTCGCGGGGATCATCGGCGGGCCGCTGTCGGGCTGGATTCTGGAGGCATTCAACGGCACGCACGGGCATCCCGGCTGGCGCTGGCTCTTTCTGATCGAGGCCGCGCCCTCGCTCATCCTCGGCATCGCCGCCTTCTTCTATCTGAAGAACCGCCCGAGCGATGCGAACTGGCTGACGCGCGAGGAGGCCGCCGTCATCACCAATGCGCTTGATTCGGCCGCGAGCCGCCACGCGCGCATCTCGGAGACGGTCGGCCAGGTGTTTCGCGATCCGCGCATGCTGCTGATGGCGCTGATCTATTTTTGCGTGATCATGGGCCAGTACGGCCTCACGTTCTGGATGCCCACGCTCATCAAGGCGTCGGGCGTGACGGGCACGTTGAACATCGGCGTGCTGTCGGCGATTCCGTTCGTGTTCGGCGCGATCGCGATGGTGTCGTTCGGCCGCAACTCGGATCGCACCGGCGAGCGCCGCTGGCATCTGATCGTGCCGATGCTGCTCGGCGCGACCGGTTATGCGATAACGGCGTGGGCTGGCGCGAACGTGCCGCTCGCCCTGGTCGGCCTGTCACTGGCGGCGGCGGGCGTGCTCACGCCCGGGCCGCTGTTCTGGGCGCTGCCCTCCGCGATTCTCGCCGGCACGGGCGCGGCGGCCGGCATCGCGGCGATCAACGCGTTCGCGGGCCTGGCGGGCTTCGTCAGCCCTTATCTGATCGGCTGGCTGCGCGATCTGACGCATTCGTCGGTGATTGCGATGTACGTTTCCGCGGGCGTGCTGGTCGCCGGCGCAGCGATGATCCTGCTGGTCCCGGCGAAACTCGTGAATCGCTAAGACGCTTCTCTTTGATCCGACCTGAACGGTATGCGGCGACGCATGCCGTTTTTTTTGCCCGGACGGCTATGCGCCGAATGAGACAAATTCCGGTTCCATTCCGTATGTTCACGTGGTACTTTATGTATTCATACAGTGTGTTTGTAGATACAAGAGAGACGACATGGAACTGAACTTCAAAGGCAAGTCCGCACTGATCACCGGCGCGTCGAAGGGAATAGGCCTGGCGACCGCCTGGCGCTTCGCCGCCGAAGGCATCGCCGAACTGCATCTTGCGGCGCGCTCCGCGGATGCCCTGCATCGCGCGCAGGACGAGATCGCGACGAAGCACGGTACGCGCGTGCACGTGTACGCCACGGACCTGTCGGTGACGCAGAACGCCATCGACCTGGCGCACGCGTGCTCGAACGCCGACATCCTCGTGAACAACGCGGCGGACTCCAGTCCCGGCCCGCTCGCCGAGATGACGGACGCCGACTGGCGCGCCAGCCTCGACATGAAGATATTTTCTTACGTCACGCTGACCCGCGAGCTGTACGCGTCGATGAAGCAGCGCGGCGGCGGCGTAATCGTCAACGACATCGGCAATTCGGGCGAGAACTGGGACGCGAACTACATCATCGGCTCGACGGGCAACGCCGCGATGATGGCCTTCACGCGCGCGATCGGCGGCTGGGCGCTGGACGACGGCATCCGCGTGGTCGGCGTGAATCCGGGCCCGGTCGCGACCGACCGCATGGTCAAACTGATGAAGCGCCGAGCGTTCGACTGGTACAACGACGAAAGCCGCTGGGAGGAGCTGTTCGACAAATATCCCGGCAAGCGCGCGGCGCAGGCAGACGAAGTGGCCGACCTGATCGTGTGGCTTGCATCCGATCGCGCCGCGTATATAACGGGCACGATCGTCACCATCGACGGCGGCATTGCCTCACGTCGTTCGATCATCTAAGGGGGCGTCATGCGACGATTCGAAGAACGTAATGCGTATTTCGACCGGCTGTGCAATAGCCAGGGATTGATGTGGCTCGGCCAGAACACCAATCACTTCGAGCCGCATCCTTCCGTGCGGCAAGCGGTCATCGACGCGCTGGACGGCGGCGAATATCACGCCTACGCGCCGCCGCTCGGTTTCGAGGAACTGCGGCACCTGATCCGCGAGGACATCGGTTTGCCCGAGGCTTCGGTCATGGTCACGGACGGCGCGGTCGAAGCGCTGTACAACGTGTGCCGCAATATCTGCGAGCCGGGCAAGGACTTCGTGACGACCAACCCGAGCTGGGCATGGCCGATGCAATTCGCCGCACGCGCGGGCTCGCGCGTGATCGAGCTGCCAATCTATTCGCCTGAGCAGAAGTACAAGCTCACGCCCGCGCAATTGCGCGCGGCAGTGAACGAGAACACCGGCGTCATCTATCTCGTCGATCCGAACAATCCGCTCGGCACGTGCCACACGGAAGACGAGATCCGCGAGTTCGCCGAGATCGCGCGCTCGGTCGGCGCGTACTTCATTCATGACGCGACTTACTTCCAGTTCGCGGACAGCTTCTCGCCCGCGTATCGCTTCTATCCGGAAAAGACCATCGTCACCTATAGCTTCTCGAAGTGGCTAGGTCTCGCGGGCATGCGCCTCGGCGCAGTCATCGCGCATCCGGAACTGATCGAACGCTTCGCCTCCGCGCCGCCGAACAACCTCGGCAGCAACGTGCTTTCGCAGCGTGCGGCGATCGCCGGGCTGCGCACGAAGAGCGAATGGTTTCCGGACATTCAGCGGCGTCAGCGGCGCAACCAGGCGGCTGTCGTCGAAGCGGCGAAGCATGTCGAAGGTCTGAGCGTGCCGGTCTATCCGTCGCAGGCGAATCTGCTCGTCGTGGAGACGATCAACGCAGGCATCACGCCCGAGGCGCTCGTCGAGGCGTTCCAGGCCGAGCGGATCATGATTCGACAGGGCGCGTATCACACGAAGCAGTTCGGACATCGCTTCGTGAAGGTGAGTCTCACGGTGCCGGAACACTGGGCCGATCGCTTTTGCGAGCTGTTACCGTCGATGGTCGAGCGCGCGCGTTCGATCACCGAACCGGCCAATCAATTCTGACCCGTTCTGAAGAGGCTCGAGCATGCCGTACGTGAATGCAACAGACGACGTAAAGCTGTATTACGAGGAGGTGGGTGAAGGTACGCCGATCGTGTTCGTTCACGAATTCGGCGGTGACCTGCGAAGCTGGGAACCGCAGATGCGCTACTTCAGCCGGCGTTATCGATGCGTCGCGTTCGCGGCGCGCGGCTATGCGCCGTCGGATGTGCCCGAGGACATCGACCACTATTCGCAGGCGATCGCCGCGCGCGATATCCGCGATGTGCTCGATGGCCTGAAGATCGACCGCGCGCATATCGTCGGTTTGTCGATGGGCGGCTTTGCGACGCTGCATTTCGGGCTCGACAATCCGGAGCGCGCGCGTTCGCTCGTCGTCGCGGGCGCGGGCTATGGCGCGGAGAAGGAATTCGAGGACTATTTCCGCTCCGTGTCGCTGGAAGTCGCGAATCAGTTCGAAGCGCAAGGCTCGCAGCGGTTCGCGCAGACGTATGCGCTGGCGGCGTCGCGCATCGCGTTTCAGGTAAAAGACCCGCGCGGCTGGAACGAATTCGCGACGATGCTGGGCGAACACTCCGCGCGCGGCTCCGCGATGACGATGCGCGGCGTGCAGGCACGCCGTCCGTCGATCTACGACCTCGATACGCGTCTGAAAGCGATGACGGTTCCGACGCTTGTCGTCGTGGGCGACGAAGACGACCATTGCTTGCAGCCCGGCATCTACCTGAAGCGCACGGTGCCGGCGAGCGGCCTCGTTGTGATGCCGAAGACGGGTCATACGCTCAATCTCGAGGAACCGGCGCTCTTCAATCAGCATGTGGGCGAATTCCTTGCGATGGTGGAACAGGGCCGCTGGCTGCCGCGCGATCCGCGCGCCGTGCCCGCACAGATCATGAAGACCACATGAGCGCCGATACGAAAACCCGGGCAAGCGCGTTCGTCGACGAAAAGCGTCTTGCCGAGCGTCTCGCGGCGATGGCGCGAATCGGCGCGACGGAGAAGGGCGGCGTGAATCGTCAGGCACTCTCGAAGGAGGACGCGGCGGCGCAGCAGTTGCTCATCCGCTGGGGCGAAACGCTAGGCCTCAAGCCGTCCATCGATGCGATCGGCAATCTGTTTTTGCGGCTCGAAGGCGCGGACCCGAACGCGGCGCCGGTGCTGTCGGGCTCGCATCTCGACACGCAGCCGACCGGCGGCAAGTTCGATGGCGTGTACGGCGTGCTGGCGGCGCTGGAGGCGGTGCAAGCGATCGTCGCATCGGGCGTGCGGCCGCGCGCGTCGATCGACGTCGTCGCATGGATGAACGAGGAGGGCTCGCGCTTCGCGCCCGGCATGATGGGCTCGGCGGTGTTTGCGGGCGAGCGCAGACTCGACACGGTGCTTGCCGTCACCGATGAAAGCGGCGTGAGCGTCGCCGATGCGCTCATGCAAGTGCGTTCATGCCTGCGCGACGTGGCCGCGCGTGCGCTGGACGAACGCGCCGCCGCCTACGTCGAGGCGCACATCGAGCAAGGGCCGCATCTGGAGAGGGAAGGGCTCACGATCGGCGTCGTCACAGGCATTCAGGGAAAGCGCACGTTCAAGGTGCGCGTGGACGGCGAGGCTGCGCACGCGGGAACGTCAACGCGCGCCGAGCGCAAGGACGCGCTGCTCGCCGCCATCGCGATGGTGCAGGCGCTCGCGGAGGCCTTGCATGATGCGCAAGACATCGTCAAGTTCACGGTGGGGCGCTTCGACGTGAAGCCGAGCGCGCCCTCGGTGGTGCCGAGCGCGGTCGATTTCTCCATCGACCTGCGGCATCCGGATTCGCAGGCTCTGCGCGCATTGGGCGACAAGGTGCAGCCGATCTGCGAAGCGCACGCGGGCGTATGCGCGGTTCGCGTGACGGAGCTGTCCTCGGCGATGTCGCTGGAGTTTCCGGCCTTGATGCGTAGCGTGATCCGCGATGCGGCCGCGCGCCTGAATCTCGCCCATCGCGAGATACTGTCAACGGCGGGTCACGATGCGCGCTATCTGCACGCGGTGTGTCCGTCGGGCATGATCTTCGTGCCGTCGCATCGGGGTCTCACGCACTGCGAGGCCGAATTCACTACATCTGCTGATCTGGCCAATGGTGCGAAGGTGCTGGCCGATGTATTGGAGGAGCTGGCGTCCTGACTTCGGCATCGCCGCGAAGGGCTTCGTGGAGGTCGTTCCAACGCGCATAAGAGCTGGGCGGCGGTGGCAGGGCGTTCGCGCGCACATGCACTCACTTCAGCGCCTTGGACAACTATCAGAAATCGAGTCGCATGCCCCTGAAGGTCTTGTCCTCGGACGGCTTATCCTTCTTCTTGCCCTTTTTGCAACTGGCCTGCAAATCGCCGTCGTCGCTCAAGAGATACAACTGTTTGGCGCCGGCGATTTCGAACAATCCTTCGGCGTGGAAGTCCGGCGGAGCGATGTCCTTCCAATGCTCGGGCGCCACGCCGGGAGTGCCGCTCCACTTATAGATGGCGAACCGCGATGAAGGGGCGCCAAGCGTGCCGTTGTCATATGGACCCGCGACGATGAAATATTCCGCACCGATTCGCTCCATGCTTCGGATGCCTCGATGGCCGAGATCCAGACGGATGAGATCATCGAACACGGGCGACGCGCCTTGTTCGACCACCGCAGCCGGATTCTTCAGCTTGAGCACGAGCGCTTCGCCGTTGCCTTTGGAAAGCGGGTTTCTGAAGCCGATGAGCAGGCCGCCATCCTGCGTATCGGCGAGCCCTTCGATGTTCAATCCACCGGACGCTTCGGGAGCGATTTTCGATGCGGAGGTAAGCTCTTCAAAGCGCTGGTTCGGGGCGAGCGCCTCCAGCAGTCCGCTGTAGGGCTTCGCATCGAGCGGTCTCACGGTTGGATTGGCGCCGGAAGCAACGATGCGTGTCGCGAACAAGCGATGACGCGTCGGCCTGACCTCTCCGTCGCCGTTGCGCCCATGCGATGCGATCCAATAGATTCTGTCGCCGATCCTGGCGGCCCCTTCAAGGTCCGCTTCCTTTGTCTTGCCGTCGTCGCTGCGCAGGTAATCACCGAGATCCACCTTGTCGACGTACGCGGGTTTTTCGTATTGGTAGATGACCAGCGTATTAATATCGTCATCGGCCACGATGAAGAAACCGGAGCCGAGATCGATTCCCGCCGATGCGTTGCAGATGCCCCGATATGTCGTCACCGCTCCGGCCATGGCGGACGGTGTGAACACGGCAGTTGCGCACGCCGCGCACCCCGCCAATAGCAGCGATGACAAAAGCCGCCGCAAATTGCCCTTCAAGGTGAGCACTTTTCCTTGTTTTAGCATGGCGTTGAAGGCGAGTTTTCGGTAACGTTCATTTTTCGTCTTTTATCTATCCGCCGGAGCAGGGCATGAGCTATTGGCTCATACGGGAGCGAAACGCCGGTGAACTCAGCCATTCAGATTGAATTTGCCGCGTTCCGTTCAGTTGCGACAGAGCGAAATTCGAAACCACGGCAGGAGGTCGGAGTCGTCCGATCAACCGCCTCCGGTCAGAGAGAACAGCCGTTAGTTTTTCCTAATACTATTATTAAGCGTTTGCGATAAACCTGGCTCAATTTTGCAGGCAAGCGTTTCAATGGAAAGGCCGCGGAATGAACCCAACTTCCCTAGTTTGTACGCCCTCTGCCTCAATGGAAGGCCTGGATCGGAACGCTGTTCCCTTTCAGATGTCCTAGGACGAATGTCGGAATGCCGTGACGTAACCCGCGCACGCGGCAAAGCTTCTCGCGCAGGCGCATTTCATAGTCGTGAGTGTCTTTCACAGCGATGCGCACGCGTTTGCCAGACCATGTTCCGCAACATATCAACGGTCCAAGTATGAAAGAGATAATCGAAGGCCTGGTCAAATTCCAGCGCGATGTTTTCCCGCAGCAGATTGAATTATTCAAGCGTCTCGCAACGGCTCAAAACCCGAGCGTCCTGTTCGTGACGTGCTCCGACAGCCGCGTGGTGCCAGAACTGTTGACACAGTCGGACCCGGGCGCGCTGTTTGTTATACGGAACGCAGGAAACATTGTCCCGTCCTACGGGCCCGAGCCCGGCGGCGTTTCCGCGACGGTCGAGTACGCCGTGTCTGTACTGGGCGTGCGGGACATCGTCGTTTGTGGACACTCGAACTGCGGAGCGATGTCGGCGATTGCAGCTTGCACAGACCTTCATCGCCTGCCTGCCGTGGCGTCGTGGTTGCGTCACGCGGATGCTGCCAAAGCGATCAATGAATCGCGCGAACATGACTCCCCGGTCGCGAGGCTCGATTCCATGGTGCGCGAGAACGTGTTGGCGCAGCTTGCAAACTTGCGCACGCATCCGAGCGTTGCGGTAGGGCTCGCGAATAATGCGCTTAATTTGCATGGCTGGGTGTTCAACATCGAGAACGGGACCATGCTGGCATATGACGGCACGAGCAAAAAATTCGTGGCGTTAATCGACCACCCGAACGTGAACGCGACTTGATGCGAGACACGTTGCATGGCCAGCTCCGTAATCCCACAAGGAACCGGCAAGCATACCGAGGTCGGAACACGACATTTCAATAAAGCTACTACAAGTCAAAACTACGCTAATTATCGTTATGTTAAATAATTACGATGTCTTCTCGATGCGTTGCGGATGCGCCCGCGGGCATCTGCTGGTTGCCAAAGCGATTTCATACACGGCATCTCTCCTACGGGCAGCCGTTCATGCCGCGCTCCCCTACAGCCGCGCCTCGACTTCACCGACGATATGCACGAGCGTCTCGTCGAGCACCGCGATTAAATCTTCCACATGTGTCGACGCGGCGGGACTGCGTGGCTTGATGCGCAGCGTGTGAAAGGTCATCGCGGGCTCGAAGCGGCGGAACACGAGACCGGTGTCGAGAAAATCGTAAGCGGCCACCGGGTGAACCAGCCCGACGCCGACATTCTCCCTGACCAGCGCGCAGACGTTGACCGAATAGCGCACGATGGCGGCGACCTGCGGCCCCAGGTTGCCCGGATCGAAAATCCAGTCCATGCCCCAGCGCACCATGTCGGACGGCTCATACGAAATGACCGGCCAGGCACGCAGGTCGTCGAGCGTGATGACGGGACGGCTCGCGAGCGGATGGCCCGCCGGCACCGCGCAAACCGCATCGAGCTTCGAGAACGAGACGGCATCGGTTTCGGCGAAATCGATGGTGTCGGTCACCACGCCGAGCGCGAGCGTGCGCGCGACGACCTGGTCGCGGATCAGTTGCGACGAGCCCGTCGTCAGGCCGATCCTGACCGTCGGATGCACCTCGCGGAAGCGCGCCATGGCCCGCGCAAAGAAGCCGAGGCCGAACGACAGCACGCTGCCCACGCGGATCGTCGCCGTCTCGGGGCTGCGCAGCGAAAGCGCGAACTCGCGGATGTTGTCGAGCCCCGCGTAGCGCCGCTCGACTTCGGCGAACAGCGAATAGGCCTCGGCGGTCGGCTCGAGCCGGCCGCGTTCGCGGTTGAAGAGCGTCAGCTGGGTCGAGCGCTCGAGATCCGAGATCAGCCGGCTGATTGCCGACTGGGACAGGTTGATCAGTTGCGCCGCCTTGGTCGACGTGCGCGCGAGCATCACGGCCCGGAACGCGTCGATATGGCGGAAGTCCATCTTCGGCTCGGCCCCGGCGCGTTCGCTCATGCGCGCGCCAGTTCGTCGAAGTGAATCCTGCCGCCCTTCATCACCAACGGAATGCGCTCACCCTGGCCGAGCAGGCAGTCGACCGATTCGAGCGGATTGCCGTCCACGACCAGCACGTCGGCGAGCGCGCCGGGCACGAGCCGCCCGAGCCGGTTCTCCATGCCGAGCACCTCTGCGCCCACCACCGTGGCACTGGCAATGACCTCGGCCGGCGACAGCACCTGCGCGCGAATACGGAACTCGTTGCTCTGCAGGCGTTGCGACTCGCCCAGCAGATCGGAACCGAAACCCATCTTGACGCCGGCGCGCTTGAAGATTTCGAGTGAGCGCAGACCTGCCTCATGCACGTCGGCGATCTTGGCGACGCTGTCGGGCGGCAGACCCAACTGTGCGCCCTCGCTCGAGAGCGCCTCATAGGTGACGAGCGTCGGCACCACATAGGCACCGTGCTCGGCCATCACGCGGGCCGTTTCGCTGTCGGCGAGGTTGCCGTGCTCGATCGTGCGCACGCCCCAGCGCACCACGCGCTGGATCGCCTCGGACGTATACGCATGCGCAAGCACATAGGTGTGACGGCTACGCGCCTCGGCGACGATGGCGCGCACTTCGTCCTCGGAATAGCCGAACGCGCCCACCGGGTCGGTCGGCGAGGCGACGCCGCCGGAAGCCATGATCTTGATCTGGTCGGCGCCCATCTGCAGTTCCTCGCGCGCGGCGCGACGCACTGCATCGACGCCGTCCGCGACGCGCGCGAGCGCGCCCACGCGCACGCAGCATCCGCACGGCGCGTCGGTCTGCAGGTAATCGGTGCGCTCGCGCATGTCGCCGTGACCGCCGGTCTGGCTCAACGCGCGGCCGGACACGAACAGACGCGGACCTTCGGCGAGGCCCTCCTCGATCGCGCGCTTGTGCGCGTGACCCGCGCCGCCCGCATCGCGTACCGTCGTGAAGCCGCGGCGCAGCATGCCGCGCATGATCGGGACCGAGCGCAAGGTCACCAGCACGTTGGGCAGATGAATCTGCCGGGCCAGATTGAGTTCGGTGGCCACCACATGCACATGCAGATCGATGAGGCCGGGCATGATCGTCTTGCCCTTGAGGTCGATCGTGCGTGCGCTGCTTTTGATCGGCCGGTCCGAGACTTCACGCACCAGACCGCCCTCGACCAGCACGTCGTGACCTTCGAGCAACTCCGCGCGCAGCGGATCGAGCAGCGCACCGTTTCTGAACAGCACGGCTTCCATGGGAAATCTCCTTCGGTTATTCGACAGGCGCGGCGACGGCGTCCCGCCCGTGCGACGCACGCGGCCGCCGCATTGAAAAGTTCAGCCGACCGTCGCGTACTCGAGCGTCTTGGGCGTGCGCGTCATCACCTCGGGTGGCGCGCCGACCACCACCGAATCGTCGAGCCGGAAGCCGCCGAGTCCATAAACGTAGATGCCAGGCTCGGCCGAATACACTTCATTGGCGAGGAGCGGCCGGTGATTGAACGCCATGTCCTCCGGATACTCGTGGCCGATGATGCCCATGCCGTGCCCGGTACGATGCCGGATGAAGTCCGCGCAGCCGGCCTTTTCGATCACGCTCTGCGCCGCCGCATCGATGCCGGATACCGGCTCGCCGGGAACCGCGGCGGCCAGCGCCGCTTCGTTGGCCGCGCGCGCGACCTCGTAGTATTTCGCCTGGTCGGCACTGGGCTTGCCGCAGAACCACGTGCGCTCGTTTTCGACCACCAGGCCGTTCAGGCGCGGGATCACGATATTGACGAGCACATCGCCTTCGCTGATACGCGCCCCGCACGACGCGCCATCGCCGTGCGGCGAGGCGGATGCCGGACCAGACAGTGTCCAGCAGCGCAACACTTCGAGGTTCTCGCCGGGAAAGCGGCGCGCGCCCTCTTCGACCATTTGCGTAGCCATCTGGTAGTCGAGTTCCTGTACCAGCCGGCCGGCGCGAATGTTTTCTCGATAGCGGTCCTGCACCCAGTCGGACAGGCTGGCGGCGGCGCGCATGATCTCCAGTTCCTCGTCGGTCTTGACCCAGCGCAGCACGCGCAACTCGGCGGTGAGCGGGACGAACTTCGTCTCGGGCAACAGCGCGGCGGCGCGCGTGAAGGGCCCGCCTGCCGCATCGATGCCGATGCGCGCACGGCCAAGCCCCGCTTGGCGCAAGCGCTCGGCGATCAGTTCGGGCAATTGCGAGACCAGGTACTGGCGCCCCGTCGTCTTCGGGTGCTCGGCATAGAACGCGATATCGTCGAGCCAGACCGAGGCGCGCTCCTGCGATAGCCGCATATGATGAGTCGACAGCTCGTTCATCACCGCAAACGGCTCGCCCGAGGCGGGCACGCACACCATGATCGGCCGCTCCCAGGTCAGCACGTCGACATGGAAATTGGTCGCCCATTGGAAGAAGTCGGCACTCGTCAGAACCAGCGCGTCGACTTGCGCCTCTTTCATCAGGTTGCGCATCGCCTGCAGCCGGTAGTCACGCGTCTTGCGGGTCAATATGGGCATTGCTCGATATCCTGGACAAAATTGGACGCCACCGATCCGGCGCCGGGTGGATTCGCCCTCACGCGAGCATCGTCTTCGCGTAGCGGCGGTGGATGATCCAGTTCGATGCGATGGCGCAAACCAGCGTCACCACCATCAATATGAGCGCGAGCGCGGCACCGAACGGCCAGTTGGCCGCCTTGCCGATCTGGTCATAGATCGCCGGCGTCATCATCGTGAGCCCGGTGCCTCCGAGCAGAACCGGCGTCGCGTACGCATTCATGCACAGGATGAACACGAGCATCGACCCGGCGGCGACGCCCGGCAGCGACATCGGCAACACCACGGCCGTAAAGGTCTGCGCGAAGCTCGCGCCGAGATTGCGCGCGGCTTCCTCGACCGACAGGTCGATGCCTTCGAGCACGCTCTGCAGCGTCAGGATCATGTACGGCAGCACCACGCCCGTGGTGCCGAGGACGACGGCAAGCGGCGTGTAGAGCAGCCGGACCGGCTGCGCGACGATGCCGAAGTGCACCAGCAGTGCATTGACGAAGCCTGCGTTGCCGAGCATCACCATCCAGCCGGCCGCGCGCACGACATTGCCGACCATCAACGGAAACACCAGCAGGATGATCAGCAGACTCTTGAAGCGGCTGCGGCTTTTCGCAAGCGAGTACGCAACCGGAAAGCCGAACACCAGCGACAGCGCCGTGCACAGCGCGGCAATCTTGAGCGTGGTGCCGAGTACATTAAGGTAATAGGGCTCGGTGAAGAACTTGATGTAGTTCTCGGGCGTCCACGCCGCCTGCATCAGCGCCTGCACGTCGAAGTGATTCAGGCTGTAGCGGAACAGCTGCAGCGCCGGAACCACGATTACGAGCACGACCACCACGGACGCAGGCAGCGCGAGCGACACACCGAGCGCGCGCGGCTCGCGCCGCGCCGTGCGCCCGGCATCGCCGACAAAGGTGCCGTTCATCGCGGGTTCCTAGAGGCCAACCTTGAAGTCCTGATTCCAGTAGTCGAGCAGTCCCGGCTTCTGCTCGGCGGTCTTCGCGTAGTCGATGTGCAGCAGCTTCGCGAGCTGCGCGTCGGAGAAGCCGACCATCTTTTGCAGATCGGCGGGCAATGACGCGTTCTTGACCGTCGGCGCGTAGCCCATCGTCTGCGCGAAGCCGAGCTGCGCGCGCGGGTCGAGCATCGCGTTCAGGTAGTTGAAGCCGCATGGCTGCGACCGGCTGGTCTTCGGCACGGCCGCTTCGAACACTGCCGGCACGGCGCCTTCCTGAGGAAACGCGAAATCGATCGGCACACCCGCCTTCTTCCACTGGATCGCACGCGCTTTCCACATGCAGGTCATCCACACGTCACCGGTCTTCAGCGCGGCCGCGACCGCCTCGTTGGACGGATAAACCTTGGGCTGATTCTTCTTGAGCTCGCGCAGGAACTTGATACCGGACGTGAGCGTGCCGCTCTTGTCGCCGGCGGCGAGCGCGCCTGTCATCGCGTTGAAGTTGTACAGAATGTCGGACAGTCCGACGCGCCCCTTGTAGCGCGGATCGAGCGCCGCGTTGAACGAATCGGGTGCGCTGCTGAACTTCGCGGGGTTGTAGACGATCACCATCGCGCTGTAGATGTGGGGGATCGAATACGGCTTGCGGAACAGCTCGAACGTGCTGGCGACGTTGGGCACCTCGGCGGCGTCGACCGGCAGCAGCAGGTCCGCGCGGTTCATGTCGTACATGTCGATATCGGCGAGACAGGTGACGTCCATCGAGCCGCGCCGCGAGCCCTTCTCCGCGCGCATCTTCGTCATCCGCGAGACCTGGTCGGCAGTGGCGTAGACCACGTCACCGCCCTCGGCCTTGATGATCGGGCCGCCGATGTTCGAGCTGAGCAGGTTCTGGTAGTCGCCGCCCCAGGTTCCGACCACCACGCTCGGACAGGCCGCCGCCGCGCGCGCCTCCCCCACGACGAGCCCGAGTGACGGAGCCATCAGCAGGCCGGAAGCGGTTTTGAGGAAATTGCGGCGGGCAGTTCGGTCGGTCATCGCTACACTCCGTGCGGTTGATTTAGTTGAAGAGAACACAGTCATCGATGCGAAAGCTCGCGAAGGCCTTGCTGCCGGCGACCAGGCGGCCCACGTCGCCGCGAAAATTGTTCTGTACGTGGGCGACGATCGGGTCGCCCCGCTCGGTGAGCGCGCGCACTTCCACTGTCGCGCCCATATAGACGAGCGACGAGACCGTGACGGCGAGGCTGTTCGTATCGGGCAACGGTGCGGCGTCGAGCGAAAGCCGTTCGGGCCGCAAGCCGACGACGCGTGTGCCGGGGTTCGCGGCTTGCAGCGCGCCGATGCCGATGGGCGTGCCGCGCTGCGTAACGAAGCGTCCATCGCCGTCGAATGCGCCCTCGAAGAAATTCATCTTGCCGAGGAAATCGGCGACGAAATGATTGGCCGGCCGCTCGTAGAGCTCATCGGCGCTGCCGATCTGCTGCACGCGGCCGTCGTGCATGACGGCCAGCCGGTCGGCGATGGTCAGCGCCTCTTCCTGATCGTGCGTGACAAAAATGGTGGTCAGTCCCAACTGCTGCTGCAGCGCGCGAATCTCCTCGCGCACCTCGACACGCAGCTTTGCGTCGAGGTTCGATAGCGGCTCGTCGAGCAGGAACACCTCGGGCCGGATGGCAAGCGCGCGCGCGATGGCCACACGCTGTTGCTGGCCGCCCGAGAGCTGCCGTGGATAACGGTCGCGCAGCGACGTGAGACGCACCATGTCGAGCGCCTGCTTGATGCGCGCGTCGCGTTCCGCGGCGGGCAGCTTGCGCATCTTGAGGCCGAACTCGACGTTCTGGGTAACCGTCATGTGCGGAAACAGCGCATAGCGCTGAAACACCATGCCGGTGTTGCGCCGGTTTGGCGGCGTATGCGTGACGTCCTTGCCGCCGATCAGGATCGCACCGCCGCTCGGCTCGACGAAGCCGGCAATCATCCGCAGCGTCGTGGTCTTGCCGCAGCCGCTTGGACCGAGGAAGGCGACCATCTCGCCGTCGGCGATGTCGAGGGAAAAATCGGCGACCGCCGTGGTCTGCCCGAATTGCTTGCGAAGATTGTGAATCGCGACGCGGGCCATTTCTATATCACCTGACTGAGCTTCACGAACCGGTCGGTGACCAGCATCACGATTCCGAGCAGAACGATCTGCACAGCGGAGACCGCGGCGATGGTCGGATCGAGATTGAATTCGAGGTATTGCATGATCGCGATCGGCAGCGTCGTGTGGCCTGGGCCGACGAGCGGCAGCGTGAGTTCGAGGTTCTCGAACGAAATGATGAAACTGAATAGCGCAGAGGCAACGATCGCCGGCCGAAGCATTGGCAGCGTGACCCGCCAGAAGGTCTGGAAGCCGGTGGCGCCGAGGTTGCGGGCCGCTTCCTCGATGGTCGTATCGAGTCCGGTCATCGCGGCCGACACGAGACGCATCGTCCACGGAATGGTCAGGCATACATGCGCGAGCAACAGGCCTGAGAACGTGCCGACGATGTCCATGTTGAGCACGTTCTCGGCGCGCAGATAGAACAGATAGACCGCGACGCCTGCGACGATGCCGGGCACGACGAGCGGCGAGAGCAGCAACATGTTGACGAGCGAGCCGCCCATGAAGCGGTACCGCGCAATGCCGAGTGCGGCGGCTACGCCGAGGCTCACGCCGATCACCGCTGCGCATAGCGCGATCTTCACGCTGAAGATGAAACCATCGGCGAATGCCGCGTTGCGCCACGCGTTCACGTACCACGCTGCGGTATACCCGGACGGCGGAAACGTGATGACGACGTCCTTGAAGAAGGACAGCCAGACGACGAAAGCCAGCGGACTCAGGATGAACAGATAGACGACTACGACCAGTGCGCGCGCGGCCAGGGTCGACGCGCTAATGCGTCGGCGCGGCGCTGGGGTGCGCGTGGCGGTTGCTTTGTCGTCGAAAACTGTACTTGCCACCGGAACCCTTCCTCAAAGGCAACGGGCGCGCGGCTCGTTTATGCCTTTTTGCTTTTGACCAAGGAGACTCTGAACGTCCAGTCTGCTGCTTGCCGGCCACCCTCATGCTATGCCTTTCTGCATGGGATACGTGCCGGCTATTTAAATTAGCATGGAAAAAAATGACTGGGCAAGTTTTCAGATTGAGGTGGCTGCAGGGTCGTCCTGCTCCACCGATACGCTTGAGGCCCGTCCGGCAAGGCAGGGGCGGCTTGCTGTCGATCGTCACAGGCCGCGCGGCTCGCCGATAGATGCAGCCGGCCGGGATGGCCGATATTTTCCTCAGCTTGAGGGGAGTTTCTGTCCAATGAGGGCTTCGTCGATCGACTCAAGCCGACGCTCTTCTATATCGGAGACAAAGATGAAGTTCTCCGGACGCGCCCTCTTCCGCCGGACCGGCAGAAGAACGACCTGTCCTCCTGAGGTCGCCATCTCCGACGGCATCAACGAGAATTTCGAATCCTCGATAGATCTCTCTGTGCTGCCTGGCCAAGCTGGCTGCTCGAGGTCCGTTTCGAATCCTGGCGTGACAGGGGCTTTCCGAAGCCACCTTGGGAGACACTGATTCACCGTTGGCGATGAGCTTTGGCGTCGCTGCGCCGTTCACACAGCCCCCTGACTCCGCCGTGCGTCGAACCTCCACATGTCATGAGCACACTCGCGGTCGGCGTGTGATGATTCGAATTAATGGACGCCGCCGGCAAAATTAACGGACCTCAACATCTGGTGCGAGCTGCGCCGTTCACACAGCCCCCCTGACTCCGCTGTGCGTCGAACCTCCACATGTCATGAGCACACTCGCGGTCGGCGTGTGATGATTCGAATTAATGGACGCCGCCGGCAAAATTAACGGACCTCAACATCTGGTGCGAGCTGCGCCGTTCACACAGCCCCCCTGACTCCGCTGTGCGTCGAACCTCCACATGTCATGAGCACACTCGCGGTCGGCGTGTGATGATTCGAATTAATGGACGCCGCCGGCAAAATTAACGGACCTCAACATCTGGTGCGAGCTGCGCCGTTCACACAGCCCCCCTGACTCCGCTGTGCGTCGAACCTCCACATGTCATGAGCACACTCGCGGTCGGCGTGTGATGATTCGAATTAATGGACGCCGCCGGCAAAATTAACGGACCTCAACATCTGGTGCGAATCGGGTTGCAGACGAAGTTCTGAAGGCAGACGGTTTCCAGGACTGTTGGTCCTTCGAGCTGACTCCCAGCGCGAGCGGGACGTTGGATGGAACGAGGCCGGATGCGAGTCAAGCCTCCTTGCCGCTCTCATACCGCGCCTCCACGCCCACCGCCTGTTCCAGTCCCACGAACCGGTTGAACTCCTCGAACGGCGTAAGTCGATCCGCGATCGCACTGGTCGAGCCTTCGCGCATGAAACGCTCCATCATTTCCTTGACGGCCTTGTGCATGGCGAGCATCGGCTCGATGGGGCACAGCGCGTAGTCGAAGCCTAGCTTGTACACCTCGTCGAGCGACAGGTACGGGCTTTTGCCCGTGCGCGCCATGTTGAAGAGGATCGGCTTGCCAAGCGGCGTGAGGCGCCGCACCAGTTCCTGCATCTGCTCCACACTTTCGGGCGCATCCGCATAGAGACCATCCGCGCCGACTTCGGCATACGCTTCGAGACGCGCGATGGCATCGTCTAGTCCAGTCACCGCGATCGCATCCGTACGCGCGACAATGAAGAAATCCGGGTCGCTGCGCGCAGCCAGCATCGCGCGCAGCTTTTGCTGCATCTCTTCCTTCGAAACAAGCTGTTTGCCCGCGAAATGCCCGCATTTCTTCGGCACCGCCTGGTCTTCCAGATGCAGCACCGAGGCGCCCGCTTCCTCCCAGAGCCGCATCGTGCGCTGCACGTCGAGGATGCCGCCGTAGCCGGTATCCGCATCCGCGAACACGGGCACCTTCGTCACGCGGCAGATGCGGCGGATGTGCTCGAACATCTCCGTTTGCGTGAGCACGCCCACGTCCGGCTGGCCCGCGACGATCGCGGACGCGGCAAAGCCGCTCACGTAGATCGCCTTCGCGCCCGCCTCTTCGGCGAGCTTTGCGGTGATGGCATCATGCGCGCCCAAGCAAACGAAAGGCGGCGACTTCAGCAGTTCCCTGAATCGTGCGTTGCGGGTCACTTAACTCTCCTTGGGGTCCTGTCGTGCGTCATAGAATCGGATAAGCCCAGCTGCGCGCGCCGCGGTCGGCCGCGCGAAACGCGTCGATGCCGGCTTTCATCCGGAGCGTCTGGTCGATCTCATCAAGCCCTTCGATCAGCGCCTGCTGGCGCGCCTGGTCGAATTCGAAGCGCTGCGTCGGCACGCCGGGCGCGCGAATTTCGAGCGCGCGCAAATCCACTTCGAGCGGCGTGCCGTCCTTCGCGATATCCGCAAGACGCGCAATGGACGGTGCATCAAGCACGATGGGCAAAAGGCCGTTCTGCAGGCAGTTGGCGTAGAAGATATCGCCGAACGAAGGCGCAATTACGCAGCGGATGCCGAACTCTTCGAGCGCCCAGACGGCCATCTCGCGCGAACTGCCGCAGCCAAAATTCGCGCCCGCAAGCAGGATGGGCGCGCGCCGGAAGGCGGGCTGGTTAAGCACGAAGCCTTCCTGCTCGCCTTCGTGCGGACCGCCTTCGCGATAACGCAGCGTTTCGAGCAGCCATGGCCCCAACTGGCCGCGCGCGAGCTGCGCAATGCGCTCGACGCGAATGATCAGGTCGGTGTCCACGTTGTTGCGCAAGAGCGGCGCGGCAGGGCCCTTCTCGACGGTGAACGGTTTCATCGGCATGCTCCCTCAGGAAACGGCGGCGTCGGGCGCGGCAATACGCCCTGCGAGCGCGCTTGCGGCTGCAACGGCGGGACTCGCCAGATGCGTGCGTGCGCCCGGCCCTTGCCGCCCGACGAAATTGCGATTCGATGTCGAGACGCAGCGCTCGCCCCGGCTCACCACGTCGCCGTTCGCGCCGACGCACATCGAGCAGCCCGGCTCCCGCCATTCGAAACCGGCCGCGCGGAAGACGTCCGCCAGCCCTTGCTGCTCGGCTTCGCGCGCGACGCTCATCGAGCCCGGCACGACCCACGCCTTGACGCCATCGGCGACATGCTGCCCATCCACGACGCGCGCCGCCGCCTGCAAGTCCTCGATGCGGCTGTTCGTGCACGAGCCGATGAACACGCGATCCACCGTCAGCTCGTCGAGACGCTGGCCGGCGTGCAGCCCCATGTAGTCGAGTGCACGCTGCATCGCCGCGCGGCGTGCGGGGTCGGCTTGCCCGGCGGGATCGGGCACTTCGCCGTCGATGGCGATCACGTGCTCCGGGCTCGTGCCCCACGTCACCTGCATGCGGATCTCCGCGGCATCCACGCCGACTTCGCGGTCGAACGTCGCACCGTCGTCCGTGGCAAGCGCGCGCCAGTCGGCCAGTGCCCGCTCGAACGCTTCGCCCTTCGGCGCATACGGACGGCCGCGCAAATACGCGAAGGTGGTGTCGTCCGGTGCGACGAGGCCGTACTTCGCGCCCAGTTCGATCGTGAGGTTACAGAGCGTGAGCCGCCCTTCTATCGACAGCCCGCGCACCGCCTCGCCCGCGTATTCCACCGCATGGCCCGTGCCCGCCGCGGCCCCAAGCATGCCGATCAGATGCAGGATCATGTCCTTCGCGGTGACGCCGTCACGCAAGGGCCCATCGAAGGTCACGCGCATCGTGCGCGGGCGCTTCTGGCGCACCGTCTGCGTGGCGAGCACGTGCACCAGCTCGGTAGAGCCGATGCCGAACGCCAGCACGCCGAGCGCGCCATGCGTGCAGGTGTGGCTGTCGGCGCACACGAGGGTCGTGCCCGGCAGCGACAGGCCGAGCTCCGGGCCGATCACGTGCACGATGCCCTGCGCGCCGCTCGCGCCTTGCGCACTGAACGCGCCGTCGGCGCCAATCTCGAAGATCGGGATCGCGTGATGCGCCATCTGCGCGCGCATCGCGTCGACCATCGTGGTGCTCCAGCCGGCGTCGCCGGCGCGCCGGCCGGGCGCGGTGGAGATCACGTGATCGAGCGTGGCGAACGTCTGCGCCGGGCTGGCTACCGGCAGTCCGCGTGCTTCGAGCACGCGCACGGCTTCCACGCCCGTCAGCTCGTGCATCAGATGGCGGTCCACCTGCAGCAGATCCGCGCCCCCGCCCAGACTCGCGATGACGTGACTCGACCACAGCTTGTCGAAGAGCGAGCGCGGTCCCGCGCCCGCCGGAGATCTCGGCGTGCTCATGTGATTCTCCCAAAGGCGCGCACGTCAATCAGCGTGCGTGAGACGGCGCTGCCAGGCCAGGAACACCAGGTTCACGAGCGTGGCGAAGACGAACAGCATCAGCGCAAGCGCCATGATCGTGCCGGTTTCGCTGCGGTTCATCGCCATCATCAGTTGATGGCCGATACCCGTTTGCGAGGCGAACATCTCGCCGATCAACGTGCCCAGCAGCGTGAGCGAAAAGCCGATGCGCAGGCCCGCCACCACTTCCGGCACGCACGCCGGCAACAGCACGAAACGCGCGAAACCGAGCGGGCTCAGCCGGTACGTGTGCGCAGCCCGCGTATAGATGGGCGGCAAATTGCGCACGGCGTTCATCGTGAAGAGCGTGACGGGCACGACGCCATGCATCACGCCGAAGACGATCTTCGCCCACAGGCCGAGTCCGAACGCGAGCAGCACGACCGGATACAACGTGACCTTCGGGATGGAATAGAAGCCCATCATGAGCGGCTCCATCACATCGCCCGCGATGCGGCGCGCACCGAGCAGCAAGCCAAGGCATACCCCGCCCACCGCCGAGATCGCGAAGGCAGAGACGAATGCGCGGCCCGTCGCATAGAGGCTGCCGGGAAAGTCGGGATCGGAGACGATCTTGAACGCGCGCAGCGCCGTGTGCCAGGGCGTGGTCACCACGTCGGCGCCGAGCAGTTCGCTCAGGATCTGCCACAGCGCGACCAGCACGACGACGAGCACGACGCCGTCGAGCCGGCGGCGCGCATGGCGCGGCTTCGTGGTGTGCGTGACAGCGATCGTGCTCATGCTGCTCCCTCCCGCCGGATGCGCCGGTAAAGCCGCGCTTCGGCTGCGCGCAAAAGCGCGTTGACGGTGCCGACGAAAACGAGCATCAGCACCATCAGGCCGTACATCGTGGGGTTGTCGAAGTTGTTGTAGGCAAAGGCGATCTGATAGCCGAATCCCGAGCCCGAGAGCACGAATTCCCCGGCCACCACCGCGATGAACGCATACACCACCGTCAGCTTGATGCCCGTGAACACGAAGGGCAGGCTGGCGGGTAACGTGATGAGACGAATCTCGTCGAGCGTGCGCAGGCGGCACACGCGCGCCGTGCGCAACAGCACGCGTGGCACGCGTTCGAGGCCGTTGAGCGTGTTCACCGCCATCGCGACTACCGCAAACAGGAAGCCGATGGCGACGAGCGGCCAGCGGTTCAGGCCCAGGATCACGATCAGGATCGGATACAGCACGAACACCGGCACCGCGTAATACGAGAGCAGCAGCGGGTCGAGCACGCGGCGCACGCGCGGCAGGCGAAAGAGCAGCACGCCGCCCGCGAAGCCCGCCACCACCGCGAGCGCCACTGCGCACAGCGCACTGCTCAGCGTGAGCGCGATGTCATTCGCATACTGCCCGGAGACGAGCAGGTCCCACGCACTCGCGATCATCTTCGAAGGCGGAATGAACGAGACCGGATTGATCCACGCCGCGCGGCTTGCCACCTCCAGCACGACGAGCAGCGCCACGACGAGTCCCACACGCCAGCGCGCCGCCGTACTCACGACTGGCTCCCGAGCGCTTTCATCGCCTCTTCGCGCAACAGGCCCCAGACCTGCGCGCTCAGTGCGCCGAAGCGCGGATCGAGCGCGATGGTGCTGTCGCGCATTCGCGGCCAGGCGGTTTCGATCGTCTCGATGAAGCGCCCCGGGCACGCCGACATGACGCCGATACGATCGGAAAGCAGCACGGCTTCGTCGATCGAGTGCGTGATGAGCATCACGGTAGCGCCGGTATCACGCCACAGACGCAGCATCTCGTCACCCATCAGGAGACGCGTCTGCTGGTCGAGCGCGCCGAACGGCTCGTCGAGCAGCATGAGGCGCGGACGCACCACCATCGCCCGCGCGATGCAGGTGCGCTGGCGCATGCCGCCCGAGAGCTGCGCGGGATATGCACGCGCGAACGACTTGAGTCCCATGAACGAGAGCGCATGATTCACGCGCTCGCGCACTTCGCGCTCCGGCACGCCCGCGCGCCGCGCGGCGAACGCGGCGTTGTCGAATACGTTGAGCCACGGAAAGCTCGCGTCTTCCTGGAACACCACCGCGACGCCATCGGGCACTTCGTTGCCCACGGGCTTGCCTTCGAACTCGACCGTGCCGCCGCTTGCCGCGTTCAGCCCCGCGAGCACGTCGAGCAGGGTCGACTTGCCGCATCCCGAAGGCCCGACTACCGAGAAGAACTCACCCGCGCGCAATTCGAGCGCGACAGGACCGAGCGCGTGAAACGGCGGCTTGTCGCCCGTGCCCGGATAGATGCGCGTGACGTCGGTGAGGCGCGCCTGGTAACGCAAGCCGTCCGGCGACGGCGGGGTCGCCGATACGACCGACATCGTCGCCCGGCGTCGCGAGAGTGCGCTCATGGTGTCCTTCCTTGCTTATTTTTTCGTGCGAAGGTCGACGGGCAGCAGCGATTCATCCACGATCTTCGTCCAGTCGAACGGCCCGTCGGGAATCGCCTTCACGAGCACGAGGCCCTTCAGTACCTCCTGCATGCTCGGGTAGTCGAAGCCGCCTTCGCTCCAGTATTTCGCGTCGGTGTCGAGCACGTTGTTGATCGCGGACGCCGCGATGGCCGGCTCCATCTTGTATTCGCGCGCGACAATCTGCGCGGCTTCCTCGCGATGCGCCGCCATGTATTGCACCGCCTTGCGCCGGGCCGCGATAATGCCGCGAATCGCCTCGGGATGGGCTTTCAGATAATCGGTGCGCACGACGCCGACGGTCTGTGTCTCTTTCGGCACCACGTCACTTGCGCGGAACGCGATCTTGAGGCCGGCTTTCTTCGCACTGTAGGACGGCTCGGTCATGTAGCCGACATCCACCGCGCCTTGCTGCAACGACGTGAGCATGCCGCTCGAACTCCCCACCGGCTTGCGCTGCACTTCGTTCAGCAAGCCCACGCGATTGAGCGCAATGGTCGAGATGACATCGGTGGTGGACTTCGGGCTGCTGTAGCCGAGCGTTCGCCCCTTCATTTCCTTGATGCCGGTGATGTTGCCCGTTTTCAGCTGCACCCACATCAGATCGGCGAGGCTCTGGACGCCACCATGCACGATGGTGAGATCGACGCCCTGCTTGATCGCCGCGATCGCCGCGGGCAGCGCCACTTCGCCATAAGGAATTTCGGAAGCCATTGCATTGCGGATGCTCGTGCCGCCGCCCTCCGACGTGATGAAGCCGGTGACGTCGACTTTTTCTTCCTTGAAGTAGCCCTTCTCCAGCGCGACCGCGAAGGGCACGCCATACATGCCGTCGCCCCAGTGCGTCACCGTGAGCGACGCCGCTTTCACATTCACGGCTGCCGCTGCAAGGAGCGCGCTCATGCCGAGCGCACGGATGAAATGCATCGGGCGCACTGAACCAACAGGCTTGTCCACGGCCATCATGAGTGTCGTCTCCATCCACGATCGACGGTCTGAAGGCCGCCGTTTATTGTTGATCGCGTGCGCGAGCCGCTACGTTTATGGCGCGTGGTTCGCGCGCATCGCGTGGCAGGGAAATGAGAAATGGGGAAAAAACACCTGAACGCAACGACGCTCGTCCCTGACCGTGCAGATTAATGTATGCATTGTTTAGCGGATTGTCCAGGCAAAGCGAGGGTGGGTTTACCCGCCGCGCGCCGCACGCGGCGCTCGCAGGCGAACTGAAAACCTCATGCCTGATTGATGCCGTAGCGCCGCAGCACCTCAGTCTGCTCGCGCCAGCCACGTTCGCGATGCGCGCGATAGAGCCGCGTCGCAAGCGTGGCATCGCCCTCTTTCATTGCCCGGATGATCGCGTGATGCTCGGCGATCGACTCGCGCGGCTGCGGATGCGGGCGGACCATCTGCGTAAAGCGGCGCACCCGATGCACCTGGTCGCGGCAGTTCATCACCACCTGCGCGAGGCGAGCGTTGCCGCCGAGCTTCACGAGCGACTCGTGAAAGACTTCGTCGGCGGCGGCCCAGGCTTGCATGTCGCCGCGTTCGAGCGCATCGGTCATCTGCGCGCAGGCGTCTTCGAGCGGCGCGAGCGAGACGCCTGCGCGGGCGGCCACGAGCCCCGCCGCGGCCGATTCGAGGCTGATCAGCACCTGATAGATGTGAATGATGTCGGAGATCGAAGTGGGTACGATGCGCACGCCATGGCGCGGCACGATCTGCACGAGCCCTTCGCCTTGCAGGCGGACGACGGCCTCGCGAACCGGCGTGCGGCTCAAGCCGAGCATCAGCGCGAGTTCCTGTTCGAGGAAGCACGAGTCTGGCGTCAGTTCGTTCTCGATGATCTTGTGGCGCAGTTGCGAATACGCGCGCTGCGTGGAATTTGCGCGGCGCTGTGAGGCGCTCAGCCGATCGCGCGGCGCGGCGTCACTCGTGCCCGAATCCTCGTTCGACACGGGTTTGCGGGCGTTGCGTTCGGACGCGCCCGGCGTCGGTCGGATTCGTGCCACGGCTTTCCTCCTTGAACATTTCGACCCGCATTCTGACTCGCAACACGGGCGGCGATGCCGGCCCGATCGCATTGTCCCTCACGCCGCGCGCAAGTGCTCGACGAGCATCCGGCACGCGGCGGTCAACGCCTGCGAGGAGCGCACGGCGATGAGCAGGTCGCGCTCGGCCCATGCCTCGTCGAGCATGACGACGCCGAGCGCCTGCGCCACCGCCTGGTGCCGCGCCACCGCCTCGGGCATCACGCCGACACCCAGCCCCGCGCCGATCATGAGCGCCTGCGCATCGTAGCTCGTCACCTGAATGCGCACCCTGAGCGGCTGCGCGAGGCCATGCGCCGCTTGCGTCACCTGCTGGCTGATGGCGGTATCGGGCGGCAGATTCACGAACTCGTGAGCGAGGGCTTCGGCAAGCCGCATCGACGCGCGCTTCGCGAGCGCGTGACCGGCCGGGCACACCAGCACGAGCCTGTCACGGTGATAGGGAAACGTCTCCAGCGCGAAGCCGTGCGGCACGGACGTGAACACGCCGATGTCGACGGCATTCTCCGCTACCGCGCGCAGCACGCCCGCGCTCGGCTTCTCCTCGATCAGGATGCTGATCTGCGGATGCTGCGCCGCGAACCGCTGGATGTCGCCCGGCAGGAACTGCACGACCGAGGAGATGTTCGCCGCCATGCGGATGAGCCCTCTCGTGCCGCTCGCGTAGTCGCGCATTTGCACGACGATATCGTCGAGCTGATGCAACGCGTGTTGCGCGAGCGAGACCAGCCGCTGCCCTGCTTCGGTGGGCGCCACGCCCTTGTTGGTGCGCGTGAGCAGCGCCACGCCGAGCGTCGCTTCGATCTCGCTCATGCGCTTGCTGAGCGCCGCCGCCGCGATATGCTCGCGCTCGGCCGCCGCCGCAATCGTGCCTGTTTCGGCCACGGCGACGAAGAGTTTGAGCGAGAGCGGATCAAGGGTCGGCATGGCACGGACTCGCAGTCGAGGTCCCATGCAGTGTAGCGAAAGCGGGTCGTGCTCGCGCGCCGTCATCGCCGCTCGCGATGGCGGCATGGCGAGATAGCGCTTTGCCGCGTCGGGCCGAGCGCGAAGAATGGCGTGGGACACAATGAGCAACACAAGGAGCCAATCATGGAAAAGGCCACCCCTGCGCGCATCAAGGTGTTCTGGCAGCCCGGGTGCTCGTCGTGCCTGCGCACGAAGGAGTTTCTGGCGAGTCAGGGCATAAAGTTCGAATCGATCGACGTGCACAACGACCCTCAAGGCCGCGCCGAGCTTGCCGCGCTAGGCGCGCGCAGCGTGCCGGTCGTCGCGCTCGGCGGCAGGTACACGTTCTGCCAGTCGATCAACGACGTCATCAGGTTTCTCGACCTGAAGACGAAGACGATCGAGCCGCTACCGCCCGCCGAACTGGTCAAGCGGCTCGATCTCGTGCTCGAATCGAATGCGCGCTATGTCCAGCAGTTCAGTGGCAAGTCGTTTCGCGAGCCGTTTCGCAACCGCAACCGCACGCCCGCGGGGCTCGCGTTTCACGTGTTCCGTGTCGCGGAGATGGGCATAGAAGCGGCGCACCAGATCGAACTGCGCTTCGAAGGCTTCGATGACCTCCCGCCCGAGAACTGGACACCCGAAGACATCGCGCGCTGGGGGGAATCGGTGCGAGACCGGCTGCATGCCTGGTGGGCGAGCGAGCGCGATCCGACGCTTTCGTACGAAGTGCCCACGTATTACGGCCGCCGCAGCATGCACGAAGTGCTCGAACGCACCGCGTGGCACAGCGCGCAGCACACCCGCCAGGTCATGCTGATGCTGCAAAGCGAGGACGTCGCGCCCAAGAGGCCGCTCACCGCGCAGGATCTGGCCGGGCTACCCTTGCCGGACGAAGTCTGGGATCGTTGAATTCGCCCTTGTGGAGCGCCGGATGCGCAAACATTCAGCGTTTTTGCGTGCGCCAATGAATACGTTAATGTGTTCTTCTATAATGGGTCGATACGCTGCGGCGCATCGCCGGCGGCGCAATGCGTGTTTCGCGAGCGTGTTCCGATGCCCCGAGCCGAGCCAGCCGACGATCCGATCAAACCGCCCCGGGAGAAATCGACGGAGACGGTGTATCAGGGGCTGCGCGCCAAAATCCTGAACAATGAGCTGCGCCCTGGCATGCAACTGCTCGAACAGGAGATCGTCGCGCTCTTCGGCGTCAGCCGCACGCCCGTACGCGAGGCGCTCCTCAGGCTCGAACGCGAGAACCTGCTGCAGATCATTCCGCGCCACGGCGTGCGCGTGCGGCAAGTGTCGCTTGCCGACATCGAAGATATCGACCAGATCCAGACGAGCCTCGAAGCCTCCGCCATCGCCATGGTGGCAGCGACGAAGCCCCGCGCGAAAGGCCTCGCGCCGCTTTCGGCCGCCTGCGACGCGATGGACCGCGCCGCCAGAAAAGCCGACTACGCCGCATGGTGGAGCGCAGACGAAGCGTTCTTCATGCGACTCGTCGAATTGCCGGCCAATCCACGGCTCGCGCAGATCGTCGGCGAATGCCGCGAGCAGATACGCCGCGTGCGCGACCTCACGGCACGCGTCATCGCGGGCATCGAGCTTTCGAGCGCCCCGCATCGCGCGATGATCGACGCCATGCGCGCAGGCGACGCCGCGCTCGCCGAAAGTCTCTGCCGTGACCATCGCGCGGCCACGCTGCGCGCGCAGATCGACACCCTTACCCGCCTGGGCATCCTCGAAGTCTGAGTTTCGCGAATACGTGCCGCCCGGAGCAAGGGTAAAACCTATATCGCAAGCCGACGCACATTGCATACAATCATCCTCAGTTATCGCGCAATTCAAGCGAATTTCGGGAATGAGGACCGGTTTTGCATACAATCTCGCGCTCCTCGGAAGAGGTGTACGTCGCGATCCGGCAGGCGCTGGAGCAAACCCGCTATGCCGACGGCGCGTATCTGCGCGAAGCGCAACTCGCTCAGCAACTCGGCGTGAGCCGCACCCCCGTGCGTGAAGCGCTGCGGCGGCTGGGCGCCGAGGGCTGGCTCGAAGTGCGTCCGAACTATGGGGCGCGCGTCAAACGCTGGTCGTTGCGCGACGTCGAGGAGATCTTCGAAGCGCGTCTTCTGATCGAGCCTTATCTGGCGGGCCGCGCCGCGGCGCACATCACCGCCGACGAGATCGAGCGCCTCACGCAGCTTGCCACGCAAATGCGCGCCATCGCCGATGGTCCGCCCGGCGAGCAAACCACCGAAGCGTGGTTCGCCGCCAATGCCTCGTTTCACGCCATCATCACCGCCGCTGCGCGCAACGAGCGCCTCGACCAGTCGCTCAAGTCGATGAAGGAGATGCCGCTCATCAAGTGGACCTTCGACACCTTCAGCGCCGAGGACCGCGAGCGCAGCACCCGCCAGCATTTCGAAATCGTGACGGCGCTTGCCGAACGCAACGCGCCTTGGGCGGAAGCCGTCACGCGCTGCCATATCGCCGCGGCCGAAAAGTCGGTGCTCGACCGTCTCAGGGGCAATTCGTGAGCAGCTAGCGCCCGTCGCGGACGCCAGCATCCAGCCGCATTCACCGCACACAGAGGCGGGAGTTCATCCATCCGGAGGAAGACATGCAGAGTTCGGTGTACGCAGGCGCACGACTGGACCGGTTGCCCATCGCGCGGTTTCATCGCCGCATCCTGTGGCTTATAGGCGGCGGGATGTTCCTCGATTCGTTCGACATCTACCTTGCCGGCAGCGTGCTCGGCGCGCTCACCAAGAGCGGCTGGTCGACGATGCAGCTCAACGCCGCGTTCCTCTCGTCCACTTTCGTGGGCATGCTGATCGGTGCGTTCTTCGCGGGCGTGCTCGGCGATGCGAAGGGCCGCAAGTTTACCTACCAGTTCAACCTTGCGGTGTTCGGCATCGCGTCGATCGCGGGCGCGCTCGCCCCCTCGATGACCTTTCTGATCGCCGCGCGCTTCTTCATGGGGCTGGGGCTCGGCGCAGAGATCGTGGTGGGCTACGGCTCGGTCGGCGAGTTCATTCCACCCGCAGTGCGCGGCCGATGGTCGGCGTATCTCTCGCTCATCACCAACTCGGCGCTCTTCGCGTCCAGCCTGCTCGGCTATCTGATCATTCCGGCGATCGGCTGGCGCGCGATGTTCGCGCTCGTCGGCGTCGGCGCGCTCGTGGTGTGGGCATTGCGCAAGAAGATGCCGGAATCGCCGCGCTGGCTCGAATCGAAGGGACGTTACGACGAAGCGGAAGCCACGCTCGCGGCCATCGAAAGCGAAATCGCGCGCGAGCACGCGCTGCCGCCCGTCGTCGAGCGGCGCATCGTCACGCAGAAGACGTCGCTTGCGAGCCTCTTTCGCCCGCCGCTCCTGCGCCGCACGCTGCTGGCGATCTTCGTGCAGATCGCCATCAATACGGTGATCTACGGCTTCGTCGTGTGGGTGCCGACCTTCCTGATGAAGCAGGGCCTCGGCATGGCTTCGTCGCTGGGGTACACCGCGCTGATGTCGCTGGGCGGACCGGCGGGCGCGCTCGTGGGCGTGCTGATCGCAGACCGCGTGGGGCGCAAGAACGGGCTGATCGTGATCGGCGTCATCGCCTCGGTGATCGGCTGGCTGTACAGCCATTCGACGAGCGTTGAAATGGCCACGGGCCTCGGCTTCCTGCTCTTCGCGCTCACGTATCTGATGGTCGCGCTCGGCATCGCCACCTACATTCCCGAGCTGTTCGCGACGGAGAACCGCATGCGCGGCAGCGGCATCAGTGGCTGCGCGGGGCGCATCGCAGGCATCGTCGCGCCGCAGGTGGTCGTGTACATGTACGCGACCGGAGGCGTGAAGGACGTGCTGCTGGTGATCATCGGCGCGCTCGCCGTGATGGTTGCCGTGCTGCTCTTCTTCGGCATCGAAACGAACCAGCGCTCGCTGGAGGAAATCGCCCCGGACGCGCCCGAAGCCGAAGCCGAAACCGAGGCCGGCGCGGCGCTCGCGGGCAGCGATATCGCATCGAGGCAACATCACTAACCGGAGTCCATCATGGCAACTACCAACACTCGCAGCAAGCTCAAGGCACGTTTGAAGCAGCAGGACATCGTGGTCGCACCAGGCGTATTCGACATGATCTCCGTGCGCCTCGCCGATGCGATGCAATTCGACTGCCTGTACATGACGGGCTTCGGCACGGTGGCGTCGTATCTCGGCATCCCCGATGCCGGACTTGCCACCTATACCGACATGGTCAACCGGGTGAGCGCGTTTTGCGGCGCAAGCACCACGCCGATCATCTGCGACGGCGACACCGGCTACGGCGGCCTGCTGAACGTCGCGAATACGGTGCGCGGCTACGAGAAGGCGGGGGCTGCGGGCATCCAGCTCGAAGACCAGGAGTTCCCGAAGAAGTGCGGGCACACGCCGGGGCGCCGCGTGATCCCCGTCGACGACATGGTGCGCAAGATCAAGGTCGCGATCGAGACGCGCGAAGACCCGGATTTTCAGGTTATCGCGCGGACGGATGCGCGCACGTCGCTCGGGCTCGACGAGGCATTGCGGCGCGCCGAGGCGTATCTCAAGGCAGGCGCGGATGTGTTGTTCGTGGAGTCGCCCGAGAGCGTCGAGGAGCTGGAGAAGATCGGCAAGTCATTCGACGTGCCTTTGCTCGTGAATGTCGTTGAAGGCGGCCGCACCCCGCAGCTTGCGCCTGCCGAGTTGCAGAAGCTCGGATTTTCCCTCGCGATTTATCCGGCATCGGGGTTCCTTTCCGTGGCGAAGGCGCTGGAACAGGTTTACGGCGAACTCAAGGCACTGAAGGGGACCGTGGCGAGCGAGCGCGAGATGTATTCGTTCGCGAAGATGTGCGAGCTGATGGGCTTTGCGCAGGTATGGGAGTTCGACCGGACACACGCGGAGTGAGCGTGTCGTGATGGCGGGCGCGCGCAAGCGCGCGTGTGCTCGCGCATCATCGCCATGGTGGCGAGCACAGACTGGCATTCCCTCAGTCGGCCTCGGAATGCGCCTTCCGAGACGCTCTGCGATGCATTGAGGGTCGATACTCGTGAAGCCGACAAGCACGGCCGACGCTCCCTCATTGCCTTTCGTCCAGTCCGTCAATGCTTCACCGTACAGGCCCTCTTCCCGCATGCGTGCAACAAGCCGGAGATCCGAGCGTCGCGCCTGCAACCGCAAGGTCAAGTGCATGCCTCCCGGTTGTGTATCGATACGTATGTGCTTCCCCAGCATGCTTTGCACGCCTGCAACTTCCGCTTACCGACGCGCGCCATAGCGCTTGCGCATCCGCTGGATGTGGCGCGCGAAGTGCCCTTCCGTTATGAACGACGTGACGATTGCTTGCGCAAGCCTGGCACTGCCGCCCGCAAAGGCCTGACTGATTTCCTCGAACCGTTCAATTCCGCTAGCGGTGTTTGCCGGACCGCTAATGGCGTTCGCCAATTTTGCTGGCGCGCCACCGCGGCCTTATTCCTTTCCGAGATGCACGATAGCGATCTATCGCACGCAGTGCGACTACGACATTGACTGAGCTACCGAAATGCAGGCTCTAATGCTCTCTTAAGGAACCACCCCGTAACATTATCGCCTTTGCTCCGCTGACAGCCTGGCCCGAGCGTTCATTCGACGGCAGCCATCGGGGCAGCGAGTTGTCGACCACGACGTCCTAACCCTATTCCACGCCAAACGCCATGGAAAAGTTGAACAGCGCCGTAGCCAAAGTTCCCGAGATCACATTAGTGTTCTGGATCATCAAGATCGCCGCAACCACGTTGGGTGAAACCGGCGGGGATGCCGCTTCGATGTCCCTGAATCTGGGTTATCTGGTCAGTACGATCATCTTCGCCGTCGTTTTTCTCATAGCGGTCGTTGCACAGGTCAAGGCTGATCGATTCAACCCCGTGCTGTACTGGGTCACCATCATCGCGACCACAACGGTCGGCACGACACTCGCAGATTTTGCCGATCGATCGCTCGGCATCGGTTATGCGGGCGGCAGCCTACTCCTGATCTTCCTGTTGCTTGCATCACTGCTCGTCTGGTATCGAACGATGGGTTCGGTAGCCGTGACAACGGTTTCCTCCGCGAAAGCCGAAATGTTCTACTGGGTGACGATCATGTTCTCCCAGACGCTCGGCACCGCACTGGGAGACTGGACGGCCGACACGGCAGGTCTTGGCTATTCAGGTGCCGCGCTCATCTTCGGTGGATTGTTGCTCGCGCTCGTCATTGCGTACTACGCGACGCAGATCCCAAGGACGTTGCTCTTTTGGGCGGCGTTCATCCTGACCCGGCCGCTGGGCGCAGTGGTCGGCGACTTCCTCGACAAACCCATCGCAAACGGCGGTCTTGCAATGAGCCGATATGGTGCCTCAATCGCGCTCGTGCTGTTCATTCTGGTCTGCGGGTCCATATTTCGGCAGCGGCCTGCCGAAGCAGCCCACTAGCAGCAAGCAATTCGCGAGCGGGGCGCGGACGCCGTCGCGCCCCACCACGTCGGCGTGAAAATCAAGGAAGCCATACATGGCTATCCTGAAGTTCCCGGCAACGTGACGACCTCGGCAACAAAGCGGTGGACACGGTCTCCCACCGCCGGTTTGGCGCTCATCATCGACCGCTGGAACAAGCAACTGATGCGCAACGACCAACGCCAAGGCCGGCCCGTGTGCGCCACCTACGATGCATGAGCAGATCAAAAGCCCTGCATCGTGCTGGTCGACTGCGCGACAAGGTGCACCATGCCGAAGATGATCGCGCCAATGCATGCGGCCATGAACACGGCTACGAACGGCAGCAGGACGATATTGACGTTGGCGAAGTCGGCCTCATGCGATGCACGTTTGCGCACACCGAAGAAGCTCGAAAGAACGATGCGGACGAGGCGAAGGAATTCCACGATTGACTCCTGTTGATCTGGCTTACCTCCATGATCAACGCAGTCACGAATCGAAAACAGCAGCAGCTTCGTAAAATACGAGGTAAGCAGAGCAGCCTGCCGCGCGGCGAATCGTCGCACGCTGGCACTCGGTATGCCGGTTCGCACGAACGGCCAGTCACCTCTTCCTTATCCACCGACCTCGTTTTCCCCGCGCATCGGCGGGCCTTTATGCGGTCGCAATTCGCAGTCGTGCGGTCGGGACCCGCCGACTCGACCGCGCCCTGAACGAAGTTTTTGGGCCTTGTGCCGCTCATTCGGGCGTTGTTCGCCGAGCTAAGCTGGCCGAGTGAGGGCCGTGCTAAATGAACAAGGCGCATTCGGTACGAACCGCGCGCGCAGATTCGTGTGGCCGTGCGGCATGTAGAGCGGCACGGCCGACCGGCTACCGCCGGCGGAATCGTTGTTCGACAAATTGCGGGACGTTTACCGGGGTGACCACCATCACCGACGACGATGGTCCGACCGCGGACGCCGGCAGCAACTTATGAAAGTGCATGATGTGATGGCACGCGGTTCGCATGTCCTGACGCAGGTCGTGGTGCAACACAGCACTAAGTTTTCCGTCACGCAGCAACTCGACATTGTCCCTATCCAGATCGTGCCCGATGAAGCACCTCGGCGTCTGGCCTATCGACTTAAGCGCACGAAGTATCGCGCCATTTCCCCCGCCCATTGAGTACACAGCCACGATTTTTCGCTTCGAACCCACGGCTCGTTTTACGCGTTCCTCCGTCTGGGCATCAAGACCGTGACCTCCGCTGGCATCGACGAGCGTGAGCTTCGGATACCGCCGCTGCAACTCGTCGCGAAAGCTGATCTCGCGCTCCTCCTCGCCCCTGAAGCGCTCGTCACTCATTGTGATGAGGACGTCACCTTCCCGGCGAGCGAGCCATTGACCAATGAGATAAGCGGCCGTCGCACCCGCCATCCGGTTGTCGAGACCAGCGTAGGCCATGCGCGCGGATTGCGGAATATCGGTAAAAATCGTGACGACGGGGATACCCCGTTGCTGCAACCCCGCAACGGCGTCGGCAACCTCAGGGACATCCCGCGCCTTGAGAAATACGCCGTGGCTACCTCGTCGGCCAATCCCCTGCAGGGCGTCCACCACTTCTGCCGTCGTCATCGTGTCCTGCAGCAGAAAGCGCGGCCGAAACACAGCCGGATGCAGGCCCGGCAGTTCCGACTCCAGTGCTTCACGAAGCTCGTCGGAAAATCTGCTCGGCGCTTCAACGACGACATCGACAACGAGCTTGCGCCCGCTGGTTGCCAGCTGGAATTGCTGTTTCTCCAGTTCTTTTATCGCGTGCTGGACCCGTTGGCGCGTGTGCTCGCGAACGTGTTCCCGCCCGTTCAGCACCCGGTCGACCGTCGCTAGCCCAAGGCCCGCCTGAAGGGCGATTTCTTTCATGAGAAATCGATGAGCCACTGCGAGCACGCCCCCAGTTGATGTGTTCTTGAGGTGTTTATGGTAACGCAAGCACCCGCTGGAGGGCTATTGTTGTGGAAAGGACAGAAGGAGACACCATGAGTACTGTCGAATCGGGTCGCGACGCTGGGTTACGCCATTGGTACCGGGAGCAGGACTGCTCGCTACAGAATTTCGTGGCCCAACTTCACCCTGTTCCAGCGGACAGCGACTTGAGGTTTGCCGCTGAAATACGCGAACACGTTCCAGTGTATGACTGCCGCGAGCTTAGGGGTGACATTGAAGACGCATCGCGACGCGCGGACCTGCAGTCCGAGTGGTCGACCATATTGAATCGCGGGGCGGGTGTGCTGGTGCTGAAGCGGGCTTACGATGACACCACACCAGTTGATGAGGCGACGAAGGTCTTTGAGTCGATCATCCGCGAGGAGCGCGAAACGGGCGGCGCCGCCGCAGACCACTTCGCAAATGCAGGTGCAAATGACCGGATTTGGAATGCGCACGAGAAGCTTTGCCTGCGCGCTCCCTCGGTTTTTGCCCGCTACTACGCAGGTTCGGCACTTTGCGCGATAGCTGAAGCGTGGCTTGGTCCCCACTTTCAGATGACCTCGCAGGTCAACGTCGTACGCCCCGGCGGACAGGCGCAACAGGTGCACCGGGATTATCACCTTGGATTTCAAACCGTAGCGGAAGCCGAGCGTTATCCGGCGCACGTTCATGCGATATCCCCCTTTCTCACGCTGCAAGGAGCCATTGCTCACAGCGACATGCCGGTGGAAAGCGGGCCGACCAAGCTCCTGCCTTTCTCGCAGCGGTATGCCGAGGGCTACCTTGCATGGCGCCGCCAGGATTTCCGCGACTACTTCGAGGCGCACTATGTACAACAGCCGCTCGAAAAAGGCGACGCGCTGTTCTTCAATCCCGCGCTCTTTCATGCAGCCGGTCCGAACAGGACGACCTCTGTGCACCGCATGGCCAACCTCCTGCAGATTTCCTCGGCCTACGGTCGTGCGATGGAGTCGCTGAATCGCACCAGGATGTGCGAAGTGCTTTATCCAGTCCTGTTGGACCGGGTGCGAACGCAAAGTATCGAGCGCGAAGAAGCCGACGCGGTGATTGCGTCGTGCGCCGAAGGCTATCCGTTTCCGACGAATCTGGACAGGGATCCGCCGCTAGGTGGCCTCGCTCCGGAGAGTCAGCAGGGATTGTTCCGCCGGGCGCTGACAGAGCTATGGAGCATGGACAGGTTCGTAGCCGCAATTCGTGAGCAGGCTGAACGGCGCGAGGCGTAGGAATTTTTAGCGAGCAGGCCAAGGGCCCTCTGCTTTGCGTCGAATCACTGTTGAGTGATCTGTCGGCTGCCGTGGACGGACGTGAAAGTGACACGACTTCGGCAGCGTTTTGTCAATCCGCCTGATCTGCCGCGCCGATCGGACGCGCGTGAGCGGGCCTGGGCCAGACGGCCGAAGCACCGCCGCCACCTTCGCCACTCGACTACCTGTGTCGTCCGCCACCGTCATTGGAAGCCTTACCGCCCATTGCCGGACGCCTTAACGGAATCAAAGGACGCATTGAACGCGCCAGCAAAATTGACGGACATTCGACCGCTCGCGGGTTGCTGAAACGCAATTCGGGTCAATCGGCTGTCTGCCTCTTCCCGCGTCGTTGCTAGTGAACTCTGGCAGCCTTTTCGCCAGCGCAATTCGTGAACGCCGCTAGCAGAATCAGCGAACACCAACGGCGTACGACGATTCCGGGCAGCCTTCGATATCGGTGTGCAGCGAGAACAACGCGCCCGCAAGCGGCTGGCGTTGCAACGCATCCTCGGAAAGCTTGCGTGTCGCGCTCGTGATGAACAGCGTGCGCATGTCCGGCCCCCCGAACGTGCAGCTTGCCGGCTGCGTGACCGGCATCGGCACCACGCGGTCGATGCGTCCGTTCGGTGCGTAACGCGTCACAACGCCGCCGCCATATTGCGTGCTCCATAGATAGCCGTCGCGATCGACGGTTGCGCCATCGGGAATCCCTGCACCGGGCGCAAGCCGCGCAAATAGACGCCGCTCGCCCGGCTCGCCGGTCACGGTATCGAACGGAAACGCCCAGATCACCGGCTCGATACCGTCGGCGAAGTACATCGTCGCGCCATCAGGCGAGAAGCACAGACTGTTGGGCACCGCCACGCCTTCGATCACGCGCGTGTAACGCCCCGCCTCGAAGCGATACAGCGCGCCCACCGGACCCCGGCCGATGTCATCCATCGAGCCGACCCAGAAGCGGCCCTGCCGATCGCATTTGCCATCGTTGAAGCGCATCTGCGGCTGGCCGGCGTGCGGCGCGTCGAAGCGTTCGAGCGCGCCCGTCGCCGTATCGAAGAAGGCAATGGCCGAACGCAGCGCCACGATGAGGCCGCGCCGCGACGCGCACGGCGCGATCGAGCCGACCAGTTCGGGCATTGGCCAGCTTTCCGTGTGGTCATCGCTCCACTTGCGACGGCGAATCAACTGGCTGCGGATATCGACCCAGTTCAGCGCCTGCTCCGCGGCGGACCAGAACGCGGATTCGCCGAGCACATCGCGCGTATCGCCGACCCGCTCTATCGGGTTCAATGCGCGATCTCCTCCAGCGCACGCCCCGTCACGCGCGGACCGAGCCACGCAACCGTCGTGGCGATGATCGCCATCGCACCGCCGATGAATGCAAATACGCCAGCCTGCCCGAACGCCCGCAGAAAGTAGGCAATGAAGAAGCCCGCGAAAATCGAACTCAGCCGGCTCCACGAAAACACGAAGCCGACCGCGCGCGCCCGCATCCACGTCGGAAACAATTCCGATTGATACGCATGCACGATGGTCGACATCCAGTTGACGACAAGCGTTTGCAGACAACCGACGACGATGAGCCAGCCGGGCGCATCGAGCATGGCGAAGATCGTGCCGATGATGGCCACCGAAATCACGCTGCAAACGAGCTGCCATTTACGCTCGAACCGGTCGATGACGAGCATCACGATGAGCGGCGCAACCGGATAGGTCAGGACGATGAGAAACGTGTATTCGAGGCTGCGCGTGACGAGAATGCCCTTCGCGATCAACAGAGTCGGAATCCAGCTCACGAAGCCGTAATAGCCGATGGTCTGGCAGAAGTTCACGATCATCAGCATGATGGTGCGCATGCGATAAACCGGCCCGAACATCTCGGCGATGCGCCCCTGCGGATGCACCGTGCCGACCACCTTCTCCGGCTCGGGCAAGGGCTTGCCATACTCCGCCTGCACTTTCGCCTCGATCGCGGACAGCACGCGGTCCGCTTCGGCGAGCCTGCCGTGTTGCGCGAGCCAGCGCGGCGACTCCGGCAAGCCGCGCCGCAGGTACAGCACGAGCGCCGCGCCGAACGAGCCGAACAGGATCACCCAGCGCCAGCCATCGAAGCCGAAGGGCCTGGCCGGCACCAACATCCACGCGAGAAAGGCGACGAGCGGCGCGCTGATCTGCGCAAGCCCGTAGAACAGCGCGAACGCCTGGCCACGCGCGCCGCGCGGCGCGAGTTCGGAGATGTAGGTATCGATCGTGATCATCTCGACACCAATGCCAATGCCGCCTATCAGACGCCAGACTTCAAGACCATGCACCGAACCCTGAAACGCCAGGATGAAGGTCGTGACGCTGTACCAGATCATCGAACCGAGAAACACTGCGCGCCGGCCGAAGCGATCCGCGATATAGCTAAAGCAGATCGTGCCGATGAAAAGGCCCACGAACAGCGACGCGAGAAAGGCCGCCAGACCGTTGAGATCGAAAAACGACGCAGTGGTCGAAGTCAGCAGCTTGCTCTGGAACAGACCCGGCGCGATATAGCCGGTGAAGTAGATGTCATATTGCTCAAAGAGGCCGCCCGCAGCGATCAGCATCACGAGCGTCCACATGTGCCGGGTCATCGGCAGGCGGTCCAGTCGTCCGTTGATGGTGCCGGATACGACGCTGGGGTCTACGGAATCCATTGGCTGCTCCGCTAAGACTGACTGATCACCGCGCGATATCGTCGAGGGCAAGGCCCGTCGTGCGTGGTCCGAAGAGCGCAACCGCAACTACGACGATCGCCATCGCCGCGCCGATGAACGCGAACACGCCCGGCACACCGAACTCGCGCAGGAAGAACGCAATGACGAAGCCAACAAAGATCGACGACAGCCGGCTCCACGAATACACGAAGCCCACCGCGCCCGCCCGCATGCGAGTCGGGAACAACTCGGCCTGATAGGTATGCACGATCGTCGAAAGCCAGTTGACCACCAGCGTCTGCGCGATACCCACCGCGATCAGCCAGCCAGGCGCCTTGAGCATCGAGAAGATCACGCCGATCACCGCTACCGATATCGCACTCCACACCAGTTGCCATTTACGCTCGAAACGGTCGGCAACCAGCATGACGATGAACGGCGCGATCGGATAGAGCAGCACGATCAGGAAGGTGTATTCGAGGCTGCGCGTCACCATGATGCCTTTGGCGATGAGCAGTGTCGGAATCCAGCTCACGAAGCCGTAATAACCGATGGTCTGAAAGAAGTTCACGACGACGAGCATCAGTGTGCGGCTGCGATACTGCGGGCTGAACGCTTCGCGCAGCGTGCCCTTCTGCTCCTCGGCTTCCGGCGCTTCGGTGGGCGCGGGCAGTGCCTTGCCGTATTCGTGGCGTACGCGGGTTTCGATCATCTGCATCACGCGCTCGGCTTCTTCGAGACGGCCTTTCTGCACGAGCCAGCGCGGCGACTCCGGCAGACGCAGTTGCAGATACCACACGAGCAGCGCGCCCGCCGAACCGAGCGCGATCACCCAGCGCCAGCCTTCGAAGCCGAGCGGTGCGATCGGCACCAGCACCCACGCGAGAAACGCGATCAGCGGCGCGCAGATTTGCGCCACGCCGTACACGAGCCCGAATGCCATGCCGCGCGCATGACGCGGCGTCAGCTCCGAGACGTAGGAATCGATCGTCACGTACTGCACGCCGACGCCGATGCCGCAGATCAGGCGCCACACGTTCAGCCCGAGCGCCGTGTCCTGAAACGCGATAAAGATGGTCGCGATGCAATACCACAGCATCGATGCGGCGAACACACGGCGGCGGCCGAAGCGGTCCGCGAGACTGCCGAAGCAGATCGTGCCGATGAAGAGCCCGATGAACAGCGACGCCAGAAAGCCGGCGAGGCCGTTCATCGCGAAGAAACTGGCCGTGGTCGGTGTGAGGATGCCCGAGCGGAACAGACCCGGCGCGATATAGCCCGCGAAGTACACGTCATAGAGTTCGAAGAAGCCGCCGAGTGCGACGAGGGTGAGCAGCTTCCATAGCGTGGCGGTCATCGGCAGACGGTCGAAGCGCGCGGTCACGCCGCCAGCCGTGATGACGCGCGACGGATAATCCGCGCTGTCGAGCGAGCCGACGACATCCGCGCCGATGGCCCTGTTGGGGGTATTCATCCTCTTCTCCTCCTGTGCAGCCGGCTGGATATCGAAGGCGTACCGTGCCGGTCGTGAATGTCGGGACTAGTTATTCGATGAGGACCCTGCGGGCTTGCATCGCATCGTGTGGCGCGCGAGCTTGTCTGAATCGCCGTCCGGGCCGCTGTCTCCTTTCGATTGGCCCAGTCTAGTGACGCACGCGATGGCCCACAATACTTGATCGTTGAATCAACATGAACCCGGCGTGGCGCGCGCCGAGGCGCCAAATGAAAAACGGCCCTTGCGCGGGCCGCTTGTCTCGTGCTGTGTCGTGCTCAGGGTTCAGGGCGGCAAGATCGTCGCCAACCATGCGCCATCGACGGACTGTTGGCCTTCCGCCCTTCCCTGCGCCGGCCCTGCCTGAAGGTAATCGGCACGCGGACGAATCAGCGCACCGGACTCGCGCTGTTCGATGATATGCGCCACCCACCCCGCCGAACGGCTGATGATGAACAAGGAAAACGCGCTGCGCGGCGGCAGACCCAATGCAACGGTCAGCATCGTCAGGCCGATTTCGAGGCTCGGCAGGCAGCCATATCCGGCAGCGATATCGAGCGCCGCGAAGAGCGGTTCAACCGCGGCATGTCGTCCTTCGAGCCGCCGCGCGAGGTCGATCAGATACTTCGCGCGCGGGTCGCCGTCCGGATACAGCGGATGGTTGAAGCCCGGCAGATTGCGATGCGCGGCGTAGTGCTCCTTGAAGAGCCGTTGCGCCTGCGTGATCGTCCTGCACGCGCGCAACAGGTCTTCGGTGGCTTCGTATGATCGCGCGGACGTGAGTCCGGTTTGCGTGAGGATCGCCGCCGCCACGCATTCGCCGATATCCGCCCCCGCCGATGCCGCGATGCGCGCCACGAAGGTCGCCTGCGCGAGTTCGTGATCGGCGCACAGCACGAGCGCGGCATCGAGCGCGGCGCAGTGCCCGGGCGATGCGGTCCCGCCCAGCACAGTCAAGAGCGTCGCCGCGAGGCCGTCCGTGCGCTTGCGCGTGAGACTGGCTGCGGCGCCCGAAGACGCGCGGCGCAGATGAGCGAGACAGTGCGCCATGGTCGCGATCATGCGGCTGCATTCGATGAACTGTGCATCGCCGGCCTGCAACGCGCGCAGATGCTCGCCCCCGAAGCGCAACGCGATGTCGGCAAAGAAACGCACGAGTTCGCGGCGCGGTTGCGGGCCCGCCGTGCGCGACCAGGCGTCGGCAAAGCGCAGCGTGCGCGCGCACGGCTGCCACGACAAGGTCACGTCGTTGCCGGGATTCCAAAGCGCTTTCACGACCTGTTCAAAGGATTGCCCCCTGCGGGCCAGTTCGAGCGCTGCGACGCCGCGATAACGCGGGCCTTCTGCGGTGATCTCGGTGAGCGTGCTCGAGATGATCGGCTCGCCCCAGCGCATCGCGGCCGCGGCGACGGGCGCGTGACCGCTGCGGGCATCGGCGCGCGACTTCATGCGTTCGACGTCCTGCCGCGCGTAGAGGCGGCGTCCCTTGTCGCCCTGCGGCACGCTGCGAATCCAGCCGCGGCTGACGTAGGCGTACAACGTTTGCAGCTTGATTTGCAGCAGCGCGAGCGTCTCGGCGCGCGTCAGGTAATCACCGGGCGCGTCGGGGGACGCGCCCGGACTATCTTGCGGGCTGGGTTGCACCTCGGTCTCCTTGCCGGCAATAGCGCGCCGGACGGGGGCACAGTGAACCACAAGATAATCAAACGCGTGAACGCTCACAATCGGGTCATGCCAGTAGGAAGGGGCGAGCGCACACTCCCGCTAGACATGAAGCTCGGCCTCTTGACGAAACGTCTTCGGAATGCCGGCCTTCGGCACCTGACCGTACATCGGCTCGCCGGGCAGGCCTTCGTGCAGCAGCTCGCGCGCGGCAATCAGCCGGTCCAGGTCGATGCCGGTATCGAAGCCCATGCTCTCCAGCATGAACACGAGATCTTCCGTGACGATGTTGCCCGACGCGCCCGGCGCGAACGGACAGCCGCCCAGACCCGCGAGCGCCGAATCGAAGAAACGGATGCCCTCTTCGAGTCCCGCCAGCGCATTCGCGAGCCCGAGCCCCATGGTGTCGTGCAGATGCAGCTTGGTTAGCTTGCCGCCGATTTCGGCGCGCACGGCCTTGACCATCCTGCGCACCTGAACGGGATTGCCATAGCCGACGGTATCGGCGAGCGCGACAGCATCCACGCCCGCTTCGGCCAGCGCCACGGCCGTCTCGATCACTTTTTGCAGCGGAATGACGCCATCGATCGCGCAGCCGAAGGCGGTCGCGCAACCCGGCTCGATCGCCATGGGCCGCTCCTGCTCCCGAGCCCATTCGACGATGCGCCGCACTTCCGCCACCTGCTCCATGGTGCCCTTGCGCGTGTTCGAGCGGCTGTGGCCTTCGCTCACCGAGACCGGTACGCCGACGCCATGTGCGCCCGCTGCGTACGCCGCCTGCGCGCCGCGCAGATTAGGCACCAGCGCCATCACGCGCAAGCCCGGCTGCTGCAGTGCGGCCTTGACGATGGCGTCGGTGTCCGCCATCTGCGGAACGAGTTTCGGCGGAACGAAACTGCCGACCTCGATCTCACCGACGCCCGCCTGGGCAATCGCCGCAATCCAGCGCGCTTTCAGCGCGGTCGGCATGATCTCGTGCGCCATCTGCAAGCCGTCGCGCGGCCCGACTTCGCAAATCATCACTTTTTCTTTCATCTTCCCTGCTCCTTCGGATAGGTCTTCCCACGGGCCCGATGCCATCAACGCAGCACGCCCGCTTCGGTCAAGGTTTCGATTTCGTGCGCATCTAGGCCGAGCAGTTCGCCGAATACGTAGTCGTTGTGTTCGCCAAGCCGCGGCGGCGGCGCGAAGTCGCCGCGAAAGCCTTCGCTGTCGCGCCACGGCAGCGCGATGCTGCGCGAGCCATCGGCGAGAACGGGGAACAGCCCGCCATCGGCGAAATACGGGTCTTCAATCACCGCGCCGATGTGCCGCGAACGCGCCGCGGGCACGCCGCGGGATTGCAGTGCATCGAGCGCGCGCGCGGGCGGTTGAACGCGCAGCCACGCAGCCAGCAGATCGTCTGCCGCGGCGCGGTGCGTGACGCGGCTGACGGCATCGGCGAAGCGGGAATCGGCTGCTAATTCCGGTTTGCGCATGGCGTCGCAAAGGGCGCGCCACTGCCGGTCGTCGCTCACGGAGACGGCGAGCCAGGCGTCGTCGCCGGCGCAGCGGAAGCATCCGGATGGCGCGGCGTCCGGCTCGCGTGCGCCGGTCGCGGTCGGCGTCTCGCTGCCGAGCGCCTCGCGAAACAGCAATTCCGGCAGCAGCGCGACGGTGCTCTCCAGCATCGAAAGGTCGATGTAAGCGCCCTCCCCGCTCACCCGCCGATGTCGAATGGCCGCCAGCACCGCGCAGCTTTCCCACAACGCCGTGATCGGATCGGTCCACGCGGGCAGAATGCCCATTGCCTCGACGCGTTCGTTCAGCGTGCCGACCACGCTGGCGCGGCCGCTGTACGCCTGCAACAGCGAACCGTAGGCGAGCGAGTCACGCTGCGGCCCTTCGCGGCCCGTTCCCGACGCAGACACAAAAATCAGATCGGCCCGAATTTTGGCGAGCGTCGCGTAGTCGAGGCCAAATTTCGCCAGCACGCCATTCGAGAAATTTTCGACAACCATGTCGCTCTGCGCGATCAGACGGCGAATCAGCTCGGGGCCCTGCGGCCGGCTCAGGTTGATCGTGCAGCTTTTCTTGCCCGCGTTCACCACGGCCCACCAGGGCTGACGCTGCGTATGTTCGCGCCGCGTCGACGATTCGATCTTGATGATCTCCGCGCCCATGCCCGCGAGCATCTTGGTGGTCATCGGGCCGGCCAGCACCCAGCTGAAATCGACGACGCGCAAGCCCGCCAATGTTTTCTGTGTCATCACACCACTCCGTGCCGGCGCAAGGTTTCGACTTCCTCCGCAGACAGCCCGAGGCGCGCTTCGAACACGGCGCGATTGGCCGAGCCAAGTACGGGCGATACCACCTCGCGTGCACGCGGCAGCTCGGCGCCGGATGTCGTGCGCATGGAAAATGGCAGTCCAGGCATCGACAACGGCGTGTTGCCTGCGCCCTGCCAGCGATCGAAAAAGCCGCGTGCATTCAATTGAGCGTTCTCCAGCAGATCGCGCGCACCGCTTACCGGGAAGCACGCCACGCGCGCCGCCTGCGCGCGTTCGAACACGTCGGCGCGCGTGTGCTCGCGCGTCCACTTCGACATCTCGTCCTGCAAGGTCATCCAGTTCTCGTTGCGCGCCGTGCGTTCGCCGCAAAGCGTTTCATCGCGCGACCACGTCGGATTGCCGAGCAACTCGACCCAGCGTTCCCACTGATGCTGTTCCCGCGGCGAAATCATCACGAAGCCATCCTTGCATGGCAAAAGCCAGATTAGCCCGCCCGCGACCTCGGTGCCTTGCAGCTCCTCACGCAGACGGCTGAAGCTGCGTTCGCCGCGTCCGTAATCGGCGACCGGTTCGATCAGCAGATGCGCGATAACATCCAGTTCCGCGCATTCGATACTGCGGCCATGACCATTCATTTGCGCTTCGAGCAGACCCCAGAGTGCCGCATTCGCCGCCGCGACACCGGTGGCGAGCGCCACTTCGCGATCGGCGCAGGCGACAGGCGCTTGCTGATCGGGCGCATGCACGGGCCGCGCCTGATGAAACGCATAGCCTGCATGATGCGTGAGGGTGAAATCGGTGAACGCGGAGGGCGTGCCGGATTCAGCACGGGTCGCCCACGACGTCACAGCGAGCGTCACGAGAGCGGGCTGGATTCGCCTCAGCGTATCGCCGTCGAGTTGCAGTTCGGCAAGACCCGTTGCATCGGAGGTGATCAGCAGATCGGCGGTTTCGATCAGACGCCGGAACAACGCGGCGCCTTGCGGATGCGACGGATCGAGCGTCGCGCTCTCTTTGCCATGGTTCAGATAGGCGAAGAGCGCGGCATCGTTGCCATAGGGTGCATCGGGCGCGAACGGGCCGATGCGGCGCAGCGCATCGCCCGTGCCGGGAGGCTCCAGCTTGAGCACCTGCGCGCCGAGATCGCGCAGCACGCGCGCGCAGAACGCGGCGGGCATCGAGTGGCTCCATTCGATCACGCGCACACCGGCGAGCGGCGCGGCGATCGCGCGTGCTTGCAACGTGGAGTTGGCGGCGTTCATGCGGCCTCTTCGAGCACGGCGGGATCGAAGGGATACGGCACGGGCGCACCGTTGCGCAAGGGCAGCACGACCGTCGCGCTGCCGGGCGTGCTTTCCTTGCCTTCCTGATTGCGCAAGCCGATCTCGAGATGCACGAGACCATAGCCGCCGCGCTTTTCGCGTCCGGTCACGCGCCCCCATGCCGTGAGCAGATCGCCCGGCACGTTCATACCGCGAAACTGGAACTGGAGCTTCCACGCCCAGCCGCTCTCGCCGACCCAGTCAGTCAGCAATTGCAGCATGATGTGTTGCTTCCACGAACCGTTGACCATCACATCGGGCAACTTGTCGTGCTGGGTCGCGAAGCGCCAGTCGTAATGGATGCGATGCCAGTTCTCCATCGACGCCGACCAGCGCACGATATGCGCCGTGGTCATCGGTCCCTTGACGAGAGGCGGGATCTCCATGCCTGTTTCAATGTCCTCAAAATACAATCCGGCCATGATGGTCCTCGCCTAGCGCATGATCTGAGTGTTGGTGACCTTCAAGAGCTTCTCGCCCTTTTCGTTCACATAGGTTTCCTCGATGATGACGAACACCATCGGTCCACTCTTGCCGTCGCGCTGCACGATGTCCTTGTAGCGCGCCTGACGCAGCACCTTTTCACCGACCCGGGCATAACGATAAAGCTCGTATTCGTAGCCGCCGTTCAGATCGCGCGGCAGTTCCACGTCGACTGCGGGCAGGCCGCTGAAGCTGCGGCTCAGGCCGTCGTAGTCGGGTTTGTTCATGTCATCGAGCGGATCGGGCGATGCGGGCGGGCGGCGAAACGCATGAACCGGAAACCCCGGCGGGGCAACCAGACCTCCGTAACGGCTGGTCGCTGCCCAGTCTTCGTCCCAGTAACGGCGCGCGTCGTCCATGGTCGCGTGATGAAAGCGGCGCACTTCGCTGGCTTCGACGGGATGGGTCGACGTGACCCAATCGGTCTGCGCGCCGATGATGGCTTTCACCTTGCCAGTGATGTATTCGTTGCTCACGGCTCTAGTCTCCTGTTGCTTCATCGACGAAGCCAGTCTAGGTGAGCCGCCATGCAGCGCACAATACTTGATCGTTGAATCAACGTCTTCCCAGCGTTGCTTCGATCGACTATCGTCCATCTCGTACCGCAACGGACCCGCATTTTTTTCGCGCGTTTGCTGCATCACATTCATCACGGGAGATGGCGATGGAACCGATCCGCTACGACGCAAGCGCGCTCTTTGACTATGCAGCCGACCTGCTATGCAAGGCGGGGCTTGCAAGCGGTCATGCGCAGTCCGTGGCGCGCACGCTCGTGGACGGCGACTTGCTGGGACACGACACGCATGGACTCGCTTTGTTGCCCGGATATCTGAAGGAACTGGAACAGGGCGCGATGACGCGCGAAGGTTCGCCGCACATCGTCTCGGATTATCCTGCCGCGTTGCTCTGGGATGGCCGCCGCCTGCCTGGTCCAGCACTCGTGCACGCGGGTATCGATGCCCTCGCGCCGCGCGCACGCGAACTCGGTTCTGCCACGCTCGTGATTCGACGCAGTCATCACATCGCATGCCTTGCCGCGTATCTGCTGCGCGCCACCGAGATGAATCTCGTGATGATGCTGGCGAGCTCCGATCCGAGCGTGCAAAGCGTCGCGCCGTTCGGCGGTACGCGCGCCTTGTTCACGCCTAATCCCATCGCGCTCGGCATACCGACATCGACGACGCCGATACTCATCGATATTTCGTCATCGATAACGACGAACGCGATGAGCGCACGCTATCACCAAAACGGGCGACTGTTCGACGAACGCTGGATGATCGATGCGCAAGGCAACGCAACGCATGATCCCGGCGTGTTGTTCGCCGACCCCCCGGGCACGATCCTGCCGCTTGGCGGACTATCCGCGGGTCATAAGGGATTCGGCTTGGCATTGATGATCGAAGCGCTCACCGGAGGCCTCGCCGGCTTTGGCCGCGCGGATCCTCATGAAGGCTGGGGCGCGACTGTGTTCATGACGCTGCATGATCCGGATGCTTTTGGAGGCATCGAAGCATTCCAGAGGCAGATGGCCTGGCTGAGCGACGCCTGCCGCAGCAATCCGCCGCGCGTGATGGATGACCCGGTGCGCTTGCCCGGCGACCGTGCGATGGCCAGACGCGCCGAACAACTCGCGCATGGTGTGCGTTTGCATCCCGCCATCCGCGCTCCGCTCGAAGCATGCGGCGCGCGATATGACGTGTTTTTTCCGGAGGCGCAGGCGGCGTGAACTTTTACGGGAGGTTCACTGTTTCAACAGCTTGTGAATCCCGTAGGTGAGCACTTGCGATCCATGTCCCTTTCGCCCGTACATCTCTCGCAACATCATCGCTCACAGGATGGGACGAAGCAGGTGCATTGGCAATGCGGCAATCATTTCATGTACTCCGGCGTAGCGGGTTTCAACCGATTCTGGTTGATTCAATCTCCGGAGTTGGTCCGGCGCCAGTTGCCCTAGCGCACACGGTGCTGGTCTCGCAGGCCGAACGCTTGCTGGAGACGGTCAGCGTGTTCCGGACCCCGGTGGAATCGGCGATGTGGAGGTGGCGGCATAACGCGTGCCGCCCGCGCAGGCGGCTGGCCGCGCCGCTCAGTGGCTCATGCCGCTGCCCGACGAAAAGCCACCGCCGTTCGAGAACCCACCGTTCGTCGAAAATCCGCCGCCATTCGAAAACCCACCGCCGTTCGAAAACCCACCGCTGCCGCTCCCGAAACCGCCGCCATTCGAAAAGCCCCCGCTGTTCCCGAACCCGCCGCCGGTGCCGAAGCCCTCATCCGCCGCAGACCCGCTACTCGCCGGCGCTCCCCCGCCCGCCGCATCGACACCGCCCACCGGCAAACCGCTGCCATCCCCCGCCACCGGCACCGGCCCGCCCGGGAAAATCCCGCCCGGCAACACCACGGCCCCCGTCGCGCTCGGCGGACGCTGACCCTGCGCCAGTTGCGGCGGCCGCGCGACGAACACCCATTGCGCGTAGCTGCGCCGGTCCTCGAAACCGCGAAACTCTTCGGAAAACTGCCGCAACTGGATCGGCCGCTCGCGCGACGCGCTGTGGATGCCGACGATCGTCTGCCCGTTCGGCGAGCGCACCAGCACCCAGTCGGCCTTGCCCGTCATCGGATCGACATAGACACGGCGCAGATGCCGCATCGGATTCGGATAACGCGGATCGCGCACGAGCTCCTCGAGCGTGCGCGGCTGCGTCGGCTGGCCGACCGGCGTGTTATCGGCGTAACTGAGCAGCGCGCGTTGGAACTGGCCGCCGACATAGAGCAGCTCCTTCTCCGCCATGCGCCGCTCATAGATCCCGCCGAGCTGGATCGTGGCCGCCGCCGCCGCGCCGATGATCGCGATGCCGATCAGCAGCGCGAGATAGGCATAACCGCGCTGCCCGCGCCGCCCGCCGGCACCGGGCACAGTCAGGCGCTGGACCGGCCGCCGCTCACGCCGCAAGCCTCGCCCTCGCGCCGTCATAAGGAATCGAAGGGCCGGCCATCGAGCGTCGTGCCTTGCGCACCGCTCTTGATGTCGAAGACCTTGCCGGGAAATTGCTCTTCAGGCGGCACGATCTGCCAGGTGCTCGTGCTGTCGGTGACAGGGTCGAGCGGCAGCGTGCGCAGATAGTGCCTGTCGACGAGCTCCTCGAGCGAATCGGGATAGCGGCCGAGATCGCCGTAGAACTTGTCGATCACATTGCGCGTCGCGTGCAGGTTCTCGGCGAGGATCTTTTCCTTCGACGCGTCGATCGAATGGAAATACTGCGGCAGCGCGATCGTCAGCATCAGCGCGACGATTGACAGCACGATCAGCAGCTCGATCAGCGTGAAGCCCTTCGGCCCGTGTCGCCCCTGCATCGGGTTTTTCATGACCGTCACCAGTTCCGGTAGGGAATGCCGTTCAACCCGACGCCTGTCGACTGCGAGTAGACGTCGTAGACGTCGTCGCCTTCCTGCGGATCGTCCGGTTCGCTCGCATAGGCGCGCTTGCCCCAGGTGTCCACGGCGTCGAGCTGCGGATTGTTGTTCATCGGGTCGCGCGGCATGCGGCGAAGGAAGTAGATCTTGTTCCCCTTCGGGTCGTTCTGATCCTTCACACCGTCTACAAGAATGCCCAGCTTCGGCGGATAGCCGGACGCGCCGCTCTCGACCGGCAGGCGCCCGTCCTTCGAAGCGGCCTTGTAGGCGTCGATCGCGCCGCGGATCTGATGCAGCGCCTCGCGCAACGCCTGCTCGCGTTCGCGCTGGCGCATCACCTGCGCGACCGGCACCGTCATGCTCGCGAGCACGCCGAGAATCGCCAGCGTGACGAGCAGCTCGATCAGCGTGAAGCCGCGCGCCGCATGACCGCCGGCGCGAGACGCGCAAAGCAGGCGAGACGCACGATGCGCAGCACGGCCGCATGCGTCGGGGGATTCGTTCGTCATGGTGTGGCCACGATGCCAAGCGTGTAGGCGGACGGCGGCGTGAACGTGATCGGCGCACCCGTCAGACCCACCACCGAGCCCGGCACGATCTTGACCGAGGTCTGCGAGGCCGGTGCCAGCGCCTTGAAGCCCAGCACCGCGTAGGTCCCCGTCGAGGCGGCACCCATCCCGCCCTGCACGGAATTCGACAACTGCACCTGGCCGGTGCCGATGCGGCTCGAGAACGAGGTCGGCGCGCCGCCCTGCTTCATGAAGTCGCCCTCCGTGACGCCGATGAACTGCAGCTTGGTGGTGTCGAAGCTGACCGTCGACGATGCGCTCGCGACCGGCTGGTCGGCCGACATCGACAGCGACACGGTCACCGAATCGCCTGCCTTGACCTGCGGCGGCCCTTCCACCGTCATCTGCGCGGTGCCGATCACCGCGCCGCCGCCGACCACGGGCACGCCATCGCCGCCGTAATAGCCGCCCGCGCCGCCGTAGCCTGCACCATAACCGCCCGCACCATAACCGCCGGCACCGGCACCGGCGCCGTTCACGCCATTCGCACCGTTCGGCTGTCCGCCCGCGCCGAATCGCGATGCGTCGGCAGCTGCGCCGCCCCCGCCCGACGCATTCAACGACGAGGCCGGCGCCGCCAGCCCGTTCGACTGGATCATGCTGCGCAGGTTGGTTTCGGTACCCGACGTGAAGTAGGCGAGATCGGCAGCGGGGCGGCGGATGTTGCGCACTAGATGCGGCGTGATCGCAAGCACGATCTCGGTGTTCTTGGCCTGGTTATCGGTCGCGCCGAACAGCCGGTCGAGAATCGGCAACTGGCCGATCCCCGGCACCTTGTTGCCCGAGGTGCGCTCCTCGTTGTCGATCAGGCCGGCGAGCACGTCGGTTTCGTTGTTCTTCAGCTGCAGCACGGTGCTGGCCGTGCGTGTGCCGATCTGGTACGCGGCCGTGCCCGTGGTGGTCGTGACCGCGTTGCCCAGACTGCTGACTTCCAACGCCAGCTTGATGCCGATCGTGTCGTCGAGATAGATGGTCGGCTCGACATTCAGCGTCAGGCCGATGTCGAGATAGTTGACCGACTGCGACAGGAAGCCGGTCGAGGTCGCGGTCGACGTAATGTTCGGCACGCGCTCGCCGATCAGGATCTTCGCCTTCTCGTGATTGCGCACGCGGATGCGCGGATTGGTCAGCAGCTTGACGTCGGAATCCTGCACGTTCGCGTTGATCGTCGCCTGCAGCGACGACAGCCCGATCGTGCGCGACGTCTGGTTCAGCAGATCGTGCAGCGTCAGCGCCGGGGTCGAGCCGCTGGTGCCGCCGCCGAACGAGCCACCGCCGGAACCGAATGGGGAGAATGGCGATCCAGCGCCGATGGCATTGCCGGGCTGCCCGGTAACCGGCGCGATCGCGCTGCCGAGCGGCAGCGGCGTGACGTTGACCGAACCCGGCCATGCAATGCCCAGATTGACCTCGTGGTTGCGCTGCACCTCGAGCACTTCCACCTCCAGCATCACCTCCGGTTCCGGCACGTCCTCGAGCGCGACGAGTCGCTCGGCCATCCGGATCGCGTCCGGCGTATCCCGCACGATCACCATGTTGAGCTTCTCGTCGGCGACCACGTCGTGGATCTTCAGGATCGTCTTCAGCGTGTTCGCGATCGCCTTCGCCTCGGTGTTCGAGAGGAAGAAGGTGCGTACCGCGAGCTCCTGGTAGTCCTTCACCTTCGCGGGCGTGTTCGGGTAGATCAGCACGGTGTTCTCGTCGAGCACCTGTTGCGCGAGCTGGTTGGTCGCGAGCACGTAGCGCACGGTCGCGTCGATCGTGCTGTTCTTCAGAAAGATCGTGGTGCGCTGGTCGGTCTTCACGTCGCGATCGAACAGGAAGTTCATGCCCGACGAGCGCGAAATCACGTCGAAGATCTGCTTGAGCGGCGCGTCGCGGAAATCGATGCGAATCGGCTTGCGATAGGCTGCGGCGAGCGCGGCCTCGACGCGCGCCGAACCCGTCTCGGCGCCGAGCTTGCGCTGCAGTTCGAGCGCGCGGCGGTTGGCGGGCGCCTCGGTCAACACGGCATCGAGCATGTGCCGCGCATCGTCGCTCTGATGCCGGACGAACAGCGCCTCGGCGCGGCTCAGCATGATGTTCAGGCGTGCGTCGGTGTCGAGCGTGGCGATCCCGGCCTGCGCGCGCTCGTTGTCGGGGTTCAGCGCGAGCGCGTGCTCGTAGGCCTTGCGCGCGGCATCGCGCGCGCCGGCGGCGCCGAGCCGGCCGCCCTGCTCGACCAGTTCGTTGACCGTCTTCTCGCGTGCGACGAGCCAGCTCTGCCGGTAATTCGCGTCCTCGGGTTCCTGGTCGGACGCATCCTTGTACTTCGCGATGCCTTCGTCGGTCTTGCCGGAGGCGATCAGCTTCTGGCCGTCGCGATAGGCCTGCTGCGCCGCGCAGGCGCTCAGCAGCACCGGCAGCGCGGCCAGGATCATCCCGCGCCGCAGGCGGTGCATCGCGCTCGCGCCGTGCGCGTGCGAGCGGTTTCGAATCGGGAATGGCTTGGGCAACGGTTCGTTCCTCATAACGCGCTTAGTCGGCGCTGCCGATATCGAGCGTCTGGACAAGTTTCAAAGGCAGGTAGACCAGCGTCATGGTCGGTGGACTGATCGAATCGACCCGGTAGGTCCCGTCGATCACCGTCTGGTCGTTCACGATCAGCGTGTCGTCGCCGCGCGCGAGATAGACCTCCCAGCGGCCGGCCGACTGCTGCTTGCCGATGTAGGTGAACGGCATTAGCGGCATGTCCGGCAGCGGCGGCACGTTCACCTGATCGGGCGCGGCGGACGGCAACGGCGGGGCGAGCATCCGTGTGTTGAACAGCGCGTGCGTGCCGGCCGCGGCGCGCTCGTCGCGCACGTGGATCGAGGCGATCGCGATCGCGCCGGAGGCGGCGCCGCCGCTGCGGGAGGCGCGGTCCCCGGCCGGCGCGGACGGCGCGGCGGCATGCGGCGCGGCCTCGACGATCGTGTCGTCCGGCGCGCGGCTGAAGACGAGCACCAGCGCGCACGAGACGAACAGCACGGCCATCACGATGTGCTGGCGCTTCATGGCGCGGCTCCTTCTGATTCGGCGGAAGCGGCCGGCGGCTTCAGCCCGGCCGTCGGCGCACTCGCCCCGCCGGGAGCGGCCGGCGCCACGGGCGCAGAAGCCGGCACGCCCGGTGCTGGCGAGGATGCCGCAACCGGCGCGCGCCCTGCCGCCACGATCGATTCAGGCTTTGCGGGTACGGCTGCCGGCGGTGGCGCAATCGCTACCGGCGTTGCAATCCCGGCTGCACCGGGGTCCGCAGCAGACTTCGGCGCAAAGGTAAGCGGCGCGGCGGCACCATGAACCGGCACCGCGATGATGGGCAGGGCGGGCGACGCCGCGCGCGCCGGTATCGTGGCGATCGTGACGAGCGACGGTGCCGTTGTTGTATGCGCGGGCGTCGCGACGGCTGACATGGCCACGCCGAGGCCTGGCATCGGGACCGTCGGTAAAGCAGGCGTGGCCGCACGTGACGACGTGCCAACTCGCCCAGCGCCGTGCGACGGCGCCGCCGAGGGCACTCCGCCCGTCGTTGCGCGAGCCGGTAACGCTCTGGCCGCCGCGCCCCTCGTCCGGTCCGGCGCACCCGCAGGCATGCTGTTGGTCGTCGGCAGCGGCACCTCCGCTGTAACCGTTGCAACCGCCGTCGTGGGCGAAAAGGTGACAGGCAGCGCCGAATTGGTCACCGAGGCCGCGCGCGGCGCGCTCGCCACTGCCGGAACTGGAACCGGGGCCGAAGCCGCGCCCGGCCCCACAGCGCCCGCTGCCGCCGACACAGCCGCCGCCGCTGAAGCCCCTGCTGCCGAAGCAGCCGCCTCGGCAGCAGCGACTTCCGACGCGCTGATCGGCGCAATCGTCACCGGTCGCAGGAACGCGGTGAAGCGCAGGTTCGCCTCGACGCCCGGATCGTTCGCCGAGTTGCGCTTGAAACGCATGTCGTCGAGTGCCGCGTACGGCACCGCCACCAGTACCTTCTCGCTGAACTGTCGCAAGCGCGCGTAATCGCCCTTGACCGGCAGCACGATCGTGTAGGTATCGAACCGCCCCGGCGTATCGTGCCCCGGCTTGTATTCCGCCTTGTCGAGCGTGACACCGGCGGCGGCCGCCGCCTCGAACAGATGCGTGACGATCTCGCCGGTATGCGCGGAATCGCCGAGCCGGTCATAGAAATCGGCGAGCCGGGCGGCCGCGAGCACGGGCGCCGGCACGACCGGCTTCGGCACCGGCATCGCACGCAGCCGCGCCACTGAGCGCGTCTCGTCGTCGACGCGCGCCGACATCCCGGGCACGAGGCCGAGCCATAACAGCGCGGCGGCAAGCAGCAGCGCGCCCGCGAGCAGCGGGCCGGCGCCGAAGCGCGCGAGCGCGAGACGAAGCCTCAGCAGGCTCCGCGCGAATGACTGCACGTTCACGATCCGGTCCCCCGCCACTGCACTTCGACCTGGAACCGGAGCACGCTGTCCATGCCATCTTTCACGAGTTCATGCCGCGTCAGCGTCACGCGGCCGAGCAGCGGCTGCCGGCCCAGCGAGCTGAGGTAATCGAGCATCTCCCTGGCGCCCGTGCATTCGGCCTCGATGCGGATCAGCGCGCGGCCCGGCTCGGGCGTGATCGACATCAGCGCGATCTGCGCAGGCGTTGCGGCTTCGATCGCATCGAGCAGGTCGTCCCACGGCAGGTTCAAACGCGCGACGGCAATGTTGACCACCGCAGCCTGCTTCGCGTCGACCGGCTCGCCCCGCACACGCGACGACGCCTGCGCGGCGCGCTCGTTGCGCTCGACGATGCGGCTCGACTCACCGTCGAGCGCCTGCAGGCGCACCAGCAGCGTCTGCGCGCGAAACGCCGCGGCACCGCACAGCAGCAGACCGGCCAGCGCGAGCAGGCGCGCGGACGGACGGATCCGGCACCACTCGCGCCGCACGCTGAACGGCGCGAGATCGATAGGCAGGTTTCTCATCGTGTCGGACCGCTCCAGGCGAGCGGCACGGCGGGCGACGTATCACCGCGGCCCGAACCAGACCTCGCGCGATCGGCGGGATCACACCAGCGCAGCGTCATCCCCGGATCGGCGAAGTCGCTCGCGCCCGGCTGCCAGGCGTCGCAGCGCGGCCCGTGCAGCAGCAGCGTCGACGGAACCGGCAGGTCGTCAAGCAGCGCCGCGCGCGCGACCTGCTCGCGCAGCCAGGTGATCGACGGCATCGGCTCGGGCAGCGCGAGGGTACGGACCGCAGCCACGCGCGGCCGTGGCGCCGCCGCGATCAGGCCGAGCGTCAGCGCGCGTTCGCCACGCGTCGCGAGCCAGGTGTCGGCGCCCAGTTCGCGGCGCGACCGATTCCAGGCCGCAACGAATTCGGGCATCGCCGAGACGATGCAGCCGCGCCCCGCCGCAACAGCCTGCTGCAGGACATCCGACCAGAGCCGCGACACCGCGCAGGCGAGGAACGGCTCGGCAGCCTGCCAGTCGGCCACCACTTGCCAAGCGGCAGGATCGTCGCCGTAGAGCGTCTGGAAACGCACGGCCGCGGCGGCGCGCAGATCCTGCATCCGCACACCGTTATCGGCCGGCGTGACGATGAAATACCGTACCAGCGCGTCGGCGAACGTGACATGCACGGGCAGCCCGCTGCCGCCCGCTTCGTCGAGCGCGGCGGCGATCAGCGCGGCGAGCGACTCCGCCGATGCGTCGGCCGCCGCCGGCAGCGGCCGTTCGACGAACCTCGCCGGCGCCTTGCGCGAGGCTCCGGTACACTGCACCGTCACCGCCTCGCGCGACAGCGAGAGCCGGCAGTGTCCACGCGGCGCGAGCCGCCTGAGCCAGCGTTCAAGCATTGAGCGTCACCCGTTTCACTTCGGCCAGCGTGGTCTCGCCGCGCTTGACGAGCCCGAGCGCAACCTCGCGCAACTGCCTCGTGCCGTTGCGGCGCGCCACTTCCTTGATGACGCGGATCGGCTGCTTCTCGACCACCAGGTCGCGGATCTCGTCGTCGAGGACCAGGATCTCCGCGATCGCGCGCCGTCCGCGATACCCGGTGCCGCGGCAGTCGCCGCAGCCGGTGCCTTGCCGGAACGCGTAGTCCGCCACGCCCTCGCGCGTGAGGCCGAGGCGCGCGAGCTCGGCGTCGGTCGGAACGTAGGGCGTCGCGCAGCGCGGGCAGTTCACGCGCAACAGCCGCTGCGCCCAGATCCCGTTCAGCGCCGATACGAACGCATAGGGATCGATGCCCATGTGGCTGAAGCGTCCGAACACGTCGAACACGTTGTTGGCGTGGACGGTGGTCAGCACCAGGTGGCCCGTCAGTGCCGACTGCACGGCGATCTCGGCGGTCTCGCGGTCGCGGATCTCGCCGACCATGATCTTGTCCGGGTCATGGCGCAGGATCGAGCGCAACCCGCGCGCGAAGGTCAGCCCCTTCTTTTCGTTGACGGGAATCTGCAGGATCCCCGGCAGCTGGTATTCGACCGGGTCCTCGATCGTGATGATCTTGTCGCGGCCGCTGTGAATCTCGGTCAGCGCCGCATAGAGCGTGGTGGTCTTGCCCGAGCCGGTCGGGCCCGTCACCAGCAGCATCCCGTAGGGTTCCTCGGCCAGCCCGCGCAACGCGGCCAGCGACTCGGCGTCGTAACCGAGCGCCTCGAGTGACAGCGACCCGTAGGCCTCGATCATCGCGCGCTTGTCGAGAATCCGGATCACCGCATCCTCGCCGTGGATGCTCGGCATGATCGACAGGCGCAGGTCGATGTCGCGGCCGCCGGCGGCAACGCGGAAGCTGCCGTCCTGCGGTACGCGCCGCTCGGCGATATCGAGTTCGGCGAGCACCTTGAGGCGCGAGATCACCTGCTCGGCGGTTTCGATGCCATGGATCGTCGCGGCGGCGTCGAGCACGCCATCGACGCGATATTTGAGCGCGAGCCCGGTCGCCGTGCTTTCGAGATGGATGTCGGACGCGCCCGCCTTCAGCGCATCGTAGAGCGTCGAGTTGACGAGCTTCACGGCCGGGCTCGCCACCTCGTTGACGGTCTGGAACGACAGTACCTGCGCGGTGCTGCCGTCGGCGCGCACGCCCTCAGCGACGTTCACGAGGCTGTCGACCGCGCGCGTCGATTCCTCCATGCGCGTGTGGTACGCGAGCAGGTCGCCCGCCAGCGCGAGCCGCATCTCGACGGCGGCGCCCGCCTGCGCGCCGAGCCAGGTCTGCAGGTCCAGATCGAACGGGCTCGTGACGACCCCGACCAGCGCGCCATCGGTCTCGCGCAGCAACGCGCAGCGGCGCTGCATGGCGCGCGACAGCGGCACCCGGTCGAACGCGGGCGTCAGCGCCAGCATGCCGGCCGTCTCGATGACGGGCATCGCAAGCTGGCGCGCGAGCGCGCTCAGCAATTCGAACGGCTCGGCGCCCGTCAGCGCCTGCAATTCCTCGACGAGGTGGCGTTGCGTGGCGGCCGCCGCCGCGCGGGCGCGGACCAGCAAGTCGGCGTCGAACAGCGGCGCGGACAACGGTGCGTCCGCAACGGGCTGCATCTCATGCGTGCTCATGACAGACTCCCCGCAAGATCGAAGATCGGCATGTAGAGCAGCACGACAATGGTGCCGACCACCACGCCGATCGCCGCCATCAGCAACGGCTCGAACATTCGCGTGAAGCGATCGATCCAGCGGCTGATCTCGCCGTCGTAGAACGCGGCCGACTGGGTCAGCATCGCGCCGAGTTCGCCCGAGCGCTCGCCGACGCGCAGCATCCGCAGCGAGATCGGCGTGGTCAGGTCTTGCGCGAGGAACGCGGCGGACAGCGGTTCGCCCGACTGCACGGCCGCACGGGCCCGAAGCAGGCTGTCGCGCATGGCCGGCGAGACCGTGCCGCAGGCCGTCTCCATCGCGGCGACGATCGGAATGCCGCCCTCGAGCAGCATGCCGAGCGTGAGGTAGAGCCGCGATAACTGATAGATCCGCAAATGCGGACCGAGCACGGGGACGCGGCTGAGCAGGCTCACGAGGCCGAACCGCGCGATGGTCGCGCGCACGCCCATGAAGATCGCCACGGCGATGCCGAGCGCCGCGAACACGAGCGGCAGTCCGTGCGCCGAGGCGAACTTGCCCCAGTTCAGCAGCATCTGCGACATCCACGGCAGCGCGCGGCCGGTGCCCTCGTAGATCGAGGCGAAGCGCGGTACCACGTAGGTGATCAGGAACGCCGACACGCCGCCGCCGACGACCAGCAGGATGCTCGGATAGATCGCCGCGCTGACGAGCTTGTTGCGCACCGCATCGATGCGCCCCTGATAATCGACGTAGCGTTGCAGCGCGCGCGGCAGATCACTGGTGCCCTCGGCCGCGCGGACGATGCCGACGTAGAGCGGCGCGAACACATCGGGCTGCTCGCCGAGCAGGCTCGAGAAACGCTTGCCCTCGCGCAGCCCGGCCAGCAACCGGTCGAGCACGCCGCGCAACCGTGCGCCGCCCTCGCGTTCGAGCAGCGCCTCGAGACCCTCGACGATCGACAGGCCCGCCTTCAGCAACGCGAGCAGTTCCTGGCTGAACAGCACAACCGAGATCCCGCCACGCGAGCCGGCCGGCCGGCGCAGCGCGCGCACGGGCGCCACGCGTGTGACGTGCAGGCCGCGCGCTTCGGTGTGAGCGCGAGCGCCGGCCTCGTCCTGGGCGTCGACCACGAGCGCGATGATCCGGTTCTCCGGCGAGAGCGCTCTTACTTCATATTGCATGGTGCTGTCTTACCTTTCGTCGTGACTTGCTGCATGGGGGTGCGTCCCGTAAGGCGCACCCCCATGACGGGTCCGCCGGCGGCGGACCCGTCATGCTTCATTCGCTGCTGATGTCGGCATCCTCGCCGGAACCGCCCGGTTGCCCGTCGCGGCCATACGAGATCACCGCGTAATCGCCCTTGGTGCCGGGCACCTGGTAGACGTACGGATGGCCCCACGGATCGGGGGGCGTGTCCTTCTTCAGGTACGGACCGTTCCACTTGTCCGCGCTGGCTGGCTTCACGACCAGCGACTGAAGCCCTTCCTCGACCGTCGGAAAACGGCCGACGTCGAGCCGGAAGTTGTCGATCGCCTTGCTCAGAACGTCGATCTGCGCGCGTGCGACAGTTGCCTGCGACTTGCCGATCTGCGCGAAATAGCGCGGCCCGACGATCGCCGCCAGCATGCCGATGATGACGAGCACCACCAGCAGTTCGAGCAGTGTGAAACCCTTCGCCCGGCGCCGCTGCGCGCGCCGCTCGTTGCGCTTGTTCAGTGGCAGGACAAGCGTCCCGTTCGCCCTGTTATTCATCGATCATCCATCTAAAAGATTGAGGGGCGCCCATGTTTCGGGCGCCCTTGTTCCATCGCGCGTGCGGTCAGGACCTCAACCGCACGGCATCAGTAGCCGATACCGAGCACGATGTGCTCCGGCACCGGCACCTGCACCGTCGAGCTTTGGTTGTTCACGTCGTCGAACGCGTAGCCGTAGGCCAGACCGCTGATGCCGTGGTCATGCCAGAAACGGGCGTACTCGTTGGACGGCGCGGCCTGGTAATAGGCGGACGGGACATTCCACTTCGTCACGTCGCCCATCACATGGCGGTTGAGCGCAGCGCAAAGCTGCGCCTCGATCTGCTGCTGCGTACCGTCGCCATCGAGGAACACGCCGTTGCAAAGCAGCACGTCCTGCGTGGACGGCTTGTTGACGGCATAGGTGCTGCCGGCGAACTGGCCGTTGTGCTGGTCGATTTCGCCGAACACGAGCTGCGTGTCCGTCGCGCGGCCGACGAACGAACGTGCGCCCGCCACCACCGGCAGATCGTGCGAAGCGTAATACGTCCACATGTCGTTGACGTAACCGTCGAAGTAATGGCCGTTGGGCTGGTTCGCGGCAAACGAAGCGTGCGCCGGGGCCATGATCCGGAAGTTCGAGGCCTGCACCGGCTGGAACACCGCCGACACTTCCCGCGAGTACGCCTGGAACAGATCGGCGCGACGCTGCGTGATACCCGACTGCTGGTGCACGGTGCCGTTCGCCGAGTAGACATCCTGCGTGAGCGGGATGCCGAACTCGTCGACCTGCGTCGTGTTGATCCAGAGACCGTTTCCGCCATAGGCGAACTCGTACCAGTCGAACGGAATGCCAAGGCTCGGGTCCGTGCCGTTGTTCGGATCCGGCGGCGCGAAACCGATTGAGCCGTCCGCGGCCGAGTTGATCTTGATGAACAGCGGACTGCCCAGCGACACGAAAATCCGCCCCGAGAACATCGGCGGCAACTGCAGCGTCTTGCTCTGTGCGAGCGTGAAGAAGTAGTTGCTGTAGTTCTGGCCGTTCGGCGCCGTCAGGTGGTTCGGCGCGTCGTTGTCGGAGACTTGCGCCGGCATGATCGTGCCGTCCGGCTTGAGCCACGCGAACTGCCCCGTTGCCGGGTCGCGCGCGATCACCGCGACGTACACCTTGTCGTCGGTGAAGGCGCCCTGCGTGTTGTTCTGCAGGTCGACGCCGATCAGACCAGGCTTGACGGTGTACTTCGGTACCGTCGTGTCGACCGTCAGCGTCGCGCCGCCCGACGTCGTGGCCGTCCCGTCCGGGCCGGTCGCGATCACGCTGTACACCTTGCCGCTATCGGCGGCGACGGTGACCGGCGTGTCGTAGGTCCGGCTCGTCGCGCCGGCGATCGGCTTGCCGCCGAGCTGCCACTGGTACGTGTACGGCCCCGTACCCGACATCACCACCGCGAAGTGGCCGTTCTGCCCGACCGGCACCGTCTGGGTGACCGGCTGGAGGATGAACGGAGTCGCCGGTTGCGTCGGCTGGGTCGTGCCGCCACCCGTTCCTGCCCTCGCCGGGTCGTTGTAGACCGCGAACTCGAACAGCGAGTAACCGTAGCCCGACGATCGCTGCACCCCTTGCAGGCGGATATAGCGTGCCGTGGTGTTGTCGAGCGGAAGATCCTCGACACCACCCTTGCCGTTGCTCTGCGTGTACGCCGTATGCGACCAGTCGTCCTTGTCGTTCGAGGTCTGGATCAGGTACTGCTTGCCGTAAGCGTTCTCCCAGTTGAGCACCACGCGGTTGAAGGCGGTTTCCTTGCCGAGGTCGATCATGAGCCACGCGTCATCGGCGTAGTTCGACGAGAAGCGCGAGTTCAGATCGCCGTCGATTGCGTTCGAAGCCGGATAACCATCGTTCTCGAGCCCGCTCGCGCTTGCCGTCGCGCCCAGCGACAGATTCACCGCGGCCGATGCCGAGCCGAACGCGACGTTGAGCGTATGCGACGCGAGCACGTTGTCGAACGTGTAGTGGTCGATGATGCCGATGTCCTGGCCGTCCACCTTCACGCCCGTCACCGCAGTCCCCGCCGCCGGCACGAACTGGTACGTCTGCACACCACCCTGGAGCACCGAGGCGCTGCCGTTCGGCGTGAGCGTGCCGCTGCCCGTCGACGTTGCCGTGATCGGGAATGTCGGCGTATTCGCCGAGTTGTAGACCTCGAACTCGAACAGCGAGTAGCCGTACTGCGTCGAACGCTTCGTCCCGAACATGCGGACGTAGCGGGCCTGGACCGGCGCGTTGAAACGCAGGTCCTCGGTGCCCCCGGCGCTGCCGGTTTTCGTCACCGCGTCATTCCACACCGCGTTATCCGTCGAGGTCTGGATCTTGTAATCCACCCCGTGCGAATCCTGCCAGCGCAGCACGACACGATCGACGGTCTGGACCGCACCGAGGTCGACCTCGATCCACTGCGGATCGGAGAACGCCGACGACCAGCGCGAATTCGTGCTGCCGTCCGTCGCATTGCCCGGCGCGTAGCCGTCGTTCTCGTTGCCGCTCGACGTGGTCAGCTTGCCGATCGCAAGGTTCGAGCTCGGCGCGGTCGGCGGCGGCGGGGGTGGCGGCGTGCCGCCACCGGTGTTGCCGTTGCCGTTATCGCCGCCATCACCACCGTTGCCGCCGTTGCCACCATTGCCGCCATCACCACCCGTACCGCCGTTGGCCGCGACCACGGTCAACGCCGCCGGCGCGCTCGTCACCGTGCCGCCCGCGTTGCTGATGTCGACCGTATAGACGGCGCCGTTGTCACCCGCGATCGTGAGGGCCGGCGTCGTGTACGACGGGATCGTCGTGATCGCGACGAGCTGGCCGTTGCGCTTCCATTCGAAGTTGAGCGGACCGTTGCCGGTGACGCCAACCGTGAACTTCACGCTCTGGCCTTCGCTGGCCGTCGCGCTCGCCGGCGGCGCGGTGATCACGGGCACCGGGACCGTCGGACCCGAGACGCACATCACCCAGGCCGGCGTGTTGTTGATGATGCCCGGCCAGGACTTGCCCGACGAATCGACGAGCCACGCGTTGTTGGCGAGGTTCGGGACCGGCGTGGTCGTCCAGGTGCGCCACGGCGACGGGAACGCGCATGACGAATAGTTCGCGCGCGCCACCGTCAACGCCTCGTTCAACGTCGGAACGCGCATGCCGATCGACTGGCAATACTTGTTGGCCACCTCCTGCGTGAACTGCGCGCCGTCGGCCGCGAACGTGGTGTACGTGTTCTGCCAGGTCAGGCCGCTGACGTTGTCCTTCACGGTCGGGATGAACGGACCATCCGGCAGACCCGGGATCGTCGAATGCCAGATACCCGTTTGCGCCGGGATCATCGTGTAGCGCTCGGTATCGGCGCCGCACTGCGGTGCGTCGAGCACCTGGAATTCGAACAGCGAGTAGCCGTACTGCGTGGCGCGCTTCAGGCCCAGCATGCGGACGTAGCGGGCCGACGTGCTCGGGAAGAAGCGCGTCTCGGTGCCGCCCGCGCCATCCACCGGCGCGGTGGTATTGCCTGCGCCGTCGGGCTGGCCGTTCGGGAACACCGTCGTCCAGGTCTTCTCGTCGTTCGACACCTGGATGTCGTACTGCGTCGCGGAGGCGTTTTCCCAGGACAGCACGACCTTGTCGAAGGTCTTCACCGAACCGAGATCGACCTCGAGCCACGACGGATCGATTTCCGGCGCCGACGACCAGCGCGTGCCGATCGAGCCGTCGATCGCGAAGGCCGCCGCGAGGCCGCCGTTCTGGTCGCTGCTCGACTTTGCGGTACCGCCGAGGGCCAGGTTCGACGCGTCGGTGCCGCTGACCGCGAGCGTGGCCGTGCGGCTGTTGACCGTGCCCGCGCTGTTGGTAACCGCCACCGCGTAGCTGCCCGCGTCGCTGGCTTGCGCCTGCTGGATCAGGAAGCTGGGCGAATTGTCGCCGACCGGCAGACCGTTATGGGTCCACTGGTAGCTGAGCGGATTCGAGCCCGTCACGCTGATGCTGAACGTCACGCTCTGGCCGAACGGCACGTTCTGGTCGACGATATCCGAGACGACCACCGGCGGCGTCGCGACGCTAACCGACAGGATCACCGGATTCGAGGTGATGGCACCCGCGCTGTTCTTGACAAGGACGCTGTACAACGCGCCGCTGTCCGTCACCGCCATCACCGGCGTGTCGTACACCGGCGAAGTCGCGCCATCGATCGGTGCGTTGTTCTTCAGCCACTGGTACGTGAGCACCGGCGAACCCGAAGCGACCACCGAGAACTCGGCGCTTTGGCCCGCGGTGATGTTCTTCGCGAGCGGAGCCGTGACGATCTGCGGCGCGGCCGGCTGCACCAGCGTCATAATCGCGTTGCGCGAGCCGATGCGACCGATCGTGTTGCTGACTTCGACGCTGAAGGTCGCGCCGTTGTCGCCCTGCTGCAACGTCGGCGTCGTGTAGGTGTAGTCGTTCGCCCCCGGAATCGGCTGGCCGTTCTTGAACCACTGGTAGCCAATCGGCGTCGCGCCGGCCGTCAGCACCGAAAACGTGCTGGTCTGGCCGACCGTGGCGACCTGGTCGGCCGGTTGCGTGACGATCTGCGGCGCGGTCTGGTCCTGCTGGCCAACGATCGTACCGTTGCCGTCGAAACCCTGCGCGTCGACAGCCGGCACCACGTTGAACGAGGCCGACGCGCTGCCGAGGTTCGCCGACGTCACCGTCACTTTCACGGTGCCCGTCGTGAACTGCGTGCGAACCGCGACCTTCGTCATGCCGCCCTCGGCGGACAGCTGAGGGTCGCTCGGCGCGTGATACCCCTGCGGCTGGGTGTCGTCCACGTAGTGATCCGAACCACCGCGATAGGTGCCGGGGCCGCTGACGCTGAACGTCAGGGTCTGGCTTGCGTCCGGAACGAGGTTGCCGTTCGCGTCGACGACCTTGGCCGTCAGCGTCGCCGCATCCGTGCCGTTGGCCGTCAGCTGGAACTGGTCGCCGTCCGGCTTGACCAGTTGCGGGTCGAGCGTCAGCACGAGATGGTCGGCGGGGCCGGCCGTCACGAGCGTATCGGTGGCCGCCACCTGAAGGTTGTCGTTCAGGCACTCGGCGACGAGCGTGCCCGGCTGGAACGCGATGTTGTCCCAGTGAACCTGGCCCGGCAGCAGCGTGGTGTTCTGCGTGAGGTCCGCGGACGGATCCGAGTTCACCGCGTTCGGCGCCTTCGCACCGCCGATCAACTGGCCGTTCAGGCGCAACTGGACTTGCGGGCAGTTGCTGAACGCGTTGACGCGCACGTTGCCGGTGCGGTTCCAGGTATGCGCGAGCTTGACCACCGGCTTGATCGAGTACGGCGTCCAGGCGGCCTCGTAGATGTAGTAGATGAGCCGCGGCAGGCGGTTCCAGTCCATCATCGACGCGCCGTTCGAACGCACTGCGGTGTTCAGCGTGCCGTCCGTCTGCGTGTTGATTTCGCCCGGCGTATCCGCGAGATACCAGTGCGCGATGCCGAACGACTTGCCGGCCACGCTGTGCACCCAGTCGCGAAGGTACGAAGCCGCGAACTGGATCTCGAAGTCGTACTTCCAGCGGCCGACCCCGTCACCCCAGTATTCCGAGCCGTAGGCCGGTGAATTCTGGAAGGTTTGCTTGACATTGATGTCGCATCCCTGGCCGCTACAGCCGAGGATGTCGCCGTTTACCGGGTCCGGCGTACGGTCGGCCTGCGCGCGCGTGTTGACCGGATCCCAGGTACGCGAAATCTGCTTGAGCTGCTTCGCGAAACCTTCGTCCATCGCGCCATTGTTGGCCTCCCAGGCGAGCACCGACGGATGGTTGCGATCGTGGACGATCATGTCGCGATGGAGTTCTTCCTTCAGCGTCACGTTGTTCTGCGTCGCGCAGTTACCCTGGCTGCCGGTCGCGCAGATCGCGCCGAAACCGTTCTCGCCGTCGCCGCTCGGCTGCAGCATCATGATCCCGTACTCGTCGGCGGCATCGAGCCACTCGCGGCCCTGGCTCGAATGGCCCGGGCGATACGAGCTGCCGCCTGCCTGCGCGAGCAGAGACAAATCCCGCCATTGCAGCTCGGGCGGCACGGCCGAGCCGAGCGCCGGGTAGTCGTAACGGCCCGAGGCGCCCCAGAGATAGTGCGGGTGGCCGTTGATGATCGGGAAGTTGCGGTCCCAGGTAATGGTCCGGATCCCGAGCGGGCTTTCCTTGGTGTCGACCACCACGCCGTTGATGCTGACCGAGTGAATCACGCGGTACATGTACGGGTGACCGAAGGTGCTGTTGTTCGGATACCAGAGCGTCGGATTGTTGACCGTCAGCACCTGGTCGAACAGCGTCGGATTAAGCGGGCCCGTGCTGTTCGGCAGCAGCTGCTTCGAATCCTGCGCGGTCGCGACGATGTTGCCCGTCGCATCGACGATCTGCGTCGTCAGCGTGGCCTGCTGGCTCGACGAATATTCGTTGAGCACGTTGGTCTGCACGCGGATCGTGGCCGACGCGTCACTCGCCGACACCGTCGACACGTAGGTGCCCCAGGTGTTCAGCACCGCATAGATGTTTTCGGGGATGTGCACGCGATCGGTGATATGCATCCACACCGGACGGAACAGACCCGTGTCGTCCTGGCCGAAACGGAACGCGCCCGAGAAGCTCGGCGACTCGAAGAAACGGTCGCCGCGCGAAACCTTCACGGCCAGCACGTTGTCGACCGGCTTGCCGTTGGCGTCCTTGAACTGCACGTACGGCGTGATGTCGACGATGAACGGAATGAAGCCGACCACGTGCGTCGCCTGCGCGTTCGTCTGCACCTGGCTGTTGCCCGGGATGAAGTGGCCGTTGATGTAGACCTGCACGCCGGTATGCGCGCCTTCGAACTCGACCAGGATCTTGCGATTGCGCTGGTCGGGGCCGAACGACGGATCAAGCGTGAAATGCTTGCGGTACCAGTTGGTATTACCCGTCAACTGTCCCTGACCGCCGCCCGACATCATGTTGATGAAGGTGTCGTTGTCGGCGGGCGTCTGCGGCACGCCGATCGACTGCCACTTCGAATCGTCGAACGACGGTTGCATCGAGTTCGGATCGTCGACGTCCTTGACGTATTTCCACGGTGTCGCACCCAGGTTGATCCGGATGTGATTGCTCGGTGGCAGCTTCACGGCCGCGTGCGCATGCACCGCGAGCAGGGAGAGCCCCCATAACAGGAGCAACAAGCCCGCACCCTGCCAGGCTAAATGCCTAACACTATTGCGCATGTTGAGTTTCCCAATTTTTGCGTTTAGGTATTTGGTTGCATTCAAGGCCGCGCTAGCGCGCGCGCCCATGCCATGCGGCGCGGGGATACCGGCCAGTTCGGCTCCGGCATTCCCGCGTGCGCTATTCACGACCTTTGTGCCGTCGCCCCAGCCCATTCATGACGGAATGGAAGCAAACGTTTGCTGCGCCAATTAGGGGTTCTCCCTTACTAGCCTCAGGGGGATATCGGCCCAGGATTTCGAAAATTAGTAGGTGTAAACCCTATATTTTCGGAAATAACTGCCGAAACTCGAAATAGGGGCCGGAATGTGTCGAATCGGTGAAACATTGCTTTCTATTGCCAAACTAAATAAACACGTCGAAAGGAATTTGTCGGGCATTCGGGCCCGCATGAAGGCATGGGCTGGACGGCTTGCCAAAAGAAAAAAGGGCCTAGCTAAGCCCTTTTTTCTTTGCTTCGGAAATCTGTCGAAGATGCGTTCTCTACCGCTGCACGGCCCAAATCTCGCCATTGCCGCAAGCGCGAGCCTGATTCGCAGCGCGTCCGTCATCCAGATGTCACTGAATTGGAGCGTGCCGAATCTGGGCTATGATGAGTGCCACCATGCTCAGGAGCGGGGTGTCACCTTGAAGCGACTCTTGGTCTTCACGATGTTCGCCGCCCTGCTGCCTCTGACGGGATGCCCATACTATGTGCCCGCCGGGACCGTCGTCACGACGCCGGCCAGCTTCGACCGGTCCTTCAGTGCCGCCGCGGGCGCGATGAGTGACGAGGGTCTGGCGATCACCGTCCGGGATCCGGCGAGTGGCACCGTAGTCGGCAATCTCAATGGCATGACCGTCACCGCCGGTGTACAGCAGCAGCCGGATGGCAGTGTTGTCGTGCGGTTTAACTCAGCAGACGCTCGCGATCCGACACTGCTTCAACGCATATCGCGTAGTTACGACAGGCGTATGGGGCGGTAAACCTATTTGGAAGTGGTCCCGGTACAGCAGCGATGAATATTCGACATGCTGCCTTCGTCACCGGGAGAATGGGTTCCCGAAAGCGTGTACCGGACGTTGAACACGAAGTGCGGAACGCCGCTGACGCTATGTTCCGTGTGCGGCACACGGCGGCAGGTCGGGTCGGCCCTGCTTCTTGATTCCGCCAGAAGATTCGCGACGCCCCGGTGCGGCTGACGTCCGCCTCCAGATTCCGCTTGCCGATCCGGCACCACGGGCAGATGAAATCAAAGAAGACCTCGACCGTCATCGTGAGGCGGCCGCCAACCTCGCGGCCCGCTGTGGCGGCACATTGCCGCTCAGGCAAGTTCGCGGATCAACGTCTGCGCCATCGGCCATTCACCAAAGCCCGCAGCGGGGTTGAGGTGACCCACCTCGCCGAGGTCGACGAGGCGGCTGCCCCAGTCCTGCGCCATCTGCGCAACGCGCTCGAACCGGGCGAGCGGATCGTCGCGGCTCGCCCCGACGATGGTCGGAAACGGCAACGGCTTGCGGGGAACCGGATGCCATCCGTTTTCAGCGAGCGCATCGAAGGTCGGATAGCCATCGGGCAGCGGATTTTCTAGATCGACCGGCGTGGCGAACAGCGCGCCATGAATCTTGCGGTCGTGCTGCCGCGCCCAATGCACGGTGATCATGACGCCGGCGCTGTGCGCGACCAGGATCACGGGGCCATCGATTTTCGCGAGGGCCGCATCGAGCGCCGCGACGCGCGCGGCGCAACTGAGCTTGTCGTGCTCGAGTGGCGGCACCGAGGCCGCGTTGGGCAGCTTCTGCTGCAGCAGGGTTTGCCAATGCTCGGCGACGTGGTCGCGCAAGCCCGGCACGATGAGAATGGTGGGTGTCGTATCCAGGGTCATGTATCAGTCCTTTTTGGGTCGGAACATCGCGGCGCCGTTGCGTGGCAGCCTGCCTGGTCAGTGCGAAGCCTCTTCGCGCAGCGTTGCAACCCGATCGAGATCCCGGGCGTAAGTCCGCTTGCCGATGAAAAACACGATCGCAGCAAGGAGCGGCGCAAAGGGAACCAGTTGCAGGGCGCCCAGAAGCCCGATCTTGTCAGCGACGATGCCCGTGAGGATCGCGGCAGGCGCCAGCCCCAGCAGGTTGTTGGCGAGCGTGAGCGTGGCGAACGCGGAAGCATGGATCGACGGAGGCGTCAGGTTCGCGACCATTGCACCCGAGGGGCCGGTTGCGCCTGCGCTGAAGAACATGCCGGCGCCAATCAGGACGAGTTGCAACGGTCCTGCGGGCATCTGGAAGCCAATCGCGAGAAAGGCGAAGCACGCGACGCAGAAGGCGATGGCGGTGAGCCACTTCTTTTCGCGCGCATTCTTGCTGATCCGGTCGGTCAGGATCCCGCACACGACCATGCCAAGGCCCGTCACCATCACGAACACCGCGGCGCCTATCGCGGCCTTGGCCGGCGCCATGTCGTAGTAACGGTTCAGGAAGCTCGGCATCCATGCCCACAGCGCGGCCGGCACCAGCAGATGGAAGCCGCTGCCCACGTACGCACATACGATCGACCGGGTCGAAAAGAGTCCCTTCATCAGCGCGCGGAAGCTCATGCGCATGTCGAGGCCCGCCGCCTTCACGCTATTGCCGGCCGGTTGCAACGGCGCGAGCCGCTTTTCAGTGACAATGATCCGGTAGACGATGACCAGCAGCAACCCGAATGCGGCCATCGCGCAGAACGCCGAGCGCCAGCCGAGGTGCGCCGCGACGGCGCCGCCGATCGCCATACCCATCACCGAGCCGAACGCCCCGCCCGCCATGAAGGCGGCCGTCAGCGTCGAGCGCATCCGCACCGGAAAGATGCTGAGGACAACCGCGATGCCGACACTGCCGTAAGCCGCTTCGCCGATGCCGACGAAAGCGCGCGCAAGGAGCATCTCGCCGTAGCTGGTGGAAATCGCGCAGGCGAGCGTCGCGAGACTCCACATGGCAGCCATCAGCACGATGCTCCGTACGCGGCCCCAGCGGTCGGCGAGCACCGACAGCGGGAAGGTCAGCACGCCGACCATGAGCGCGACCACGCTGCTGAGCGATCCGAGGCGCGTATCGGAAAGACCCCATGCCGACTTGAGCATCGGAAAGACGGCATTCAACACCTGCCGCGACATGTAGTCGGAAAGCAGCAACCCGACCGTGAGCGCAAACACCACCCAGGCATAGGCGTGCACGTCGCCTCGTGTTTTTGAAACTTCACCCATCGTGGGTTCGGCGTGATGCATGAGCATGGAATGTCTCCTTCCAGAATCTCGCGAGCGACTTACCTTGCGCACATGGGCAAAGGGCCGCTTTTCGATACTTGTACGTTGGCCCCGGCGCACGCCGAGGGCAGTCCTTTCATGTCCGGCACCGGTGTGACGACATCACGTCACCACCGGGCCATGTTCACTCACGCGGCGCGCAGCGGCAGGTTCTTCACGCCTGCCACGCGGCTCGGCGCCATGCCGTTCGCGGCGAGCGTCTCGTCGGCGTCCTTGTATTGC
>NZ_JFHC01000032.1 GCF_000698595.1 Caballeronia glathei | reverse complement strand
GTGCAGCATGCACGGACCCATGCCGTGTCCGCTGTCCAGTGCTATTCCCGTTTTCGCCAGAATTCTTCTTCTGCTGAATCGGAAGCTAAAAACCCAGCAAAAACACCCGATTCTCCACCCTCAGGCGCGCATCATTTGCCCTTACCTCAGCCCTCAGAATACTGTATAAATGTACAGTAAAACGAGAGGTTGCCGACAGCTCACCAACTGAGCAGGCCCTTGTATTCGTATCGAACCGGGGAGCTCATGGGCGCAGCAATTTCATTGGTCGAGATCGGGCTGGCGTCGGATCTGCAGCGGCAGTTGTGGCAGGGCAGCCAGGTCACCGGGACGGATTCCAGCGTCATCTCGAGCGGACATCGAAAGCTCGATCGCGTGTTGCCAGGCGCGGGCTGGATGGCGGGCGCGCTCACCGAACTTCTTGTCGAGGATTGTGGTGTCGGGGAGATGCGGCTGCTGTCGCGCGCACTGCGGGAGTTGACGACCATCAAGTCCCGTTCTGCCGTCTTCGTGTCGCCCCCCTGGAAGCCTTATCTGGCGGCGTTTCGCGCGTGGGGCATTGCGACCGACAAGTTGTTCTGGGTCAAGACGCCTGAAGATCAGACGCTCTGGGCGGCGGAGCAGTCGCTGAAGCAGAAGGGCGTCGGTGCGGTGCTGATCTGGCTGCCGAAAGTGCGTCCGGAAGCACTGCGGCGTCTGCAAGTGGCGGCACAGGACTCGCAGGCGCTCGCGTTCCTGTTCAGGCCCGTCGAAGCGGCCGCGCAATCGTCGGCCGCGCCGCTGCGCATGATCTGCAGGCCCATCCTGCCCGACGACGCCCAGACGATGAACCGGCGCGAATGGATGCAGCAGGTCATGCTGCAAATAGACATCATCAAGCGGCGCGGCCCCCTGCTGGATAAGCCGCTTCGTCTGCAATTGCCACTGCAGATGCCGGCGTTGCCCGAGCACGTCCGCCGCTCGCGATTGAACAGGAAAGCACGAGAGGTCAGTCATGTTGTGGATAGCGGTGACATTGCCGCTCTTATCGCTCGAAGCAGTCAGGCCGCCGTCGATGGCGGCGCCCGAAACGAACGCGAATTCGCCTGGATCGACGACGGCCGCTTCGGCCCCGTCGAAAGATGACGAAGGGCGGCCGTGCTTCGCGCTCGCCGATCACGCACGCATTCTGCTGCCCGACATCGTCGCGTTCCGGCTCGGCGTGCGGCCCGGCAGCACGCGTTCGCATGCCTTCGCACTGGCGCCGCGATTGACCCTGCTTGCCGAGGACATCCGGCTCGAAAAGGAGGCGCTGGAAGCCGTTGCGCTGGCGTTGCTCGCCTTCACGCCCAAGGTCGTGCTCGCTCACGCGAATACGGTGCTGCTGGAAGTCGGTGCGAGCGTGCGGCTGTTCGGCGGACTGAAGGCGCTGATTTCGAAGGTGATGGCGACGGTAAAGGGGTGCGGCTTTACGTCGCGCATGGGCTGCGCGCCCACTGCCTGGGGCGCGTGGCTGCTCGCGCATGCGCGCACGCGCCGGGTGACGCTGCGCACGCGGATCGTGAAGGAAACGACGCTCCTGCGCATTCTCGATGCATTGCCGGTATCGCTGCTGCCGTCGGCGGCCACGCACGGCAATGCCTTCGAGCAGATCGGCTGCACGACGCTTGCCGACTTGCGCCGCCTGCCGCGTGCGGGTGTCACGCGCCGCTTCGGCAACGGTGTCCTGCAACTGCTCGCGCAGGCGTATGGCGAGGCGCCCGATCCGCGCGAGGCGTTTCGCGCGCCGGCGTCGTTCGAGGCCCGGCTCGAATTGCAGGCGCGTGTCGAAAGCGCGGAGGCGTTGCTGTTCGCCGCGCGCCGGCTCGTGCTCCAGCTCGCCGGATGGCTGAGCGCGCATCACGCGGCCGTGAGCGAGTTCACGCTCTGGCTCGAACACGAACTGGCCGCGCGCCATGCGCCGAAGCGCTCGCAGCTGAAAGTCGCGTGGGCCGTGCCGACGCGCGACGCAGAGCACGTGCTGTGGCTCTTGCGCGAAAAGCTGAATCAGACGACGCTCGCCGCGCCCGTTATCGAGATGAAGCTGCTTGCCGACAAGGTCAGCGAACACGCGCCGCAATCGGACACGCTATTTCCGATGCCCAGTTCCGACAGCGAGTCGATGGCACAGCTGCTGGAGCGCCTGAGCGCGCGCCTCGGCGCGGAAAACGTGCTGCAACTCGCCGCACGGGACGATCACCGGCCGGAAGCGGCGATGGCCGTCGAGATCTATCAGCCGGCGCGGGAAGTGAAAGCGAAGCGCAAGAGAAAGACGAAGCCGCTTGCGAAGCCGGGCGACGGCCCTGCCAGGGACCTCGACAGCGGCTCCGACTCGGATTCCGACTCCGACTCCGACCACGCCCCCCAGCCGGCCGAAGCCGAGAATCCGCCGCCGCTCAGCCTGCCGGACCTCGCGGTGCCGTCGCAGCCGAGGCCGTCATGGATCCTCGAGGCGCCGCTCAGGCTGATGCTGCGCAACGAAAGGCCGTTCTACCGGCGAGCGCTGAAAGTGATCAGCCGGACCGAGCGGATCGAAGCCGGCTGGTGGGACGGCAATGGCGTCCAGCGCGACTACTACATCGCCGCCGACGACCGCGGCCGCATGTTCTGGCTGTATCGCGAGCGCTTGTCGGGTGACTGGTTCCTGCACGGATTTTTCGGCTGACGACGATGGACGACACGAACCAGGCGAAGTCCGCCTACTCGCGGGCAATGGCGTCCTCGACGCTCATGCCCGACTATGCCGAGCTGCATTGCCTCAGCAACTTCTCGTTCCTGCGCGGCGCCTCGCATCCGCAGGAACTGGCCGAAGCCGCGCTCGAAAACGGTTACACCGCGCTCGCCATCACCGACGAATGCTCGCTCGCCGGCGCCGTGCGTGCGCACGGCGCGATCAGGGATCTGGAAGCGCAGGCGAAAGCGGCAGCCGATGCGGCCCAGAAAGCCGGCGAACCGATGCCGCAGACGCGCGCGCTGAAGCTGATCATCGGCAGCGAGCTGCAGCTCACCGATGCCGACGGCGAGCCGTTTTGCACCCTGATCGCGCTCGCGACCAACCGCGCGGGCTACGGCAATCTGTCGGAACTCATCTCGCTTGCCCGCTCGCGTGAGCGCAAGGGCAGCTACCGGCTGACGCCCGAGGACTTCACGAATCCCGCGGCATCGGCGGACGCATCGGATTTGCGCGGCGACGTCGCGCATCTGAAGCATTTGCCCGACTGCCTGCTGATTCTCGTCCCGCAGCGTTCGGCCACGCTCGCGCAGACGCTCCATTGCGCGCACTGGCTCGCCGGTTTCGCCGCCGGCCGCGCTTGGCTCGCGCTCGAACTGTGGCAGGACGGCAGTGATGACGAGCGTCTCGCGTCGTCGCGGCTCATTTCGCAGGCGAGCGGCCTGCCGCTCGTGGCGGCCGGCGGCGCATTGATGCACGCGCGTTCGCGCAAGCCGCTGCAGGACACGCTGACCGCGATCCGCCTGAACCGGCCGCTTGCCGAATGCGGCTATGCGCTCGAAGCGAACGCGGAGCGGCATTTGCGCACACGCTTGCGGATCGGCGCACTTTATCCGCCGGAAACGCTCGCCGAAACGCTGAAAGTGGCGGCCCGCTGCACCTTCCGGCTCGACGAGCTGCAATACGAGTACCCGGAGGAACTCGTGCCGGCGGGCGAAACGCCCGCGAGCTATCTCCGCAAGCGGGTCATGGCGGGCGCCGTCGAGCGCTGGCCGGACGGGCTCGACGCGCAAAGCATCGCGCAGATCGACAAGGAACTGGCGCTCGTCGCCGATCTGAAGTACGAAAAATACTTCCTGACGGTCTACGACATCGTCGCGTTCGCGCGCAGCCAGAAAATCCTGTGCCAGGGGCGCGGCTCCGCGGCCAATTCGATCATCTGCTACTGCCTGCACATCACCGAAATCGACCCGGTGCGCATGAACATGCTGGTCGAGCGGTTCATCTCGCGCGCGCGCAACGAGCCGCCGGACATCGACGTCGATTTCGAGCATCAGCGGCGCGAAGAAGTCATTCAGTACATTTACCGGAAATACGGGCGGCATCGCGCGGCGCTCGCGGCTTCTCTCATCACGTATCACACGCGAAGCGCGCTCAAGGATGTCGGCCGTGCGCTCGGGCTGGACGCGTCGCTCATCGAGCGGATCGGCAAGTCGCAGCAGTGGTGGGACGGGCCGGCGGCGGTCGCGGGCTATCTGGCCGAAGCCGGCTTCAGCGAGGATTCGCACATCACGCAGCACCTGATCCGCCTCACGCGCGAACTGCGCGGATTTCCGCGGCATTTGTCGCAGCACGTCGGCGGCTTCGTGATCGCGCGCGACAAGCTGTCGCGGCTCGTGCCGATCGAGAACGCGGCGATGAAGGACCGCTGCGTGATCCAGTGGGACAAGGACGACATCGACGCGCTCAGGCTGCTGAAAGTCGATGTGCTCGCGCTCGGCATGCTGTCGGCGATCCGGCGCGCGCTTGAGTTCGTCGCGCTGCGGCGCGGCTTGCCGGAGTTCGGCGTCCCGCAGATTCCGCGCGAGGACCCGGCGGTCTACGAAATGTGCTGCCACGCCGACACGATCGGCGTGTTCCAGATCGAATCGCGGGCGCAGCAGGGCATGCTGCCGCGCCTGAGGCCGCAAAAGTACTACGACCTCGTGATCGAGGTCGCGATCGTGCGTCCCGGGCCGATTCAGGGCGGCATGGTGCATCCGTATCTGCGTCGCAAGCAGGGGCTGGAGGACGCGGATTATCCGAAGGAGGAACTGAGGCCGGTGCTCGAGCGCACGCTAGGCGTGCCGATTTTCCAGGAGCAGGTGATGAAGCTCGCGATGGTCGCCGCGCAATACACGGCCGAGCAGGCCGATCTCCTGCGGCGCGCGATGGCGGCCTGGCGTCGCGGAGGTCATCTCGAAAAGTATCAGGCCGACCTGATGACGAAGATGCTGGCGCGCGGCTACGAACAGGAGTTCGCGGAGCGCGTCTGCCGGCAGATCGAAGGGTTCGGCGAATACGGCTTTCCGGAAAGCCATGCGGCGAGCTTCGCGCTGCTCGTCTATGTCAGCGCGTGGATCAAGCGCTACGAGCCGGCTGCGTTCCTGGCGGGTCTCCTGAACAGCCAGCCGCTCGGGTTCTATTCGCCTTCGCAACTGGTGCAGGACGCGAAGCGTCACGGCGTGCGCGTGTTTGCGCCCGATGTCTCGCTGAGCGACTGGGAATCGGTGCTCGAAAAGCCGGACGGACGCGGAGAGCGGATCGTCGCCGATTTCGAGAAAGCAATGTTCCGGCAGCGGCTTTACGGCACGCCGCTGCCGAAGCAGATCCTCAGGAAAACCGTGCGGCGCGCGGCGAGGTGCCTCGCGGCAAGGGTCAGGAAACCGTCGAGGGCTTACGGCTTGGGCGGACCGGGCGTGCGGATCGGTTTACAGCTCATCAAGGGGTTCCCGCAGGCGGCGGCCGGGCGGATCATGGCCGCGCGCCGCGCGGCGCCGTTTTCCGACGTCGACGATCTCGCGCGCCGCGCGGCCTTGTCGCGCAGGGAGCTCGAAGCGCTCGCGGCCGGCAATGCTCTCGCGAGTATCGCGGGGCACCGGCGCCAGGCGTGGTGGGCGGTCACGGCGCAGCAGCCGATGCCGCAACTGCTGCGCGACGCGCCGATGGCCGAAATGCCGCTCGCGCTGCCCGAGGCGTCGGAAGGCCGCGAAATCGTCGACGACTACGCGAGCCTCGGTCTCACGCTCAATCGCCATCCGCTCGAACTGCTGCGCCCGCGGCTCGCGCAGATGCGCTTCAGGACGGCCGCCGAACTCGCGTTCTACAGGAACGGGCGAGCCGCCCGGGCCTGCGGCATCGTCACGGTGCGGCAGCGGCCGGGCACGGCGAACGGCACGATTTTCGTGTCGCTCGAGGACGAAACCGGCGCGATCAACGTGATCGTCTGGCCGGCGCTCGTCGAACGAGAGCGCAAGACGCTGCTCGGCGCGTCATTGCTGGCGGTATACGGCGTCTGGCAATGCGAGGGCGAAGTGCGGCATCTGGTGGCGCAGCGGCTCGAAGACCATAGCGCGCTGCTCGGGCGTCTTGCCACCGCGAGCCGCGATTTTCACTGACTTTTCAATGTCTGCGTCGGCTCGGGGTATCGCGCCAGCACGCTCGCGATCGCGCTGTCAAACGGCGTGCGCCGGCCGATGCCGAGCGCCTCGAGCCTGACCGAATCGAGATGGCAATCGCGCGGACGTGGCGTCGAGTCGGCGGGCGTGCGTTGCGCGACGAGCCGCGCATCGACTTTCAGCACGCGGGCGATGCGCTGCGCGATGTCGAATTTGGTCATCGGTTCGTCGCCGGACCACTGGGTGATGCCGGAGATCGTCTCTCCTCGCGCGTGACGGCCAAGCATCTGCCGGATCACGACGGCGACGTCGGGCGTGAAGGTCGGATAGCGGATCGCCCACGCGTCCATCACGGCGGCCGGGGCGAGAGGCGCCGACGATTTCACGATCGCCGGCGTGAGGCTCGTGACCGCGGATTCGCTCCAGTCAAGCACGGGCCCGTAGAGCAGCGGAAGGCGCAGCACGCACGCCTTCGCGCCGGATTCGAGCAGCGCGCGTTCGCCTTCGAGCTTGCTGCGACCATATGCGTTGACCGGCGAGGGCGGGTCGTCGGGTGAATAGGGCGGCGCAGAGCCGTCGAAAACGTAGTCGGTGGAAATCGACAGCACCCAGGCATCCCGGTCCCGCGCCGCATTCGCGATGAAACGCAGCGCGTCCACGTTGAGCGCGCGGGCGAGCGCCGGATCGTTCTCGCAGACGTCCGGCCGGCGCTCCGCTGCCGCCACCACGATGGCGTCTGGCGACTCGCGTCCGATGAAATCGCCGATGGCGGCGGCATCCCGGATGTCGAGCTTCACGCTTTGCGCGTCGCGACGGCTGTGCGCCGTGCGCACGAGGGTCCAGCCGGCCACGCCGGCCAGTTCCTTCGCGATCGCGCGCCCGAGCAGGCCGGACGCGCCGATCAGCGCAACCTTGAACGCGGCGTTTCGCGTCATGCGCCGGCCACGGACACCACGGTGTAGCCCGCTTCGTCGATGGCGTCCTTGAGTGCATCGGTGCTTTGCGACGATTCGACGGACACGCGGCCGCGTTCGAGATCGACGCGCACCTGCGCTGTCGGGTCGATTTCCTGGATTGAGCGCGTCACCGCAGCGACGCAATGTTGGCAGCTCATGCCTTGCACTTCGAATTCGGTCATTTCCTTGTCCTTAAAAGTTGAGCGATCGTAACCATCGTATACCTTCCTACCGTGGGAAGGTGTAGAGTTATTTTTGGTTCTGGAGAGCTCATGATGAATATTGGCGAAGCGGCCCGCGCGTCCGGCGTGACGGCCAAGATGATCCGGTACTACGAGAGCGTCGGATTGCTGCAGCCGGTCGGCCGCACGGCGTCCGGCTACCGCGTGTACAACGAGCAGGAGGTCCATGCGCTGCGTTTCGTGCGGCAGGCGCGGCGGCTGGGCTTTCTGGTCGACGACATCCGGAAGCTGCTTGCGCTCTGGCACGACCGCTCGCGAGCGAGCGCCGAAGTCAAGGTGATCGCGCTGGAACACGTCGCGGAACTCGACCGGCGCATCGCGGAACTGACCGACATGCGCGACACGCTCTCGCATCTCGCCCATCATTGCCACGGCGACGAGCGGCCCGATTGTCCGATCATCGAGCGGCTGGCGAACGATCGCACGATTGCACCAAATTGATGCAAGTATCGCGCGCGATTTTTGTGCGTTCCGTTCGGTGGCGAGGAAATTTCATGGGGAATCAGTCACTTGCCCGGTAACGGTGCGCGCACCATTCCGGTTCGGAATGCACGGTATTCAAGCAATTCACTAACACTTTTGCAAAAGGCTAGTTATAATCCGGGTTAACCCTTTTAAGGGAAATCCCTGACCCGAACTGCCGGGGATTCAACTGCAATCCTTGGAGAACATCATGCTTGCTTATTTGCTCGAAAAATTCAGCATCTGGTTTGAAGCCGCCGAGCGTCGCCGCCGCGAAGAGTATCTGGCGCAATCGTCGGATATCGTTCAGCTCGAGCAGCGTATCCGTTCGCTCGAAACCAACGGCTACACGCTGTAAGCTTCAAAGCCGAACCGATGCTGTAGTGAGAGCCCCGCAATGCGGGGCTTTGTCGTTTACGGCACTGTCGCTGTTCGTGTCATTGGCGCCGTGCTTGCCAACGTTTTTTCGATTTGTCGCGCGCGCAACGTCCGCGTGAACGTCACTTCGCTTGCGGGTGCGCAGCGAGCCACTGCCGCATGAAGGCGATTTCCTTATCCTGCGCGGCGATGATGTCCTTCGCCAGCTTGCGCAGCTTCGCGTCCTTTCCGTACTTCAGTTCGACCTTGGCCATTTCGACCGCCCCCTCGTGGTGGGGAATCATGTGCGCGACGAAGTCGCGATCGGCGTCGCCCGTGTATTGCACGTTCGACATGCCGCTCATCATCGACTGGTCGGCCGCCCGGAAGGCCGCGGTGGAAGGCGAGTCGCCCTGCGTCGACGAATCGGCGGGCATCTTCATGCCGGGCATGGCGTCGTGCGAGGGGGCATTGGCTTGAGCGAACGCGCCGGGGACCGATGCGGCGCACGTGAGCGCCAGAGCAACGCCAAGCAGGATTTTTCGTGGTTTCATCGCTTCTCCTTCATTGATGACGTAATTGTCGGGATCGAGACGACTAGCCTAAAGCTTGCCACCACGGTAAGGTAAAGCGTTTTCGTCTAAACGATCACACTGGGCGACATGAAGAACTGCAGACTTGTCGGATACGGACGCGGGCCGCGGTTTTCATCAGCTGCCGGCGTGATCGCGATTGCCCTGAGCGCTTGCGTCGTGCAAACAGCGCTCGCGAAGCCGGGCGGAGAGCCGCTCGTGCTCGACACCCAATCGGGCATTCACAGCGGCACGGGGGGCACGGTACTCCAGACGGGACCCTTGTCGGGGCCCGGCATGGTCCAGGCACCGCCCCTGGCGACCATGCCGGAGTTGCCGCAGCAGGAGCAGCCGCCGATCATCGTTTCGCCCTATGTGGAATGGTCAGGCGGCCAGGCCGCGGCGCAGCCGCCGACTGGAGCGCCTCCGCGTCCGTCACATCCGATACCTTCCTATCCGGGCGCCGGACCGGGACGTCATGGCGGCGGCGCCATGCCCGCGGTTCCTTATCGGCCGGGGGCTCCGCAAGGCACCGTGTCGCCTTTCACCTTGCCACCGACTCGGCCGCCGGCTCAGCCGCTATAGTCTGCCGTCTGCCGCTTGCCGATGTTCCTCGCCAAGTCGCGGCAAGGGACGCAAACAGCCTGCGCCTGCCGCCACGCTGACATCCCCGTGACCTCAGTCGCCCCGATGCTCGAGCTTGAACCCTGCGTGGTCGTCCTGACCCAGCGTCTCGGCGAGGTACGGCAGCGCTTCCTTCAGCGCGCCCGCGAGCGTGTAGGGCGGATTAAATATGAACATGCCGCTGCCGAAAAGGCCGAAACCGTCGGTGGGATGCTTGCTTACCGTTAGCAGCGCATGCAGCCAGTTGCCGGGCTGCAGCCGCTTCAGTTGCTCGGCGAAACGCTGGGATTCGAGCCGCGTAACCTGCGGATACCAGACGGCATAAGTCCCCGTCGCAAACCGCTTCAGACTTTCCTCGACGCAAGTCAGCGTGCGCGCGTAGTCCCGCTTGTCTTCGTAGGAGGGGTCGATCAGCACGAGCGCCCGGCGCGGCGGCGGCGGCAGCAGCGCCTTGATACCCTCGAAACCGTCCGCCTCGAAGATCATGGCGCGACGGCCCGCGTCGCGGAAATTGTGGCGCAGCACGTCGATTTCGGTCGAGTGCATCTCGAAAAGGCGAATCCGGTCCTGCTCGCGCATGAGCCTCCACGCAAGATACGGAGAGCCGGGATAGAAACGCAGGCTGCCATCGGGGTTCATGGCCCGCACTTCGTCGACGTAGTCCGCGAGGAGCGGCGGCAAGTCGGTCCGCTCCCAAAGGCGCCCGATGCCCGTCTCGAACTCCGCCGTTTTCGCGGCGTAACCCTCCGTGAGCGAGTAGGCACCCGCGCCGGCATGGGTATCGATGTACCAGTACGACTTGTCCTTCTGGCCGAGGTAGCGGAGCAACTGCACGACCACAGCGTGTTTCAGCACGTCGGCGTGGTTGCCTGCATGGAAGGCGTGGCGATAACTGAACATGGCGTGAGGGTCGGATAAGGGCGCAACGGTCGGGTCAAAACGGCGCTGCCGGAAAGTGGGGCGCGCGAAGGGCGGTCATTGTAGCCGACCGCCCGCCGGCACCGGTCAGGCGGCCACTTTGCCGACGATCGCCTCGATGCGCTCCATCACCTCCGGCGTCAATTTCCCGACGATCTCGACCGCCTTCATGTTCTCGCGAATCTGCTCCGTGCGCGACGCCCCCGTGAGCACCGTGCTGACATGCGGATTCTTGAGAATCCACGCGATGGAAAGCTGAGCGAGCGTGCACCCGAGGTCGTCCGACACTTCCGCCAGCCGCCCGACGATGCCGTTTCTGCCCGCGTCAGTGAGCCTCTCACGCAGCCACTCGTAGCCCTGAACCTGCGCGCGGCTGCCTTCGGGCACGCCGTTGCGGTACTTGCCGGTCAGGAGGCCTGAGGCGAGCGGGCTCCAGGTGGTGAGACCAAGGCCGATGTCTTCGTAGAGCCGCGCATACTCGCGCTCGACCCGCTTGCGGTGCAGCAGGTTGTACTCCGGCTGCTCCATCACCGGCTTGCGCAGATGATGCCGCTCGGCGATCTCGTGCGCCGCGCGAATCTCGTCCGCGCTCCACTCCGACGTGCCCCAGTACAGCGCCTTGCCACGCGCGATGATGTCGCTCATCGCCCACACGGTTTCCTCGATCGGCGTATGCGGGTCGGGCCGGTGACAGAACACGAGATCCACGTAATCGAGCTGCAGGCGTGCGAGCGAGCCGTCGATGGCGTTGTGCAGGTATTTGCGATTGAGCGTCTGATGCTGGTTCGGCGCCTGATTGAGACCGAAGAAGAATTTGGTGGACACCACGTAATCGACGCGCGGCCAGGCCAGTTCCTTCAGCGCGCGCCCCATAATCGCTTCGGACTGGCCCTTCGCGTAGACCTCGGCGTTGTCGAAGAAATTGACGCCGTGGTCGCGGGCCGCCGCGAGCGACTCGCGCGCGAGCCGATGGTCGACCTGATTGCCGTAGGTCACCCATGAGCCAACGGACAGTTCACTGATCTGCAAGCCGGAACGTCCGAGCCGACGATAGTTCATTTCTGATTCTCCATGATAGCCAGATGATGCAGCCAGGCGATGCAGCCGGGCGGTGGGGTGAACGACGCAGCGTGCAAGCTTAATCCGATTTCTCGATGCATGTTCTGCGCGCCCGGGCGCTACTTCGCTTCGCTGCAGCGTGTCACAGGCTTCGTGCACAATAGCCTCGCCGGCTCGCCCCGGATAGTCGGCCGAATGGCATAGGACGGGCTGAGCATTCCCCGGGGATTCGCCTATGCCATCCGGCCAGCTTGAACGGCCGGGCGTCGCGTGTTGTCATAGCTCACGTTGCACATTCGCCAACCAGAGGGAGGTCTGTATGTCACTGAATACGAAGCTCGACGGGAAAGTTGCCGTGGTTACGGGCGCGGCAAGCGGCATCGGCAAGGAAATCGCGCTGACGCTGTCTGCGGCCGGCGCGGCTGTCGCCATCGCGGACCTGAACCAGGACGGTGCGAACGCGGTTGCCGAGGAGATTCGCGGCAAGGGCGGCAAGGCGATTGGTGTCGCGATGGACGTGACGAACGAACAGGCGGTGAACGACGGCATCGACCGGGTCGCGGCGGAGCTCGGCTCCGTCGACATCCTCGTTTCCAATGCCGGCATCCAGATCGTCAACCCGATCGAGAACTACGCGTTCTCCGACTGGAAGAAGATGCAGGCGATCCACGTCGACGGCGCGTTCCTGACCACCAAGGCATCGCTCAAGCACATGTACAAGGATGACCGCGGCGGAGTCGTGATCTATATGGGCTCGGTGCACTCGCATGAGGCGTCGCCGCTCAAGTCGGCGTATGTGACGGCCAAGCACGGCCTGCTCGGCCTCGCGCGCGTGCTGGCGAAGGAAGGGGCGAAGCACAACGTGCGCTCGCATGTCGTGTGTCCGGGTTTCGTGCGCACGCCGCTGGTCGACAAGCAGATCCCCGAGCAGGCTAAGGAGCTCGGCATCAGCGAGGAGGATGTCGTCAAGCGCGTGATGCTCGGCGGAACGGTGGACGGCGTGTTCACGACAGTCGAGGACGTCGCCCAGACGGTGCTGTTCCTCGCCGCATTCCCGACGGCTGCGCTGACGGGGCAGTCCTTTGTGGTGAGTCACGGCTGGTACATGCAATAAGTCGACGGAGAACGCAATGGCTGCAAGCGATGGCGGCAGGGAAGCTGCGCCGCGGGACGAGACCACCCCGGCGGACAACGATGGCGGGGCCGGCGCGCCCGCGGCGAAGCGGCCCGTGCGCGGTTCACGGCGTGCGGCCGGCACCTCGCGGCGCGGCGAAGAGGCTGCCGCCACCGTAGAGGCCGATTTCTGCTCGGAACCGGTGGTCGTGGCACCGGCCGCAGCGGCGCTCAACGCCGCCGGCATCGCCTTGCCGCCCTACGAGACGATCGCGTTGATGCTGCAGGGCGGTGGCGCGCTGGGTGCCTATCAGGCGGGCGTCTACCAGGGGCTCGACGAAGCCGGCATCCATCCCAACTGGATTGCCGGCATTTCGATCGGCGCGCTCAATACGGCGATCATTGCGGGAAACGCGCCCAAGGACCGCGTGCCACGCCTCCTTGAATTCTGGGAGACGATCTGTCAGCCCGCGTTCGGGCTGCCGATGCCTGCGTTCATCGAGCGCGCGTTCTTCAATTCCGCGGACGAGATTCGCAAGGCGTTCACGGCGATGCAGGCGTTCGGTGCGGTGCTCGAAGGGCAGAAGGGATTTTTCGTGCCTCGGTTCCCGCCGCCGTCGCCGGTGGCCGCAGGCGAGCCGCAAACGGCGAGCTACTATGACACCGCGCCGCTCAAGGCGACGCTCGAGCAGCTATGCGACTTCGACCGGATCAATTCGGGCGAGATGCGGGTGTCGGTGGGCGCGGTGAATGTCGCGACCGGCAACTTCGCCTACTTCGACAACACGCATATCCGGCTGAGGGCGGAACACTTCATCGCGTCGGGCGCGTTACCGCCGGGGTTTGCCGCCGTGGAAATCGACGGCGACTATTACTGGGATGGCGGGCTGATGTCGAATACGCCGCTCTATGAAATCGCGCAGGCAAGCCCGCGCCGCGACACGCTCGCGTTCCAGGTCGATCTGTGGAGCGCGCGCGGGCCGGTGCCCGACAGCATCGTCGATGTGATGGGGCGGGTGAAGGACATCCAGTATTCCAGCCGCACGCGCATGGTGACGGATACGATGCAGCGTGCGCAGCGCTATCGGAATGTGCTCAGGCATGTGCTGGAACAGGTGCCGGAGGAACTCCGCAAGAACGATGCGTGGTGCAAGCTCGCTCAGGACCTTGCGTGCTCGAAGCGCTATAACGTGATTCACCTGATTTACCGGCACAAGGAATACGAAGGGCACTACAAGGACTACCAGTTCGGCTTGTCGACGATGCGTGAACACTGGGAAAGCGGTCTGCAGGACATTCGCGGCACGCTGGCGCACCATGATTGGCTCGACATGCCGGACGGCGAGTCGCATTTCGTCACGCACGACATCCATCGCGACATCCGGTAGCCGAAAGCCGAAAGCCGAAAGCCGAAAGCCGAAAGCCGAAAGCCGAAAGCCGAAAGCCGAAAGCCGAAAGCCGAAAGCCGAAAGCCGAAAGCCGAAAGCCGAAAGCCGAAAGCCGAAAGCCGAAAGCCGAAAGCCGAAAGCCGAAAGCCGAAAGCCGAAAGCCGAAAGCCGAAAGCCGAAAGCCGAAAGCCGAAAGCCGAAAGCCGAAAGCCGAAAGCCGAAAGCCGAAAGCCGAAAGCCGAAAGCCGAAAGCCGAAAGCCGAAAGCCGAAAGCCGAAAGCCGAAAGCCGAAAGCCGAAAGCCGAAAGCCGAAAGCCGAAAGCCGAAAGCCGAAAGCCGAAAGCCGAAAGCCGAAAGCCGAAAGCCGAAAGCCGAAAGCCGAAAGCCGAAAGCCGAAAGCCGAAAGCCGAAAGCCGAAAGCCGAAAGCCGAAAGCCGAAAGCCGAAAGCCGAAAGCCGAAAGCCGAAAGCCGAAAGCCGAAAGCCGAAAGCCGAAAGCCGAAAGCCGAAAAAAATGGCGCCCGAAACGGGCGCCATTTCAGGTAGCACAAAGCCGCGGCCGTGTTACTTCAGCACGTGCGCGACGGCGTTCGCCACAACGTCCAGGTTGCGCGTGTTCAGCGCGGCCACGCAAATCCGGCCGGTGCTGACCGCGTAGATCCCGAATTCCTCGCGCAGTCGGTCCACTTGCGGCGCCGTCAGGCCCGAGTAGGAGAACATGCCGCGCTGCTGGCTCACGAAGCTGAAGTCGCGATCCACGCCGCTCGCCTTCAGACGCTCGACAAGGCCGTTGCGCATTGCGCGGATCCGGTCGCGCATTTCGCCCAGCTCCTGTTCCCACGTCGCGCGCAGTTCCGGCGAGGCCAGCACGGCCGCGACGACCGAGCCGCCGTGCGTCGGCGGGTTCGAGTAGTTCGTGCGGATCACGCGCTTCAGTTGCGACAGCACGCGCGCCGATTCTTCCTTGCCCGTCGTGATGATCGACAGCGCGCCGACGCGCTCGCCATAGAGCGAGAACGACTTCGAGAACGACGACGACACGAATACGTTCACGTCCGCGTTGGCGAAGAGGCGCACTGCGGCGGCGTCGGCCTCGATGCCGTCGCCGAAGCCCTGGTAGGCGATGTCGAGGAAGGGCACGAGCGAGCGCGCCTTCACCACGTCGACGATCTGGCGCCATTGGGTGGCCGTCAGATCCACGCCGGTCGGGTTGTGGCAGCACGCGTGCAGCACGACGATCGTGCCGGCCGGGTAGCTGTCGAGCGCCGCGAGCATGCCTTCGAAGTTCACGCCGTGGGTGGCTGCATCGTAGTACGGGTAGTTCACGACCTCGAAACCAGCGCCTTCGAAGAGGGCACGGTGGTTTTCCCAGCTCGGATCGCTGATTGCGACCATCGCGCCCGGGTTCACGCGCTTGAGGAAGTCCGCGCCGATCTTCAGCGCGCCCGTGCCGCCGAGCGCCTGTGCCGTGACGACGTGACCGGCCGCAATCAGCGGCGAATCGTTGCCGAGCAGCAGTTTCTGGACGGCGGTGTCATAGGCGGCGATCCCTTCGATCGGCAGGTAACCGCGCGGCAGCGCGGCCTCGATGCGGGCTTTTTCCGCCTCGCGCACTGCGCGCAGGAGCGGAATCTTGCCTTCTTCATTCGTGTACACGCCGACGCCCAGATTGACCTTGGTCGTGCGCGTGTCGGCGTTGAAGGCTTCGTTGAGGCCCAGGATCGGGTCGCGGGGAGCGAGTTCGACGGCAGAGAAAAGAGACATGATGTATCGGCAGTAGTGGAAAGACGTGCGGCAAGGACTTGCAAGGAGGCCGGGCGGCCGGAACGGCTGCTGCCACGCGTAATCACGCGTTGCGGCGCCGTTTCGCGGCCTGGTTGCGCTGAATCGGCCCCGGAATCCGCCATTGTAGCGAATCGGGCGGATTATTTTGCCGGCCGCACCCCGCGATTTGCGTCCTTTTTTTGCGCTTTTTTACCTGATTCCCGGCCCGATACGCATGCAGGGTGGGGCTCGCTTGCGGTTGCCCCGTTCATCCCCATCTTGTAGGCAACACGGCGCCGGCCGAACCGGCGCACGCCGTTCCGACACTCCGGCCCCGCCGTCCACCCGCTTTTGCGCGAACCGCTAAAATAGGCGTTTGCTCTCGGCGAAGGTTACATTTCCTCATGTCCGATACCCTCATCGACGCCCCCGATGCACTCGACGAATCCAGATTCGTCACCTTCGATGGCTCCCCGTTTCAGCTCTACCAGCCGTATGCGCCCGCAGGCGACCAGCCCGAGGCGATCAGCACGCTCGTCGAAGGCATCGAGGACGGCCTTTCGTTCCAGACCCTGCTCGGCGTAACCGGTTCGGGCAAGACCTTCACGATGGCGAACGTGATCGCCCGCATGGGGCGGCCCGCGATCGTGTTCGCGCCGAACAAGACCCTTGCCGCGCAGCTCTACGCGGAGTTCCGCGAGTTTTTCCCGCGCAACGCGGTCGAATATTTCGTCTCGTACTACGACTACTACCAGCCAGAAGCGTATGTGCCGCAGCGCGACCTGTTCATCGAAAAGGACTCGTCGATCAACGAGCACATCGAGCAGATGCGGCTCTCCGCCACGAAGAGCCTGCTCGAACGGCGCGACGTGGTGATCGTCGCGACGGTGTCGGCGATCTACGGTATCGGTAATCCGTCGGAGTATCACAAGATGATTCTGACGCTGCGCACGGGCGACAAGCTCGGCCAGCGCGACATCATCGCGCGGCTGATCGCGATGCAGTACAACCGCAACGAGGCCGATTTCCAGCGCGGCACGTTTCGCGTGCGCGGCGACACGATCGACATTTTTCCGGCCGAGCACGCCGAAATGGCGGTGCGCGTGGAGCTTTTCGACGACGAGATCGAGTCGATGCAACTCTTCGATCCGCTCACCGGGCGCGTGCGCCAGAAGATTCCGCGCTTCACCGTCTACCCGTCGTCGCATTACGTGACGCCGCGCGACACCGTGATGCGCGCGATCGAGACGATCAAGGCGGAATTGCGCGAGCGGCTCGAATTTTTTCACAAGGACGGCAAGCTGGTCGAGGCGCAGCGGCTCGAGCAGCGCACGCGGTTCGATCTCGAAATGCTGCAGGAGCTGGGTTTCTGCAAGGGCATCGAAAACTATTCGCGGCATTTTTCGGGCGCGGCGCCCGGCGAGCCGCCGCCGACGCTCGTCGATTACCTGCCGCCCGACGCGCTGATGCTGCTCGACGAGTCGCACGTGCTGATCGGCCAGCTGAACGGCATGTACAACGGCGACCGGGCGCGCAAGGAAAATCTCGTCGATTACGGCTTCCGGATGCCGTCCGCGCTCGACAACCGGCCGCTCAAGTTCAACGAGTTCGAGCGCAAGATGCGCCAGGCGATCTTCGTGTCCGCGACGCCCGCCGACTACGAGCAGCGCACGTCCGGCCAGGTGGCCGAGCAACTGGTTCGCCCGACCGGGCTCGTCGATCCGGAAATCGAGGTGCGCCCGGCGCGCTCTCAGGTCGACGACGTGCTCTCGGAGATCAACGCGCGCGTGAAAGCCGGCGAACGCGTGCTGGTCACGGTGCTGACCAAGCGCATGGCCGAGCAGCTGACCGAGTTTCTCGCCGATCACGGGGTGAAGGTGCGCTATCTGCATAGCGATATCGATACGGTGGAGCGCGTCGAGATCATCCGCGACTTGCGGCTCGGCAGCTTCGACGTGCTGGTCGGCATCAACCTCTTGCGCGAAGGGCTGGATATTCCGGAGGTGTCGCTGGTGGCGATTCTCGACGCCGACAAGGAAGGGTTCCTGCGCGCCGAGCGTTCGCTCATCCAGACGATCGGCCGGGCGGCGCGCAACGTGAACGGCAAGGCGATTCTCTACGCCGACAACATGACCGAATCGATGAAGCGCGCGATCGGCGAAACCGAGCGGCGGCGCGCGAAGCAGGTCGCGCACAACGAGAAGATGGGCATCACGCCGCGTGGCGTGACGAAGCGCATCAAAGACATCATCGACGGCGTCTACAACGTCGACGACGCCCGCGCCGAGCTGAAGGAAGCGCAGACGCGCGCGAAGTTCGAGGACATGTCGGAGAAGCAGCTCGCGAAGGAAATCAAGCGTCTCGAAAAGCAGATGATGGACCACGCCAAGAATCTCGAATTCGAAAAGGCGGCACAGACGCGCGACCAGTTGGCGCTCTTGCGGGAGCGCGTGTTCGGCGCGAACGTCGGCGATCACCTGACGGGCATCGACTAAACCAGTCCTCAAATAGAAGAACGCGACGACGCCACTCTTCGTCGCGTTTTTTCAGATGTTTCGCCGCTGCCCCGAACCGGCGAAACCCTTGCTGGGATAAGGCTGTAAGGCGGATCAAATTGTTCTTGTGATCGATCGGTGCTACACTTCGCAAATATTGAGAATGGTTCCTATTAACGTTCTGGAATCGGTTCTCATTGGGATGCTTCACGGTGGCCGGGCCTCGATGCGGTGAAGCAGATCGGGTTTGGATGGCGCGCACCGCGCATATCGATCGATAACAACAAGGAGTGGCGAATGCAGGTAAAAACTTTGATGCGCGGCGCGCTCGCCGCAGCGGCGCTAACGGCAGCAATGTCGGCGACGGCAGCGGAGTATCCGATCGGCAAGCAGCATATCGAGGGCGGCATGGAAACCGGCGCCGTGTATCTGCAGCCGATCACGATGGCGCCTGAAGGCATGATGCGCAAGGCATCGGATTCGGACATCCACCTCGAGGCAGACATCCACGCCGTCAAGGACAACCCGACGGGTTTTGCGGAAGGCGACTGGATGCCGTACCTGCAGGTCACGTATGAACTGACGAAAGTCGGCACGACGCAGACCATCAAGGGCGACCTGATGGCGATGGTCGCGAGCGACGGCCCGCACTACGGCGACAACGTCAAGCTCTTCGGCCCGGGCAAATATCACCTGAAGCTGCACATCGCGCCGCCCGCGCAGACGGGCCACATGGCGTTCGGCCGTCACATCGACAAGGAAACGGGCGTGGGCCCGTGGTTCAAGCCGTTCACGATCGAGTACGATTTCCCGTTCGCCGGAATCGGCAAGAAGGGCGGCTACTAAGCGAGCGCGCTTCGAGGCGCGCCACGGGCGCATGACCGGCGGCGCGCGCAACTCAGGAAGGCAGCATGAAACTCAAACTCCAGGTGGCCGCGCTCGTGTTGCCGGCGCTTCTTGCCGGCATCGCGCAAGCCGCCGATCTGCCGACGTTCAAGCTCGAAATGAACGACGGCAAGCTGAACCCCGAGCGCATCGAAGTGCCGGCGGGCCAGCGCATCAAGATCGAAGTGCACAACATCGGAAAGGGTGCCGCGGAATTCGAGAGCATCCAGTTGCGCAAGGAAAAGGTGCTCGCGCCGGGCGCGGATTCGTTCGTCGTGATCGCACCGCTCGCCCCGGGCGAATACAAGTTTTTCGACGATTTCCATCAGACCGCGCAGGGTGTGATCGTCGCGAAGTAGGGTGGGTTGCGCGGCGCGCAGCGTCGGGCGCCGCGCCCGTGTGAAGCGGAAATGGCTGGAGGTTTTTGATGGGTCAGGTTCTTTTCATCGTCTGGCGCGAGAGTGTCGAGGCGTTGCTCGTCGTCGGCATTCTGTACGCCTGGCTGAAGAACGGCGATCATCATGCGCGGCGCGGCATGCCGTATCTGTGGGCGGGCGTCGCGATCGGCCTGCTCGCGGCCGTGGCGCTCGGCGCGGCGCTCGTCGGGTTCACGGAGGTGCTCTCGGGCGACGCCCAGGACTATTTCCAGACGGCGATGGTGCTCGTCGCCTGCGTGCTGATCGTGCAGATGGTGCTCTGGATGAAGCGCCACGGCCGCACGCTCAAGAAGGACATGGAGGCGTCGCTGCAAAAGAGCACGCAGGACGGGCACTGGTGGAGCATCACGGTGCTGGTCGCGCTCGCCATCGCGCGGGAGGGCAGCGAGACGGCGGTGTTCCTCTACGGCGTCGGCTTCGGGCAGTCCGGACACGTGGCGGCGTCGCAGTATGTCGCGGTGCTGCTCGGTTTCGCGCTCGCGCTCCTCACGTTCTACATTCTTCAGCTCGGCGGCAAGGTCTTCTCGTGGCGCATCTTCTTTCGCGTCACCGAGATCATGCTGCTGTTCCTCGCGGCGGGCCTGTTCGAAACCGGCGTCGACAAGCTGATCGACAAGGAAATCCTGCCGGTCGTCGTCAATCAGTTGTGGGATACGTCCTGGCTGCTCGATGACTCGAGCACGTTCGGCTCGCTCGTCGCGACGCTCACGGGTTACCGCGCGCATCCGGCCGGCATGAACCTGATTGCGTACGCCATCTACTGGGCGGTGATCTATCTGCTGATGCGCCGCTCGAAGAGCCAGATGACGCAAAAAGCGGCGGGCCGACCAGCATGAGCACTGTCCTTGAACGGCCGGGCCGGCTGCGCCAAGCCGGTCAATGGATGCAACGGCACGGCAGCGCGATCCGCGGGATTCAGTGGGTCGTCGTTGCCGTGTATGCGTTTCTGATTCTCGTGCCCTCCTTCATGCCGCTGCCGGACGGCACCGCGCATCTGTGGAGCAACCTGACGCTTGCCGCGCAGTTCGTGTTCTGGGGCATCTGGTGGCCGTTCGTGCTGCTGTCGATGGTCATGCTCGGCCGCGTGTGGTGCGGCGTGCTGTGTCCGGAAGGGGCGCTGTCGGAATTCGCGAGCAGGTTCGGCCGCGGCTGGGCGATTCCGCGCTGGATGCGCTGGGGCGGGTGGCCTTTCGTCGCGTTCGGCCTGACGACGATCTACGGCCAGATGGTCAGTGTCTATCAGTATCCGAAGGCCGTGCTGCTCGTGCTGGGCGGCTCGACCGTCGGCGCGATGATCGTCGGCGTGCTCTACGGGCGCGAAAAGCGCGTCTGGTGCAAGTATCTCTGCCCCGTGAACGGGGTGTTCTCGCTGCTGGCGCGCCTCGCGCCGTTCCACTACAAAGTCGATGAAGACGCGTGGCGCCGCTCCTACAAGGAGGGCGAGAACGGCCATCGCGTGATTCCGATCAATTGCGCGCCGCTCGTGCCGCTGCGCAACATGAAGGGCGCCGCCGACTGCCACATGTGCGGCCGGTGCAGCGGCCATCGCGATGCGGTCGCGCTCACCTGGCGCTCGCCGTCGGACGAAGTGGTGCGTCTCGGCGACGCGCAGGCGAACGCCTGGGACACGGCGCTGATCCTCTACGGGCTGCTCGGCATCGCGATCGGCGCATTTCACTGGACGGTCAGCACCTGGTTCGTCGACCTGAAGCAGATTTTCGCGAGCTGGCTGATCGATCACGACATCCTCTGGCCGCTCGCGACCAACGCGCCGTGGTACCTGTTCACGCATTACCCCGAACAGAACGACGTATTTTCGTGGCTCGACGGCAGCATGGTGATCGGCTATATCGTCGTCACGGGGCTGGTGTACGGCACGGCGCTCCTCGCGTTGCTCGCGGGAGCCACGCGCATGCTCGGCCGTTTCGACGCGAGGCGCCTGCATCACCTCACGCAGGCGCTGATTCCGGTTGCCGGCTGCGGCGTGTTCCTCGGCCTGTCCGCGACCACGGTGGCGCTTCTGCGCGCCGAGCACGTGCCGCTCTGGTGGGTCGCGGATCTGCGCCTCTCGTTGCTCGCGGTCGCGAATCTGTGGAGCGCGTGGCTCGCGTGGCGCGTGACGAGCCGGTATGCGGAAAAGCGTATTGTTACGCGCGTGTCGGCGATGGTATGGTTTGTTGTTGCGCTGGCCGTCGCGGACAGCGCGTGGTATCTGATGTTCTGGGGCTTTTCCCGCTAATATTTCCGCCAATTTTTCTGCCAAGCCAGCGAGCCGAACGAAATTGAGAACCAAACCTGTACTGACCGACGAAGACGTCAAGATCATTGCCGCAGCCGCCGAAGCGCACGCGCTCGAACACCACTGGAACGTGACGGTTGCGATCGTCGACGACGGCGGTCATCTGCTGCATCTCCATCGCCTGGAGGGTGCGGGCGCCAGCACGGCCGAGATGGCGACCGGCAAGGCGCGCACGGCCGTGCTCGGGCGGCGTGAAACCAAGGTCTACGAAGACATGATCAAACAGGGGCGCGTCGCGTTCCTCAGCGCGCCGATGACAGCGATGCTCGAAGGCGGCGTGCCGATCATGGTGGGCACGGATCTCGTCGGCGCGGTCGGCGTGTCGGGCGTGAAGTCGGATCAGGACGCGGCGATCGCGCGTGCGGGCATCGCGGCGCTGGGAATCGAAAACACCTGATTACGATCACGCCCCCGGCGGATCGAAAAAAACAACGGCGCGCTTTCGAAAGAAAGCGCGCCGTTGTCATTTGCGCGTCGCTCCGTGCTTCTCATGACGGTGCGACACAAACCCGGCAGGAACCAAAAAAAGCGGCTTCGCTGGCTATCGACGACTGGCTGGTGTTTGCACGAAGGGGTCTATTTCTCGCGTGCAAGTCGTCCTCGCTGGCTATGGCCAAACACCTCTCGGAGAGGTGGTCCCCACAATACCCGGTACTGCAATTCGTTCTGCGCCTACTTCGTCAGGATCAGCTTGCCTAGACGCGTGGCGCGCAACTGGTAGGTCTCCCCGTTGTGCACGATGCTGATGTGGCTGTGGCCCTGCAGCAGTGTATCGCTGCGCACCGAGCGCTCGCCGCTCTCGTCCTCGACATTCGATGCACGCACTGACGTCACGGCTGCCTGCTTGGGTCGCGTGATGGCGGCATCGCGAGTGACCGGGCGACGCAGCCGGAGCGTGGAGGAGCGCAGGGTGTCGGTCATGTCGGTGAACTCGTTCGTTGATTCGATGGATTCATAGTAAATGATAACCATTCCTATTTGCAAGAACGATCTACTCATCGGATCGGCGCTTTCGATAGTAGATTTCGATGCGGCCACGCTCGCATGCGTTGCCGCATCGCGTAGCGCGTCAGTGGAGCGGCGCCTGGCCCTTCGGGCCGTGCACGTACTGGCGGATCAGCCGTACGGTATCGATGTCAGCTTCGCGGTACGCCGATTTCACGATCTCCTGCGTCTGCAGCACGTCGGGGCTGGCGTTGGCCTCGTCGGCGACGGGCAGGGTCGTGCTGTAGGTGAAGCGCAAAAAGAGTTGCAGCTCGTCCGGCTGTTCGATCGCCATCGTGAGCGAGCCGCCGACATGGTCCGCCGTCGGCAGGATGTCGTAGCGCACGCTCGCGCCCGGCGTGAGCGTCACGCGGTCGCGCACGACGGCCTGGCCATAGTGCAGTTCGCGCTCCATCCTGTCGCCGTCGCGCGACAGGATCGTGCAGCTATCGAGCCCGAGCACGAACAACTGCGGCTGTTCCGCGCGCAGGACGAGCCCGTCCCATAATTGTTCGCGCGTCAAGGTATCGACGAACGGGTTGAGCGGGTCGTTGATCTGGATCAGGTGTTCGAAATTCAACTCGACGGTTTCCTTGGACGTTCATTGCGCTCCGGCGCCCCATTCAAGCGGCTTCAGGCAGTCTTACGCGGGCGCGAGCCCGGTGTCGATCCGGATCGAGCCGGAGAGGATCTTGTGCAGCGGGCATGCATTGGCGATTTGCAAGAGGCGTTCCCGCTGGTCGTCGGCGAGCGGGCCTGTCAGCACGATCTGGCGATCGATCACCGTGCCCTCGGCCGTGCTCGTGAGCGACAGCCCGACGCGCACCGCTTCGAGCGGCCAGTCCTTGCGCTTCGCGTACATCCTGAGCGTGATCGACGTGCATGCGCCCAGACTGGACAGCAAGAGCGACGCGGGTTCGGGGCCGGTATCCCGGCCGCCGAGGCTTTCGGGTTCGTCGGCGACCCATTTGTGCATGCCGTCGTCGAGTTGAACCTGGAAGTCGGTCGATCCGATGGTCGCGATCACGGTCGGTTCAGCCATTCAGTGCTCCTGTAGTTTGACGGGCGTTCGAAGGGGAGCGGCACACGAAAAAAAGCGGCGCGGCGCGAACGGTTATTGTGACGCAATGTCGCCGTTCGTGCCGCGCCGCGGATGCTTTGCAGGTGTGCTTTGGTGTGTTTTGCCGCGTTCGGCGCAAATTCAGTGCGTGATCGCGCCCATCCGGCCCGCCTGATAGTCGATCACCGCCTGACGGATTTCGTCCTCGGTGTTCATCACGAACGGCCCGTAGCGCACCACTGGCTCCTTCAGCGGCACCCCGCCGATCAGCAGCACTTCGAGCGGCTCCTCGCCGGTGGCAAGCGTCACGCTGTCGCCGTCGTCGCGAAAGAGCACCATCTGCCGCGCGCGCACCTGCGTGCGCTCCGCGCCGTAGCGCCCTTCGCCCGACAGCGCGTACGCGAACACGCGAAAGTCGCGCGGCACGCGGGTTTCGACCGACGCCCCCGGCTGCAGCGAAAAATGCTGGTACAGGATCGGCGTGCGCGTTTCGATCGCGGCCTTCACGCCCAGCGCCTCGCCAGCGATCACCTTGACCCGCACCCGGCCGTCGTCGCTCACGCCGACCGGAATTCCGCCCGACGGGATTTCCTGATAGTGCGGTGCGATCATCTTGTCGCGCTTCGGCAGGTTCACCCACAGTTGCAGGCCGTGCACGCGGCCGCCGGTCCGGGTGAATTCCGGATCGGGCATTTCGCTGTGGACGACGCCCGCGCCAGCCGTCATCCACTGCACGTCGCCTTCGCGCAGCGTGCCGGAATGGCCCGCCGAGTCCTTGTGGCCAAATTGCCCTTCGAGCACGTAGGTGACCGTCTCGAAGCCACGATGCGGATGATCCGGCGCGCCTTTCGCTTCGCCCGGCGCGTAGTCGACCGGGCCCATTTCGTCGAGCAGAAGGATCGGGTCGAAATCCATCAGAAGGCGGGTCGGAAACGGACGATGCACGACAAAGCCGCCGCCTTCGACGGTCCGGATGGCGGGAATGGTGCGTTCGATAGTGCGTGTAGTGCTCATGGGTCCTCGCGTCGCCGTCAGGGGAATGGCGCTGAATTTGCAACAGAGCGATATTATATGGGCTGAATTCCGGCTAAAAAGCCATCTAATCGCAATGGATTGTCCTGCCAGCGGAACGATATGAGAACCGAGTCACACGACCTGAACGACCTGATGTACTTCTCGCATGTTGTCGAGAACGGCGGATTTTCCGCCGCGGAGCGGGTGCTCGGGATATCGAAATCGCGGCTGTCGCGGCGCGTGTCGGAACTGGAGGCGTCGCTCGGCGTGCGGCTCCTGCAGCGCTCCACGCGCAAGCTCGCGCTGACCGAAGCGGGGCAGCTCTTCTACCAGCATTGCCAGGCGATGCTGGCGGAGGCGCAGGCGGCCGTCAATGTCGTCCAGAGCCTGCGCGATTCGCCGCGCGGCACCGTGCGCGTGAGCGTGCCCGTGACCATCGCGCAGACGTTCCTGTCGGCCGTGATGCCGGACTTCCTGCACCGCTATCCGGAGGTGAGGGTGGTGCTGCGCGTGACGAACCGGGTCGTCGATCTGTTCGAGGACGCGATCGACGTCGCGCTGCGCGTGCGCTCCGAGCCACCCGCGAATTCGAATCTGGTCGCGCGGCCGCTCTGGCGCACGGAACAGATGCTGGTTGCGGCGCCGTCGCTGCTCAAGCCCAACGCGCCGCCGCTCACGCCGGGCGAGTTGCGCCAGTTCGACACGCTCGACACGCCGTCGAGCGACGGCCGTCACGTGTACCGGCTGATCGCGCCCGACGGCACGCGCCACGAGTTCGAGCACGAACCGCGTCTCGTCACGGCAGACCTGTCGATGATCCGCGAGGCCGTGCTGCGCGGAGTCGGCATCGCTGCGCTGCCGGAGATGATGTACGGCGCGCCGTTGCGCACGGGCCAGCTTTCGCCGGTGATGCCGGGCTGGACGTTTCCGTCGCCGCAACTGTACGCGGTGTTCCTGTCGCGGCAGGGCATGGTGCCGGCAATCCGCGCGTTCGTCGATTTTCTCGTGGAGTCGATCGACGACGGCAGGCGCTTCCCAGGAGAATGTCCTGTCGAGCCGGCGCCCGTGCGGGAAACAGTTTGACCGATTCGTGGCGGCGCGCATCGTTTCTAGCATTGAAGCGCGCGCTTGCGATGGACAGATTCAATCGGCCCGCCCTTGATGGCACGCGGGCACGGCGTTATATTGAAAACGCCTTCGCTAAGGAGCCTCTTATGCGAAAACTGACGGCTACTCTTATAGTTAGCCTGATAGGGTTGATCGCGCTGTCCGTGTCGACCACGGTTGCCGCATGTGGTGATCCTTCGTCCTCCGGCTATTCGAGCCCGAAGTGACTGCCCGCCCGAAAGCGCCGAGTGCGCACAAAAAAAGGCCTTCATCCGACGATGAAGGCCTTTTACTTTGTGGCGCGCGTATTTACGGCAGCGGCGGCGGCTTTACTTGCCTGCTCCGCCCTTGGGTTCCGTGACGAAGCCGATCTTCGTGAGCCCGCCTGCCTGAGCGGCCGACATCACGTCGGCGACGCGCTCGTACGGCACCTTGCGGTCCGCGCGCAGGTGCAGTTCCGGCTGCGGCGACTGCTGCGACGCCTGTGCGATGCGCGCGGCGAGCGCCGCGTCGTCGATTTTCTGGTCGTCCCACATGATCGTGCCGTCGGCCTCGACCGCGACGTTCACGTGCGCGGGCTTGGTGTCCTGCGGCTGGCTGCTCGCGTGCGGCAGGTCGATCTTGACCGCGTGATGCATCGCCGGAATCGTGACGAGGAAGATGATCAGCAGCACCAGCATGACGTCGACGAGCGGCGTCATGTTGATTTCGCTCATCATGCCGTCGTCTTCGTCGCCGGCGAAAGGGCTCATTGCCATCGGGGCCTCCGCTTAGCTTGCGCGCGTCGCGAGACGCAGGCTGTCGGGATTGCCCGCGCCGCTGCGCTTGCTCGACGAGAGCTTCGTGCCGGTCACGAAGAACGCATGCAGGCCGTGGGCGAAGCGGTTGAGTTTCGTCACGATCGACTTGTTCGAGCGCGTGAGCGCGTTGTAGCCGAGCACCGCCGGAATCGCGACGAAGAGGCCGAACGCCGTCATGATCAGCGACTCGCCGACCGGGCCGGCCACCTGGTCGATCGAGGTCTGGCCGGTCGCGCCGATGGTGAGCAGCGCGTGATAGATACCCCACACCGTGCCGAACAGTCCGACGAACGGCGACGTGCTGCCGATCGACGCGAGGATCGCGAGCCCGCTCTGCATGCGGCCGACGCCTTCGTCCATCGTGTCCTTCAGGCAGCGCGTGATCCAGTCCGACACGTCCATGCGGTCGTGCAGATGCGGCTGCGTCTGGTGATGGTGGTCGGCGGCTTCCTGGCCGGCGAGGGCGAGCGCGAGAAAAGGATTGTCGGCCGGGCTGGAGTTGTGGCTGCCGAGCTTCTTGATGCCGTCGGCGAAATCGTCCGAGTGCCAGAAGGCGCGTTCGGCGTCCTTCGTCAGGCGCCTCAGGCGCATGACGTTCCATCCTTTCACGACGATCACCGTCCAGGACAGCACCGACATGATGACGAGCGCGATCGCGATGCCGCGTGTCACGAAATCCCCTTGCGCCCACACGTGCGCAATCCCGTAATTTTCCATTGCAGTTCCTGTTTGTATCTAAGAGATTCTGGTCAGTCGTTCAGACTGAATACATAAGGCTGGGAATAGGCGGCGCGGATTGCTTCGCCGTTTTCCTTGTAAGGTTTGCAGGTGCTCGCCCGCATGGCGTCGAGCGCGGCCTCATCAAGACGCGACGAGCCGCTGCTCTTTTTCAATGCGACGTTCTCGATCTTGCCCGTCAATCCTACGACGAAACTCACGACTGCCGTGCCCGTCTCGCCCCGGCGCTTCGACATCGCCGGGTAGTCTGCCATCGCGATATTGCAATCGAGGTGCGAAACGTTCTTCGGCGCGGAGATGGCCATCGTCTGGCGGCCGGTGGCGGGCGCCGCCGCGGCAGCCGGTTCGGCCGGAGCGGGCGGTGCCGGCGGCGCGGGATCGGGCGCGGGTGCGGCGATCGGAGACGGCGCGTCGCTCTGCGGCATCGGCACGGGTGTCGGCGCGGGCTTCACGCGGGGCTGCACCTTCGGCTTGGGCGTCGGCTTCGGCGGAACGGGTTTCGGGGGCGTGGGCGTGGGCGTCGACTGGATCGCAACGGGCGCGGCCACCGGCGCCGGCTCGGCGCTCAGCAACTGCGCGGTGATCGCGCGGGACTCGATCGGGCGGGGCAGCGGCGCGTTGCGCACGGTCATCACGACCGCGAGCAACACGACGTGAATCGCGACGACAGCCGCACCTGCCGCCATGACGCGGCGGTCGATCCCGGCCGAAGGAGCCGGCTGCATGCCGGCGGGTGAAATAGTCGGGGACTGCATGTTCTCAGGAGCGGGCCGCAATAAATGAATCCGACGGCCCGGCACAGCACATCAAGCTCAACGACGTCATTTTCGGAAGATAAGCAGAGAAATAAACAGCGTAGTCACGAAACCGATCAGCAATTCCATCATTCCCTCCTTGGGTCGGGGGGCGGCGTAGCTGGCTGATGTGACCTGGCTTGCGGGCGGCAGATACAGAAAAACAAGAGCGGATCGGCGGAGCAACCGCTGTCCGGCTCGACGCGCCCGGGGAATGTCAGGCGGCCTTGCGTTCGTAAAAAGTGAGCGGCACAGCCTGAAGATGTTCGTGATGCTCGATCCCGCAACGCGACGCGCACACGCCGCTTTGCAGCATCACGTCGCGGACCGACTCCTCGCACTTGCCGCAGCACAGCGCGACGCCGAGTTCGAACTGCAGCTCGTCGAAGGAATCCATGCCCTCGGAAATAGCCGTGCGGATCTTGCGGTCGGATACTGATTTGCACACACAGACGATCATGATCAGGTCGCGATAGCTTACGTTAATGCGAATTATTATCATTCAGTATCGGCGGCATTGCAAGTGCGGGTCTGTGTTTTTTGTAACATACTGGGGAAGTCGGCAGGGTTATCGCCGGAAGCCTTGCTGGACAAGGCGAAAGCGCCAGGCGGGCGAGCCGGCGGAGCGGAAAACCCTCAGGCCAGGTCGGATTCTAACGGCCGCGTGCGGCGCGATGGGATGACGACGTGCTCGACGCGCGCGTCGATCTGCAGCAGCGAGGCGGCGAGCTGGCGTTGGGATTCGCCGTCGGCGGTCGAGTAGAAGCGCGGCAATGCGCGGGGAGACGGCCCGGCGGCGCGCAGCCTGTGGGCGTCGAGCAGGCGCTCGAGCTGGCGAGCGATCGCGACGCTCGTGTCGATGATCTGGAGCCGGTCGCCCACGATCGAGCGGATCGCCTCGTCCAGGAAAGGATAGTGCGTGCACCCGAGCACAAGCGTGTCCGCGCCGGCGTCGAGCATCGGCCGGAGATAGCTCGCGAGCAATGCGAGGAGTTCGGGCGAATGCGTGTCGCAGCGTTCCACCGCCTGCACGAGACCGTGCCCCGGCTGGCAGATGAAGCGGCAATCACCGGCGTAGCGTTCGAGCAGCGTCTGAAAACGCGCGCTGCGCAGCGTGACGGCCGTCGCCAGCACGCCCACCACGCGCGTTTTCGAAACCAGAGCGGCCGGCTTCACGCCCGGCTCCACGCCGACAAGCGGAATAGGGAGACGCTCGCGCACGAGCGCGATGGATTGCGCGGTCGCCGTGTTGCACGCGACAACCAGCGCCTTCGCGCCCTGCGAAACCAGCCATTCGCCGATGGCCATGGTCCGGTCGGCGATGAAGTCGTCGTCGCGCTCTCCGTAGGGCGCGTAGAGCGAATCGGCGACGTAGACGAGCCGCTCGTCCGGCAACGCTGCGCGCACGGCGCGCAGCACCGAAAGGCCGCCCAGGCCGGAATCGAAAACGCCGACGGGCGCGCTCGTATCAGCTACGGCGCGCCCGGTCGGCGGGAAAGAAGGGGACGCTTCGAACAGCATCGGACGACGGGTGCTTATTCGCCCTCGCCCATCATCGATTGCTGATAGTTCTGGATGCCGACCTTGCCGATCAGGTCGAGTTGCGTTTCGAGCCAGTCGATGTGCTCTTCCGTGTCTTCGAGAATCGTCACGAAGATTTCACGGGAGACGAAATCACGCACCGTCTCACAATATGCGATCGCTTCCTTGCACGTGCTCTGCGAGATCTGTTCGAGTTTCAGATCACACTCGATGATCTCCTTGGTTTCCTCGCCGATCAAGAGCTTGTGCAGGTCCTGCAGATTCGGCAGACCGTCGAGCAGGAATACGCGCTGGATCAGCAGGTCGGCGTGCTTCATCTCGCCGATCGACTCGTCGTACTCGTGCTTGTTGAGTTTTTCCAGACCCCAGTGCTTGTACATCCGGGCGTGCAGGAAATACTGGTTGATCGCGGTCAGCTCGTTTTTCAGCTGCGCGTTCAGATATTCGATGACCTTCGCGTCGCCTTGCATGATTGTTCCTTGTTCGTGGCGTGGTGGCTATTTAAACGATAAACCCTGTAGATGAAAATGCCAAGCTTAGATAAAAATCTTTTGTTTCAGATAAAAGTGAGAATGAATCTCTTTATTGAGATATTGCCGCCGCCAATGAAAAAGCCGGGCGTTACGCCCGGCTCGTGAATCGCATAAGCGGAAAATCAGGCGGTCGCGACGGGAATCTTGCCGATTTTCGCCTGCCATTCGGCCGGCCCGGTCTTGTGCACCGACGTGCCGCTCGAATCGACGGCAACCGTTACCGGCATGTCCTGCACGTCGAACTCGTAAATCGCTTCCATGCCGAGGTCTCCGAACGCGACGACCCTGGCTTCCCGGATCGCCTTCGACACCAGATACGCCGCGCCGCCCACCGCCATCAGGTACGCCGCGTTGTGCTTCCTGATCGCCTCGATCGCGACCGGGCCGCGCTCGGCCTTGCCGATCATCGAGATCAGGCCGGTCTGCGACAGCATCAGCTCGGTGAACTTGTCCATGCGGGTCGCGGTGGTGGGGCCCGCCGGGCCGACCACTTCATCACGCACCGGATCGACCGGGCCGACGTAATAGATCACACGATTCGTGAAATCGACGGGCAGCTTTTCGCCCGCGGCCAGCATGTCCGCGATGCGCTTGTGCGCGGCATCGCGTCCGGTGAGCATCTTGCCGGAGAGAAGCAGCGTCTGGCCGGGCTTCCACGCGGCGACCTGCTCCGGCGTGAGCGTGTTCAGGTCCACGCGCTGGCTCGTCTCCGTATTGGGCTCCCAGTTCACCTTCGGCCATGCGTCGAGCGACGGCGCCTCGAGCTTCGCGACGCCCGAGCCGTCGAGCGTGAAGTGCGCGTGGCGCGTGGCCGCGCAGTTCGGGATGATCGCGACCGGCTTGCTCGCCGCGTGCGTCGCCGCCGCCATGATCTTCACGTCGAGCACGGTGGCCAGGCCGCCGAGACCCTGCGCGCCGATGCCGAGCGCGTTGACCTTCTCGTGCAGTTCCACGCGCAGTTTCTCGATCCAGTCCTTCGGGCCGCGCGCGATGATGTCCTGGATGTCGATCGGGTCCATGAGCGACTCCTTCGCCATGACCATCGCCTTCTCGGCCGTGCCGCCGATGCCGATGCCGAGCATGCCCGGCGGGCACCAGCCGGCGCCCATCGTCGGCACGGTCTTCAGCACCCAGTCGACGATCGAGTCCGACGGGTTGAGCATCGCGAACTTCGACTTGTTCTCCGAGCCGCCGCCCTTCGCTGCGACCTGCACATCCACCTTGTCGCCCGGCACGATCTCGTAGTGGATCACGGCCGGCGTGTTGTCCTTCGTGTTCTTGCGCGCGCCTTCGGGCGGGCTCACGATCGACGCGCGCAGCACGTTCTCCGGGTTCAGGTAGCCGCGGCGCACGCCTTCGTTGATCATCTCGGTGACGCCCATCGTCGCACCGTCCCACCGCACGTCCATGCCGACCTTCACGAACACCGTGACGATGCCGGTGTCCTGGCAGATCGGGCGGCGGCCCTCCGCGCACATGCGGCTGTTGGTCAGGATCTGCGCGATCGCGTCCTTCGCGGCCGGGCTCTCCTCGAGCTCGTACGCGCGGCCGAGCGCCTGGATGTAATCGAGCGGATGGTAGTAGCTGATGTACTGAAGCGAATCGGCGATGCTCTGGATCAGGTCTTCCTGTTTGATGACGGTCATGGCTTGGGCTCTTGGGGACGGGACTTTTGTACCGGCGTTCTGGCGACGCGCGGGCAATGCTTGGGCAACGCTCAGTCGAGTGCCTTCTTCGGCGCGATCGGCTCGTTGTGGAAATGCTGCGGATGCGTATGCGTGGTGAGGCGGTCTACCCATGCCATGATCAGCGCGGAGAGGAGGAACGCGACGTGGATGATCACCTGCCACATCACCGCCTGCTGCGAATGCAGGTCCGGGTTGATGAAGGTTTTCAGCAGATGGATCGACGAGATGCTGATGAGCGCCATCGAGAGCTTCACCTTCAGCACGCCCGCGTTCACGTGATCGAGCCATTCGGGCTCGTCGGGGTGGCCCTCCACGCCGAGCCGCGACACGAACGTCTCGTAGCCGCCGACGATCACCATGATGAGCAGGTTCGAGATCATCACCACGTCGATCAGGCCGAGCACGACGAGCATGATGTTGGTTTCGTCGAGCGTGAAGGCGTGCGAGACGAGATGCCAGACTTCCTTCAGGAACAGCACCACATAGACGGCCTGCGCGACGATCAGGCCCAGATAGAGCGGGACCTGGAGCCAGCGGCTCATGAAGACGACCCTCGGAAGCGGGCTCATCGGACGGGGAGACAGGGGCGATCCGGGGGCGTGCTTGGGAGCGGACATGGGTGTCGTGGTTTGAGCGAAAAGCGGGCTCGGAATTGGAGAAGCCCGCTATTGTAGCGTGTCGTAGCGCGCCGGTTGCCGGACCCGCAGGGCATCGCGGCGGCGCGGCCGGCCTACGAGGCCATCGGCGGGACCGGCCTCGCCCTGACGCTCGCGAGCGCGATGCCCGCCACGACGCAAGCCAGCGCGATGCCGTGCGCGGCGGTCGGCCGCTCGCCGAGGAAAATCATGCCGTAGAGCGCGGCGGCGATCGGCAGCACGGCCGAAAAAACGCCCGCCAAACTGCCGTCGACGTGCCGGATGCCTTTCATCCAGAGCCAGAACGAAAAGATGCTCGCCGAGAGCCCGTACCAGAGCACGAGGCTCCAGGTGCCGATGCCGACACTCGCGTAGTCGAAGGCGACGAGCGCCGGCAGCCCGAGCGGCAGCATCAGCAATAGACCGAAGAAATGCGTGTAGGCGCAGATGTCGATGGCGGGCAGCGTCTGCGTGAGCCGGCGCGACAGGATCACGTAGAACGATTCGCAGCACACCGCGCCGAGCACCATCAGGTTGCCGGTGAACGAGCTTGCCGAAGCGGCGCTTTCGCCGTGCGCGTTCTGCGCGACGTTGATCACGGTGACGCCGATGATCGCGAGCGCGATCGACGCGAGCGCGCGGCCGTTGGGCCGCTCCTTCAGGAATAACCACGAGAAGAGCGCAACGACGGCCGGAATCGTGCTCGTGATCACGCCCGCCGCGACGGCGCTCGTGCGCTGCACGCCGTTGAGCATCAGGAGCGTGAACATGAACGTGCCGAAGAGCGCCTGCAAGAACAGGTTGACCCATTCGCCGCGCGTAACGCGCTTCATCTTCGACGGACGCAGCAGCGGCCACAGCACGCCGACGGCGATCACGAAGCGCAGGAGCGCAAAGGCGGCAACGGGAACGAACGCGACGATCGACTTGCCGACACCGACATTGCTTCCGACGAGCAGCATGGCTGCAATAAGGTAAAGGGCGTATCGATTCAAACTGGAATCCGCACGGCTAGTTTCAGTTACGATTGTAGGGACGCATTGTAGGAGCCGCGCCGACTCCGTGTATACCCCGTGGCGATTGGGCGGGACACGTAAGAAGCGGGTAAGGCGCGCGGCTTATCTTGCAAACCAAGGGCAGGCGCAACGCGAGGGGCGACACACATGGGGTATACCGCATGGTGTTCGAGTCGTGCTGCATCGCGTCATTGGCTTGCCTTGCCATCTGGCTCCAGTCAGCCAACAGACAGGATTCGGGAACACGGAACGCGGCAGTCTCCGGTTCGTCTGAATCGAGAGGGACACACGGCTCGCCGAAGCGGCGTGCCGACGGCTTTTAGATTCACCATCAAAGGGGTTGTCGATGTCTGCGATTGAATCCGTTCTCCAGGAACGCCGTGTTTTCCCGCCGTCGGAGAAAACGTCGGCCAGTGCCACGATCTCCGGCATGGACGCTTACAAGGCCTTGAGCGCCGAAGCCGAGCGCGACTACGAAGGCTTCTGGGGGCGTCTCGCACGCGAAACGCTCGCGTGGAAGAAGCCGTTCACGAAGGTGCTCGACGAATCGAACGCGCCGTTCTACAAGTGGTTCGAGGACGGCGAGCTCAACGCGTCGTACAACTGCATCGACCGCCACGTCGAAGCCGGCCACGGCGCGAAGAACGCGATCGTCTTCGAAGCCGACGACGGCGCCGTCACCAACGTCACGTATCAGGACCTGCTCACGCGCGTCTGCCGCTTCGCCAACGCGCTCAGGAAGCGCGGCGTGAAGAAGGGCGATCGGGTGGTGATCTATCTGCCGATGTCGGTGGAAGGGGTGGTCGCCATGCAGGCCTGCGCGCGCATCGGCGCGACGCATTCGGTGGTGTTCGGCGGGTTCTCGTCGAAGTCGCTCAACGAGCGGCTCGTGGACGTGGGCGCGGTCGCGCTCATCACCGCCGACGAGCAGATGCGCGGCGGCAAGGCATTGCCGCTCAAGAGCATCGCCGACGAAGCGCTCGCGGCGGGCGGCTGCGAGGCGGTCAAGGACGTGATCGTGTATCGCAGGACGGGCGGCAAGGTCGCGTGGACCGAAGGCCGCGACGCATGGATGCACGAGATCGTCGAGAACGAGTCCGACACGTGCGAGCCCGAATGGGTGAGCGCGGAGCATCCGCTTTTCATCCTCTACACGTCGGGTTCGACCGGCAAGCCGAAGGGCGTGCAGCACAGCACGGGCGGCCTGTTGCTGTGGGCCGCGCAGACCATGAAGTGGACCTTCGACGCGAAGCCCGCGGAAGACGTCTTCTGGTGTACCGCCGACATCGGCTGGATCACGGGCCACAGCTACATCACCTACGGGCCGACGGCGATCGGCGCGACGCAGGTCATGTTCGAGGGCGTCCCCACGTATCCGAATGCGGGCCGCTTCTGGGACATGATCGCAAAGCACAAGGTCACGATCTTCTACACGGCGCCCACCGCGATCCGCTCGCTCATCAAGGCGTCGGAAGCGGATGCCAAGGTGCATCCGAAGAGCTATGACCTTTCGTCGCTGCGCATCCTCGGCACGGTCGGCGAGCCGATCAATCCGGAAGCGTGGGTCTGGTATTACGAGAACGTCGGCGGCGCGCGCTGCCCGGTGATCGACACGTGGTGGCAAACCGAAACCGGCGGCCACATGATCACGCCGCTGCCGGGCGCGACGCCGCTCGTGCCGGGCTCGTGCACGCTGCCGCTGCCGGGCATCATGGCGACGGTCGTCGACGAAACCGGGCAGGAGGTGCCGAACGGGCAGGGCGGCATCCTGGTGGTGAAGCGTCCGTGGCCGTCGATGCTGCGCAACGTCTGGGGCGACCCCGACCGCTACAAGAAGAGCTACTTCCCCGAGGAACTGGGCGGGCGGCTCTATCTCGCCGGCGACGGCGCGGTGCGCGACAAGGAAACCGGCTACTTCACGATCATGGGCCGGATCGACGACGTGCTGAACGTGTCGGGTCACCGGCTCGGCACGATGGAGATCGAGTCGGCGCTGGTGGCGAATCCGCTCGTCGCGGAAGCGGCGGTGGTCGGTCGGCCGGACGACACCACGGGCGAGGCCGTGGTCGCGTTCGTCGTGCTCAAGCGCTCGCGTCCGGAGGGCGACGAAAGCACGAAGATCGCGAACGAGCTGCGCGCGTGGGTGGCGAAGGAGATCGGGCCGATCGCAAAGCCGAAGGACATCCGCTTCGGCGAGAACCTGCCGAAGACGCGCTCGGGCAAGATCATGCGGCGCCTGTTGCGCTCGCTCGCGAAGGGCGAGGAGATCACGCAGGACGTTTCCACGCTCGAGAATCCCGCCATTCTCGATCAGCTCGGCGAGGCGCGCTGAGCAAGCCGGCCAACGGCCAACCCTCGACGGCTGCCCTCGGGCAGCCGTTTTTTGTTGCGGTATTCGCGCGCGAGCGGACGATCCCGATTGCCGGCGTAACGAGGTTTTGGTAAACAGGCGCATGGCCGCGTCCCGACCCCTCGCTTCCCGCTCTCCCGCCACGCCCGAACCGCCTCTCGTATCGGCGACGATGGCGCGCGCGCATCGCGCGTACTGGCGCTTCAACGTCGCGCTGATCGTGGTGCTGATGGCGATCGGCTTTACCGTGTCGTTCGGCGTTCCGCTGATGGCCGCACGCTTCGCCGGCGTACGGTTCGCGGGCTTTCCGCTGCCGTTCTACGTCGGTGCGCAGGGCGCGATTCTCGTCTATGTGGCGCTGATCCTGATCTACATCGTGCTGATGCAGTTCGCCGACGCGCGCCTTCTCAGAGCCCGCCAGGCCGCCGAAGCGAGCGGGCAGGGCGGCCGATGAAGCTTACCAATCGCCTGATCGTCGCTTACGCGCTCTACACGCTCGGCTTCCTGCTTTTCATCTACGTGATGGAGCGCATCGAGCGCGTGACCGGCCCGGGCATGTGGATCGGCTACGTGTTCCTGTTCGTGCCGATTGCCGTCTATGCGGTGATCGGACTCCTGTCGCGCACGTCGGACCTCGTCGAGTATTACGTTGCCGGGCGGCGCGTGCCCTCGGCGTTCAACGGCATGGCGACGGCCGCCGACTGGCTCTCGGCGGCGTCGTTCATCGGCCTCGCCGGCTCGATCTACGCGAGCGGCTACGACGGCCTTGCCTACGTGATGGGCTGGACGAGCGGCTACTGCCTCGTCGCGTTCCTGCTCGCGCCGTACGTGCGCAAGCTTGCCCGCTACACGATCCCCGACTTTCTCGGCACGCGCTTTTCGAGCAACCTCGTGCGCGGACTCGCCGCCCTCGCGGCGATCCTTTGCTCGTTCGTGTATCTCGTCGCGCAGATCCAGGGCATCGGGCTCATCGCGTCGCGCTTCATCGGCATCGATTTCGCGATCGGCATTTTCTGCGGGCTGGCGGGCATTCTCGTGTGCTCGTTCCTTGGCGGCATGCGCGCCGTCACGTGGACCCAGGTCGCGCAGTACATCATCCTGATCAGCGCGATGCTGATTCCGGTTTCGATGATTGCACATCGCGAAGGCCTCGGCTGGCTGCCGCAACTGAACTATGGCCGCGTGATGGAACGCGTCGAGGCGCTCGAGCGGCAAGTGGCCGCATCGCCCGACGAAGCGCGCGTGCGCGAGGACTACCGGCGCCAGGCCGCGCAGATCCAGCAGCAGATCGACACCCTGCCCGAATCGTTTCGCGCGGATCATGCGCGGATCGTTCAGGAGATCGCCGATCTGCGGCGGCATAACGGGCCGTTGCGCGAGATCAGCGAGCGCGAGCGCGAACTTGCGTCCTTTCCGAGAGATCCCGCCGACGCGAAAGTGAAGTGGAGCCGCAACCGCGACGCGCTGCTCGAGCGGGTCGCGGCGCCGGTGCCGATGGCCGAGGCCTTTCCTGCCATAACGACAGCCACGATCGCGGCGACGACATCGCCCGCATCGGCCGAGGAAGAAGAGAGCCGCCGCGTGCATCAGCGCAATTTCCTGTCGCTGCTGCTGTGCCTGTCGCTCGGCACGGCGAGCCTGCCGCACATCCTCACGCGCTACAACACGACGACGTCGGTGGCATCCGCGCGCCGCTCGGTCGGCTGGACGCTCTTCTTCGTCGCGCTCTTCTACGTGACGGTGCCGGTGCTCGCGGTGCTGATCAAGTACGAAATGCTGACGGGGCTTGTCGGCCATCGGTTCGCCGACCTGCCGCAATGGGTCATGCAATGGCGCAAGGTCGAGCCGTATCTGATCCGCATCAGCGACGTGAACGGCGACGGCATCGTGCGCTGGTCGGGCATCCAGATGCAGCCCGACATGGTCGTGCTGGCTGCGCCGGAGATCGCCGGATTGCCGTATGTGATCTCGGGGCTGATCGCGGCGGGCGCGCTCGCAGCCGCGCTTTCGACCGCCGACGGGCTCCTTCTCACCATCGCCAACGCGCTTTCTCACGATGTCTACTACTGCATGGTCGACAAGCGCGCAACGAGCCAGCGGCGCGTGACGATATCGAAAATCCTGCTGCTCGGCGTGGCGCTGTTCGCTTCGTACGTCGCCTCACTCAACACGGGGAACATCCTGTTTCTCGTGGGCGCGGCGTTTTCCCTGGCGGCGTCGAGCCTCTTTCCGGTGCTCGTGCTGGGTGTCTTCTGGAAGCGCACGACCAAGCTCGGCGCGGTGGCGGGGATGGTGGCGGGGCTCGTCGTGTGCATCTACTACATCGTCTCGACGTATCCGTTCTTCACGCAACTCACCGGCTTTGCGGGGCCGAGGTGGTTCGGCATCGAATCGATCAGTTCGGGCGTGTTCGGCGTGCCGGCCGGGTTCGTCGTGACGATCGCGGTGAGTCTCTTCGACAGGAAGCCGGACGCCTATACTCGCGCGCTCGTCGACTATATCCGGCACCCGTAGGGAGGGGGTAGCGGGGGAGCCGGAGTTTGCTATAATCACGGTCTTGCCGGAGAGATGGATGAGCGGTTTAAGTCGCACGCCTGGAAAGCGTGTATAGGGTAAAACCTATCCGGGGTTCGAATCCCCGTCTCTCCGCCAGAACGCTTTCAAAGGCCCTGTGAATCGTCGACTCACAGGGCCTTTTGTCTTGTTGTCATGTCGTTCACCTTTGCGCGCCCGTCCATCTGCGGGCGACTCCTGCCTCATTCCCACTTGTCCGCATAGTCGACGCCATGCTGCACGATATACCTGCTCAACCCCTTCCCCGAGAGTGCGAGCCGTTTCATGTCCTCCACCTGCTTGCGGCCCGGAATCCGGTAGTCGTACAGGTAAGTCGCGCCGCCTTTAAAGCGAACCTTGACGCCCTCGCGCAGGATCTCGTACGACTCGATGCCGGAATTGCCGGCCAGATTCTTGTACGCGTGCATGTGCGGCTCCCGGCAACCGGCAGTGCGCGAATTCTTTCCGTGCGCTGACCCAAATATTTCTCACGATCACCCTAAAGTCCCGCCGGATCGCGCCGAAAAAGCGTCCATGGAACACGACCAAGAGCCCCTCTTCGAGTCCGACGACCCGCACTTCCTTCACGCGCGGGCGTTGAGCCTGAGCGTCGGCGCGATCCGCAAGGCGCAGGGAAAGGTGAGTCCCAACGACTTTCCGGTCGGTTCCATCGAATGGCACGCCGCGGTCGAAGATTTTGCGAACGACGTGCTGATCGCGCTCCTCGGCGAGCCGGATAACGCCGATATCCCGCCTGGTCATTTCATCGCCAAGCGGTAGCGCGAGCCGTTCACCGGCGTTCGGTCCAGCGCCCCGCTCAAGCCCTGTTCGCCAATCAGCGGCACGACCATTCGACGAATTACACACCCTCCGCGATGGACCTCGCGCGCTGCTCCGCCCGCGCGTCAGAGCTTCACGCTGCCCGCCTCGGGCGCGCTCACGCCGCCCGGAGGAATCGCGCCCGTTCGGGTCACGTCGTCGGACCAGTACGGCTCGCGTCCGTAATGCTGATGCACGGAGGTGGCCCACTGCCGGTCGACCATCGACGGCCACGATTGCTTGTCAAAGCCCGGCGAGTTGCGCACCTGATCGGACGTGGCGTCGAGCCTGAAGCATTTGCGGTCGGTATCGAGCGTGAGGGCGCTCCACGGGATGGCGAGCAGCTTGTCGCCGATGCCGAGGAATCCGCCGCTCGACAGCACCGCATAGGCGACGCGGCCGCGCCGGACATCGAGCATGATTTCCTTGATCGTGCCGACGTCGTCGCCGTCGCTGCTAAGGACGGTGTTGCCGTCGATCGTGCTGGCTGCCATGACATCCGGGCCGGGACCCTCGGCGGTGGCGGCGCCCTTGCCGATGATGTTGGCCTGGCCGGAGCCGGAAGTGGAAGTGGGGGTGCTCATGATCTGCTCCTTCGTGAGAGGACGGGCGTAGCGCCGTCCGCTTCGTTTTCAGCAACGCGCGTACCCAATGCGACTCTTTTCGTCATGTCGAGCGCACTGATGCGCGAACGACGGCGGATTTGCCGGAACGTATTTATTGAGCGAGATGGTTCGGGAAAATACGGATATCGGGATGCAAACAAGCGGCATGTGATTTTTTAATGAAACGATTCCCGGCTTTAATTCGATTATTCGGACCGTTAATCGGTTAACACTCGCTCGTCAATTTTAAGAACCACTGTTTTTATTTGGAGCAGGAACGAAAAGCAGAAGTACCGCATAACAATTTTTGATCAAAAAGTTTCTTGACGAAGCCGTAAGGAACGACAACAATTCGTTCATAACGTTGCTACAAAAAACAGGGTCCCTCGCGATACTCACGACGCTGAGCCATTCGATGCCAGATCCAGATACAAGCGCCGACAACAGACTTCGCAAAAGCGAGGAACTCCGCAGTTTCCTGTTTCTGACGGCGGTCATGGTTCCCGTGCTGACCGTCCTGTTCATTGCCGCGTATGGCTTCGTGGTCTGGTTCTACCAGATTCTCATTGGCGGCCCGCCTCATTGATAAACTCTTCCGCAGCCGGTAACGGAATTTATATGCGGATACTTACTACACAACCGCGGCCGGAGATCGAATATGACCGGGTATCGGCGGGTAATGCTGGAAAATATCGGCTCCGTGCCTGAGGTACATATTGCCGGCGTCGTCGTTCACGCCGATAACCAGCGGATTCAATTCATCCGTCAGGCCATTTCGATACTCCCCGGCGCGGAAATTCACGCAATCAGTTCAGCGGGAAAACTGGTGGTGACGCTCGAAGCGCCGCACTCGGCCGATATCGTCGGGCAATTGAATGCGATTCATGCCTTGCCCGGTGTCTATTCGGCGGCGCTTATCTATCAGCATCATGAAGACGTCGCATCCCTTGACGAGGAGATTGGCGATGAAACTCACCCGGCGGGCATTCATTAAGCAAACCGCCGCGGCCACGGCTGCCTCCGCCGCGGGTATTTCGCTGCCCGCGCTGGGGGTCGGCGCGGACAGGGCGGCTAACGTGGCGGCGGGCGAACTGACGTGGTCGAAGGCGCCTTGCCGTTTCTGCGGCACGGGCTGCGGCGTCAGCGTCGGCGTGAAGGGCGGCAAGGTCGTCGCGACCCAGGGTGATCCGCAAGCCGAAGTCAATCGCGGGCTGAACTGCGTGAAGGGCTATTTCCTCTCGAAGGTGATGTACGGCGACGACCGGCTCACGACGCCGCTCCTGCGCATGAAGGACGGCAAGTACGACAAGGAAGGCGAGTTCGCGCCGGTCTCGTGGAACCAGGCCTTCGACGTGATGGAGAGCGAGTTCAAGCGCGTGCTGAAGACGAAAGGGCCGACGGCGGTTGGCATGTTCGGCTCTGGCCAGTGGACGGTGTTCGAGGGCTATGCTGCCGTCAAGCTGATGAAGGCGGGCTTTCGCAGCAACAACATCGATCCGAACGCGCGCCACTGCATGGCCTCGGCGGTGACGGGCTTCATGCGCACCTTCGGCATGGACGAGCCGATGGGCTGCTACGACGACATCGAGCAGGCCGACGCCTTCGTGCTGTGGGGCTCGAACATGTCGGAGATGCACCCGATCCTCTGGACGCGCGTGACCGATCGCAGGCTGAGCACGCCGACGACGAAGGTCGCCGTGTTGTCGGTGTTCGAGCATCGCAGCTTCGAGCTGGCCGATCTGCCGATCGTGTTCACGCCGCAATCCGATCTCGCGATCATGAACTACATCGCGAACTACATCATCAAGACCAACCGCGTGAACCGCGATTTCGTCACGAAGCACACCGTGTTCAAGGAAGGCTTCACGGATATCGGCTACGGCCTTCGGCCGGACAATCCGCTGCAGAAGGCCGCGAAGCACGCGAACGACGCCACCGGCTTCACGCCGATGGATTACGACGGCTTCGTGAAGTTCGTCGCGAAGTACGACGCGGACTACGTGACGAAGCTTTCGGGGGTGCCGAAGTCGAAGCTCGACCAGCTTGCGGAGCTCTACGCCGATCCGAAGATCAAGGTGGTCTCGTTCTGGACGATGGGTTTCAACCAGCACACCCGCGGGACGTGGGCCAACAACATGGTCTACAACCTGCACTTGCTGACGGGCAAGATTTCGACGCCCGGCAACAGCCCGTTCTCGCTCACGGGCCAGCCGTCCGCGTGCGGCACGGCGCGCGAGGTGGGCACCTTCTCGCACCGGCTGCCGGCCGACATGGTCGTCACCAATCCGGAGCATCGCAAGCACGCGGAGGAGATCTGGAAGATTCCGCCCGGCACGATTCCCGACAAGCCGGGCTTTCACGCCGTCGTGCAGAACCGCATGCTGAAGGACGGCAAGCTCAACGCGTACTGGGTGATGGTCAACAACAACATGCAGGCGGCGGCGAACCTGATGCAGGAGACGCTGCCGGGGTATCGCAATCCGGACAATTTCATCGTCGTGTCGGAGGTGTATCCGACCGCCACGGCGGTGGCCGCCGACCTGATCCTGCCGTCGGCGATGTGGGTCGAGAAGGAGGGCGCCTACGGCAACGCCGAGCGGCGCACGCAGTTCTGGCATCAGCTCGTGCAGGCGCCGGACGGCGCGCGCTCGGACCTGTGGCAGCTCGTCGAATTCTCGAAGCGCTTCAAGGTCGAGGAGGTGTGGCCGCCGGAGCTGATTGCGAAAAAGCCCGAGCTGAAGGGCAAGACGCTCTATGAGGTGCTGTACCGCAACGGCAACGTGGACAAGTTCTCCGCGAAGGACATCGACCGGACCTATCGCAACGACGAAGCGCAGGCGTTCGGCTTCTATATCCAGAAGGGCCTGTTCGAGGAGTACGCGACGTTCGGCCGCGGCCACGGCCACGACCTCGCCCCGTTCGACGACTACCACAAGGCGCGCGGCCTGCGCTGGCCGGTCGTGAACGGCAAGGAGACGCGCTGGCGCTACAAGGAAGGCACCGACCCCTACGTGAAGGCCGGCACGGGCTGGCAGTTCTACGGCAACCCGGACGGCCGCGCGGTGATCTGGGCGCTGCCCTACGAGCCGCCGCCCGAGGTGCCGGACAAGGAGTATCCGTTCTGGCTGTCGACGGGGCGGGTGCTCGAACACTGGCATTCCGGATCGATGACGCGGCGGGTGCCCGAGCTGTATCGCGCGTTTCCGAATGCCGTGTGCTTCATGCATCCCGACGACGCAAAGGCGCTCGGCCTGCGGCGCGGCGTCGAGGTGAAGGTGATGTCGCGGCGCGGCTACATCCTCACGCGCATCGAGACGCGCGGGCGCGACAAGCCGCCGCGCGGGCTCGTCTTCGTGCCGTGGTTCGACGCGAGCCAGCTGATCAACAAGGTGACGCTCGACGCCACCGACCCGATCTCGTTCCAGACCGACTACAAGAAGTGCGCGGTCAGGATCGTCAAGGTCTAGGGAGCTGCCATGCGCCACTGGATCGTACTTGCCGCCCTCTGCTGCCTGCTGAGCCCGCCCGGTGCGCCGGCGCAGCCCACGATTCCCGCCGAGCCGTTCCACGACGGCCTGCGCGGCACCACGCCGCTCGACGAGGAGGCGAAGCCACCGCTCATCTTCCCCACCGAAAACAAGGACGTGATCCGTGGCCGCGCTTACGCACAGCAGCCGCCGACGATCCCTCACAAGATCGACGGCTATCAGGTCGACAAGAACGCCAACCGCTGTCTCTCGTGCCATGCGCGCAGCCGCGCGGCGGAAAGCGGAGCCGTGCCCATCGGCGTTTCGCATTACAGCGACCGGAGCGGCGCGACACTCGGCAGCCTCGCGCCGCGCCGCTATTTCTGCACGCAGTGCCACGTCCCGCAGGCGGACACGAAACCGCTTGTCGGCAACACCTTCACGGATATCGAGGATATCCGCGTGGCGCCCGGCCCGAAGCCGGCCGCGGCCCGCCGCAACTAGGGGCGCGCGATGCTCGAGCTCGTGAAGCGCTACTGGCGCACGATCAACCGGCCAAGCGCGTACTTCAGCCTGGGGTTTCTCACGCTCGGCGGCTTCATCGCGGGCGTGGTGTTCTGGGGGGCGTTCAACACGGCGCTCGAATTCTCCGGCACCGAGGTCTTCTGCACGGGCTGCCACGAAATGCGCGACAACACGTTCGCCGAGTTGAAGACCACGATCCACTTCAGCAATCGCAGCGGCGTGCGCGCGAAGTGCTCGGACTGCCACGTGCCGCACAACTGGACCGACAAGATGGCGAGAAAAATGCAGGCGTCGAAGGAAGTGTGGGGGAAGATCTTCGGCACGATCAGCACGCGCGAGAAGTTTCTGGACAAGCGGCTCGAGCTCGCCGAGCACGAATGGACGCGCATGAAGGCGAACGACTCGCTCGAATGCCGCAACTGCCACTCGTTCGAGTCGATGGACTTCACGCGCCAGAGCCCGCGGGCGCAGAACGCGCATCAGCGCTTTCTCGGCACCGGGGAGAAGACCTGCATCGACTGCCACAAGGGCATCGCGCACCAGTTGCCCGACATGTCGCAGGCGATGCGCGACGAACAGGCGCGCGAGGCGCAGGCGCAGTGAGGCGATCGGCCATGGGTGTGAACGGCGGGCCCGGAAGCGAAGCGGCAGGCGCGCCGCCAGCGACGCTGTCGGTGGCGGCGCTCGCGTTCTGCCGCAGCGGCGAGACGGTCTTCAGCGACGTGACGTTCGTCGCCGGCGCGGGCGAAGTGCTGCAGATCCAGGGCGCGAACGGCAGTGGCAAGACGACGCTTTTGCGCGTGCTCGCCGGGCTGCTGCGCCCGAGCGCGGGCACGATCCGCTGGCACGGCGCCGACACGATGCAGCATCCTGAAGAATGGCGCCGCTCGCTCGCGTACCTCGGGCACGCGAACGCGGTGAGCCGGGAGCTGACGGTGGTCGAGAACGTGCGGTTCGCCGCGCGTCTCGGCGCGGCGATTGCGGGCGGCGCGACCGATCCGTGCTCGGAGCATCAGGTGCTCGGGCGGCTCGGCCTCGCCGCCTGCGAGAACCGGGCGGCGGGCGCGCTGTCGCAAGGCCAGCAAAGACGCGTCGCGCTCGCGCGGCTCCTGCTCGATCACAAGCCGGTGTGGCTGCTCGACGAACCGACCGCCGGCCTCGATGCCGAATCGGCGCGGGTGATCGGCGCGTGCATCGAGGAGCATGTCGGGCGCGGCGGCATCGTCGTGCTGACGACGCACCGGCGGATCGACACCGTCGCCGCCGTGACGAGGCACTTCCACTTCGAGCGGACCGGCACATGTTCTCTCTGATGGCCTGCGTCATGCGCCGCGAACTCGCGCTCACCTGGCGGCGGCGCACCGACGCGCTCGGCTGCCTGCTCTTTTTCGTCATCGCGACGAGTCTCTTTCCGATCGCCGTCGGCGCCGATCCGGCGCTCCTGCACGTCATCGCGCCCGGCGTGCTGTGGGTCACGGCGCTCCTCGCGACGATGCTCTCGCTGCCGCGCCTGTTCTCGCACGATTTCGACGACGGCTCGCTCGACCAGATGCTGCTCTCGCCGCAGTCGCTTTTCGCGGTGGTGTCCGCGAAGATCGCGGCGCACTGGATGACGAGCGGCTTCGCGCTCGTCCTGCTCACGCCCGTCATCGCGCTGCAGTACGACCTCGATGCACGCGCGGTGCTGATGCTCACGGCGTCGCTCCTGCTCGGCACGCCCGCGCTCAGCCTGATCGGGTCGATCGGCGCGGCGCTCACGATCGGCGTGCGCGGCGGCGGATTGCTGCTGGCCGTGCTGGTCGTTCCGCTGCAGTTGCCGGTGCTCGTCTTCGGCGTGGGCGCGGCGGATGCGGCGCGCGCGGCGGCGTGGACCGAGGCCAGCTTCTCGCTGCTCGGCGCAATGCTGATCGCCGCGCTCGCGCTGTGTCCGGGCGCGACCGCCGCCGCGCTGCGGATCTCGGCGCAGTAAGGGGATGAGCGGCGCCTCGCAGGCAAGAACCAAGGAATGCAGGAGACACATGGACGATCACGCCGCACGACTGAACTGGTTTCGCTACGCGTCGCCGAAAACGTTCGACGCGCTCGCGCCCCGCCTGATCCGGGGCTTCGCGCTCGCGGCCCTCGTGCTCGCGCCGTGCGGCCTCTATATCGGCCTTGTCGCGGCGCCCGCAGATGCCGTGCAGGGCGAGGTCTACCGCATCATGTTCATCCACGTGCCGGCCGCGTGGATGTCGATGCTGGTCTATGTCGTCATGGCGGGTTACGCGGCGCTCGGCCTGATCTTCAACGCCCGGCTGCCGGCGATGATGGCGCTCGCGCTCGCGCCCACCGGCGCGCTCTTCACGTTCATCGCGCTCTTCACGGGCTCGCTCTGGGGCCGCCCGACGTGGGGCGCGTGGTGGGTCTGGGACGCGCGCCTCACGTCGGAGCTGATCCTGCTCTTCCTCTATCTGGGCTTCATCGCGCTGCATGCCGCCATCGACGACGTGCAGCGCGCCGATCGCGCGTGCGCGGTGCTCGTCCTCGCGGGCGTGGTGAACATTCCGGTCATCTACTTCTCGGTGCAGTGGTGGTACACGCTGCATCAGGGCGCGTCGTTCAGCTTCGGCAGCGGCGTGTCGATGGCGCCGTCGATGGCGTACGGCATCGTCGTGATGACGCTCGCGCTGTGGTGCTACGCGATTGCGATCGTGCTCGCCCGCGTGCGCGTGATCATCCGCACGCGGGCGGCCGCCGTGCCGGCGCCGCCGCAACATTCGGGAGGACTCGCGCGATGAACACATGGGCAGGCTGGGGCTATGGTCCGTTCGTCTGGGTGTCGTTCGGCGTGGCGTTCCTGTTGCTCGCGATCGAGGTGCTGCTCGTGCGGGCCGCGGGCAGAAGGGCGCGCAGTACGCCGGACCGGGCACCGGACGCGGCCCGCGCGCGGGCTCCGGTGCGGCTCGTGGCGAGCCGCGAGTTCGAGGAACGCAGCCGTGAAACCTAGGGCGCGGCGGCTCGCCTGGATCGCGGGCGCACTGGCGGCGCTCGGCGCGGCGTCGGCGCTCGTGCTGAACGCCTTCCAGTCGAACGTGATGTTCTTCGTGAGCCCGACGCAGATCGTCGAAGGACACGTGGCGAGCGGCACGCGGCTGCGCGTCGGCGGCCTGGTTGAGAAGGGCTCGCTCTCGCGCGACGAACACGGGCTGACGGTGCGCTTCAGCGTCACCGATACGGCGCGGGCCATTCCGGTCGTCTATCGCGGCGTCCTGCCCGATCTCTTTCGCGAGGGCAAGGGCGTGGTCGCGCAGGGCACGCTGATGCCGGACGGCACGTTCGTGGCCGATCAGGTGCTCGCGAAGCACGACGAGAACTACATGCCGCCCGATGCCGCCGATGCCGTCAACAGGGCGCGCTCGACCCTGCGGGTGTCGGGCGGGGCGTCGGCGGAGGCGCGGCGATGATCCCGGAAATCGGCCACTTCGCGCTGATCGTCGCGCTCGCGCTTGCGCTCGTGAACGGCGTGCTGCCGATCGTCGGCGCGGCGCGCGGCTGGACCCACTGGATGCGCGTGGCCTGGCCGGTCGCGCGCGCGCAGTTCGTGCTGGTCGCGATCGCGTTCGGGTGTCTCGCCGCGTCGTTTCTCGGCAACGATTTCTCGGTGCTGTACGTGGCGAGCCATTCGAATTCCATGCTGCCGCCCGTGTACCGCGTAACGGCCGTCTGGGGCGGCCATGAAGGCTCGCTGCTGCTCTGGACGCTGCTGCTCACGCTGTGGATGGCGGCCGTGTCGGTATTGAGCCGGCAACTGCCGCGCGCGATGGTCGCGCGCGTGCTTGGCGTGATGAGCTGGATTGCGGCGGGGTTTCTGCTCTTCATGCTGTTCACGTCGAATCCGTTCGCGCGGCTTCTGCCGCCCGCCGTCGACGGCCGCGATCTGAATCCGCTGCTGCAGGACCCGGGCATGGTGTCGCATCCACCGATTCTCTACATGGGCTACGTGGGTTTCGCGGTGGCGTTCGCCTTCGCGATCGCGGCGCTCCTCTCGGGCGAGCTGAACGCCGCGTGGGCGCGCTGGTCGCGTCCCTGGACGACGGCCGCCTGGATCTTCCTCACGCTCGGCATCATGCTCGGCAGCGGCTGGGCGTACTACGAGCTCGGCTGGGGCGGCTGGTGGTTCTGGGACCCGGTGGAAAACGCCTCGTTCATGCCGTGGCTCGCCGGCACGGCGCTGATCCACTCGCTCGCCGTCACGGAAAAACGGGGCGCCTTCCGAAGCTGGACCGTGCTGCTCGCGATCTGCACGTTCTCGCTGAGCCTGCTCGGCACGTTCCTCGTGCGCTCGGGCGTGATCACGTCGGTTCATTCGTTCGCGGCCGACCCCGCGCGGGGCATCTTCATCCTCGCGTTTCTCTCGATCGTGGCGGGAGGCGCGCTGCTGCTGTTCGCCTGGCGTGCGCCGAAGATCGGGCTCGGCGGGGGCTTCGACACCGTCTCGCGCGAGTCGCTGCTGCTGTCGAACAACGTGCTGCTGATGGTTGCCACGGCCTCGGTGCTGCTCGGCACGCTGTACCCGCTCTTTCTCGACGTGCTCGGTCTCGGCAAGATCTCGATCGGGCCGCCGTATTTCGACAGCATCTTCGTGCCGCTGATGACGCCCGCGGTGTTCCTGATGGGCATCGGCCCGATCGCGCGATGGAAGTCCGCGCGCCTGCCCGAACTCGCGGTGCGGCTGCGCTGGGCGGGCGCGGCGAGCGTCGTCGCGGCGCTTGCGCTGCCGTGGGTGGTCGGCGGCTGGAAACCGCTCGTCGGCCTCGGCATCCTGCTTGCCGCGTGGTGCGTGAGCGCGTCGGCGGTGGCGCTGTGGGAGCGCATCGCGCAACAGCAGGGGCCGCTCGCCGCGCGCTTCTCGCGCCTGCCGTCCGCCTTCTGCGGCATGCTGCTCGCGCATGTGGGAATCGGCGTGTTCATCGTCGGCGTGACGTTCGTGAAGGGCTACGAGACCGAGCGCGACGTGCGCCTCGAACCGAGCGAGTCGCTGACCGAGGGCGGCTACGCGTTCCGGTTCACCGGCACCCGCGAGATCGACGGCCCGAACTATCGCGCCGCGCGCGCGACCGTCGAAGTGAGCCGCGACGGTCGCACGGTCGCGGTGCTGCATCCGGAGAAGCGCCTTTTCATCGTGCAGCAGACACCGATGACCGAAGCCGCGATCGACCGCGGCGTGTTCCGCGATCTGTACGTCGCGATGGGCGAGCAGGTCGGCGCGGGGAACGCGTGGACGATGCGCGTTCATATCAAGCCGTTCGTGAACTGGATCTGGGCCGGCTGCCTCCTGATGGCGCTGGGCGGCGCGCTTGCCGCCTGCGACCGCCGCTACCGGCTCGTGCCGCGCAAGCGGCGCGCGGCCGTGCCTGCGCCTGTGTCTGTGTCTGCGCCTGCGTCTGCGTCTGTGTCTTTGACCGTGCCCCGCAGCCCGCGCGGCGCGGCGCCTGCGCCCGGCACGGCCACGCGTGAAGCCGGCACGGGCTCCGAAGCGGGGGAGGCCAGCCGATGAAGCGCTTTCTCCTGCCGCTCGCCGTGTTCGCCGTGCTGAGCGCCTTTCTGGCGGCGGCGCTGTCGCACGACCCGCGGCGCCTGCCGTCCGCGCTGATCGGGCAGCCCGCGCCCGCGTTCGATCTGCCGCAACTGCAGCCGGACGGCCCGCGCCTCTCGAATGCCGACCTCAAGGGACGGGTCTGGCTCCTGAACGTCTGGGCGTCGTGGTGCGTGTCCTGCCGCGACGAGCACGCGCTGCTCGTCGAGTTCGCGCGGCGCGGGGTCGCGCCGCTCTACGGGCTCAACTACAAGGACGAACCGGACGCCGCGCGCGAATGGATCTCGCGCTCGGGCAATCCTTACGTGGCGTCGATCGTCGACGGCAACGGGCAGGTGGGCATCGACTATGGCGTCTACGGCGTGCCGGAGACGTTCGTCATCGACAAGCACGGCGTGGTCCGCTACCGGCACGCGGGGCCGCTCACCGCGGCGGCGCTCGATACGCGCATCGTGCCGCTCGTGCGCAGGCTGCAGAGCGAGCAGGTCCGATGAAACCACGCCTTCACCTCACCCGATGGACGGTTCGCGCGGCGCTCTGCGTCGTGCTTTGCGGCGCCTTGCACGGCGGCCCGTCGCGGGCGGCGGAGAGCGACGCCGTGCGCATCCGCGAGCTGGAGCAGAGTTTTCGCTGCCTCGTGTGCCAGAACGAGGCGCTCGCCGATTCGAGCGCCGACCTCGCCGCCGATCTGCGCGGCAAGATCGCAGAGCAGGTGGCGAACGGCGCGACCGACGCGCAGGTGCGCGACTACATGGTGCGGCGCTACGGCGATTTCGTCCTGTACAAGCCGCCGTTCAAGCCGCTCACGTGGCTGCTCTGGCTCGGACCGTTCCTGCTGCTTTGCGCGGGTGCGCTCGTGCTCGCGCGCGTGGTGGCGCGCCGCCGCGCGATGCGACCGCCGCAGCTTTCCGCCGACGAGCGCCGCCGCGCCGATGCGCTGCTCAACCGTACATCGGAGGATTGCGGACCATGATCGGCTTCTGGCTGGCGGCCGGCGCGATGCTCGCCGGCGCGCTTTTCTGCGTGGCTCGTCCGCTGATGCGGCGCGCGGAGGAGGGGAGCACGCCCGGCGGCCGTGCGCTGCTCGTCACGCTGTATCAGGGCGAGCTGGCACGCGCCGATGCCGAGCTTCATGCGGGCACGCTGTCCCCCGAACTGCATGCCGTGACGCGGCGCGACATCGAAGCGCGGCTCCTGGAGGACGTGGGGCCGGCGCAGTCCGCGGCGGCGCCGGCTGAAGCGCCGGCGTCGGCCGCCGCCACGGCGCGCAGCCTCGCGACTCGGGCGGGCACCGCGGCGCTCCTGATCGCGCTGATTCCCGCCGGAGCGTTCGCACTCTATCTGCAACTCGGCGCGCCCGCCGCGCTGATGCTCGATGACGCCGGCGTCGAGCCGCACGAGATGACCACGGGTTCGGTCGAACTGATGGTGTCGCGGCTCGCGATGCGCCTGCGCGATCAGCCGGACGACGCACCGGGCTGGTCGATGCTCGCCCGCTCTTACCAGGTGCTCGAGCGCCCGGACGACGCGGCCGCCGCCTACGCCCGCGCGGTCGCGCTGGCGCCGGGCGACGCGCAATTGCGCGCCGATTACGCCGATGCGCTCGCGAGCGCGCAGGACGGCAGTCTCGCCGGGCCGGCGCAGCAGCAGATCGACGCGGCGCTCGCCATCGATCCGACGAACCCGAAGGCGCTGGCGCTTGCCGGATCGGCGGCTCAGGACCGGCGCGACTTCGGCGCCGCGCTCGGATACTGGCAGCGGCTCGAGGCGTCGCTCGCGCCCGATTCCCCGGCGGCGGAGCAGGCGCGCCGGAAAGTCGAGGAGACGCGTGCGCGGCTCGCCGGGCGGGCACCGGCGAAGTGAGAGCCGGTGCGCGCGACCGCGCCCCGTTTTTTGCTAAGCTCGGCGTTCGTCCATTACGCGCGCGCCCATGATCGCTTTCGAAGAGCTGCTTGCCATCGCCTACAAGAAGGAGCGCGCGCTCAGCCGGCGCCTCGCGAAGGGCGGGTCGATATCCGCGCACGACGCGCTCGTGAAAACGCTGGAGAAGGCGGCGGGCGTCCAGTCGCTGGGCGATCTGGTGCACGCGCGCAAGGCGGCAAAAGCGAGGGCGCACGCGGCGCTCGTCGCGCGCGGGGAGCGCAGGTCGCGTTCGCGCGCGCCCGCCGGGCGGCATGACCATCCGCCGGGCGCGTGGCTCGCGTGGTTCGACGGCTCGGCGCTGCCGAATCCGGGGCGCATCGGCATCGGCGGCGTGCTGCAGAGCCCGGAGGGCGAGGTCGTGGCAATCAGCGCCGCCGCCGGGCACGGCGACAGCAGCAAGGCCGAGTACCTCGCGCTCATCTCGGTGCTCGAAGCCGCGTTGCGCGTGCGCCCGGCGAGGCTCGTGATCTATGGCGACAGCCGCGTCGTCATCGACGACGTGCGGCGCGACAGCGACACGGGCTCATCCGTGCTCGCCGGGCATGCGGAGCATGCCCGGCGGCTGATCGGTGAGCTCGGCGATGTCCGCCTCCACTGGATTCCGCGCGGCGGGAACGCGAGCGCCGATGTCCTGTCGCGCCAGGCGCTTCAGGCTGTTCGGGCCGGCGCGCCGGCCTGAGTTCAGGCGAGCTCGCGAACATCCGCGACAGGCGTCGTGCCGAACGCGTCGCTCAATGCGTAGTCCACGAGCTTTTTCGCCGCCTGGTCGGGCGTCGCGAGGCGGCCCTCGTTTTTCAGCGCTTCGAACCGTTCGCGCTGCGGAAAGCGGTCGAGGCCCGTTGCGCGGATCTCGGCCTGCATGTCCGTATCGATCACGCCCGGCGCCACGCTGCAGATGCGCAGCGCGCGGTTCGGGTCGAGCGCGACCGCGCGGGCGTGATGATCGAGCGCGGCCTTCGTCGCGCAATAGATGCTCCAGCCGGGATACGCGTTGCGCGCCGCGCCGCTCGACACATGGACGATGCGCCGGTCCTGCGCCTCGCCGCTCGCCGCCGCGAGCGCGCTCGCGAGCATCAGCGGCGCCGCCACGTTCACGCTCACGGCGCGCGCGATCGCGCCCGCGTCCTGGCCCTCGATCGGACCGACCGGCTGAAGCATGCCGGCGTTGTTGACGAGCAAGACGGTCCGAGCGCCCGCGACAAAGCGGCGCAGACCGTCGCCGGCGAGCCACGTTTCGAGGCCCGCCAGATCGGCGAGATCCAGCTCCGCTTCTTCGAGCCTGCCCGCATGCCGCGCGGCGAGCGCCGGGTTGCGCGAGCGCGACAGCGCGAGCACGGGGATATCGAGCGACAGAAGGTACTCCGCGAGCGCCGCGCCCAGTCCGCGCGTGTGTCCGGTGACGATTGCCTTCGTGATGGGTTTGTTCATGCCGGTGCCTGATCCAGTCGGGGAAAGCCGTGATCTTACTCGCGAGCCGCGCAGCCGTCCGGCCGCGCAAAAAGCGGGCGTTTCGCCCCTCCGATTGCGCGTCAATCGTCCTATGAATCGAGCGTCTGATGCGTGCAAGCAACGAATTTGGGAATCGCGAAGCGTCGAAGCCGCGAAAACGTTGAAATGCGAAGGATTCTCGTTGCCGGCGGCTTATCTCCAAATGACAATCACTATCATTACAGGTGCCTGTCTCTCGTATTCACGTTGTTAACAACTGGAGAACGAACCATGCATAACCGCCTCAGGAACGGCAATGGCATGACGGCCTTGTGCGCCTGCTCCCTCGCGCTCGCGAGCGGCGCGGCATCGGCGCAAAGCTCGGTAACGCTTTACGGCGAAATCGACGGCGGATTGGCCTATGTCAACAACGTTGCCGATCACGCGCTCTACAAGTTCACGACGGGCGTGATCGACGGCAGCTTCTGGGGCCTGGAAGGCACCGAGGACCTCGGCGGCGGCATGAAGGCGGTCTTCAAGCTCGAGCGCGGCTTCTCGATCGCGACGGGCGAGGGCTTCAACGATCATCCGTACTACGTCGGGCTCGGCACCGACACGCTCGGCACGATCACGCTCGGCCATCAGTACGATTCGATCCACGACTACTTCGCCCCCTTCACGCTCACCGGCGGCACGGGCGGCACGGCGTTCGCGCATCCCTTCGACAACGACAACGCGAACAACTCGTTTCTCGCGTCGAACTCGATCAAATACACGAGCGAGACGTACGCCGGCTTCAGTTTCGGCGGCCTGTACGCGTTCTCGAATGAGGCGGGGCAGTTTGCGAACAACCGCGCGTGGAGCGTCGGCGCCAACTACTCGCTGGGTCCGTTCTCCGCGGGCGCCGCCTATCTGCACAACAATGGGCGCGGCAACACCGCGGGCGGCGCATACGAGCCGCTCAACCTGCCCGGCCCCGACCGGACGGTCTTCAGCGCGAACGTTCAGCGCCAGAACACGTTCGGCGTCGGCGCGAGCTACGTGATCGGCGAACTCACGGTGGCGGGCGCTTTTTCGCGCTCGATCAACTCCGGCGTGACCAATGCGGATACCGGCGACCCGGCTTCGTCGATCGCGCTGAACAACTACGAAATCAACGCGACGTATCAACTGACGCCGGCCATCGCGCTCGCCGGCATGTACAACTACACGAACGGCAGCGGTGTGCACTGGCATCAGGGCGCCGTGCAGGTGGACTATCTGCTGTCGAAGCGCACCGACGTGTATCTGGAGTCGATCTATCAGCGGGCCTCGTCGGGCGCGCCGGCGGTGATCAACACCAACGACCCGGCGAGCGGCAACAACCAGCTGATGGTGGCGATGGGCATCCGGCATCGCTTCTGAGCGCGCGCCGGCCCTCGGCACGCGCACGCGAATCTGGTAGCGTAACGGCTTGATTCTTTTGCGCTATCGAAGGTGACGCGGATGTCGCTGCAGACCTTTTCGCTGTTCGTGCCGGCGTGCTTCGCCATCAACATGGCCTTCGGGCCCAACAACGTGCTCTCGCTGTCGAACGGCGCGCGCGAGGGCGTGCGCACGTCGGTGCTCGCGTCGGCCGGGCGGCTCGTCGCCTTCGCGATCATGATCGCGATCGCGGGACTCGGGCTCGGCGCGCTCCTGATGGCTTCGCAGACGCTTTTCACGCTGATCAAGTTCGGCGGCGCGGCTTATCTGGTGTGGATCGGCATCAAGCTGATCCGCTCGGGGCCGGCGCTCGTCGCGCACGCAAACGGCGACGGCGCGCCGCATGCGCCGACGCCCCTCGCGAAGCTTGCGAAGCAGGAGTTTCTGGTGGCGGCGGGCAATCCGAAGGCGATTCTCGTTTTTACCGCGTTCTTCCCGCAATTCGTCGACCGCTCCGCCTATGCGACGAGCTTTACCGTGCTGGGCGTCACGTTTCTGGTGCTCGAACTCGTTGCCATCGCGGTTTATGCGGCGCTGGGCGCGCGGCTCGGGTCGGTTGCGAACGGCGCCCGGGGCTTCAAGTGGTTCAACCGCGTGAGCGGAACGCTGATGATCGGCTTCGGCATCATGCTTGCGTTCGTTCGCCGTCCGGCAACGTGATCGGCGCTCGATCTTCGGATCGCTGCGGCTCCCCGTCGATGCCGGCATCAGGGAAAACGCCAATCTTCGTTTGACCTGAATCGCGCTTTTCAGCTATACTTTAATTCTTCAGACGCGGGGTGGAGCAGTCTGGCAGCTCGTCGGGCTCATAACCCGAAGGTCGTAGGTTCAAATCCTACCCCCGCAACCAAGTTTTCAAACAAAAAGCCCGGCTCGCCGGGCTTTTTGTTTTTGCGTCGCGTGTTCGTATGTCGTGCGAAGCTAAAGTACGGTGGGCGAATAATCAGAACGAGTAAATTCCCGCAAAAGCCGATACCCAAAGCACGAAAAGCCTGCATGACGCGAAGTCATGCAGGCTTTTTGTATTCGTCATTCGTTGATGCGCGACGATCGGCGTACGAACCGCTATCGCGATGAACTTGCCGTGTCGCTGTAATGCATGAAGCCATGCTTCGGGGCACGCCGCTGCGTCGAGCCGCGGGCAGGGCGGGCATTCACGCAAATCGCTGTATCGATGCGGCGGCGCAGTCAGCAGACCGGCTGCTGTTTCGCTCGGCCGCGCTCTGCCTGATCGGGATCAGCGATTACGCGTGTCGTGCATCAATAAAACTTTTTCGGCAATTGCGCGCGGCGGATCTGCTTGCGCAGACGAGCGACAGCAGCAGCTTTCTTGCGCTTGCGCTCGGTGGTGGGCTTTTCGTAAGCCATGCGCGATTTGAGTTCCTGAATCAGGCCCGTGCGCTCCACGGTACGGCGAAACCGACGCATGGCGACGTCGAAAGGCTCGTTCTCTTTCAACAGTACTTTAGTCATTGAGTTCTCGGTTGATCTGGCCCTGCCAGAAATTAGGGCAAAGGGCAATTGTACACTTTTTGAGAGCCGAACGGCACGGGCTCGAGTCGACCATCACGTGCCGACGCTCGGGAATCACATCGTAGGTCGTTGAATAGAGACGACAATCCTGAATTACCCGCGTCCGCTGAAAGGAATGTGCAAAGAACGGAATCAGAAGCCGCGGGAGTTCACCCGGCGGGCGGCAGCAGTTTCCTCGGACGCCGCGGGCTGCTCGATCGTCACGTCCGATGCGGCGACGGCGACGCACGGCAAAATCCAGCCGTCCGCCTTTTCGTCAGCGGCAAGTCCCGGCCATTCGATCCGGTAGCGCACTTCGCCGGAACTCAGCCGGCACAGGCACGCGCGGCACGTGCCGTTGCGGCACGAACTCGGCAGACGGATGCCCGCCTGCGACGCGGCTTCGAGCAGCGACGCGTCTCCGGCCACCTCGACGGTGCGCGCGAGCGGCTCGATGCGCAGTGTGAAGCGGCGGCCGGTCATGGGGTGGCCTCGCATGCGCCCGTCATGCGTCGAGCGCGATCGTCGCGCGGCCGTGGGTGAGGTCGCGCAACTCGGCCGCGGCCTTCTCGCGCGACGCGAGCGGAACGCGGATCACGAGCCGCACGCCCATGTCGTACGCGATCTCGACCAGTTCGCCGTTTTCCTGCTCGATCCAGCGGCGCACGCGCGCTTCGTCCGCGTAATCGGTCTGCACCCGCAGTGTGCCCCGCGCGACGCGCTCGATGCGCTCGGCGGCCTGCATCGCGGTTGCGATCGCGTCGGTGTAGGCGCGCACGAGCCCGCCCGCGCCGAGCTTGATGCCGCCGTAGTAGCGCACGACGGCGGCCAGCACGCCGTCGACTTCGTGATGCCGCAGCACTTCGAGAATGGGACGCCCGGCGGTGCCGGACGGCTCGCCGTCGTCCGACATGCCCGACTGGCCGCCCGCGAGCAGCGCCCAGCAGACGTGCGTCGCCGCCGGATGCTCGGCGCGCAGCGATTCGAGCCGGGCCATCGCGGCGGCGCGGTCCGCAACGGGAATCGCGAGCGCGATGAACCGGCTCTTGCGGATGTCGATTTCGGCGGTGACGGGGGCGGCAAGCGTGTAGGTTGGCAACTGGAAAACGCGCTGGATGGACGGCGAAGCTGAAATGGTAACGGGAAAGGGGCGCACGCCGCGCGGTACATATTCCCGGCGATGCGCTCTTGCAAGCGGCGCCATCGCGCGGGGAGCGGCCTTCAGCGCGTGCGCGGAACCGGATCGGAAGGCGCCGCAGCCGCCTTCACGCGGCCGCCTCCGCCGAAGCCGCCCCGAGCGGCCGCTGCATCAGCACCGTATCGACCCACCTGCCATGCTTGAACCCGACGTTGCGCAGCACGCCGACGTGCTCGAACCCGAGCCGCGCATGGAGCGCGATCGAGCCCGCGTTGCCGCTGTTGCCGATCACCGCGATCATCTGGCGCCACGGCCCCGCTTCGCAGCGCGCGATCAACGCCGAGAGGAGCGCGAGCCCGATGCCGCGTCCGTTGAAGCCGTCGGCGATATAGACCGAGTCCTCGATCGTGTGACGATACGCCGAGCGCGCCCGGTACGCCGTCGCATAGGTATAGCCGACCACCGCGCCCTCCAACTCGGCGACGACGTAGGGCAGGCCGGCGCCGGTGATCGACGCGTGGCGCGCGCGCATTTCGTCGACGGCGGGCGCGATTTCCTCGAACGTCGCGAGCGCGTTCTCCACGTAGTGCGCATAGATTCTGGCGATGGCGTCGAAGTCGGCGGGGCGTGCGTCGCGCACGACGGGGCGGGCGGGCTCGTTTGCGGTGCGGGTGGTCATCGGAGCGATTCCTGAAGCGTGAGACGCGCGCTTGCATCGTGGAGGTGCCGATTTTCGCACGCCGGCGCGTTGCCAGCGCACACCCGGCGCCCGTTCTGCGCCCGTTCCGCACCCGTCCGGCCCACTGTCCGGCGAACCGTCCCGCGCACTCTGATTCGCACGCAAAAAAACGTCGCGGCGGCCGTGCGGCAGACCACCAAACAGCCATGCTTTCAATAAAAGAAAGCGTTGAGCCACGGCCCGGCGGCCCTCTACACTAGGTCGTTTGCACAAAGCTGCGAACGGGCCGGATTCACGCTGGGGGAACGCGCGAAAGGGTACGGATCGGGTACGTATCGGATGCCTGTCGGGCACGCCTGGCGCGCGCGACGAGCGCGACGGGATACGTACGGGATGGCATTTCAGCGGCGCGCGCGTTGTGCCGAAGACGCGACGCGGCGCCGGGCGACAACACGCAATGAACAAACTACAACGCGGGGGACTGGCGGCGCTTCTGGTCGTCGTCGTGCTGGCCGCGGCGCTTGCGCCGGCGGCAGCGGGCTTTATCCTTGCGCAACGCAGCCTGCGGCTCGACGAGACCGAGCGGCTCAGCAGAGTCGCCGATGCCGCGCTCGCGCGCGCAGAAGACGTCACACGAAGCCTGTCGAGCGCGCTCGCGGAAATCGCGCGCGTGGCGGGCGAGCCGTGCACGGCCTCGTACCTGACGGAGCTTCGCCGCATCGCATTGATGCACCGGCAGGTGCGCGATGCCGGCGCCTACGGGAACGACGGCCGCCTGCAATGCTCGTCGCTGCGCGGCGCGCACGGGCCGGAGGCGGCATCGCCCGACGCAGAGCGCCTGCCGCCGCCCGACTGGCGCGGCAGCGACGGCCTGAGCGCGTGGTTCGGCCCGCTGCATCTGCCGGGCGGCGAGACGTCGCTCGTGCTGGGGCGCAGCGGCTCCTACGTCGCAGCCGATCCGGCGGCCTACGTCGACGGCACCGCGAGCGGCCTCGGCATCATCAATACGCAGGCGAGCCGCGTGATCGCGACGACGCCGAGCGCCGATCCCTCGCGCCTGCTCGCGCTCTACCGCCGTCCCGACGACGGCGTGCGCTGCACCACTCCCTACGTCGTGCGCCGTTCGACATCGATGCCGCTCGCCGTCGTCGTGAGCGCGCCGCGCCAGGCGCTGCCCGAGCGCATCCGCAGCCTGCCGTGGGGATGGCTCTTCGGCGGCGTCGCGACCGGCATCGCGCTCGCGTGCTGGGTGGCGTATCTCATCGTGCAGCGGATGTCGCCGCGCGGCCAGCTGACCGACGCTGTGCGCCGCCACGAGTTCATCGTCGCGTACCAGCCGATCGTCGATCTCGCGACGCGCCGCTGCGTGGGCGCGGAGGCGCTCGTGCGCTGGAAGCACCACGACCGCATCGTGCGTCCCGACGACTTCATCCCGCTTGCCGAGCACGGCGGGCTGATCCAGGCGATCACCGACCAGGTGCTCGACACCGTGCTGCTCGAACTGGGCGAATTTCTCACGCGCTATCGCGAGTATTACGTGTCGATCAACCTGAGCGCGATCGATCTCACCACGCCGCGCTTTCTCGACAATCTCAGGCCCGCCGTCGCCGAGCAGGGCGTGAAGCCGGACCAGATCCGCATCGAGGCGACCGAGCGCGGCTTTCTCGACGCCGAGGCCGCGAAGGAAGTGATCAGCGCGTTTCGCGAGGCGGGCCACCCGGTCTATATCGACGACTTCGGCACCGGCTATTCGAGCCTGTCGCATCTGCAGAACTTTCGCGTCGACGGGCTCAAGATCGACAAGTCGTTCGTCGATACGATCGGGCAGGACGCGGCATCGAGCAGCGTGGCGTCGCATATCATCGAGATGGCGGCGACGCTCGAGGTGCAGGTGGTCGCGGAGGGCATCGAGCGCGAGGAGCAGGCGATCTACCTGCATGCGCGCGGCGCGCAGTTCGGCCAGGGCTGGCTCTTTTCGCCGCCGCTTACCGCCGCCGAATTCATCCGCTACGCGGGCAGGACGCGCGGCGCCTGAGCCGGCATTGAAATCCGCGCGCGCGGACGCATCTGTCATGACTTGTCATGTCATCCCTCTTCACCGACGAGCCACCGCCATGAACGATCAAGCCGCCACGACCTTTCTCAACGACGTGCGCCATCCGCTTCTCGCGCTGCACCGCAGCGTGCTCGGCGAACTGCGCGCGCGGCACGAGGCCGAGTTCGGGCCGGTGTCGCCGGGAGAATTCCTGCAGATCGTGATCAACGGCACGGCCTATCGCTGGCTGTCGCCGCTTTCCACGCTGATCGCCGCGCTCGACGACGTCCTCGACGACAAGGAGGCCACGGCGGCGGGGCGTATCGAGATCGCCTCGGCGGTCGTCGCGATGTTCACGGCGAAGACGCGCAGCGCCGAGTTCGCGCAACAATACCTGCCGTTGTTGCAGGACAGCCCTGAAATCGCGCTCGCGAACGGCCGGGTGGCGCAGCTCGTGCGGGCGGCCGCGCCCGCCGGCGACAAACTCCCGGGCGAGGCGGACGGCCGCTGAGGGGCGCCGCGTTCTATCGAAAAAGCGACCAAAAACCTGCGAATTCACGCCGCCGCGCGTGTTCGGGTTTTCATGATTGCCACCGGGCGCGAGCCTTGTCGCAAGCGTGATTGCGCCCGGCTGCGGCGTGCCGCGCCTCGTGTTGCGCCGCAATAAAACGGTCCCGCCGCATTTGAGCAATTGATTTTCGCCTGCGACTATCGGCGCCAATCGCTGGAAACCGCTTGAATCCAGCCGACGCCGATTCATATCCAGACGGAGACGCACGTGTTCCTATACGGCTATGGCCCGCTGCTTCTCGCGGGCGCCAAACAGACCATCGCCCTCGCGGTGCTTTCCCTCGCGGTATCGGTCGTGCTGGGCCTCTTCGGCGCGAGCGCGAAGCTGTCCCGGCATGCGTTCCTGCGCGGCATCGCCACCGCCTACACCACGCTGATCCGCTCGGTGCCCGATCTCGTCCTGATGCTGCTGCTCTTCTACAGCATCCAGATCGCGATAAACAACCTCACCGACGCATTCGGCCTCCCGCAGTTCGACATCGATCCGTTCACCGCCGGCGTGCTCACGCTCGGCTTCATCTACGGCGCCTATTTCACCGAGACGTTTCGCGGCGCGTTTCTCTCCGTGCCGCGCGGCCAGCTCGAAGCGGGCAGCGCGTACGGCATGAGCGGCATGCGCGTGTTCGGCCGCATCATGTTTCCGCAGATGATGCGCTTTGCGCTGCCGGGCATCGGCAACAACTGGCAGGTGCTCGTGAAGGCGACGGCGCTCGTGTCGATCATCGGCCTCGCCGATATCGTCAAGGCCGCGCAGGACGCGGGCAAGAGCACCTTCAACATGTTCTTCTTCATCCTGATCGCGGCGCTCGCGTATCTCGTCATCACCACCGCTTCGAACATCGTGCTGATGATGCTCGAACGCCGCTATTCCATCGGCGTGCGGCACGCTGAACTGTAACCGGGGCCCGTCATGATCCAGATCCTTGCCGAATACTGGCGACCGTTTCTCTATTCCGACGGAATGCGCGCATCGGGCCTCGTCGTCACGCTGTGGCTGCTGGTCGCGTCGATTGCGCTCGGCTTCGTCGCGGCGGTGCCGCTCGCGTGCGCGCGGGTGTCGCGAAACCGCTGGGTTTCCACGCCGGTGCGCTTCTACACCTACGTGTTTCGCGGCACGCCGCTCTATGTGCAGTTGCTGCTGCTCTATACCGGCATGTACAGCCTTGAGTTCGTGCGCACGCATTCGCTGCTGGACGCGTTTTTCCGCAGCGGCTTCAATTGCGCGATCCTCGCGTTCGCTCTCAACACCTGCGCCTATACGACCGAGATCTTCGCCGGCGCGATCCGCGCGATTCCGCACGGCGAGGTCGAGGCGGCGCGCGCCTACGGCATGGGCTGGTTCACGATGTACCGCCGCGTGATCCTGCCGTCCGCCCTGCGCCGCTCATTGCCGCTGTACAGTAACGAAGTGATCCTGATGCTGCACGCGACCACCGTCGCGTTCACGGCGACCGTGCCGGATATCCTGAAGGTCGCGCGCGACGCCAATTCGGCGACGTACCAGTCGTTCGAATCGTTCGGGATCGCCGCGCTGATGTACCTGGCGATCTCGTTCGCGCTCGTCGCGGCGTTCAGGCGGGCGGAAAAGCGCTGGCTGGGCTATCTCGGCGCCGGCCGCCGCTGATGTACGGCTAGAATTCGCAGTGTCGAAATGCAGGACCACATGTCACCCCGGGAGAGATGAGTTGGAGCCAACCGCCAAAGACGTCGCGACGAAACTCGTCGCGCAGGACATTCACAAGCGCTACGGCGACAACGAAGTGCTCAAGGGCGTTTCGCTTGCGGCCAAGGCCGGCGATGTGATCAGCATCATCGGCGCGAGCGGCTCGGGAAAGAGCACGTTCCTGCGCTGCATCAATTTTCTGGAAAAGCCGAACGCGGGGCAGATCGTCGTCGACGGCGAGACCGTGCGCACGAAAGCCGACCGTGCGGGCAATCTCGACGTCGCCGATCACAAGCAGTTGCAGCGCGTGCGCACCAAGCTCGCGATGGTCTTCCAGCACTTCAACCTGTGGTCGCACATGACGGCCATCGAGAACGTGATGGAAGCGCCCATGCACGTGCTCGGCCTCTCGAAGAAGGAAGCCGAGGAGCGTGCGCGCACGTATCTGGAGAAGGTCGGGCTCGCGCCGCGCATGGAGAAGCAGTATCCGTCGCATTTGTCGGGCGGGCAGCAGCAGCGCGTCGCCATCGCCCGCGCGCTCGCGATGCATCCGGACGTGATGCTGTTCGACGAGCCCACCTCCGCGCTCGACCCGGAACTCGTCGGCGAAGTGCTGAAGGTGATGCAGAAGCTCGCGGAGGAAGGCCGCACGATGATCGTCGTGACGCACGAGATGGGCTTCGCGCGCAACGTGTCGAATCACGTGATGTTCCTGCATCAGGGCCGCACCGAGGAAGAGGGCGCGCCCGCCGACGTGCTGAGCGCGCCGAAGAGCGAGCGGCTCAGGCAGTTCCTCTCCGGCAGCCTCAAGTAACGCGGTGAGCGTCAATCCGGGCGCGGCGCCGAAGCCATTGCAGGTCGCGATCGTCGCCTTGCCGCCCTGTTCGATGAGCGGTATCGGGCCGATCGTCGACAGCCTGCATCTCGCGAACGAGATCGACGGCCATCTGCTCTACGACTGGACCATCTGCTCGTGGGACGGCCGCCCGGTGCCGCTCACGGGCGGCGCGCAGCTTCCGGCCGACGCCGCCTTCGGCGACGCCGTCAGATGCGACTGGCTGATCGTCGTCTCCGAGCGCTATCAGCAGTTCGCCGACTACCGGCTCTTTCTCGCGAGCCTCGCGCGGGTTGCGACCCGCACGCCGCTTGTCACCGGCATCCACCACGGCGTGTGGTGGCTTGCGATGGCGGGCCAGTTGAGCGCCTATCGCGTCGCGGTGAACTGGGAAACCTACCAGCAGTTCGCGGAGGAGTTCGAGCGTTCCATCGTTACGCAGCAGATCTTCGAAATCGACCGCGACCGCGCGACGTGCGCGGGCGGCCAGGCAAGCGTCGACTTCATGCTTGCGATGATTGCGCGCGAGCACGGGCGCGACCTTGCGGAGCGGATTGCGGACTCGCTCGGCATCGGCGTGCTGCGCGCGGGCGAGGAGCGCCAGCGCATTCCGTTCGTCACGGCGCCGGGCGAGCGCCATCCGCGCCTGAACGACGCGTTGCAACTGATGGAAGCGAACATCGAGGACCCGCTCGCCACCGACGAGATCGCGGGCCTCGTGGGCATCTCGCGGCGCCAGCTCGAGCGGCTTTTTCGGCAATACCTCGGCTCGATGCCCTCGAAGTACTACCTCAACCTGCGGCTCGCGAAGGCGCGCACGCAGTTGCAGCGCACGAGCAAGTCGGTCGTGCAGATCAGCCTTGCGTGCGGATTTTCGTCAGCGGCGCACTTCTCGAACGCGTACCGCGACCGCTTCGGCGTGACGCCGCGCGAGGACCGCCGCAACTGGATCGAGAAGCACCGCGGCGGTGCATCCGATGAGCCGCGGGGTGGTGCGCTGCTTGAAGCAGGCGAGTGAGGGGAGGGCCGCTGGCGCTGGGGGTTGGGGTTTGTTGTTTACACCGTTTGATGCACTTCGGCCTCTATGAAATTTGCCTTGTTCGCGGTCTATTAGCTCGCCCCGGACAGGGGCCAGCTAATAGACCAAAGACAAAGCAAGTTTCATCGGAGCCTATGTGCATCAAACGGTGTAGAACCCCAAACCCCAAGCGCCAGCGAACTCCCTTGTGCATAAAAAATCCCGCGATACCGCCTGAAGCATGTCGCGAACGCGCAAGACGGAAACCGCGTCATTACCTAATATCAGTAGTAACGAAGCACTGAACCCAGACAAGGAGTGGCTCATGACCGACATCAACGTAACGCGCGGCACCTTCGACGAAGTGATGGTCCCGGTATTCGCCCCGGCGAATTTCGTGCCCGATCGCGGCCGCGGCTCGCGCGTCTGGGACACCGAGGGCAAGGATTACATCGATTTCGCAGGCGGCATCGCGGTGACGGCGCTGGGCCACGCGCATCCGGAACTGCTGAAGGTGCTCCACGAACAGGGCGAGAAGCTCTGGCACATCGGCAACGGCTACACGAACGCGCCGGTGCTGCGGCTCGCGAAGCGCCTCACCGACCTGACTTTCGCCGACCGCGCTTTCTTCGCGAACTCCGGCGCGGAAGCGAACGAAGCCGCGCTCAAGCTCGCGCGCCGTTACGCCATCGAAAAGTTCGGCCCCGAGAAGATCGAAATCATTTCGTTCACGCAGTCGTTCCATGGCCGCACGTTCTTCACGGTGAGCGTCGGCGGACAGCCGAAGTACGCTGAAGGCTTCGGCCCGCAGCCGCAGGGCATCCGCCATCTGCCATACAACGATCTCGAGAAGGCGCGCGAGGCGATCGGCGCGAAGACCTGCGCGGTGATCGTCGAGCCGATCCAGGGCGAGGGCGGCGTGCTGCCGGCCGATCCGGCGTTTCTCGAAGGCCTGCGCGAAGCGTGCGACCAGCACGGCGCGCTCCTTATTTTCGACGAGGTGCAGACGGGCGTCGGCCGCACCGGCTCGCTCTACGCGTACATGCAGTACGGCGTGACGCCGGACATCCTGACGACCGCCAAGGCGCTCGGCAACGGCTTTCCGATCGGCGCGATGCTGACCACGAACGACATCGCCTCGCACTTCAAGGTCGGCGTGCACGGCACGACCTACGGCGGCAACCCGCTTGGCGCGTCGATCGCGGAAAAGGTGGTCGAGCTGATCAGCGACCCGAAGCTGCTCGCGGGCGTCACCGAGCGCAGCGAGGCGATCCGCGCGCATCTCGCGCGCATCAACGAGCGCTTCTCGATGTTCAGGGAGGTTCGCGGCAAGGGCCTGCTGATCGGCGCGGAGCTCGCGGATGCCTACAAGGACCGCGCAAAGGACGTGCTCAACGCGGCGGCGGCGAACGGCGTGATCATGCTGATCGCGGGGCCGAACGTGCTGCGCTTCGCGCCGTCGCTCATCATGCCGATAGCCGATCTCGATGAAGGCTTCAGGCGGATCGAGAAGGCAATCGCCGAAGTGGCGGGCGAAGCCGTTGCGGCGCGCTGAAATTCACGCTGAAACCGGCGCCGCCGCATTCTCCCGCGTACCTGGCAACCCTAGACACTGGAACCGATGATGCTATTCGTCCGACCGGCAAGACTCTCCGATCTCGACGCGCTCGAGCGGATGGCTCGCGCGGCCCAACCCGTGCTGCACTCGCTGCCGCGCGACCGCCGGGCGCTGGAAACGCGCGTCGCGCTTTCCGAGGACTCGTTTCGCGCCGAAGTCGATTTTCCGGGCGAGGAGTTCTATCTCTTCGTACTGGAGGACACCGACACGGGCGCGCTGCACGGCACGTCGAGCATCGTGGCGTCAGCGGGATACTCGGAGCCGTTCTACGCGTTTCGCAACGACGCGCTCATCCACGCGTCGCGCGAGCTCAAGGTGAACCGCAAGATCCACGCGCTCACGATGTCGCATGAACTGACGGGCAAGAGCCGTCTGACGGGCTTCTACATCGACCCCGCGCTGCGCGACGAGGCGCACGATGACGCCGCCGCGCACCTGCTCTCGCGCGCCCGCATGATGTACGTCGCGGCGAACCGCAAGCGCTTTTCCGACGAGGTGTTCTCGCTGATGCTCGGCGTGACCGACGACGCGGGCGTCTCGCCGTTCTGGGAAGCGGTCGGGCGCAAGTTCTTCGGGCGCGATTTCGAGCAGGTGGAGCTGGAGTCGGGCGGACGCAGCCGCACGTTCATCGCGGAAGTGATGCCGAGCTATCCGCTCTATGTGCCGCTCCTGCCCGCGGAAGCGCAGCGCGTGCTGGGCGAGCCCGCGAAGGGCGCACTGCTCGCCTACGACATCCATCTGGAGGAAGGCTTCGAGCCGGACCGCTTCGTCGATATCTTCGACGCCGGCCCCGTGCTCACCATCGCGGTGGAGCGCAGCGCGTCGGTCACGACGAACGAGTTGCGCACCGTGCACGACGGCGTGCCGTCGGCGGGCACGCCGTACCTCGTGGCCGCGGGCGGCGCGCATTCGTTTCGCTGCGCGCTCGCGACGCTGCCGCCCACCCGCGCCGACGGCGCGACCCTCACGGCGCCGATGCGCGAGGCGCTCGGCGTGAACGAAAAGGATACGGTGCGCTGTGTGCCGTTGCATCTTGCGTCGGGAGAATTGCAATGATCGTCGTGCGTTGCGTGCAGCCCGGGGACGTCGACGCGCTCGTCGCGCTCGCTCTGGAGACGGGCCCCGGACTCACCACTTTCAAGCCGGACCGCGAAGCGCTCACGGCGCGCGTCGAACGTGCGCGCCGCACGCTCGCGGGCGTCGCGAAGCCGTACGAGGCGGGCTATCTCTTCGCGATGGAAGACACGGCGACGGGCGATATCGCGGGCGTCTGCGGCATCGAGACGGAAGTCGGCCTGGAGCAGCCGTTCTACAACTACCGTGTGTCGACGGTCGTGCATGCGAGCAAGGATCTCGGCGTGTGGACCAAGATGTCGCTGCTCAACATCTCGCACGACCTGACGGGCTACGCCGAAGTGTGCTCGCTCTTCCTGAGCCCGCGCTACCGCACGGCGGGCGTCGGCGGCCTGCTGTCGCGTTCGCGCTTCATGTTCATCGCGCAGTTTCGCGAACGATTTCCGCAGCGGCTTTGCGCGGAACTGCGCGGGCATTTCGACGAGCGCGTCGAATCGCCGTTCTGGAACGCGGTCGGCTCGCACTTCTACCAGATCGATTTCAACGAGGCCGACTATCTCAGCTCGCACGGCAAGAAGTCGTTTCTCGCCGAACTGATGCCGCGCTATCCGGTGTACGTCGACCTGCTGCCGGAAGCGGCGCAGAAGGTGGTCGGCGTCACGCACAAGGACACGGCGCCCGCGCGCAAGATGCTCGAAGCGGAAGGGCTGCGCTATGAAAACCACGTCGATATCTTCGATGCCGGCCCGGTCCTCGAATGCCACATCGCCGACTTGCGCACGGTGCGCGAGAGCGTGCTGGCGAAGGTGCGCATCGGCGAGCGCGGGGAAGAGGGCGACGCGCGCAGCCTCGTGTCGAATACGTCGCTCGACGACTTTCGCGTCGGGGCGACAGCGGGCGTGCCGCACGACGGCACGTTCCTGCTCACCGCCGAAGAAGCCGCCGCGCTGCGCGTGAACGAAGGCGACACCGTGCGCGTGCTCGCTTCGCCTCCGCGTGCAAGACAGGCAGCCTGAAGGATCAGGGCTCAGGGATCAGGGGATCAAGGACAGACAATGGAAATCTCGAATCAGTTGTATATCGGCGGCGCGTGGGCCGAGGGCAAGGGTGCGCCGTTCGCGTCGCGCAATCCCGCCACGGACGAGCGCGTGTGGGAAGGCAGGAGCGCGGACGCGGCGGACGTGGATCGCGCAGTGACGGCTGCGCGCCGCGCGTTCGCGTCGTGGTCGGCGCTGACGTTCGACGAGCGCGTGGGCATTGCGCGGCGCTTCGCCGCGCTCCTCACCGAAAACAAGGAAGCGCTCGCGCACACGATCGGCCGCGAGACCGGCAAGCCGCTCTGGGAAGCGCGCACGGAAGTGGCATCGATGGCCGCGAAGGTCGACATCTCGGTGCAGGCCTATCACGAGCGCACCGGAGAAAAGCGCGCGCCGATGGCCGACGGCGTCGCGGTGCTGCGGCATCGCCCGCATGGCGTGGTCGCGGTATTCGGGCCGTACAACTTTCCGGGCCATCTTCCGAACGGACACATCGTGCCGGCGCTGATCGCGGGCAACGCGGTGGTGTTCAAGCCGTCGGAACTCGCACCGGGCGTGGCCGCCGCGACCGTCGCGCTGTGGACGCAGGCGGGGCTCCCCGCCGGCGTGCTGAACCTCGTGCAGGGCGAGAAGGACACGGGCGTCGCGCTCGCGAATCATCGGCAGATCGACGGCCTCTTCTTCACCGGCAGCTCGGACACCGGCACGCTCCTGCACAGGCAGTTCGGCGGCCGCCCCGAGATCGTGCTCGCGCTGGAAATGGGCGGCAACAACCCGCTCGTCGTCGGGAAGGTGGAGGACATCGACGCCGCCGTGCATCACACGATCCAGTCGGCGTACCTGTCGGCGGGGCAGCGCTGCACCTGCGCGCGGCGGCTCTTCGTTCCGGACGACGCCTTCGGCGAGCGTTTCATGGCCCGCTTCACCGAAGTGACGTCGGCCATCCGCTTCGGCGCCTTCGACGCCGAACCGCAGCCCTTCATGGGCGCCGTGATTTCGGCGCGCGCCGCGGCGAAGCTCGTCGCCGCGCAGGCCCAGCTGATCGAGGCGGGCGCTGCGCCAGTGCTCGCCATGAAGCAGCGCGAGGCCCATCTCGGCCTCGTCTCGCCCGCGATCCTCGATGTGACGAACGCGCGCAACGTCCCCGACGAAGAGCACTTCGGCCCGATGGTTCAGGTCACGCGCTACAGGACGTTCGACGAAGCGATCGAGCGCGCGAACGATACGGCCTACGGCCTGTCCGCGGGCCTTCTCGCCGACGACGAAGCCGCCTGGGTGCAGTTCCAGCACACGATTCGCGCCGGCATCGTGAACTGGAACCGGCCGACCAACGGAGCATCGTCGGCGGCGCCGTTCGGCGGTGTCGGACGCTCGGGCAACCAGCGGCCGAGCGCGTACTACGCGGCTGACTACTGCTCGTATCCGATGGCCTCGGTCGAAAGCACGCAGTTGCAGATGCCGGCGACCGTTTCGCCCGGACTCGAATTCCAAAGACCCGCGAAGGACTGATGATGCAAGCATTCGAAGCGAACTTCGACGGGCTGGTCGGCCCGACGCACAACTACGCGGGGCTGTCGTTCGGCAATGTCGCGTCGCGCAACAACGAGAAGTCGGTGGCGAACCCGAAGGCCGCGGCGAAACAGGGCTTGCGCAAGATGAAGCAGCTTGCGGAGCTCGGTTTCCATCAGGGCGTGCTGCCGCCGCTCGAGCGGCCGTCGCTCAAGCTGCTGCGCGAACTCGGCTTCACCGGCACCGACGCGAGCGTGATCGAGCGCGCCGCGCGCGAAGCGCCCGAATTGCTTGCCGCGGCGAGCTCCGCATCGGCGATGTGGACGGCCAACGCCGCGACCGTCAGCCCGTCGGCGGACACGGCCGACCAGCGTGTGCACTTCACGCCCGCGAACCTCGCGAGCAAGCTGCACCGGGCGATCGAGCACGGCGAGACGCGGCGCTCGCTGTCCGCGATCTTCGCTGACGAAGCGCGCTTCAAGATCCATCACGCGCTGCCCGGCACGCCCGCGCTCGGCGACGAAGGCGCGGCGAACCATACGCGCTTTTGCAGCGAGTACGGCGCGAAGGGCGTCGAGTTCTTCGTCTATGGACGCAGCGAGTACGGCCAGGGCCCGCAGCCGCAGCGCTTTCCGGCGCGCCAGACGCTCGAGGCGAGCCGCGCGGTCGCGCGCCTGCACGGCCTCAGCGACGACGCGACGGTCTTCGCGCAGCAGCTTCCCGACGTGATCGACGCGGGCGTCTTTCACAACGACGTGATTGCGGTCGGCAACCGCACGACGCTCTTTTGCCACCAGCGGGCGTTTCTCGATCAGCCGAAGGTCTACGACGAACTGCGCGCGAAGCTGGACGCGCACGGCGCCGCATTCACCGCGATCGAGGTGCCGGAAGACGAGGTGAGCGTCGAGGATGCGGTTTCGTCGTATCTCTTCAACAGCCAGTTGCTGACGCGCACGGACGGCCGCCAGGTGCTCGTCGTGCCGCAGGAGTGCCGGGAGAACGCGCGCGTCGCGGCGTATCTGGATTCGCTCGGGCGCCGCGCGTCGCCGATCGACGACGTCCTCGTCTTCGACCTGCGCGAGAGCATGAAGAACGGTGGCGGGCCGGCGTGCCTGCGTCTGCGCGTGGTGCTGAACGACGCCGAGCGCGCGGCCGTGAACCCGGCCGCGTGGATGAACGACCGGCTCTTCGCGCGGCTCGACGCGTGGATCGACACGCACTACCGCGACCGGCTCGCACCGGACGATCTCGCAGACCCGAAGCTGCTCGACGAGTCGCGTGCCGCGCTCGACGAACTGACGACGATCCTGAGCCTGGGTGCCGTGTATGACTTCCAGCGCTGAGCACGACGGCATGCTCGCCGGTTTCCTCGCCTTCGTGCTCGCGGCGAAGCGCCCGGCGCTGCGCGAAGGGACGGCGGCATCGGGTGTGCGCTGGACGTGGCTCGGCGACGGCATCCTGAGCCTCGAACCGCAGGGCGACGCGGCGCAGAGCGTGATTGCGTCGGCGGGCATTCACGGCGACGAAACGGCGCCGATCGAAATCCTCTCGGCGCTCGTCGCGGATATCGCGATCGGCGCGGCGAAGCTCGAAAGCCGGCTGCTCGTGATCCTCGGCAACATCGACGCGATGCGCGCGGCTGACCGCTACCTCGACGACGACCTGAACCGGCTCTTCAACGGCCGCCATCTGTCGCTGCCGGCAAGCCGCGAGGCACCGCGCGCGGCCGAACTGGAACGGGCGGCGCTCGCTTTTCTCGACGGCGTCACACATCCGAAGTGGCACATCGACATGCACACGGCGATCCGCGCATCCGTCTTCGAGCAGTTCGCGCTTCTGCCGTACACGGGCGCGCCGCTCTCGCGCGCGATGTTCAACTGGCTGCGCGACGCGCGTCTCGAAGCGGTGCTCCTGCATCGCGAGAAGTCCAACACGTTCACGCATTTCACGGCGGAGCGCTCGGGGGCGCTTTCTTGCACGCTCGAACTCGGCAAGGTGCGTCCGTTCGGGCAGAACGACCTTGCGCGGTTCGCCGCGTCGGATGAAGCGCTGCGCCGGCTGATCGCGGGCGAGGGCGCGGCCGGCGCCGCCCGGCCGCTGCGCGTCTTCACCGTGGTCGGCCAGATCGACAAGCTCTCCGAGCAGTTCGAACTGGACGTCGCGAGCGACGTGCCGAACTTCACGCCGTTCCCGGCGGGAACCGTGCTTGCCCGCGACGGCGCGTATCGCTATCAGGTCACGCACGACGTGGAGCGCATCGTGTTTCCGAATCCGAAGGTCAAGCCGGGCCTGCGCGCCGGACTGATGGTCGTCGATACGACCGAGGAGACGTTCGCGTCGCTGCGCTAGGCGTTTTCGCTTCGTCTCCCGCTCACACCGACGGCGCAATCACCACCGTACACGTCGTCCCCGCCGATAGCACCGTCCCCGCCGGCACCTCGTCGATACGAATGCGCACCGGCACGCGCTGCGCGAGCCGCACCCAGTTGAACGTGGGGTTCACATCGGCCAGCAGTTCGCGGCTTTGCGGATTGTCGCGGTCGTAGATGCCGCGCGAGATGCTTTCCACGCGACCCTTCAGCACGCCGCCGCTCATCAGGCGCATTTCCGCCTTGTCGCCGATGCGCACGTGCGGCAGCTTCGTCTCCTCGAAGTAGCCATAGACCCAGAACGAATGGCTGTCGACGATGGCGAGCTTCGGCGTGCCGGCGTTCGCATAGTCGCCGCGATGCACGTTCAGATTGGTCACATAGCCGTCGACCGGCGACACCACCCGCGTGCGTTCGAGATTGAGCCGCGCCGCGTCGAGCGCGGCCTGCGCCTGCTGCAATTGCGCCTCGGCGGTGGAGGCGGTCTGCATCGCGTTCTCGCGCTGCTCCTTCGATACCACGAGACTGTCGAGGTCCGCGCGGCGCGCGGCGTCCGCACGGCGCATGCGCAACTCGGCCTGCCGCGCCGCGACGTTCGCCTGCGCCTGCTGCACGGCGATCCGGTAGTGCGACGGATCGATTTCCATCAGCAGGTCGCCTTTCTTCACGAACTGGTTGTCGGCAACGGGCATCGTTACGACCGCGCCCGACACGTCGGGTGCAACGTTGACCACGTCGGCGCGCACGCGGCCGTCGCGCGTCCACGGCTCGTCCATGTAGTGCACCCATAGCGCCCGGCCGAGCAGGATGGCGGCGGCGAAAATGAGCGCCGTCAGGAGAAAACCCATGATTTTTCTGATCAGCATGATGCGATTCGTCCAGAGTCCAGATTGCTTGTGATGTGATGCGCGCGGCTCATCGATACACGGCGAGGCCGAGCAGCCCGCACACGCACACGAGCAGGCTCGCGCGAAAAAGCGCCGGATGCCATACGACGCGATAGAGCCCGGTCAGCGCGAGCACGCGGTCGAAGAGCCAGGTGAAGAGCGCACCCGCGAGAAAGAGCAGCAGGATGGTCGGCACATAGGCGTCGAGGATCGCGATGTTACGTGGCATGGTGGGCTCCTTCGCGCGCTTCACGCGCCTTGCCCGCCTCGCGCGCTTTTCCTGCTTCGCGTGCGTTGCCGGCGAACGGTTCGAGCGGCGACTGCGGGTCGAGCAGTGCGGTACGGATGAAATGCAGATGGCTCAGGATGCGCTGCAGCCGGTGCCGTTCCTCGCGCGGGTGCGCGGTGTCGAGCAAGGTCCGGACATCGGCGATCGCCCGGCTCGTCGACGACAGCGCCGTGTCGAAGCGCGCCTCATCCGGCCGGTCGAAGAGATGCGTGACGGCGGCGAACGTCGCGGCGATCGCGCGCCGCCACGGCGTGCCCGCCGCATGGCGCGCGTCGTGGCCGACGGCGCTCAGCTCGTGACGCAGGTCGATGACGGCGTGGCCCACTTCCAGTACCGCGAAGAGCCACTGCAGCGCGTCGCGCCGCAGCTCGGGCCGCGCGGCGGGCAGCGCGTTGATCTGCGAGAGCAGGTCGCGCGTGCGGCTCTCGAAGCGCGTCGCGAGACGCGTGAGGCGGCCGCGGCATGCGAGCACGACCTCGCGGCGCAGGTCGCGCAGCAGCAGGCGCCGCAGCCACGGCGCGTCGGTCGGCAGCAGCACGGCGAACGCGAGCGCGGACACGATCATCGAGAGGATCAGCGCGATCGCATCGTTGATGAAGCCGGCCGGATCGTAGTGGACGAGGTTGTCCGGGCCCGCGAGAAAGCAGAAGAAGATGCAGTAGCCGACGCCCACGCCTGCGAGCCCGCGCCGCGTGCTGAGGTACGAGCCGAGCAGCAGGAAGGGCACGAGCGTGACCGAGAGCAGCAGGAAGCCGTCCATGCGCGGATAGAGCCCGAACACGACGATCATGCCCGCAATCGTGGCGAGCACCGTGCCGCACGCCATCTGGAAAGCCATCAGCGTCGGGCGCGGCGACGCGGACGCGAGCGCGCACACCGCCGCCGCGTTGAGCACCATCGTGCCGCCGCTCGGCCAGGCGGTCGCGATCCAGAACGCGCCGAGCGCGAGGATCACGACGGCCGCGCGCAAGCCGGCAATGGCGGCCACGAGCAGATTGGTCTTCGGCACGTAGCCCGCGAACCAGCGCTCGCGCGCGTGCATCGGCACGGCGAGCGATGCGTAGGTCTGCGTGTAGGCAAGCAGGTCGTCGACGAAGCGGTAGAGCAGTTCGGAAGCGGTGTCGAATTCGAGTTGCGCAAATCCGGGCCGGGCCTCGAGTTCCGTGCGTGTTACACGGATGCGGCGGGGCAGCGCGGCCTTGAACGCTGCGAGCTGCGCGGTGGCGTGGGCGGCATCGGCGGCGTTCATCACGGGTTCGCCCGACTTGCCGAGCAGCGGCGCGACTTCGCGGAAATACGGTTCGAGCGCGGCGATCGTGACGGCCGAACCGGTCTCGCGCAGCCGGTTCATCAGCTGATGCAGCGCGTGAAAGCGCGTCGAGGCGCTCATGAATTCGCTGTTGAGCCGCGCGAGACGGCCACTTTTCATGCGCGTCTCGGGATTCTCGAACACGGCCACGCTGCGCACGGCCTCGAAGCCGACGATATCCGTGACGAACGCGGCGTTGGTCGTCTCGATCTGCGAGCGGTCCATCCTGCCCGAGAGCGCGCGGCAGACGTAATCGACGAAGCCGGAAAAGCGCGTGCGCACCGTCGCCTTGATCTGCTCGCCCGCGTGCTGCGGGAACACGAGGGCGCTCACGGTGCCCGCGCAGAGAATGCCGATCGTCACCTCGGCGACGCGCGTGAGCGCCGAGAGGAACGCGCCGTCCGGATGCTGCGCGGCCGGAATGCCGATCAGCGCGGCGGTGTAGCCGGCGAGCACGAAGCCGTACGAGCGGAAATTGCGGTTGCGCGCGGCGCCCGCCGTGCAGATGCCGACCCACAGCGCCGTCGCGGTAAGAAAGAGCACCGGCTGCTGCGAGAAGAGGCTGATGAACACCAGCATCACGGCGAGCCCGACCATCGTCCCGCAAAAGCGGTAGAAGCTCTTCGCGAGCACCATGCCGCTTTGCGGCTGCATCACGACGAACACCGTCGTCATCGCGGTGCGCGGCTGCGGCATGTCGAGGCGCATCGCGATCCAGAGCGTGAGCATCGCGGCGAGCGCTGCCTTGAAGATGTAGACCCACGCGAGACCTTCGGTCTGCGCCCAGTTCGCGAGTACGCTGCGAAGCGACTCGCGCGGCGCGTTGCCGGGCACGGAGGAGGGGGGCACGGCGCGCCTCACTTCGCGTCCTTTGATCCGCTGGACCCGCTCAGCGCACTCAGCGCACGCAAGGGTCCGATATGCTTCGATGGCGCGAGCGCGGTCTGCTCCGGGCCATTCGCCGGATCGTCGAGCCCGCCGCCGAGCGCCGCCGACAGCGACGCATACGCCGCGAGCCGTTGCGCCCGCACGCGCGCTTCTCCGTCCTGTGCGCGCAGCAGTTGCGTCTGCGCGGCGAGCACGTTGAGATAGTCGGTCAGTCCGCGCCGGTAGCCTTCGTTCGCGAGCCGGTAGTTCTTGCTCGCGGCGGCGACCGAGCGGCCCGACGCATCGAGCTGCGAGTCGAGCGAGCGCACGCGCACGACCTGATCGGCGATATCCTTCAGCGCCCCGACGAGCGTGGCGTTGTAATGCTCGACCGCCTGGTCGTATTGCGCCGACGCCGCGCCCAGCTGCGCGCGCAGGCGGCCGCCTTCGAAGATCGGCAGCGTGATCGCGGGGCCCGCGCTGAAGCCGGTTCCCTGGCTGCCGAGGAACGTCAGCAGCGCGCCGCCGGCGGCCATCTGGCTCACCGACGCGAGCAGGTTGATGTTCGGATAGAACTCCGCCTTCGCGACATCGATGCCGCGTGCCTGCGAGGCGACGATCCAGCGCGCTGCGACGATGTCGGGCCGATGCCCGACGAGTTCCGCGGGCAGGGCCGATGGCAGCCCGCGCTGCTGCGCGAGCGACAGCACCGGGCGCGTGAGCGACGCGCCCGCGCCCGGGCCCTCGCCGGCGAGGGCGGCAAGCTGGTTGCGGGCAAGCGCGATTTCCTCGTTGTAGATGTCGACCTGGCGCTCGTATTCCGGCAGCGGCGTTTCGGCCTGGCTCAGGTCCAACTGCGTGCCGATCCCGCCCGCGAGGCGCCGGCGGGCCAGATCCACGATCTGCTGCTGCTGTTCGAGCGTCGCGCGGGCGATGTCGAGCAGCGCAAAACTCTGCGAGAGCCCGATATAGGCGCGCACCACGTTCGCCTCGAGTTCGAGCTGCGCGGCGCGCGCGTCGGCGGCGCGGGCGTGCGCGGCGTCGAGCGCGCGTTCGGTCGCGTTTTCGTCGCGGCCCCAGAGATCGAGGTTGTAGGAGAGGGTGAGCGCCGCCGTGTTGTCCCACGTCGTCGTGTCGTTGAAGCTGCCGGGGCCGTAGTAATCGTTTCTCGGCCAGCCGTGGCGCGTGACTTCCAGCGAGCCGTCGACGTGCGGCGCAAGCGCCGAGCGCGCGATGCCCGCGATCGCCCGAGCCTCGCGCACGCGCGCCGCCGCCATCGCGAGCGTGGGGCTGCCGGCCTGCGCGCGCTCGATCCACTGGTCGAGCTGGGAATCGCCGTAGGTGCGCCACCACTGGGCGGACGGCCAGCCGGCCTCCGCGTTCGCCGCGCGGATGGCCGCGCCGGCGTCGAGCGTGGAAGCATCCTTGAGCGTATTTTCGGGGGCGACGTTTCCCGTGCTGGCGCAACCGGCTATTGTTAAGATAACTGTAAGAACCGCGGCCGCAGCAGCGCTTTTCGACAACCGGGCTCGCACGATTCGCTCCCAAAAATGAATTAGACTATGGGTAGCAATTATATTTTCCCGGTGATTATCGAATAACCCGTAACGATGCAAAGCATTTTTACGGGATATGTGACAATCTTTATTGCTGCTCGTGCAACAATGCAGTCACGATATTGATGAACGAGTAAAGGCGTATGGATACGCTTCAAAACATGCGGGTGTTCTCGCGCGTGGTCGAGGCCGGAAGCTTTACTGCGGCGGCTCAGCACCTCAATACAACCACCGCCTACGCATCGCGCGCCGTTTCCGACCTGGAGGCGCACCTGCGCACGCGGCTCCTGAACCGCACGACGCGGCGCATCGCGCTCACGGAGGCGGGCGAGCGCTATCTGCAGCGTTGCGAGCAGATCCTGGCGTACGTCGACCAGGCCGAGGCGGAAGCCGGCGACGCCCACGCGCGGCCGTCGGGCAAGCTCAAGGTGCATTCGATGACGAGCTTCGGCCAGCACTACGCGGTGCCGATGATCTCGCGCTATCAGGCGCGCCATCCGTCGGTGCAGGTCGATCTGACGCTCGCGCAGCGCATGCCGGACCTGCTCGACGAGGGCTATGACGTGTCGCTCGTACTCGCGTCGGAATTGCCGGACTCGGGGCTCGTGTCGCAGCGGCTTGGCAGTGTGTTCAGCATCGTGTGCGCTTCGCCGGCGTACATCGCCCGGCACGGCACGCCGCACGTGCTCTCCGATCTGGCGAGCCATGCGTGCCTGCAACTGATCACGCCCGTATTTCCTCCTGACAAATGGACCTTCGACGGCCCGAACGGCCAGGAAACCGTCGGGCTCGGGCCGACGACCTTCACGGTGAACGTCGCCGACGCGCTGGCGGTGGCGATCCAGGAAGGTATGGGAATCGGCGTGCTGCCCACTCCGTCGGCGCTGCCGGGCTTGCGCGCCGGCAAGCTCGTGCGCGTGCTGCCGCAATACACGATGCAGGAACTGAGCGTGTACGCGCTCTATCCGTCGCGGCAGTATCTCGACGCCAAGATCCGCACGTGGGTGGATTTCATGCGCGACGAACTGCCCGCCACGCTCGCCCGCGACGTCGAATCGCTGAAAGAGTTCGTGCTCGATTCAGCGGGCACATGAGCGCGAACAAGCGCCGCGGGATGTCTCGTAACAATCAATATGTGCGGTGCAACACTTGCTTACTTTTATTTTCGACCGCATCTTGATACTTTCGAGCCATGTCCACTCGTTCACGACCGGGGAAGCCTGATGAATACGCCGCTGACACTCGCCCTCGCCACGCTGCTCGCGCTGATCGCCGTGCCTGCCACCCGTGAACTGCTTCGCGCGAAGCGCGACCAGTCGGCGAGACGCCGGCTCGTGCCGATCCGGATCGAGCGCGCCAATCGCCCGCGCGACCCGCAGGATCGCTGATTTACCACAAGGGACTGATTCGTCAGTCCCTTTTTCATGATCGCGGCGACTGGAGCGGAACGTCGAGCGGGAATTCGAGCGACGCCTGCCCGGGTTGCGCGGCTTGCTCCGGTTCCAGCGGCTCGATGAGACGCGGATCGTCGTTGATGACGCGGTTGACGTCGCTCGACACGCGATGCCACGAAAACTGCGACGCCGCCACGACTTCCTTGCTGCCGAGCGCCGCGAGTTCTTCCGCGCCGAGCGCCGGATCGAGCCAGCGGCGCGCCGCCGCGGGCGGCAATACGAGTGGGCGCCGGTCGTGCACGTCGACGAGCCCCTCGTCGGCGGCGGCTGTCACGATGACGAGGCCCGCGCCCGGCACGAGCGCATCGTCCTCGGTCTGGATGCTGGTGAGCGCGGCGAGAAACATCGGTTCGCCGTCCGTGCGCCGGATGAAGTAGGGCTGCTTGAACGGCTTCGCCCCGGCCGGGCCCGCTTCGACGCGCCATTCGAACCAGCCGTCGGCGGGCACGAGGATGCGCGCCTTTCTCCACAATGCCTTGAAATATGCGCTGGTCGCCGCTGTCTCGACGCGGGCGTTGATCGTCTGCGGAAGCTTCTTCTGGATTGCCCACGGCGGGCAGTAGCCCCAGTGGACGGCGCGAATCGTCTCGTCAGGGTAGATCGCGAGCGGATGCGTGCCGGGCGAAAGGTTGTAGCCCGGGCGGCGGTCGGCGGCATCGACGAGCACGAACGGATTTTTCAGATGCAGGCGCTGCGCATAGTGCATCGGTAACCGGTACTGGCTGATTCGGCCACACATGGCGTTCCTCCGCAAAGTCCAACGGATTTCCGACTTTCAGACCTCGACGATCTTATCCCACGCGAAGTGCGGGTTTTCGAGCTGGCGCGTGCGCCGGTCGATATAGCCGCGCGGATTGCAGACGACGCGCGTGTTCCCCACCGTGTAATCAAAAGCCGTGTGCGTGTGGCCATGAATCCACAGCGACACCGGCTCGCGCGCGAGCGAGGGCAGGTCGTTCACGAACCCCGCCGACACCACGTCCTGCGCGTACTTTTCCGCGAGGCTTTCCTTGAACGGCGCGTGATGCGTGACGACGATGGTCTTGCCGCCGAACGGCTTCGCCAGTTCGCTTTCGAGCCACGCCCGCGCGTGTTCGTGAAGCGCCAGCGAGTCGCTGGTGGCGAACGAGCGCGGCTCGCCGTCGGGCTCGGGCCAGGAAATCTGGATGACGCCGCGATAGTCCAGCATCACCCGCGCGCACGCTTCCTGCGCGCGGGTGAGCGCGTCGCCGGACACGCCGAAGAGCGCGAAGTCGGTCCAGAGCGTCGTGCCGAGCACGCGCCATTTGCCGTACCGGTCGACGAGCGTCGCGTTGTTCAGGTAATGCACGTTGTCGACGCTGCGCGCCGCGTCCTGCATCGCGGCTTCGAGCGCGCCGAACTCGCCGTCGTAGTACTCGTGATTGCCCGGCACGTAGACGATGGGCACGTCGGAATCGAAGTTCTCCGCCGCCCAGCGCACGCCTTCCGCGTGGTTGTGGATATCGCCTGCGAGCACGACAAGATCGGCCTGCGCGTAGGGAATCGCGAGGGGCTCGTCGGCTTCGAGATGCAGGTCGGACAGAACGCGAATTTTCACGGTGCGCTCTCCTCGGTATGGTCGGGCGCGGTGCCGGGGCGCAGGCCGGAAGGGCGCGCCTCTGGGACGACCTTGCCGGGATTCATGAGATTGTCGGGATCGAGCGCGGCCTTGATGGTCTGCATGAGGCGCACCTCGACGGGCGACTTGTAGTGCATCGCCTCGTTCACCTTCAGTTGCCCGAGGCCGTGTTCCGCGCTGATGCTGCCGCGATGCGCATGCACCTGCTCGTAGACGAGCGTGTTGATGCGCGCCTGGTATTCGTCGAGGAAGCGCTTCGGATCGACGCCCTCGGGCGACTGCACGTTGTAGTGCAGATTGCCGTCGCCGAGATGGCCGAACGTCACCATGCGCGCGCCGGGCGCGGCCCTTGCGATCAGCGCGTCGGTTTCCTCGATGAAGCGGCCGATGCTCGAAATCGGCACCGAAATGTCCTGCTTGATGTTGAGCCCTTCTTCGGCCTGCGCGAGCGGAATGTGTTCGCGCAGGTCCCAGAACGCCCGCGACTGCGACAGGTTCTCCGCGACTACCGCATCCGCGACGATGCCCTCTTCGAGCGCCTCTTCCATCAGCCGCTCGAAGAGGGCGCGGGCGTGCTCCTCGCTTTCGCTGTCGGAGAGTTCGAGCAGGACGGTTTGCGCGTGCGTGTGGGCGAACGGATAGCGCATCTGCGGAAAATGCCGGCCGACGAGCCGCAGCGAGAAATCGGACATCAACTCGAAACCGGTGAGGAGCGCGCCGGCGTGGCGCTGCGCCATCGAGAGGAAATCGAGCGCGGCGTGCGGCGACGCGAGGCCCGCCAGCGCCGTTACCTTCGCGACGGGCGCCGGATGCAGTTTCATGACCGCGGCCGTGATGATGCCGAGCGTGCCCTCCGCGCCGATGAAGAGGTCGCGCAGGTCGTAGCCGGTGTTGTCCTTGCGCAGGGCGCGCAGGCCGTCCCAGATCTCGCCTTGCGGCGTCACGACTTCGAGCCCGAGGCACAGCTCGCGCGTGTTGCCGTAGCGCAGCACGCCGGTGCCGCCCGCGTTGGTCGACAGATTGCCGCCGATCGTGCAGCTGCCTTCGGCAGCGAGACTCAGCGCGAAAAGGCGCGCTTCGGCCTGCGCGCGCGCCTGGATCTCGGCGAGCACGACGCCCGCCTCGACGGTGATGGTGTTGTTGTGCGCATCGACGTCGCGAATGCGGTTCAGGCGCTTCAGGCTGATGACGGCCTGCGCGCCGCTTGCGTCGGGTGTCGCGCCGCCCGCAAGTCCGGTGTTGCCGCCCTGCGGCACGAGCGCCACCCGGTACTCGCGCGCGAGGCGCACGACGGCCGCGACCTCGCGCGTGTCGGCGGGCAGCAGCACGGCGCACGCGCGGCCGAGGTAGCGGCGGCGCCAGTCGGCGAGAAACGGTGCGGTGTCGTGCGCGTCGGTCAGCACGTGTGCTGCGCCGAGCGCCTGCCCGCAGGCGGCGACGAAGGCGCGGGTATCGGATGGTCGGTCAGCAGCGGTCATGGCGTTCGAAATCGAAAAGCATAGTTCACAGTATCGCGCAGCCCGCGCCGGCGCGATGCCTGGCCGAATGGCATAGGCCCGCAACGCACGCGGGCATCCGTGTTACAAAGCGTCCTGGCGCAGGCGTTTCGCGGCGCGCGCGGCGCGCTTGAACGGCGCGACGTAGCAGAGGGCGCAGGTGAAGCAGGCAAGCGAGAGCAGCGCTTCGGCCCAGCCGAGACGCGCGGACAGGCCGCCGTCGGTCATGCCGCGCACGACGCCTTCGGCCAGATAGAGCAGCACCAGCATCGACGTCCATTGCAGCGTGTAGACGCTGCGCCGCCACACGCCGGGCAGGGCGAAGGCGAGCGGAAGTGCCTTGATCGCGAGCGCGGAGCCGCCCGGGCGCAGCGGCGCGAGCCAGAGTTCCCACGCGAGCGACAGTGCGATCAGCGCGACGAGGCTCAGCAGCGCGCCGGTGGCAAAGCCGGTTCGGACCGTGGCGGGGGGGCGGACTATGGGCTGGCCCATGGGGTTCATGCGCCGCGCACGAGTTGCGAAGCGGCGCGTGCAAGGCGCGCGCCGAGCACCACCGCGAGCGCCTTTTCGTCGGCGGAGATGCCGTGGCCGTTGCCGTCCTCGTTGCTCGCGCGCGCGTAGTGCGAGGCGCCGTAGGGCGTGCCGCCGGTCTGGGTCGTGGTGAGCTTTGTCTCGGTGTACGGGATGCCGAGGATCATCATGCCGTGATGCAAAAGCGGCAGCATCATCGAGAGCAGGGTGGTCTCCTGCCCGCCGTGCAGGCTCCCCGTCGACGTGAACACGCACGCCGGCTTGCCCGCGAGCGCGCCGGAGAGCCACTGGGGTGTCGTGCCGTCGAGGAAATATTTGAGCGGCGCCGCCATGTTGCCGAAGCGTGTGGGCGAGCCGAGCGCGAGTCCCGCGCATTCCTCGAGATCGCGCACTTCGGCGTAGGGCGGGCCGTCGGCGGGAATGTCGGGCTGGGTCGCCTCGCAGACGGCCGACACGGGCGGGACCGTGCGCACGCGCGCCTGCATGCCGGGCACGCTGTCGATGCCCTGCGCGATCGCCAGGGCGAGTTCGCGCGTTGCGCCGTGCCGGCTGTAATAGAGCACAAGAATGTCGTTCATAAGCCTTTTTAGTGAACGGGTATTATAGGGATAGGGTTCACGTTCGTGGCGTTCGGGGGATTTCGGCGATCATGCTCGCCGCGAGAAGCCACGTTTGAGGAGAATCGTTTTTGCGGAAGCCTTCCATCGATCTCGCCACCGTCAGGCGCCTCGCGAGCTTCGTCGCGAGGCGCCTCGGCGAGGATCGCGTCGCCCAGGTCGCCGGCAGCCTCACGTTCACGAGCGTGCTCTCGCTCGTCCCGCTCGCGACCGTCGCGTTCGCGCTCTTCACCGCGTTCCCGATCTTCAGTTCGTTCCAGTCGTCGCTGCAGGACTTTCTGGCCGTGCATCTGATGCCCTCGCAGATCAACAGCCAGATCTTCAAGTACCTGAACCAGTTCGCGTCGAAGGCGAAGGGGCTGACCACGGCGGGCATGATCATCCTGTTCGTGACCGCCGTGATGACGATGATGACCGTGGAGTCCGCGTTCAACGTGATCTGGCGGGTGCGCAAGGCGCGGCCGTTCGCGCAGCGCGTGCTCGTGTACTGGGCGATCATCACGCTCGGGCCGATTTTCTTCGGCGTGAGCCTGTCTATCTCGTCGTACCTGTTCGCGCAGTCGATCGCGTTCGCGGGCTCCCACAACCTGCTGCCGCCGATCGTCGAATGGGCGCTCACGGGCGTTTCGCTGCCGCTCACCGTGCTTGCGTTCACGATGCTCTATGTGTACATGCCGAACTGCAAGGTGGAATGGCGCGACGCCGCGATCGGCGGCCTGATCGCGGCGGTCGCGTTCGAACTGGGCAAGCGCGGCTTCGGCTCCTACGTGCGGCGGATTCCGACCTACACGGCCGTCTACGGCGCGTTTGCGGCGCTGCCGGTGTTCCTGCTGTGGGTGTATCTGTGCTGGATGATCGCGCTGATCGGCGCGATGGTGACGTCGGCGCTGCCTGCGATCCGCATCGGCCAGTTTCATCGGCGCGATTTTCCCGGCAGCGATCTGCTCGACACGCTGGAACTGCTGGCGAGGCTCGTCGAAACGCGCGAAGAGGGAAAGCCCGGCTACACGGCGCTGCAGCTCGCAAAAATGCTGCGCTGCGATATGGACACGTCGACGCGGCTTCTCGCGCGCGTGGAGGCAGAGGGCTGGGTGGGGCGGCTGGAAGACGCGCACGCGCCGCGCTACGTGCTGATCGCGAACCCGAGCCAGATTACCGTGACGATGCTGTTCGACCTCTTCGTGATCGACCGCGAGGAGCTCGATTATCAGTTGCGGCTCGACGCCACGCAGGTCGACCGGGCCGCGCTGATGAGCGCGCTCGAGAACGAGAAGCTCGACATCACGCTCGGGTCGCTGATCGCGGCGCGCACCTCTGCGCTCACGAACGCGCGTCTTCGGGACCCGTCGCGCATGCCCGACGCCTCATCGGCCGGACTCGGCGCGTGAAGTCATGAGCGGCCGCGCGGCAAGCGAAAGGTACGCAAAAGGTACGTAAAAGGCACGCAAAAGGTCGGCAAAACGCACGCGGGACGCACCGCCCGGGCCGCGCCCTAAAGCGAAATCTTCCCGACGCAGATGTCCTTGAACATCACCCAGTCGCCCATCAGGCTGTAGACCGGATGACGGAACGTGGCGGGGCGGTTCTTTTCGAAGAAGAAGTGCCCGATCCACGCGAACCCGTAGCCGCACACGACGGCCGCGGGCAGCCAGAGCCAGTCGCCCGTGGCGAGCGCCATGGCGAGGCAGCCGATCACGCCGAGCGAGCCGATGAAGTGCAGTCTGCGCGACACGAGATTGCGATGCTCTTCCAGATAGTAGGGATAGAACTCGGCGAAATTCGTGAAGTGGTCGCTGTGTGCCGTATGAGCCATGGCTGCCTCCCTTTCGATCGATGCCCGGCAAGCAGGCACGATCCATTGTGCGACCGAAGGGCGGCGCGGCGCAACCTGGCCGTTCGGCCGATGGCGAAGCGCTTTCCGGCCGCTTATTCTCGAGCGTGTTCCTGGCGTGTGGCGAAGCCGAACAGCGCGTCGAGCGTCGCGTCGGGCTGCTCGGCCATCAGCGCGTGGCCGGCGTCGAGCGAGACGGTATCGACCTGAACCCCGGCTTTCGACATCGCGATCGCGACGGCGCGCGCGGCTTTTGGCGGCGTCATGAGGTCGCGCCGGCCGCAGAGCACGAGCACCGGACAGCGCACGGCCGCCGCGCGTTCGAGGCCGTCGGCGTAGGCGTTGCACGCGGTGAAATCGGTATGGAAGAGCTGGCCCTCGCCGCGCGCCGAGACGCGCTCCATCAGGCGCTGGTTCATGCCGTGCAGCCAGAAGCCGGGCGCGGGGCTGGAGGGCTTGGCGGCAATCGTCGAATGCGACCACTGGTTGACCATGTCGATGGCCTGCGGCTCGTGCTCGCGGGCGGCGTCGAGCAGCGCGTCGGAGACGGCCATCGGCACGGCGGTGGCGACGAGCGCGAGTTTCGAGACGCGCGCCGGATGGCGGGCGGCGGCATCCATCGCGATGAGCGAGCCCATGCTGTGGCCGATCACGAGCGCCTCACGGGCCCCGGCGGCGTCTAGCGCGGCGATCACCCAGTCGGCGAGCGACGCGACGTCGCGCAGCGCGGGACCGTCGCTGCGGCCGTGGCCGGGCAGATCGAGCGCGAGCACGCCGAATCCGTGATGCGCGAAGTAGCGCGTCTGCAGCGCCCACACGCTGTGGTCGTGCTCGGCGCCGTGGATGAATACCGCCGCCGGACGGCTGGCGTCGAATGCCTTGCCGCCGGTGTAGGCGTAGGCCGCCTTGCCGTGGACGTCGAGGATCATGCGCGGCTCCAGGGCGAGGGCGCGGCGGAATCGCCCTTTTGCGCCGCCTTGAGGCCGCGCTTCAGGTCGTCGATCAGGTCGTCCGGGTCTTCGAGGCCGATCGAGAGGCGAATGCGGCCCGGCGAGATGCCCGCCGCGGCGAGGGCGGCGGCGTCCATGCGGAAATGCGTCGTGGACGCCGGGTGGATCACGAGCGAGCGGGCATCGCCGACGTTCGCGAGATGCGAAAAGAGGCTGAGCGTCTCGATGAAGCGGCGTGCGGCGGCGACGTCGCCGCGCAGGTCGAAGCTGAACACGGCGCCCGCGCCGCGCGGCAGGAGGCGCCCGGCGAGCGCGTGATCGCGGTGCGTCGGCAGCTCGGGGTACGCCACCGCCTCGACCGCCGAATGCGCGAGCAGGAACTCGACCACCTTGCGCGTATTGGCGACATGGCGGTCCATGCGCAGCGGCAGCGTCTCGATGCCCTGCAGCAGTTGCCACGCCGCCTGCGGATGCAGGCACGCGCCGAAGTCGCGCAGGCCCTCGCGGCGCGCGCGCAGCAGGAACGGCGCGACCGTGCTCTCTTCGGCGAACACCATGCCGTGAAAGCCGTCGTAGGGTTCGGTGAATTCGGGAAAGCGATCGGTGGCGGTGAAGTCGAACGTGCCGCCGTCGACCAGCACGCCGCCGATCGTCGTGCCGTGGCCGCCCAGGAACTTGGTCGCGGAGTGATAGACGAGGTCGGCGCCGTGCTCGAACGGCCGCAGCAGATAGGGCGTCGTGAACGTCGAATCGACGAGGAGCGGCACCTGGTTCGCATGCGCGATCTCGGCGACGCCCGCGATATCGAGCACGTCGAGCCCCGGATTGCCGAGCGTCTCGCCGAAGAACAGCCGCGTATTCGGCCGCGCGGCGGCGCGCCAGGCGTCGAGATCGTGCGGCGCGACGAACGTCGTTTCGATGCCGAAGCGCCGCAGCGTGTAATGCAGCAGATTGTGGGAGCCGCCGTAGAGCGCGCTCGATGCCACGATGTGAGAGCCCGCGCCCATCAGCGTCGCGATCGCGAGGTGCAGCGCTGCCTGGCCGCTTGCCGTGCCGATCGCGCCGACGCCGCCCTCGAGCGCGGCGACCCGTTCCTCGAACACTGCGACGGTCGGGTTCGAGATGCGCGAGTAGACGTGCCCCGAGCGCTCCATGTTGAAGAGGGCGGCGGCGTGGTCGGTGTCGCGAAAGGAGAACGACGTCGTCTGGTAGATCGGCGTCGCCCGGGCGCCCGTGGCCGGGTCGGGGGCGGCGCCCGCGTGCAGCACGAGGGTGTCGAAACGGTTGGCGGGCATCGTGGGCGGCGGGCCGCGCGGGGCGGCCGGCAAGGGTCGAAGGTCAATTATCGTAACATCGGGGCGGGTCGCGCGGACCTAGGGCGCAGACCTAGGGCGCGAACCCGGGCGAAAGCGCGAAAAGCTTGTCTGACGGGCCGCGCGGGCAATCGGAGAAGGCCCCGCCGCGCTTTCCTTTTAACGGTCTTTCCGCTAGGATCGACCCAAGATTCGGCTTTTCGCGAGGAGACAATCATGCGAGTCAGCGACATTCTCAAGGTGAAGGGCAACGCGCTCTTTACCGTAACACCCGATACGCCGCTGCACGATGCAATCAATACGATGGCATTGCACGACATCGGCTCGCTCGTCGTCATGGAGTACGGCGACCTCGTCGGCATGCTCACGTTCCGCGAGATCATCCTGACCTTGCGCGACAACGGCGGCAGCGTCGGCACCACGGCCATCCGCAAGGTCATGGACGACCATCCGCTCACCTGCACGCCGGAAACGGACGTGAACGAGGTGCGCCGCATGATGCTCGAGCATCACGTGCGCTATCTGCCGGTGATGGAAAACCGCGCGCTGATGGGCGTGATCTCGTTCTACGACGTGGCGCGCGCCGTGGTCGAGGAGCAGAGCTTCGAAAACCGCATGCTGAAGGCCTATATCCGCGACTGGCCGGAGCAGCAGGAAGAAGCGCGCTGATCTTTCAGTGCTTTCAGTGCGTTGATCCTCATCCTCGTCGAGACGTACGCATCACCCGGCACAGCAGGACATCGGCAATAGAAGGCGCGCTGCGCTCGGCGCGCCTTTTTTTCGTCCGGCGCGGTGCGCGCTCGCCGCGTCGCCGTACCAGCGGTTTTTCCGGGTTTGCCGCACACTGGCGGCGCCAGCTTCGACCCCCTCAGCCAACACATTCAACAATCCATGAGTGAGCACCCGCTTCCCGCTTCGCGCGAGGCGTCCCGCCGCGCGGGCGACGACGGCGACAGCCAGTTTCGCCTGCTGCGCGAACGCCGCTTCGCACCGTTCTTCTGGACGCAGTTTCTCGGCGCGATGAACGACAACGTGTTCAAGGTCGGCTTCTCGTCGCTCGTGACGTTCCAGGCCGCGCGCTTTTCCGGCGTCGATCCGAACACCGCCGCCTTCCTCATTTCCGCGATCTTCATCCTGCCGTTCGTGCTCTTTTCCGCGACTTCCGGCCAGATTGCGGACAAATACGACAAGGCGACGCTCACGCGCCTCGTCAAGACATTCGAGATCGCGGTGATGCTCGTCGGCGGCGCGGGGTTCATGCTGCACAGCGCGCCGCTGCTCTATGTCTGCACCTTCCTGATGGGCGTGCATTCGACGGTGTTCGGGCCCGTCAAGTACGCGTATCTTCCGCAGCACCTGAAGTCGTCGGAACTGGTGGGCGGCAACGGGCTCGTCGAGATGGGCACGTTCGTCGCGATCCTGGTCGGGACGATCGTCGGCGGGGCGGCGGCGGGGCTCGCCGCGCACGGCGCGACGCTGCTCGCGGCGGCGTGCCTCGCGTTCGCGCTGATCGGGCGGGCGGTGTCGGGCTTCGTGCCGAAGTCGGAAGCGCCGCAGCCGGACCTGCGCATCAACTGGAATCCGTTTAGCGAAACCTGGCGCAATCTCGCCCTCGCGAGGGAAGACCGCACCGTGTTCCTGAGCCTGCTGGGCATTTCGTGGCTGTGGTTCGTCGGCGCGACCTTTCTCACATCGTTCTTCAATTTCGCGAAGGACGTGCTGTCGGCGAACCCGGACGTGGTCACCATCCTGCTCGCGACGTTTTCGATCGGCATCGGCACCGGGTCGCTCCTGTGCGAGAAGCTGTCGAAGCGGCGCGTCGAGATCGGGCTCGTGCCGCTCGGCTCGATCGGTATCAGCGTGTTCGCGATCGACCTCTTCTTCGCGAGCCATCGCATCCCGCCCGCCGGGCATCTGCTCGATGTCGGCGAGTTCCTGGCGGTCGCCTCGCACTGGCGCATTCTCGCGGACCTGTTCCTGCTCGCGATGTTCGGCGGGTTCTACAGCGTGCCGCTCTACGCGCTGATCCAGAGCCGCAGCCAGCCGACGCACCGTGCGCGCATCATCGCCGCGAACAATATCCTCAACTCGTTCTTCATGATCGTGTCGTCGCTGATGGCGCTCGGGCTGACGTCGCTCGGCGTCGGCATTCCGGGGATCTTCCTTGTCACCGCGCTGCTGAACGTCGTCGTGGCCGCCTACATCTACTCGCTCGTGCCCGAGTTCCTGCTGCGGTTTCTGGCGTGGCTCCTCGTGCACACGTTCTACCGCATCCGGCTCGTCAACGCCGAGCGCATTCCGCGGCGCGGCGGCGCGGTGCTCGTGTGCAACCATGTGAGTTTCGTCGACGCGATCGTCATCATGGGCGAAAGCCCGCGCCCGATCCGCTTCGTGATGGATCACGAGATCTTTCATGCGCGTTTCATCGGCTGGCTGTTTCGCCATGTGAAGGCCATTCCGATCGCGCCCGCGCACGAAGACGCCGCGCTGCTCGAACGCGCCTACGACGCCTGCGGCCGCGCGCTCGAAGCCGGCGAACTGATCTGCATTTTCCCGGAGGGCAAGCTTACGCGCACAGGCGAGATCAATCAGTTCAGGCGCGGCGTCTCGGAAATTCTGTTGCGGCGTGCGGCGCCCGTCGTGCCGATGGCGCTCGGCGGGCTGTGGGGCAGCGTGTTTTCACGCGACGAGGGCGGGCGCGTGCCGCGCCCGATCCGGCGCGGCGTGATGAGCCGGCTGACGCTCACGGTCGGCGAGCCGCTCGATCCCGCCGACGCGACCCCCGAGCACCTGCAGCGGGTGGTGAGCGCGCTGCGGGGCGTGCGCAAATAAGGGCGCGCAAGCAGGGGCGCGGCGGCGCGGCCTCCGGCACGCGCGGCTCGCTCGGGCGGCCGCTGGCATAATATCGGTTTCCCCGATTCAACTTTCCAGGGCGACGCACATGTCCGGCAACACGTTAGGCACGCTTTTCACCGTCACGAACTTCGGCGAGTCGCATGGGCCCGCGATCGGCTGCGTGATCGACGGTTGCCCGCCCGGCATGGCGCTCACCGAAGCCGACATCCAGGTCGAGCTCGATCGCCGCCGCCCCGGCACGTCGCGGCACGTCACGCAGCGCCAGGAGGCCGACCAGGTCGAGATCCTGTCGGGCGTGTTCGAAGGCAGGACGACGGGCACGCCGATCGCGCTTCTGATCCGCAACACGGATCAGCGCAGCAAGGATTACGGCAATATCGTCGAGACGTTCCGTCCCGGCCACGCCGACTACACGTACTGGCAGAAATTCGGCATCCGCGACTATCGCGGCGGCGGCCGGTCGTCCGCGCGGCTGACCGCGCCGACCGTCGCGGCGGGTGCGGTCGCGAAGAAGTGGCTGCGCGAGCGCATGGGCATCGAGACGCGTGGCTACATGAGCGCGATCGGCGAGATCGAGGTGCCGTTCGTGTCGTGGGATGACGTGCATCAGAATCCGTTTTTCGCGCCGAACGCGGACGTCGTGCCGCAACTGGAAGCGTATATGGACGCGCTGCGAAAGGACGGCGACTCGATCGGCGCGCGCATCAGCGTGATCGCGACCGGTGTGCCGGTCGGACTGGGCGAGCCGCTCTACGACAGGCTCGACGCCGACATCGCGAAGGCGATGATGGGCATCAACGCGGTGAAGGGCGTCGAAATCGGCGCGGGATTCGCGAGCGTGGCGCAGCGCGGCTCGGTTCACGGCGACGAAATGACGCCCGATGGTTTCGCGGCGAACAACGCGGGCGGCGTGCTCGGCGGCATTTCGAGCGGACAGGACATTACGGTGTCGATCGCGATCAAGCCGACGTCGAGCATCCGCACGCCGCGGCATTCCATCGACAAGGCGGGGAACCCCGCCGTCGTCGAGACGTTCGGGCGCCATGACCCGTGCGTCGGCATTCGGGCGACGCCGATCGCAGAAGCGCTCCTCGCGCTCGTGCTGATCGATCATGCGCTGCGCCATCGCGCGCAATGCGGCGACGTGTCGGTGAACACGCCGAAGATCGCGCCGCACGTGCCGTGAGCGTCGAACGCGCTCTGGCGGTGGAATGAAAAAAGGCGTCGGCTGTGGGCCGACGCCTTTTTTACATGGGCGTTCTTCCGCTCACATGTTCGGAT
>NZ_JFHC01000031.1 GCF_000698595.1 Caballeronia glathei | reverse complement strand
GCGAACAAAGCAAGTTTCATAGAGGCCCGAGCGCATCAAACGGTGTAAACAACAAGCGCCGCTTAGCAAACACCAATCGCATAGCGAAAAAACCGCCAAGGGTCAGCCCCAACGCAACTACCCCCCGAGCGCGAGCGAAGAAATCCCGGCCAGTACGTCGCCGATAGGCAAATCCCCGCCGACAAATCCAACGACGCCATCCCGCAGCCCAAGCTGCACGCACTGCACGGCGACGTGCGCCACATCTTCCCGCGACACCGGCGGCGCATTCGCCGCACGTTCCGATGCAAGCGCGATCGTCCCGCTCGCCGGTTCATCCGACAGCGGCCCCGGCCGCAAAATCACATACGGCACGCCGCGCTTCTCGACGTAATCGTCGCCCTCGCGCTTCATCTTCGAATAGTGCTTGAGCGCAAGCGAACTCGCGTCGGGCCAGTAAGCCGAAATGGCGCTAATTACGACAAGTTGCTGCACGCGCCGGCGCCTGGCGTAGTCGGCGGTACGCTGGACAGCATCGCGATCGATCGCGCGCTCCTCGTTCACGCCCTCCGATTCGGCGGAACCGGCGGCATAGATCACGTGCGTGACGTCGTCGAATGCGTGGGAGAAATCGTGCGTCAGGTCGCCGAGCACGATCTCCGCGCCCAGCGCCACGAATTCAGGCTTGTGGGCGGACTTGCGCAACATGACCTTGAAAGGAATGGCTTCGCGCTGCAATTCCCGTGCGATGTGGCGCCCGGTGCGGCCGTGTGCGCCGATCAGCAGAACTTTCATCGAAAACGCTCCTTGTTCGGGATGAACCGTCCTCAACGTTAAGCGATTTTCGCCGATCGCGCTGTCAGCAGCATGCAGGCGCCGCACCGTGCGCCGCTATTTCGCCGCGCCCGCGGGACGCGCGCCGCCGTTCTTCGCGGCACGCCGCCGCTCGCCCCACAGCCGGACGCGGTCCATGTACAGATAGACGACCGGCGTCGTGTAGAGCGTGAGCATCTGGCTCACGATCAGCCCGCCCACGATCGCAATGCCGAGCGGCGCGCGCATCTCCGAACCCTCGCCGGTGCCGAACGCGAGCGGCAGCGCACCGAGGAGCGCCGCGGCCGTCGTCATCATGATCGGCCGAAAGCGCAGCAGGCACGCCTGTTCGATCGCCTCGCGCGATGAACTCGCGCCCTGCCGCGACGCCTCGATGGCGAAGTCGACCATCATGATCGCGTTCTTCTTCACGATGCCGATCAGGAGGATCACCGCGATCAGCGCGATGATGCTGAATTCGGTCCGGAACAGCAGCAGCGCGAGCAGCGCGCCGACGCCCGCTGAGGGCAGCGTCGAGAGAATCGTGATGGGGTGGATGTAGCTCTCGTAAAGGATGCCGAGCACGATGTAGACCGCCGCGAGCGCCGCGAGAATGAGGAGCGGCTGGTCGTTCATCGACTGCTGGAACGCCTGCGCCGTGCCCTGGAAGCTGCCGTGAATCGTGGCGGGCACGCCGATCTGCGCCATCGTCTCGTAGATCGCGGCGGTGGCGTCGGAGAGCGACTCGCCGGGCGGCAGGTTGAACGAGATCGTCGAGGCGACGAACTGGCTCTGGTGATTCACCGAAAGCGGCGTGCTGCCCGGCCCGAACTTCGCGATGGCCGAGAGCGGAATCATGGTTTCCCTCGACGTCGACACCGCCGCGCCCGAGGACGAGCCCGACTTGCCGCTTGCCGCGATCGAATTGGTCGCCGAATTGCGCACGGATTCGAGCGAGAGCTGCGTGGCGGTGTCGGTCGCCGCGCCGGTGCTGGCGTTGGCCGCGGCCGTCGCGTTCGAGGTGGTGGTCGAATTGGTCGACGCCGCGCCGTTCGCTGTCCCGCCCGACGTGCTGACGTAGATCTGCTTGAGCATCTCCGGGTCCTGCCAGTACTTCGGCGCAAGCTCCATCACGACGTGGTACTGCGAGAGCGCGTTGTAGATGGTGGACACCTGGCGCTGGCCGAACGCGTCGTAGAGCGTGTTGTCGATTTGCGCGGGCTTGATGTTGAAGCGCGCGGCGGTTGCGCGGTCGATCGTGACCATCGACTCCAGCCCGCCTTGCTGCTGGTCGGAATTCACGTCGGCGAGTTCGCGCCGCGCCTGCAGCGCCTCGGTCAGCTTCGGGCCCCACGTGTAGAGATCTGTGGTGCTGTCGGAGAGCAGCGTGAACTGGTACTGCGCATTCGATTGCCGGCCGCCCACCCGGATGTCCTGCACGGCCTGCAGAAACGTGCGTGCGCCCGCGACGTCCGCGAGCGGCTTGCGCAGCCGCTGGATCACGGTGTCGGCGGACACCTTGCGCTCGCTCTTCGGCTTGAGCGAAATGAACATGAAGCCCGAATTGGTCTGCCGGCCGCCCGTGAAGCCCGCGACGCTGTCGACGGCCGGATCGGCCTCGACGATGTGCATCATTTCCGAGAACTTGCCCTTCATCGCCTGGAACGACGTGCTCTGGTCCGCCTGAATGCCGCCGACGATGCGCCCCGTATCCTGCTGCGGGAAGAAGCCCTTCGGCACGATGATGTAAAGATAGACGTTGAGGCCGATGGTCGCGAGAAGCACCACGATGATGAGGCGCGGGTGCGCGAGCGCCCAGCCGAGCGTGCGCGCATAGCCGCCCTGCATGCGCTCGAACTGGCGTTCGAGCCACGCGGCGACGCGCCCCGGCTTCTTCTGCTCGTGCGGCTCCTGCAGCAGCCGTGAGCACATCATCGGCGTGACGGTCAGCGAGACGGCGAGCGACACGGCGATCGCAAGCGAGAGCGTGAGCGCGAACTCGCGAAAGAGCCGCCCGACGATGCCGCCCATCAGCAGGATCGGCAGGAACACCGCGACGAGCGACACGCTGATCGAAAGCACCGTGAAGCCGACTTCCTTCGCGCCGAGTATTGCCGCCTTCATGCGCGGCACGCCGTTCTCGATATGCCGCGAGATGTTTTCGAGCACGACGATCGCGTCGTCGACGACGAAGCCGGTCGCGATCGTCAGCGCCATCAGCGAGAGGTTGTCGAGCGAGAAGCCTAGCAGGTACATCGCCGCGAAGGTGCCGATGATCGATATCGGCACGGCGACGCTCGGTATCAGCGTGGCGCGCCAGTTGCGCAGGAACAGGAACACGACCATCACCACGAGCGCGACGGCGATCACGAGCGTCGCCTCCGTGTCGTGCAGCGACGAGCGGATCGTGACCGAGCGGTCGGAAGTCGGCGTGATCTCGACGTCCGCGGGCAGTGCCGCCTGCAGTTGCGGCAGCATCGCCTTCACGCGGTCGATGGTTTCGATGATGTTCGCGCCCGGCTGGCGATACAGGATCACGAGCACCGCGCGCTTGTTGTTGATGAGGCCGAGGTTGCGCAGGTCCTCGACGGAATCCACCACCTCGGCGACGTCCGAGAGCCGCACTGCCGCGCCGTTGCGGTACGCGACCACGAGGTCGCGGTACTGGTCGGCCCGGCTCGCCTGGTCGTTGGTGTAGAGCTGAAAATGGGTGCCCTTGAATTCGATCGCGCCCTTCGGGCTGTTCGCATTCGCCGACGCGAGCGCGGCGCGCACGTCCTCGAGCCCGATGCCGTAGTGAAAGAGGGCGCCCGGCTCGAGCTCGACCCGCACGGCCGGATTGGCCGAGCCGCTCACGTCGACTTCGCCGACGCCCGGCACGGTGGAGAGCGTCTGCTGCAGGACGGTCGCGGCGGAATCGTACATCGAGCCCGCCGTGCGCGTGGGCGACGAGAGCGCGAGCACGAGGATCGGGGCGTCGGCGGGATTGACCTTGTGGTAGGTCGGATTGCTGCGCAGCGCCGTCGGCAGGTCGGCGCGCGCCGCGTTGATCGCGGCCTGCACGTCGCGGGCGGCGCCGTCGATGTCGCGGTTAAGGCCGAACTGCAGCGTGATGCGCGTCGCGCCGACCGAGCTCATCGACGTCATCTCGGTGACGTCGGCGATCGAGCCGAGATGCCGTTCGAGCGGACTTGCGACGCTCGTCGCCACCGTCTCCGGGCTCGCGCCGGGCAGGCTCGCCTGCACGGAGATGGTCGGGAAATCGACTTGCGGCAGTGGTGCCACCGGCAGCTTCACGAACGCGAACATGCCGGCGAGCGCGACGCCGATCGCGAGCAGCGTCGTCGCGACGGGGCGGGCGATGAAGGGGCGCGAGAGGTTCATCGCGTCACTCCGCCTCGCTCACCGGGCGCGGCGGCGGGGCGCCGCGGTGAAAGCGGGCCCGCAGGCGGCGGCCGAGCGAATCGAACGCGAGATAGATCACCGGCGTCGTGAAGAGCGTGAGCAGCTGCGACACGATCAGGCCGCCCACGATCGCCACGCCGAGCGGGCGCCGCAGCTCGGAGCCGGCGCCCCAGCCGAGCATCAGCGGCAGCGCGCCGAGGAGCGCTGCCATCGTCGTCATCAGGATCGGGCGAAAACGCAGGAGACACGCCTGGAAGATCGCGTCGCGCGGCGCCTTGCCTTCCTCGCGCTCGGCTTCGAGCGCGAAGTCGATCATCATGATCGCGTTCTTCTTCACGATGCCGATCAAAAGCACGATGCCGATGATCCCGATGATGTCGAGATCGTGCCCCGTGAGCATCAGCGAGAGCAGCGCGCCGACGCCCGCGGAGGGCAGCGTCGAGAGGATCGTGATCGGATGGATGAAGCTCTCGTAGAGCACGCCGAGCACGATGTACATCGTGATGATCGCGGCGAGGATCAGGAACAGCTCGTTCGACAGCGACGCCTGGAACGCGAGCGCCGCGCCCTGGAAGCGGATCTGGAACGACGCGGGCAGGTTGATGTCCTGCTTCGCCTTCTCGATTTCCTTGACCGCCGCGCCGAGCGACGCGCCCGGCGCGAGGTTGAACGACACGGTGGTCGCCGGGAACTGGCCGAGGTGCGTGACGAGCAGCGGCGCGGCGCGCTCGTGGAACGTCGCGATCGACGAGAGCGGAACCTGGCCGTTGGTCGCCGTCGACGACGGCAGGTAGATGCCGTTGAGGATATCGGCGTAGTGCGCGTCGGTCGGCTCGGATTCGAGAATCACGCGGTACTGGTTCGACTGCGTGAAGATCGTCGAGATGATGCGCTGGCCGAAGGCGTCGTAGAGCGCGTTGTCCACCGTGGCCGGCGTGATGCCGAAGCGCGCGGCCGTCGACCGGTCGATTTCCACGTATACCGACTGGCCGTTCTGCTGCAGGTCGGTCGCGACGTCCGCGAGCACCGGCGAATGCTGCAGGCGGTCGATCAGCTTCGGCACCCACTCGGCGAATTCGGTGGCGTTCGGGTCGGTCAGCATGAACTGGTACTGCGTCGGGCTGACGGTCGAGTCGATGGTCAGGTCCTGCACCGGCTGCATGAAGAGCTTGATGCCCGGAATGTTCGCGACGTCGCTCTGAAGCGCGCGGATCACGTCGCTCGACGTGTTGCTGCGGTCGTCGCGCGGCTTCAGGTTGATGAGCATGCGGCCGCTGTTGAGCGTGATGTTCGTGCCGTCCACGCCGATGAACGACGTGAGGCTCTCCACGTCCGGGTTCTTCAGGATCTGCGCGGCGAGCGCCTGCTGCTGGTCCGCAACCGCCTTGTACGACGCGGCCTGCGGCGCCTGCGTGATCGCCTGGATCACGCCGGTGTCCTGGGTCGGGAAGAAGCCTTTCGGAATCACGACGTAGAGCAGGGCGGTCACGACGAGCGTCATCACCGCGACGAAGAGCGTCGCGCGCTGCCGGTCGAGCACCCACGTGAGCGCGACGGCGTAGCGCGCGATCACGTAGTCGATGAACTGGTGCGCGCGCGCTTCGAAGCGCTTGCTTTCCTTCGGCGGCGTGTGGCGCAGGAGCTTCGCGCAGAGCATCGGCACGAGCGTGAGCGACACCACCGCCGAAATCACGATGGTCACGGCGAGCGTGATCGCGAATTCATGAAAGAGCCGCCCGACCACGTCGCCCATGAAGAGCAGCGGAATCAGCACGGCGATCAGCGAGACCGTGAGCGAGATGATCGTAAAGCCGATCTGCCTGGAGCCCTTCAGGGCGGCTTCGAGCGGCGGATCGCCGTCCTCCACGTAGCGCGCGATGTTCTCGATCATCACGATGGCGTCGTCGACCACGAAGCCTGTCGCGATCGTGAGCGCCATCAGCGAGAGGTTGTCGAGCGAGAAGCCGCACAGGTACATCACCGCGAGCGTGCCGACGAGCGAGAGCGGCACCGACAGGCTCGGGATCAGCGTCGCCCAGACGTTGGCGAGAAAGAGGTAGATCACGAGCACGACCAGCACGACCGAGAGCGCCAGTTCGAACTGCACGTCGCGCACGGACGCGCGGATCGTGGTCGTGCGGTCGGTGACGATGCGCACGTCGAGCGCGGCGGGCAGCGACGACTGCAGCTGCGGCAGGACCTTCTTGATGCTGTCGACCACCTGAATCACGTTCGCGCCCGGCTGGCGCTGCACGTTCAGGATGATCGCGGGCGTCGAATCGACCCACGCGCCGAGCTTCGTGTTCTCCGGCCCCTCGACGATCGTCGCGACGTCCGTCAGCATCACGGGCCGCCCGTTCCGGTACGCGATGACCGCGCTCTGATACGCCTTCGCGTCGGTCAGCTGGTCGTTCGCGTTGATCGTGTAGGCGCGGCTCGGGCCGTCGAAGCCGCCTTTCGGCGTATTGACGTTCAGGTTCGAGATGGTGGTGCGCAGGTCGTCGATGTTGAGCCCGTACGACGCGAGCGCGCGCGTGTTCGCCTGGATGCGCACGGCCGGGCGGTTGCCGCCGCTCACCGACACGAGGCCGACGCCCGCCACCTGCGAGATCTTCTGCGCGAGGCGCGTGTCGGCGAGATCCTGCACCTGGGTGAGCGGCAGCGTCTTCGAGCTGATCGCGAGCGTGATGATCGGCGCGTCGGCGGGGTTCACCTTCGCGTAGATCGGCGGCGCGGGAAGGTCCGACGGCAGCAGGTTGCCCGCCGCGTTGATCGCGGCCTGCACTTCCTGCTCGGCGATGTCGAGCGGCAGATCCAGGTTGAACTGGAGCGTGATCACCGACGCCCCCGCCGAACTCTGCGACGACATCTGGTTCAGGCTCGCCATCTGGCCGAACTGCTTTTCGAGCGGCGCGGTGACGGAGGACGTCATCACGTCGGGCGACGCTCCGGGATAGAAGGTCTGGACCTGGATCGTCGGATAGTCGACGGCGGGCAGCGCGGAGAGCGGCAGAAAGCGCAGCGCGACGAGGCCGACCAGCATGATCGCCGCCATCAGGAGCGCCGTGCCGACCGGGCGCAGAATGAAAAGTCGTGACGGGTTCATGCTTTACGTACCCGCGCCGTCATTGCGGCTGTTGCTGGCGATGGCGGCCGCGGCGCGCGCCCGACGCAGCATGGGCCGCCGACGCGCCCGACGCCGACGCCGCGCCCGATGCCCCCTTGGGCTTGTCGGCGGGGATCGTGATCTTCGCGGCTTCCTTCAGGCGGTCCGAGCCGTCGATCACGACGCGCTCGCCCACCTCCAGGCCGCTCTTGATGCTGGTGCGCTCGCCGTCCACGGGGCCTGTCTTCACCTTGCGCACGGTGACGGTGTTGTCCGGCTTCACGACGTAGACGAACGTCCCCGACGAGCCGTTGAGCACCGCCGACGTCGGCACGATGGTCGCGTTCCGGATCACGTCGACGAGCAGTTTCGTGTTCACGAACTGATTCGGAAAGAGCATGCCTTCCTTGTTGTCGAAGGTCGCGCGCAGCTTGACGGTGCCGGTGGTCGTGTCGATCTGGTTGTCGACGGTTTCGAGGTAGCCGGCTTCGAGCGCCGTGGTGTTGGCCCGGTCGTAAGCCGTCACCGACATCTTCGTGCCCGCGTGCAGCGGCTTGAGGATCGCGGCGAGGTTGTCCTCCGAGGTGGTGAAGACCACGCTGATCGGCTGCAATTGCGTGATCACCACGACGCCGTTCGTGTCGCCGGTGGTCACGTAATTGCCCGCGTCGACCTGCCGCAAGCCGACGCGCCCCGAGACCGGCGCCGTGATGCGCGCGTAGGTCAGGTCGAGCCTGAAGGTATCGACGTTCGCCTGGTCCGATTTCACCGCGCCTTCATACTGCTTGACGAGCGACGCCTGCGTGTCCACCTGCTGCTTGGCGATCGAATCCTGCGCGAGCAGCGTCTGGTAGCGCTGCAGGTCGAGCCGCGCGGTCTGCAGGAGCGCCTGGTCCTTCGCGAGCGTGCCCTGCGCGTTGCGCAACGAGATTTCGTAGGGGCGCGGGTCGATCTGCGCAAGCACGTCGCCCTTCTTGACCATCTGGCCTTCCTTGAAGGCGACATCCACCAGAATGCCGTTCAGCTGCGTCTTGACGGTGACGTTCGCGAGCGGCGTGACGGTGCCGAGCGAATTGATGACGACGGGCATCTCGCCCTGGGTCACGCTCGCGACATGCACCGGCTGCGGCTGGTTGCCCGTGCCGCCGCGCCGTCCGCCCGCGGACGAACCCGCCTGCGGCTCCTTCGCGCCGTCGCCGCGGCTCCACGGATGCCACCACGCGAGCGCGCCCGCGATGACGAGCAGTGCCACGACGAGCCATCCGAGCCGGCGGCCCCGGGTGGAAGGGGCGGGAGCGGACGTCGGGGAGGCGGTCGGATGCGGCGGTGTCGGAGGGGTTTTCTGGTCGTCCATCGGTCTGGTGGCTTGCGTGTTTCGGTGTTCGATTGGTGCGCGGGATGGGCGGCTTTCGGCAGTTGCGCGCTCGCGGACGCAAGCGCGCTGGCGAGCGGCGCAGTTGGCCCGATGCATGACGGATCCCCGGAATCAGCCCGGGAGTCGTTGTCTGGAAAGCTTTGAAAGCCGGCCCGGTGCGCGCGAAGCATGATGCTACGTCCCGTGCTTCGTTACAGTCCAGCTATCTTTCTTTCGGATGATTACGAGTGTTACACCCGCGCGAAGGCGGATGTAACGGATCGGGCGGACATGCGGATGGCGGCCGGGCCGCCGGCGATCGTGACTTCGGCGGGCGCGGTGCCCCTTTGACCGGGCGCGCCCGGCTGGATGAATGCGGTGCCGGAATCGGCGAGTCGGGCGCTCGTTGGCGTCACTCGGCGAGACGGGCCGCGGGCGTGCCGCCGATCTCGTGGACGATGATATCGACGCATTTGAGCAGCGCCGGCGCCACGGATTCGATGAGCGTCTCGCGCGGGCACTGATGCGCCGCGCCGCCGCAGTTGACGGCGTAGCGCTGCCCCGACGGGCCGACGAATCCCGCCGCGACCGCGTTCAGGCCGTAGTGCCATTCGCCCGTCGAAATGGAAAAGCCGAGGCGGCGCGAATCCGCGAGGCCGGCCTGAAGACCGTTGCTGATGTTTGGCCAGTCGTCGCCGGAAGCTGTCTGAAGGCTTGCGAGGAGCGTCTGGCGATCCGCCGCCGTCAGCACCGACAGATAGGCGCGCCCGACCGCGGTGCGGCACATGTCGATGTGACCGCCCACTTCCAGCCGTGACACGAGGACGGCCGAACGCGGCCGGATCGCGTCGATGACGACCATTTCCAGCCGGTCGCGCACCGCGAGATGCACGCTCAGGCCCGTGAACTCCGCGAGTTCGATGAGAAACGGGCGGGCACGGGCGCGGATGTCGAAATTGCGCAAAAAGCCGTTGCTCAGTTCCAGCACCGACGCGGTCAGGACGAATCGCTCGCTGTCGGGCAGGCGAAGGAGCAGCCCCGCGCCGACCAGCGTGGCGGTGATGCGCGAGACGGTGGGTTTCGGGATGCCGGTCAGCTCGGTCAGTTCGCGGTTGCTCACGGGGGCATCCGCGGCGGCGATCCGGCGCAGGACATCCAGTCCGCGCGCGAGCGCCGTGACTTCCTCTCCGTCCTTCTCTCTGGCCTTTTCCCGAATGGCCGCTCGACTCTCGGAGGTGTGCATTGTTTTTTTAAAACGTCGTTTCGACTCTTGCTAAATGGATGCGGAAGTCACCGGGATTTCCCAACATTGCAGATTATGCAAGGCTTCTTTAAAAAGTGCATACGGCGTGACAGTTTTGGCATATTACAGAACAATATGCTGCGTTGGGCAGTTGCCCAAGTCGAGAAATTTTGCTTGACTTAGGCAGCATTACCGGAAAAAATGGAACCCGATTTCGAAAGTGCGGGCGTGCTGCGAGTAGGTGCAACGTGCATTCGGATACCGACTCTCAGGTTCTAGCACGGCCCTCGGAATGGCTAGAACTTTTAAGGCGCTGCGGCAACGCGGCGCCTTTTTTTTGCCGAATCATTTCGGTATGCCCCCAATATACGCTCGCAGCGCGCGGCGTTCCATCGAGAAATAAGGGCTGGGGTGACTGCGCAGACTGGGTCCGACCGGAAGGTCGGCAGGCGGGAGGAGGCAGGAGGAGGGCAGGGCTGACCGATCGGATGCCCGTGTGGCCGGACCGCTATATGGATAGACGGGAGCCTCGAGGGACCGCTCCCCGGCGAACCACCGGCTCGGCGCGGTCCGGCAAGCGGATCAGTGCCGCTCGATAAACATGCGGCGAGGCTTCAGAAGACGCGCACCGCGCACGATCCAGTAGACGCCCGCAAGCGCGAGCAATGCCGCGACGCCGAATAAGAGCAACGGCGAAAGGCGTTCCGGCGCGGGCTGGCTCGTCGCGATCATCAGCGACGCCATGATCGCGACGCCCGCCTGCATGAACGAGCGCATGGCGCGATTGCGGCACGCGGCGACGCGCATCGATCGGGAGACGGGGGCGCGTGTGAAGGGTTCGAAAAGGATGATGCCGGCGACGAGGGCGACCACGAGACTCATGAGGTTCATAACAGCGCTTCTGGGCGGGGCGGTTGACCCGCGACTATAAGAAGCGCGCTCGCCACGGAGAATACGAAACATCCTAAAGGTAGTGCGGCAATGCGTTCTATCGCATTGCCGCGGCGGATGTTGCGTCGACACGTCCCACCGCATGCCGAGCAAAACGTGCATTACACCGCGCGCCTCACAGCTCGATGCGCGTCCCCAGCAGCGCCAGGAACTGCCGCAGCCATTCCGGATGCGCGGGCCACGCGGGCGCCGTGACGAAGTTGCCGTCTGTGATCGCGGCGTCGACCGGGATATCGGCGTATTCGCCGCCCGCGAGCCGCACTTCCGGCGCGCAGGCCGGATACGCGGAAATGCGTTTGCCCTCGATCACGCGTGCCGCCGCCAGCAGTTGCGCCGCGTGACACACGGCGGCGATCGGCTTGTTCGCCTCGGCGAAGTGGCGCACCAGCTCGATCACGCGCTCGTTCAGGCGCAGATACTCGGGCGCCCGGCCGCCCGCGATGGCGAGCGCGTCGTACTGGGCGGGATCGATGTCGTCGAAGGTGGCGTTGAGCGCGAACAGGTGGCCCGGTTTTTCGGTATAGGTCTGGTCGCCTTCGAAGTCGTGGATCGCCGTCTTGATGCGCTCGCCGTTCTTTTTGCCCGGGCACACCGCGTCGACCGTATGGCCGATCGCCTGCAGCGCCTGAAACGGCACCATCGTTTCATAGTCCTCGGCAAAGTCGCCGGTGAGGAAGAGAATCTTCTTTGCTGCCATCGATAACCTCCGGGAAAGATGAATTCGGGTTGCGCCGAACGGGTCCAGCCATCGGTTAGTCTACTCTCACGGCCTTGACGGTTTGACGTCGGCCGGCCCGCCGGACGCTGCCGCGCCGCAGCGTATCATTGGCGCTTTTGGTGAATCCCGGACCGCGCGAGCGCCGCCGCAGGGCGCGTACGCAAAGCCGGTCCGTACGGTGCGCTGGCGGGTTTCGGGCGCAGCCTCAATTGTGGAAGGGCATGATGATGCAAAAGAACACTTTGAACCGGATCGCCGTCGCGCTCGCCGCGCTTGCCGTGCTCGCGGCGTGCGAGAAGCACGACGCGACGGCCGGACAGGCGGCGAGCGCGCTGAACAATCTCGCGAGCCAGACGAACCAGAAGTTCGATCAGGCCGCGAGCTACGTCGGCCAGCACGTCGATGCGGCGAAGCAGGCCGCGCAGAACAACCTCGATTCGGCGGCATCGGTGCCCCATATTTCGGCAAGCGGCGTCGCTGAGACGGCGAAGGCGAATCTGGCGGGCGCCGCGAGCGCCACCAACGCGGCGATCGCCGATGCCGCGAGCAGCACGGGCGCCGGCCTGCAAACGGCGGGCAGGAAACTTCAGGAGTGGTCCGCGAAGGACGGCACAGCGAACCAGGGCGCGAGCAGCGGCGCGGCGGCGGATTCGAGCGGCGCGCGCACGGAAATGGACAAATAGGCCGCTTTTCGCGACCCGCAATAGTGCTCCCGCAGCCAGCGGGAACCCTCAGACGAAACCCGCCACGCCGGCGACTAACATTCGGTTACGCGCCGGCCGCGCGCCGAGCAGGGCCCAGCGGCTAAACTGGCGGTCTTCCCGATCTTGCAGACCGCTATGAAGTCAAGCATGTGCGCACTGGCGAGCCTCGCGATCCTTTTTGTCGTCATCTGTGCGCGGCTCGCCGGCCCCCTTGGCGTGCGCCGCGTGCGCCCCGGATACCGCGTGTTTGCCGCGCTCGCCGCCGCCGCATCGTGCGCGCTGTTTTCGCCCGTCGCGGGCGCGGCGGGCCCGGCGCTCACGCTGCCGTCGTTCCAGGAACTGATCACGCCTCCGGCCCCGGCTTCCGCGCCGGATGCCGCAGCGGCGAGCGCCGTCGGCGATGCCGAACTGACCCGCTCGCTCGACAACGTCATCTCGACACTCGACAGCGACAAGCAGCGCGCTGCGCTCGTCGCCCAGCTGAAAAAGCTGCGCGACGCCAAACGCGAGGCCGATGCCGCGCTCGCCGCGTCGGCAGCCGGGACCGGCGCGCCGGCGGCCGGCGCGAGCGCCAGCGCGGCTGCGGCCGTGAGCGCGCCCGCGGGGGCGAGCGCCGCGCAGCCGGCGGCGTCGTCGGTGGTTGCGACCATCGCGCAGAACGCCGGCCTGCTCGGTGCGATCGCATCGGCCGTGTCGAACATCGAAGCCGACGTCAAGCGCGGCAAGACGCCGATCGCCTATTGGGGCGGCCGTTTCAACGCGGCGGGCAACGAGCTTTTCACGATCGTCACGAGCCAGAGCCGCGAGCCGTTCGGCCGCACGCTGCTCAACTATTTCGCGACGCTCGCCGGCTGGGGCGCGTGCGCGTTCGCGCTCGTGTATCTGCAGCGCCGCGTTCACGCGCACTACGGGATCGCCGCCGGCCTGCATCACAATCCGACCACGCGCGAGCTCCTGCTGTTCGCGCTGCGCCGCGTTGCGCCCTATCTCTTCGCGTTTCTCGCCGCGCTCACCTTCGTGCACCTGATGCCGCAATCGCTCGGCCGCACGCTCGCGATGGTCACGGCCTACGCGATCGTCGCGGGCGCGGTGTTTTCGTCGATCTGCCTGATCATGTTTTCGCTGTTCGGCTCGGCGCACCGGCGCGTGGCGGTGAACGTGCTGATCCTCCACGCGCGGCGGCTGCTCTTTCTGATCGGCACGTTCGGCGCGCTCGGCGACGCCGCCGCCAACTACGACGTCGCGCAGCAGCTCGGCAGCAATCTCTCGGCGCTGATCTCGACCGTCGCGAACATGGTCGCGGCGGGGCTGACCGCGTACTTCGCGCTTGCGTACCAGCGCCCCGTCGCGCACCTGATCCGCAGCCGCTCCTACGAGCAGCGCCACAACCGGCGCGCGGCGACGGAAACCTTCGAGGTCGTCGCCTCGCTCTGGCAAGTGCCGATGCTGCTGCTCGCCTCGGCGTCGGTGATCGCGACGCTCGCGGGCATCGGCACGTCCGAAAACGTGCTGCAGATGGCGATCGCAACCGCCGGCCTTCTCGTGGTCGCCTTCTTCCTGAACGCGATCGTGCTGCGCATGACGCGGCTCAAGACGAAGAAGCCGCGCCGCCAGTCGGCTTACGTGCAGCGCCTCGTGAAGTTCATCGGCACGCTGATCGTGGTCGGCATCTGGCTCGTGTTTTTCGAGCTTTCGTCGCGTTTCTGGGGCTTTTCGCTCGCGAAGCTCGCGGAGGAGAGCGTCGCCGCCCGCGGCATCACGCACGCGGTGAGCGCGATCGTGCTCACGTTCTTCGTTGCGTGGCTGATCTGGATCCTGATCGACACCGCGATCCAGGAAGCGCTCAGCCCGAACGCGCTGCGCGGCAAGTCGCGCGGCCCGAGCATGCGTGCGCGCACGATGCTGCCGCTCGTGCGCAACGTGGTGTTCGTCCTGCTGCTCACCATCGCGGGCATCGTCACCGCGGCCAATCTCGGGCTGAACGTCACGCCGCTGCTCGCCGGCGCGGGCGTGATCGGGCTTGCGGTGGGCTTCGGCGCGCAGTCGCTCGTCGCCGACCTGATCACGGGGCTGTTCATCATCATCGAGGACACGATCTCGGTCGGCGATTCGATCGAGGTCGACGGCGGCCATGCGGGCGTCGTCGAGAGCCTGACGATCCGCACCGTGCGGCTGCGCGACGGGCAGGGCGCGATCCACGCGATTCCGTTCTCGCAGATCAAGATCGTGAAGAACCTGTCGCGCGACTTCGCCTACGCCGTGTTCGAGGTGCGCGTGCCGTTCTCGGCGGATGTCGATCAGGTCACGCAGATGATCCGCGAAGTCGGCGCGGAGCTGATGGCCGATTTCCGCTACCGGCGCGAGATGCTCGGCCCGATCGAGGTATGGGGGCTCGACCGGTTCGACCCGAACTGGATGGTCGTCAAGGGGCAGATCAAGACGCGGCCGCTGCAGCAGTGGAGCGTCGCGCGGGCGTTCAACGTGCGGATCAAGCGCAAGATGGATGAGATCGGCATGCGGGTGCCGGTGCCGCAGATGAACGTGCAGATGTCGCCCGAGGCCGCGGGGCTCTTCGCGCCGCGCACGGGCGAGGACGAGGACAAGAACGAGGACGCGACGGGTGAATCCGCGGATGCGCGCGAGACGGACGGCGGCGAGGCCGGCGCGCCGGCGGAGCCGCCGCCGCTCTCGCCGGTGGTGAAAAGCGCTGTCGCCAAGGCGCGCGACGTCTCCCACGAACCGCGGCCCGCGCCGCCGCCGACCGATCAGTCGGCGCAGGTTCCGCCGCAGATTCCGACCGCGACGGAGCCGGGCAAGGGCTGATCAGACGGCGACGAGGTCGTTGACGTGCGTCGCGATCCGCGCGCCCTCGACGCCGTACACGTGCAGCGATATCGCGCGACGGCCCGAGCCGTGCGCGTTGCCGAGCTGGTGAATCGCCCCGCGCCCCGCGCCTACCACGGAGACCGCGCCCGCCTCGCGTGCATGGCGTCGCGTGGGAATCGCGCGATTGTCCGCGGCGTCCCATTGAAAGAGCGTTTCCGTGAGCGTGCCCTCGAGCACCGCATACCCGCACCATGTCTGATGGCCGTGAACGGGGCTCGCCTGTCCCGGCTCCCAGACGAGCGCGGCGAGCGCGTAGCGCCCGAATGGGTCGGCGGCGAGCAGATGGCGCCGATAGGTGTGCGCGTCGGCCGCACGCTGCTCCGGCGTCAGGAATTCGCTGTCGCGCGAGGCCTCGGCGAGCGCCGCCCGCACGCGCCGTGCGAAGGTGCGGGGATCGTTGAGGGCGGCGTCGAGTTCGGCGCACAGACGGGCGAGCGCATGAGAGTCGGCGCTCGAAGCGAAGCGGGGCGCGTCTGACGGGGATGCGGCGAGAGGGGCGGGGAGCATAATGGCGGACCGTGTCGTTGTTATTGCGATAGGCCATTTATACCGGTTTGCATCGGGAAAAAGTTTCCATATAATTTCGCTCAAGCATCCAAAAGTAGAATAATTTCCTATAAGGGGCGCAGTGTGGGAATGGACCTCATCGACCGAAAGCTGCTGGAACTCTTGCAGACCGACGTCACGATGCCGATCGCGGAACTGGCGCAGCGAGTGAACCTCTCGCAGACGCCGTGCTGGAAACGCGTGCAGCGGCTGAAGGAGACCGGCGTAATTCGCGCGCAGGTGGCGCTGTGCGACCCGCGCAAGCTGGGCGTGGGCACGACGGTGTTCGTTGCCGTGCGCACGAACCAGCACACGCAAAGCTGGGCGGAGGATTTCACGCGCGCCGTGCGCGATATTCCGGAGGTGGTCGAGGTGTACCGCATGAGCGGGGAAACCGACTATCTGCTGCGCGTGGTGGTGTCGGATATCGACGACTACGATCGCGTCTACAAGGAACTGATCCGCGCCGTGCCGCTGTACGACGTCAGTTCGAGCTTCGCGATGGAGCAGATCAAGTATTCGACCGCGCTGCCGGTCAGGCCGCCGCTCGTCGATACTGGGCGCTGACGCGGGCCTTGGGATTCCCGGCTCTGCGTTGTCAAATAAGGCTTTCCGGTATTTTGTCGGCGGTGCTTATTTGATCGTATGAATTCGCGTTTTCTCTTGTTTTTGTGGTGCCGTGGCTCCAAAATGGGTGCCATTTTGACGTGGCACCACGACGACGGGAAAAGGAGCGCGAATGGGAGCGATCACGCCGCGAACGAACAAAGATGGCAGCACCTCGTACAAGGCGCAGGTGCGCGTGCGCAAGGGCGGCAAGGTGCTGCACCAGGAAACCAAAACGTTCGATCGGAAACAGGCAGCCCAGATCTGGGTCAAGAAGCGTGAAACCGAGTTGGCTCACGCGGATGGACTGAGGGCGGCGCTGCAGGAAAACCCGTCGGTGAAGGAGATCATCAAGCGGTACACCGAGGAGCTGAACAAGCCCCTGGACCGAACCAAGAAGATGATCCTCAACCAGATATCGGCATCGGCGCTCGGTGCCACCAAGGCGGCGGACCTGACAAGTGCCGATATCGTCGCGTACATGCGAACGATCGATGTCGCGGCGTCGACGCGCGGTCATTACCTTGCGCACCTGTCGAGCGTGCTCAAGCTCGCGCGGCCAGCGTGGAACTATCCGGTTGATGGATCCGTTGTCGCGGACGCGCGCGTGGCGCTGACCAATATGGGCGTGGTGGGGCGCTCAAAGCATCGCGAGCGCCGACCGACGCTCGGCGAATTGGATCGTCTGATGGCCGAGTTCGGGAGGGTCCGTGTGGGCGCGCCGGACAGTATTCCGATGCAGGCGATCGCAGCATTCACGATCTACTCGATTCGACGCATTGGCGAGGTCTGTCGGCTCTTGTGGACGGATCTGGATGAGGAAGGGTGCCGTGTCATGGTGCGCGACCTCAAGCACCCGAATACCAAAGTCGGCAACGACACCTGGGTCGACCTGACGCCCGAGGCGCTGCGGATTATTCTCGCCCAGCCTCGAGCTGATGACCGCATTTTTCCGTATCGAGCACTGACAGCGAGCACAGCATTTACGAACGCAGTTCAACTGCTCGGTATAGAAGACTTACACCTCAACGATCTGCGTCACGAAGGGGCCAGCCGGCTCTCAGAAATGGGTTGGACGATCCAGCGCGTGGCGGGAGTCAGCGGGCATCGCAGCTGGAACACGCTGAAACGGTACACGCACCCGCGGAAAGTTGGTGACAAATACGCAAACTGGAAGTGGCTCGATGTCGTCGCGTCCGCTGACTCGATTCTTCGGCAAACCTGTCTTAGACCTGGGACCGCAACAAGCGTCGAGTCAGCACCACTCTCGTCGCAGCCATCAGTTCTTGTCTCATTGGACGAGCCGCGTACGATCCTCGTCGAAGGGGGCAGCCCGGCGTAGATCTGCCATCTTCGGACGTTGACCAGTGTGCAGACTTGACCACTAGATCGTCCCCTCACGTTGGTGACGGACGTTCGCGCGGGGAACACGGTCGTCAGGTCGTTGGCCTTTTCGCAACGCACTCTTGCGCGACAAGGTTCGCCACACGTTCATCGCCTAGACGGCGTCGACGCCTTGCACTCGGTCTTCGACCTAAACGCAGCAGCGCTCTCTGCAGAATTCAACGGCAGGGACGTCGCTCACCAACGCGACCGATCAATGTGTCAGTCTGATCTCTGCGTCTACCGGCACGTTCGACATGGACCGGTGCTGTTCCACGAGTGTTTCGGCGGGTCGACAGAGTTCTTGCGTTCAGGGGAGTTTTCTCCAGCGATGCGCAGTGGTAGCGTATCGGCTTTCGGAAACCTACCGGGCCGGACAGCCTGTTCATCGCTGATGAAAGTTTCATCGTTTTCAGGAGATGCGCCCTTCGCGCATCGGATGGCAGCGCAGATACCGATGCCGAAGGTAGGTATCGAAGAAGCGTACCGTGCGATCAGAAACAGATTGCGGAGGTATAGCGCGACGTCGATTATCGACGCAGCTTTGCACATCCTCTGGAACCCGCCGGTAGGGCGTCTTGATGAGGTCAGGAGCGCGCCGTGGCTGACTTTGCTCATCGTAAAGTGGGCGCTACAGGACGACGGCGTACACCTGCGCATTGGTCCGCCGATCCCCATGGAAGAGATGGACAGGATCCGGCAGGCGCTATGGGATATGCCGGAGAAGGTGCGTGACGATCCGGTGCCGAACATCTTCTTGATGCTTCGAACACTTATGCACGCTCAGATCGAGTTTCAGCGTCCAGAGAGCCGCGGGTTCATGCGATGGGCCGCATTGTACGCGCGGATCCCCGAGAACCGAAACGAGCGGCGGCAGTTCCGCGATGCTTTCGGGATGGAGCCGGACGTGTTTTTGGTACTTTCCTTCGCGCTCTACGCGGCCGTTCTTGCTGGCGACATGCCAGTCACGCGAGGCTGGATGCAGCCGTTGCGTCAAACTTACGGTGCCAGCGTCGACCGCATCTACGAGATTTTCTCGCGTGACATCATCAGCCTTCGAGAAGAGCTGCGGAAGGACGCGGCGCGAAAAGTCCGCAGGAAGGCGGAGCTCCACGAGTTTCCCTACGTGAAGCGCTTTCCGCTCGTGCAGTTGCAAGACGGGATGATCCATTGCTGGCATCGACTCGTTTTTGCACGAGGCGTTGAGGAAATCGTGCACCTTCGGCTCTCGGAGCTTTTCGGGGAGCAGTACACGCAGTCCTTTAGTCGCGTGTTCGAAGACTACGTTACTGAACTTGCCAGGGAATCTGGCCTTCCCATGATGACCGAGGCCGAATATAAGGCGATTGTCGGTGGGCATATGGCAGCCGTCGAGGTCATGTTCGATGGCGACGACTGCAACATCCTCATCGAGGCGAAGATGAGTTTGTTCGCGGACGATGTGCTCTTGCAGGACAGTCCGCTCGTCGCGCATCGAAAGACCAAACGCGTGCGCGACGCAATCGCTCAGGGTTGGAAGGTCGGTAAACTTATCAGGGAAAACGCGAGTCTTGGTGAGCGTTTTCGGAAGCCTCGCGATTTTCTGTTGGTCGTGACCAGTCGCGAGCTATACATCGGCGGCGGGGAAATGCTGCAACGCCTTTTTCCAGCCGGAGAATTCGGCTACCCCGATGAGGAGGCCGCACGCTGCCTTCCCCTGTCCAATGTATTTGTGATGGGTATAGAGGAATTCGAGCGTCTGATGGGCTGCGTGAAGGCAGGGGAGGTCAAGCTGCCTGAGCTGCTCCGCGAAGCTGCACTCGCTAACCAAGATGGCCGGACGTCGCGGATGTTCTTCAGCGACTTCCTGAAAAAGTACGTCAAGGCGTGGACACTTCCCACAGTCCTGCAAGAAGTTCAACAGGACGTCGAGGACCAGATTCACGCAGCGCTCACCGGGCGCAAAGGATAGCCGGGTGAGCACATAACCGGATTTTCAACGCCTCGGGTCACTGTAATATGACTGATGCGCTACCTTGCAAAAAAAACAGAAGCGAGAAGGAGCAGGTCCGAATGGCTAAGTCAGCTGGTTCAATACGCGTAACTAGCGTTACTTTTAATCATTACAAGGGTCTTAGACGCTATAGCGTTGCGTTAGATCGAGTTAACGTGTTTACGGGAGCGAATAACTCAGGAAAATCGACCATCGTGGGAGCCTTTCGGAGTCTAGCGGTAGCGCTGCGCACAGCACGCACTCGAGCCCCTCAATTGGTTACTGTGGGCGACTCGCAGACCTTCGGCTATTTGATCAACGAAAGCCAGCTTCCTATTTCTCTTGAAAATGTGCGCACTAACTACGAGGAAGGGGATTCCCGTGTCAGCTTTCGGATAAGCAATGGTAACCAGCTTCACTTGCACTTCGATCAGAACAGTTGCGTGCTGGTTCCTGAGACACGTGGCGCGGCAATTAGGACGCCGGCCGCGTTTAAGTCGAGCTTCCCCCTTGAACTTTCAGTGGTCCCGGTGTTGGGGCCGGTCGAACACCGCGAAGTGTTGCGCGAAAAGGAGACAGTCGCGTCTGCGTTAGCAACACACCGAGCCTCGCGACATTTTCGTAGCTATTGGTACCACTTTCCGGAGACTTTCAAGCAGTTCGCCGATCTCGTGGCGTCGACATGGCCCGAGATGGTCGTTCACCTTCCTACCCTCGCACTTAATCGTGAATTAACAATGTTCGTTCGTGAGGGACGCATGGATCGCGAACTATATTGGGTCGGTTTTGGATTTCAAATTTGGTGCCAATTACTGACTCATATACACCGTGCTTCCGATAGCTCATTGATCGTCGTCGACGAACCTGAGGTCTATCTCCACCCCGACGTACAACGACGGCTACTGGGAGTACTTCGCTCTGCGGGTCCGGATATTATAGTGGCAACGCATTCAACGGAGATCATTGCCGAGGCTGATCCCGCGGACATAGTTCTCGTTGATAAAACGAAGTCCAGTTCCGAGCGAATCAAGGACATTGATGGTGTGCAGAGGGCCATGACCTTGCTCGGATCCCAGCAAAACATCTCGCTGGCGGCTCTGGCGCGAAACCGCCGGGTGGTCTTCGTTGAGGGCGACTATGACTTCACGCTTCTGCGACGCTTTGCCAAACGCCTTGGGCTCGATGATCTTGCAGCAGGGCTTGGCGTGGCCGCAATGCCATCGGGGGGCTTCGGCTCTTGGTCGCGAATCTCAGCTCTGGCGCAAGGTGTATCACAGACGCTAGGCACCGAACTACTAATCGCCGCAATCTACGACCGCGACTATTATTGCGAACAGCAGATCGAAGACGTGCAAACCAAGTTACAGGCAGCGCTGAGGTTCTCGCATATACATAAGCGCAAGGAAATTGAAAATTATCTTTTGGTTCCGGCCGCCCTTGATCGGGTGGTGGCAAAGGGCATTGCAGACCGCAGGTCGAAAGGGGTCGACATAGGCGACGCCGATGAGTCGGCGCTCCAAACGCTTCTCAGACTGTCTGACTCCCTAAAAGACGATGCTCAAGACCAATATGTAGGGAAATACATCGAGTTTCATCGGGGGGGTGGAAAAGACACTCCAACAAAAATGAAAGACGCTACAACATACTTTCGCACCCGATGGAATGTTCCTGACGAACGGTTGATGATTGTGCCCGGCAAAGAGCTGCTGCGGCGTTACCGCGAACATGTCCAGAATACATACAGTGTGTCCGTAACCGATGCCAAGATCGTCGAAGCTTGTCGTCATGATGAATTGCCTGGAGATTTAGTTGAATTGCTCAATGGTATCGACGCGTTTCGCCAGGCAAAGGTTAGCTAGAAATTCTGGTTGGTGAACTGTTCGTAAGCATCTGATTTGTACCGTTCCCCGCTTTGCGTAGAAGATGCAATCATCGGCTGCGACGGACACGAGTGACCGACTCTGTCCACAAACAGCCCGAGAATGGACACAGTGCCTCAGACAGTCGAGTTACCTGCCAAGCGCCAGAACCGACGGCATCCATTGGAATGGAAGCGATCGGTCGTAGAGCAGACGCTTGAAACCGGCGCGTCAGTCGCCAGGGTCGCTCGCGACAACAACATCAACGCCAATCAGGTGTGGGCCTGGCGCAAACTGTACGCCCAGGGTCTGCTGGTCGAAGATGCGCAGGCGGAGATCATGTTGCCCGTCGTTGTCGATGGACGGTCCGATCGTCCGGCGGCCCATGCGCTGGAGGCGACGAACGCGCCGGCACCTCCGCAGGCTGCAAACGGCAGCATTCAGCTTCGGCATGGCAATACGTCGGTCCGGATAGAAGGCGTGCCCGACGCGACGATATTGTGCCTGGTCCTCGAGCGGATTCTGCGATGATCGGGCCGCCTGCAAACACACGGATCTGGATCGCTGCCGGCGTCACTGACATGCGCTCCGGCTTCAATTCCCTTGCGGCGAAGGTACAGATGGTGCTTGAGAAGGATCCATACGGCGGCCATGTTTTTATCTTCAGGGGCCGCCGTGGTGATCTGCTGAAGGCGTTGTACTGGAGCGATGGCGGCCTATGTTTATTTGCGAAGCGTCTTGAGAAAGGGCGTTTTGCATGGCCCCGCGCCGACACCGGCGTCGTGGCGTTGAGCACCGCTCAACTATCGCTCCTGCTCGAAGGGTTTGACTGGCGACAACCGGTCGAGGCAGCACGCCCGCGCAGTGCTTTGTAAACGTCTGTTACCCGATGATCCGCATGTAGCAGATGGTCGTAAACTGTCGCAATGGATCTGACCGATACCGACCTGCCCGACGACATTGATGCGCTCAAGGCGCTGGTGCGCGCGCATGCGGCGTCAGCTCATGCAAACGCGCAGCGGGTCGTCGAGTTGCAGGACCAACTCAGCTCCCGCGTAATCGAGATCGAGCATCTGAAGCTGACGATTGCGAAGCTGCGCCGCATGCAGTTCGGTCGCAAGTCTGAGAAGGTGGAGCGTCAGATCGAGCAGCTCGAACTGCGACTTGAGGACCTGCAGGCCGATGAAGGTGCGGCCGCCCAGGCTGATTCGAAGAAGGCGCATCAACGCCGCGAGAGCGCCTGTCGCAAACCACTACCTGATCACCTCGAACGCGAAGAGCGTGTGCATCGGCCCATCGAGGAAGACTGCCCGGAATGCGGTGGCACACTCAAACCGCTGGGCGAAGACGTATCCGAGCAACTTGAATACGTGCGCGCGCACTTCCGCGTCATCCGTCATCGCCGTCCCAAATTCGCCTGTTCGTGCTGCGACTGCATCGTGCAAGCCGCTGCGCCGAGCCGGCCGATCGATCGCGGCCTGCCCGGTCCAGCTTTGCTCGCCCACATCACGACATCGAAGTTCGCGTACCACATCCCGTTCTATCGCCAGTCCGTCATGTACGCGCGCGACGGAGTCGAGATCGAACCGGGCACTATGGGCCACTGGCTGGGCAGTCTGACCTGGCTACTCAACCCGCTGGTCGACGCGGTGCGCCGCCATGCACTTGGCGGCAGCAAGGTTCACGCCGACGACACACCGCTGCCGGTGCTTGCGCCGGGCAATGGCAGGACGAAGACCGGCCGGCTCTGGGTGTATGTGCGCGATGACCGGCCCAGCGGTTCGGACGAAGCGCCGGCGGTCTGGTTTGCCTATACACCGGATCGTCGCGGCGAACATCCACAGCGTCACCTGGCCAACTTCACGGGCGTACTGCAGGCAGACGCCTTCGCCGGCTATGCAGATCTGTACCTCGGCGGTCAGATTCGCGAAGCAGCGTGCATGGCGCATGCACGTCGAAAGCTACATGATCTGCACGCTGTTCGGGCATCACCGATCACCAGCGAAGCACTCGAGCGCATCGGCGCTCTCTATCGCATCGAAGAGCACATTCGTGGCAAGCCGCCTGAAGAACGACGGCGCGTTCGCCAGGAGAAGGCTGTGCCGCTGCTTGATGATATGAAGCGGTGGTTCGAGGCGACGCTTCTCACACTCTCCGCGAAGTCGGACACCACCAAAGCGATCCAGTATTCGTTGAATCGCTGGCCTGCGCTGGTCTATTACTGCAGCGATGGTCAGACTGAGATTGACAATCTGATTGCCGAGCGCGCATTGCGCGGTGTAGCAATCGGAAGGCGGAATTTTTTATTTGCCGGTGCGGACTCAGGCGGTGAACGTGCGGCTGCGATGTACAGCCTGATCGGTTCTGCCCGCCTGAACGGCATTGATCCAGAAGCCTACCTGCACTACGTCATCGAACGCATCGCAGATCACCCGGTGAACCGGATCGACGAACTGTTACCCTGGAACGTCGCTCCTTTGCTTCCCGCTGCCTCACACATCGATCCCGTTCGCTAGCAGCCGATCCCCTCACACGTCAACGTAATCCGCGACGGTGCAGGTCGAATGCTTACAACTGTTCCGCGGGGCGTTTGGCGCTATGCATGCGTAGACCACGGTCCAGTAGGAGGATTGACGAGCTGCGAACATTCGTCTTGCGTCCGGAATCGGTCGCGCTCTTGGTTGCCTGCGGGTGGCACCCACCGTTTGTTAAGGGATCCGAACGCGACTGTCCGAGGCCAGTCGCGTCCTACCGCTGTAGCAAGGAAGCAACCGAGTTGATGGCGCTCGGTCGCTCGCGATCAGTGTCGGACACCTCGTTCTTGTCGGTGACTGGACAAAGAGGTCTTCGCTCGGTTGTTAGAGTTTTCGCATTCACTTGCATTCGACACGGCGCTTTGCAGGTATCAGGACGTGTGAGTCAACTGGTTACATTCTTTCTTCGCTGCCGCCCTGCGTTCATCAATGTAGTTGGCGAGGTCTTGCACATAGACCCCTTTGGCGCTCTTCTGCGACGCCTCAATGCGTACAAGAGGAAGTTTGATCTCGCCGTAGTTGATCTTGCGCAGGAGCTTGTCGACCTCAAGATGCGGAAAATAGGCGCGGCACACCTCATCGATGGGGATCACAGCCCTCGCGCCGAACTGGGCCATCAACAGGAATACCGTGTTCATTCAGCTGCTCCATTAATTTTATCTGTCCGCTTTCCGTCGCTATCGCGACCGGGCGCATACTGCGCGATGCGGATCTCGGCCAAAGGCCTGTCGCCGCGCCGTCCGCCCGGTGTGAAGATCTCGCTCGGTTCGACATTGCCGTGCTCATCGGGAGGCGTCACCGCGTAGTCGTTTGGGTCGCCTTCTGCATCGATATGCGCTGTCTCCGGTGAGCCCTTTTTAAGTGCCGCATCGAGTAGGTCCGCGAGTGGCATGAGAGCGGTGTGTACACCGGTAATCGTGCCCGGCGATAGTTTTCCGAAGAACGGGTCGTGCAGCACAGCGTGCAATGCCTGCAAAAGTTGCTTTGCATGTGGGGCGCTGATTTTGTCTATCGCCGGCTTTTCGAGTGCCTTCTTGGTGATCTTGTATTTTCCGCTTGCCTTGGCATTTGACACCGCCTTTGCAAGGCGGTCTAGCGCCTTTTTCGCACCGTGCTGACGAATCTCTTCGATGGCGAGAGTCGATGAGACTGTCTTTGACCGAACAAGCGAATGAATCTGCTCGGGCGCATTTGCCAGCAGCACAACATCACGCACAGTCTGGTCCGAAATGCCGAGGCGTTTGCAGATCGTCGCCTGGTCGACGTCGAGGAGCTGCAGCTCGACGACGGCAGCGGCCAGCTCGAGTGGCGTGAGCTTCTCGCCATCGTTGTTCGTAACGCCCGCGATAATCAGGTTTACGCGATTGACCGATTTCGCTTCGTCGATGACGATAGGCAGGCGTTCGATGGGGGCACCTTCGCTGATCGCGAGCAAGGCGCCATGGTAGCGATGTTGGCCTTCGTACACGTAAATCCGATCCTCGCCGTCGACCTTCTTGACGATACAGCCGATCGGTTTCTTGCGGTCGTATCCGTTGGCCTTGATCAGGTCAGCAACGTGACGGACTCGCTCCGGGTCGAGGGAGCGCACATTGTCGCGTGAGTCGTAGTGCAAGGCGGAGGGCGGGACCGTCCAGAGGTCAGACGATCCGCCGCCCGCGGCTTTCACTGCGGCTTTTGTGTTGCCGGTGACGATCGGCTCGTCGAGCGCCAATCCGCGCGACTTAGACATGGTGATCCTCCTGCGGACGGGGGAGCAGCGGGTCCACTTCCTCCTGGATGTGGCGATTTGGATTTACGTCATTCAGCCAGTACACGACGCGACCGGTTTTCGTGTCGACGCCGCGACGGACAACGCGCGATCGCCAAAGCATCATCAGTTCGGCGACGATCCATTGGAAATCTGCATCGGGCAGTTGCTCGCGGAGCTCGTCGAAGTTGAGCGCGGCGCTTTTGTCGCGAAGCAATAGGATCAGGTGCTTTGCGATGTCGGACAGGTCAGTGCGCATGTGATCTCCGGAACGATACGCTCGCAACTGCGAGCAGGAAGCATGCGAATTGCAGCGCGCAAACGCCGGCGACCAGGGCGACCATGTTTGTGCCGGCCGAGAGTGCCGCGAGGATCCAGAGGAGGGTGTTGGCGAGACCGAGCACCGCACCGTACACGCGGCGCCGGCCGTTTTGCAGCAACAGCCACACAGCGATGCAGATGGTGATCGCTATGAAAGAGGACAGCGTCACGCGGCCTCCTTAACGGTCATCGGCTTCGCCTGCCAGCCCTTCTTTCCGGACCGCTTCGCTTTGCTAATGGCGGCACATGCTGCGCGCCGAGCGTTCGTTCGTGCGCGGAGTGCGGTTTCGCAGTCACCTTCGCTCGGATACGAGATCTGTGTCCGCGCGACGTCGCCTCCGTCCATGATCATGTAGAGCGTATGAACGCTGCCTTGAAGCGGCTTGCGATGCACGACGTAGGCGCTGACCATTACAGGCGTCGATGCGCGTGACGCCATCGGATCGTATTTGACCCGAGTGCGAAGGCAGAGCGTGTCGGTACGCTCAACTTCGCGATGCGGGAGTTGATTAATTTTTGGCATGGGTCTCTTCAGTCGATATCGCCGGCCGCGAGGCGTTTCAGGTCCGGCTCTAATGGTTCTGGATGATGCTGCTTCTTGCGCAGCTCGGCGCAGTTGGTCAGGCAAATTCGAATTGCGGCGTTGGTGATGGCGGAGGAGGCCGAACCACGGACGCCGCGAAGGCGGTGTTCCTTCGCGATCTCAGCATCAGTAACGGGGATCCGATTGGACATGGCCGCACCTACACGGTCGGGCGGGCTACGGCGCGCGTGTCATGCGCGGTAGCCGGTGCAGGATCCGATCGCGGCGCAGGCTCAACGAGATTGACAATCCCGATGACGAACGCCGCGATGAACACTGCTCGCCAGAGCTTGGACTTTTCAAAGTCACTTTGGCGGTAGATGGTGTGGCCGAGCGGAATCTCCGGCGGCAAGCCTTGCATTTCGCGCAGTCGCGCTATGCGGGCTGAAGTTCGGAAGTCGGGGAGGCCGCTCATTCGACGTCTCCCATGCGGACAACGTCCGTCACCATGGCGCAGCCGGTGACGCTCGCTGCGAGCCGAGCGGCTCGGCTCGCATCGGCAGCATGTAATTGAATGGATCGGGTGAGCGAGGGCTCGTCACCCGCCAGCAGGTAAAAGCAACGGTAGCGTTTCATCACAGTCCTCTTGTCGAAAACGTGATGTAGGATAGAACGCTAAACCACAGCAGTCAAGAAAACTAAACCACCGAGATAGTTTTCTACCGCTCTGCGAAAAAAAACCCGCCGAACGGCGGGTTGCTCTTAAGACTGAGGGTCAAGTTGGGCGCCACGATGCCTTCTTCACAATGGCTCCGACAAAGTGCATCTTTGCAATCTGCTCTTTGGGGATCGCGATGGTCGCGTGGGCAGCGTTGGTGGAAAGCAGGTGAATGCGACCAGCGCGGGAGTACGCAAACTCCTTGACCATCACGCGACCGTCTTCAGATTTCACCAGCACCTCGTCACCCGGTTCGACGGGCCGATTGGGTTCAATCACCACAAACTCACCATCTTTAATCCGCGGGCGCATCGAGTCGCCTACGCACTTCAAGGCGTACGCATCCTTGTCCGTCGAAGGGAAGTCAATAAACCCGTCCCCATGGCCGACCGGGTATTCGATATCTGCCCAGTAGCCGTCGTCCCCTAACTGTGCCATGCCTAAAACTGGAATTGGTCGTCCCGGCGGAACCGGCTGCGGGTCCCACACGATTTCGTCGTTGTCTGCCTTTGGAGCAGTTTTCTTACCTTGGCCCATAACGATCCACACCGCGTTATACCCGAGCGCGTTTTGAATTCCCACCGCGTATTCGAGCTTGATGGACTTGATTTGCCCTGTCAGCCACTGATTGACAGTGCCCTTGGTCACCCCGGCATGGTTGGCAAGCGTCGGCTGGTCGATGCCAGTCTCGGTGAGGATTGTGTGGATACGTTCGGCAAGGCTCATGGTTTAAGAATCTAAACCATCAGTGGTTTAGATTGCTTGTCTCCGATGGTTTAGCGTTCTATACTTCAGACATGGATGCGACCAAAATTATCGAAGCAATGGGCGGGCGACGCAGGGTGATGCAGATCACCGGCTTAACCAAGGGCCGAATTTCGCAGTGGGTAAGCGGAAACCACATTCCAGATCCGTGGATGGTCGCATTTCGCGCCATGAATCCTGACGCGCTCCGCCAATTGGATGAGTCCATGCAGGAATCGCAGCAGCCGTGAATTGTGAGCACGTACTCTTTGAGATTTGCACCGGGTATCCACCACGCGTAGGCCGTCGCCTGGCGTCGTCTCATCCCACCACCGAGATCCAACACCTCTCGATGCCGCCATGGCTCGCGCGGACAAGGAAGAGGGCGACTTGCGGTCGACTGCCGAACTGACCGACGTGCCTTACTCCACACTCACCGACATCAGCGCTCGCTTGATCACCGGTCGCGGCGATTCGGGGATTCAAGTGCTGCCTTATTACTTCACGAGTCTTTCTGAGGAGTCGGTGTTGGCCGAAAGCGCGGACGGGGCGCAATGAAGATTTTTTGAACATCGAGTTTGGATTTGGTTGAGCCAACTTCGCATCGTACGAGCACAGGCCAGCGGCAGACAGTATGAAAAAGCACATTCCAAAGAATTGGGGCGGGGCATGACGTGTCGATACAGTGGGACCGAATGGCTCGACGTGCTGTACACGTCGGTCCGCAAAGCACCGGGCGGAGTCGCTGATGCCGCCAACTTTCTCGCGCACCGTCGCGGCAAGAACATCACGCCCGAGTCGTTGCGCTTGCGATTGCGCGGCGAGGGCGAGAACCGTCTCTCGATGGAGATGTTCGAATTAATGCTCGAATGGATGCAGGAGAAGCGCGAGAGCGAACCCTACGCCCTCGATGCGCTCCACGCGCTCAATGAGCGCTTCGGCTTGATCGCAGCGCCGACGACAGTCTCCGGCGAGCAGGCCACTGATCACGAACATCCGCACGACATTCAGTCCCTAACCGTGGCAACGTTGGATCTGCAGGCTCATGTCGGCGAAGTCGCAACCGAGGTGATCCGCGCCGTACAGGACCGCCGTATCGACCTACACGAGGCCGAATCGCTAACGGTGGTCAGCCGCAAGGGGCAACGCATCTTCGAGCGCCTCATTCGCACGGCCATCCGCCTTTCAAAACTTCGCCGCAAGTAAGCAGATGCAGTTTCCGATCGATCGCATCTGCTGCAACGCACATCGCGCGCGCATTGGCCTCGCATGCGACCCTGACCGGCGCTTTGCCTGCGCCACGCACCAACTCTCCCTCCTTTGTGCCAATGAGCCGCACAAGGTCGAAGCGTTCCTGCAGCCGCTCTTCGGTCCAATCCCGGCGGACGTGCTCCTTGCCGCCTGTCGCTCTCTGAACATCGTCAGCGAGTGGACGGCCGGAGCCGCTCTTTATTGCGCCGCCCGTCCGACGAAAGACGAACGGCGCAACTTCTTTGAATACCTTCGCCATTACCTCAGCGACGCCGAATACGAGGCACTGTACGCCCGTCACGACGCGCAGTGGCATCAACTGCGCGCGCGACGCGCCCCGAGGCCAAAGTGACTTTGAACACGTGTTGCACCGCGCTTCGTCGACGCAATCCATCGACCCATCGATGCGCGATCGGGCGCCAATCCTATGTTGCAGGACGCGCCGTCTGGCGCAGCCGTCTTTATCAAGCTGAACTGCTCAGGAGAGTCATCGAATGTCATCGTTAGACCAGGTCATCGGGCAACTGATCGCAGCTGGGCATCCGCCATTACCGCAAGGCCATCCGATCGCGGACGGCAAGCACCACCGCTATGGTCAGAGGAAGAAATTCTGGTATCAGCTGCGCGAGGTCGTTCGTGCAGGCACCGTGCTCGGGTACACCGGCACGTACGGCCATTTCTCCGGCGATGACGCCGGAACCGAACGTTTCCAGTGGAACGGCGCGAAGCTCACGCCCGATGATCTTGCCGAGACGCGCAAGCGGCAAGAGGAGACGGAGCGCATCGAGGCAGCGAAGGCCGCCCAGGCTGCCAAGCTCGCAGCGAACCGAGCGCATTCGCAATGGCAGAAGGCGAAAGACGACGGTGCGTCGGCCTATCTCGATCGCAAGCAGATCACGCCGGAGGGCGTGCGATTCGATGACGAAGGCGTGCTCCTGGTGCCGATGTTCCACTATGACAACGGCATGCGTCTCGCGGGGCTTCAAAAAATCACTCCCGATGGTGCCAAGCGGTTTAACAAAGGCATGGAAAAGAAGGGCGCCTCGTTCCTGCTTGGCGACATCGATGCGCACGATCGGGTCGCAATGATCGCCGAAGGCTATGCGACCGGCCGCTCGATCCGTATGGCCACCGCCGAGCGGATCCCGCTCACCGTGTGCTTCGATGCGGGCGGCATTCTGCCCGCTGCTCGCTACCTGCGTCATGCGTACCCGAATCTGCACCTGCTGATCTGCGCCGACGACGACTGGAAGACCGAGCAGCGCCTGCGCGATCACCTCGCGGAGGACTATGGCTTCACCGGTGAGCTGCTGGTCGACGGCGACGCCGTTCGGATCGAGGCGAAGCACACGTGGTACATGGTGCGCGTGCGAGCCAAGGCCGACGAGCAGGGCGTCGGGTATCTCGAGCTCACGATCGCCAACGACGTGATGCCTGAGCGTAAACGTCGGTTCGAGAATACCGGCCTCAAACGCGCCTATGAGGCGGCAGCGGAGGTCGGTAACGCGAGCGTCGTGTTTCCTCTATTCGCCAACCGCGACGATCGTAAGCTTACCGACTTCAACGATCTGCACTGCGAGGAAGGCCTGCATGTCGTGAAGGCGCAGATCGAGGCGGGCCTGCTTGCAGCACTCGCGCCGGCCGCGTCGGAAGTCCCAGTATTTCCGCACCTGCAGGCGGTCGAGCCGGGCGACGATCCGTTCTTCGACCAGGCGGTCGGCATCGTGCGCAAAGAACGGCGTGCGTCTGTCTCGCTTGTGCAGCGGCACCTACGCATTGGTTTTAACCGGGCGGCACGTCTGATCGAGGCGATGGAAGCGGCGGGCATTGTGTCGGCTGAGTCGGCGAACGGTGTGCGTACGGTTCTTGGCACGATCACGCCGATCGACGCAACGTCCGCCGGCGCTGCAACGCCGGAAGACGACGGGCGCGAACCCGAGAATGGCGCGTGGACCTGGGAGCGGGATCTGGCCCGTTCGGACAAGGGCGCACTGCTGCCCGTGCTCGGCAACGTCCATATGATTCTGACGAATCACAAGGATTGGGACGGCGTGATCGCCCAGGACGACTTCGCCGGGCGCGTGGTGAAGCGCAAGCTGCCTCCGCTTCAGCAGGCCGAACTCGGCGAGTGGACCGATATGGACGATCACCGCTGCGTGCTGTGGTTATCGCAAAAATACGGAATCTCCGTGCGTCCGGACATTGTGATGAACGCGGTGCTGCTGGTGGCCGATCAGCATCACTTCCACGACGTCCGGCAATACCTCGAGGGCCTCACGTGGGATCGAACGGAACGCCTGCAGGCGTGGCCTGTAACGTACCTGTGCGCGGCCGATAGCGAGTACGTGCGGCTCGCCGGCTTGAAGTGGATGATCGCCGCAGTGGCTCGTGTGATGCGACCCGGGTGCAAGGCTGACAACGTGCTGATCCTTGAAGGCAAGCAGGGGTGGGGCAAATCGACGGCACTGGAGGTTATTGCAGGCAAACCGTGGTACACGAACTCGCCCATTCGCATCGGCGACAAGGACTCGTACGCGGTGATGGCGGGCAAGTGGATCATCGAGCTGGCCGAACTCGACTCGCTGAACAAGAGCGACTCGTCGGCCGCCAAGAGCTTCTTCGCGACCGAGACGGACCGCTTTCGAAACTTCTACGGAAAGCGAGCCACCGACGTGCACCGGCAAGGCGTGTTCGCCGGTTCCGTGAACTTCGACACGTATCTCAAGGACGAGTCCGGCAACCGGCGATACTGGCCGATTCGAGTGGGCGGGCCGATCGACGTCGACGGCCTGCGCCGTGATCGCGACCAGTTGTGGGCGGAGGCCGTGCACCTGTATCGACAAGGGGTCGTCTGGCACGTCACGGAAGCGGAGAAGTATCTGTTCGAGCTCGAGCAGGCGGAGCGCTATGAGGGTGATGTGTACGAGGACAAAATCGCTCATCACCTGGAGCTGGTTGCGCGAATCACCATGGAGGAAATCCTCGCCGACGTGTTGAAGCTGGACACGTCGAAGTGGACGTTGCCCGAGCAGCGGCGCATCGGCAAGGCGCTCAAATCGCTCGGCTGGGTCCGCAAGCGTGAGTCGACCGGGCGTCGCGGCTGGTATTACGTGCCGGAAGACAATGCGCCGGCCACGGCTGAGCTCGGGGCGCCAGCGTTGGTCGGCGGTGACGACGATGACAGCCCGCTCTGATTCGCTCATGACACACCAATTCCTTTCCAACCCGCGCGCGCAGCGCGCCATGCATGTCCATTTAGCGACCCGTTCGGCGCGCTTCGGCGGCAGCGTTGGCGCGCCGTGTGCGGTCTTTTTTGTCACCGTCCCGTGTCCCAACGTCCCAATCGCTCCCTGGCCTGACGTGCGCAGGCGTGCGACGTGCGCGGAGGGCGCATGTCGCGCGCGGGCCCGCACGCCTACGACCTATCTCCTTTGGGACATTAGGACATTGGGACATAAAGGAGTAAGCCGATGAGCGTTCTCAAAGAGAGGGCCGGAATTGCGATGAATGTTCGCGTGCAACTTGCGGACGTGGCGCCGGATCGCCAAGTAACTTTGGGTGCGTTGGCGTCGGTCGATGAATTGGGCAGTATGCTCTGGCACTTGAAGTACGGGCAGGACTTGCGACAGCGTGCGCTGCATCGCGCGTCGCTCCTGCTCGCTTCGCGCATTACGCTGAACGGTCGATACAGGCGCGGCAAATCGAGCTTCGCGAAGGCAGCCGAAGAAAAGAAGCAGGGAGACGCCGCCGCCGATCGATCTTCGTTGCTGGTGCGATTCGCCGAACGGGCCATCGTCGAGTGGGTGGCGGACCAATGCTCGGCGTGCGGTGGTCGAGGGATGCTCGGCGGTGGCGGCCGTACCACCAAGCGCGTGGATTGCAAAACGTGTCGACCTGTGCGTGATGCGGTCGATTCTCGCTTGCGCTTCTCCAGGTGGCCGATCGCCGATCGGACGCTCTGTCCCGGTTGCTATGGAAAGGGCTTTTACGAAGAACATCCCTTTGCGGACGTGCCGCACCTGTGCACTCACTGCAATGGCAGCGGCAAAGAGCCGATCAATGCTGCGAAGCGGGCACGCGCGCTCGGTGTTCCACTCGATCAGTACCATCGTCGGTGGGCGGATCGCTTCGAATGGCTTATGTCGATCCTGCTCCAGATTGACGCCGAGGCCGAAGCCCAGTTCGAGCGGGCGCTCCGCGCGCGGTGAGGCTTGCATTTTGGTGAACGCACGAATAGACTCGCACTCGTTTGGTCAACAAACAATTCGCTGGCACCGCGCGTTAGTCGTGCAACCTCAACGGGACAGAAGAAAGATAAATGGAGCCTGCTGAGTACGCTGGAGTCGTGCGCCCTGAATTTCCGTGAAGCCCCGAGTGCGAAAGCCTCGGGGCTTTTTGTTTGCCCGTGCGGTTCAACCAGTCGCAGCGTAGACGCCGGAATGGCCGCCCTGTAATGAGATGCGCCCGATGGCGCGGGCGACGGTGGCGAAACGGCTGCTGGCGCTGCCCGAACGTATCCACCTTCAGGTGGCATTCGAATCTGATCCGCTGAAGGTAATGAATATGCTCGACGCTGAAATACGCGACTGCTTAAAGCAGATCGCGACGACGGTTCTCGTGCCACAACGGCCTGTCGACTAATGAGATCGATAGATGCTTGGACGCTTGCCACCGACGCGTGGCGAGCGGGGATCGAGCTCGACCCGATCGTGCAGGTTTCCGAGTGGGCCGACGAGAACCGCCAGCTTTCGCGCAAGGTGGCTGCTGAGGCCGGCGAGTGGCGTACATCGCGCACACCGTATCTGCGTGAGCCGATGGATTGCCTCTCGGTCACCAGTCACGTGCAGGACGTCGTGTTCGTCGCAGGCACGCAGGTGGGCAAGAGCGAGACCGGCATGAACTGGCTCGGCTATTCCATCGATCGGGTGCCGAGTCCGTTTCTGGTCGTGCTGCCGACGCTGAATCTTGCGAAGCGCTGGAGCCGGCAGCGGCTGTCGGAAATGGTCGACAGCACACCGGCAATCAAGGCGAAGGCAGCGGAGAAGCGCTCGCGCGATAGCGCCAACACGATCCTCGAAAAGGAATTCGACGGCGGCTCGATGGTCGTCGTCACGGGCGCGAATAGCGCGGTCGGGCTGCGCTCGATGCCGGCGCGCAACATCCATTTCGACGAGGTCGACGGATATCCGAACGACGTCGACGGGGAAGGCGATCCGATCGGGCTTGCCTCGAACCGGCAGGATACGTTCGGCGCGCGAGCAAAGCGGCTTTACACCTCGACGCCGACCGAGAAAGATGCGTCGGAGATCGAGTTCCGCTACCAGAACAGCGACCAGCGCCGCTACTACGTGAAGTGTCCGCACTGCGCCATCGAGCAGCCGCTCATTTGGGCGGACGCCGATGGTCGTCGGCGCTTGCGTTGGGTCGATGATGACCCGGACACCGCGATGTACATCTGCGTCGATGTCGAGTGCAACGGGCTGATCGAGGAACGCCACAAGCCGGACTTGTTGGCGGGCGGCCGTTGGATTGCGGAGGCGCCCGGTCCGAACAAGGCCGCGGGCTTCTGGATCAACTCGCTGTATTCGCCGTGGGTTCGCTGGCCCGCGCTCGTGCGCGAGTTCATGGAGGCACAGAAGGCAGCGGACGCCGGCGACTTCGCGAAGCTGAAGAAATTCTGGAACACGCGCCTCGCATTGACATGGGAGCAGCCGGGCGACCGGATCAAGGCGCACGCATTGCAGGAGCGGGCACAGACCGAAACGTATCGCCTCGGCACCATCCCGCCGGGCGGCCTCGTGCTGACGGGCGCCGTCGACGTGCAGCCCGATCGGCTGGAGCTCCTGATCATCGCGTGGGGCATCGGCGAGGAGGCGTGGGTGGTCGATTACCGGGTCATCTACGGCGACACCAACGAAGACGATCCATGGACCGAGATGCGCGACATTGTGCGCACGCCGATCCGCAATGCCTGGGGCCGCGACCTATATGTGCGGGCCTGCGCGGTGGATACCGGGTACAACGCGCAACGCTGCTATGCGTGGCTGCGTGAGCGCTCGCACGAGGGATTCTTCGGCGTGAAAGGGTTTGGCGAAGAGAAGCGGCCCCTCCTGGGCAAGCGCAGCGCGCAGGACTTCAATTGGCAGGGCCTGAAGGTAGAGAACGGGGCGTATATCTATCCGATCGGCACGTTCGCGGCGAAGGAGCAGCTCACGGGTTGGCTGAAGCTCGAGGGGCGCGGCGCACACCGTATTCACTTCTCGCCGGAGCTGCCGCCCGACTTCTTCGATCAGCTCACGGTCGAGCGGCTCGTGACCAAGTGGATCGGCGGCAAGGCGAAACGCGAGTGGTGGAAGCCGAAGGCGGCTCGCAACGAGGTTCTCGACATCATGGTCTACAACATGGCCGCGGCAGCCTTTGTCGGGTTACCTCGTTGGCGAGCATTTCAGTGGGAAACACTGCAATCGAATCTCGAACGCGACGATCTGTTCAGGCCGACGCAGCCCGCAGACCCGCCAGTTGCCGAAGGCGGAGAAGTGGCGCAAGCGCGACCGATCGAACCGAGCGCCGAGATCGTCGAAGTGGCGCCATCCGTTGCCTCCGTGCAGCCTTCTGTTCATCCGGCCAAGCCGACCCAGCCGATCCAGCCTCCTGCAACCCGCTTGCCCGTCCGACGCGTCGGGAGTTCGTCTTATCTGAAACGCCGTCGGTAGGAGTGACCTTATGGCCTATACACAGGCTGACCTGGACCGCATTCAGAGTGCGATCGCGAAAGGTGAGCTCGAAGTGCAGTATCACGACCGCAGGGTGCGTTATCGCTCGATCGCCGAGCTGCGTGAGGCACAAACGGAGATCGTGCGCGGGCTCGATAGCGAGCGTCCCCGCTCACGGATCTCCCGGTTACGCAGCGCGGGCAAGGGGGTTCGATGAGCGGATCTTATCCCGCACTGGCGAAGCGAGGCTTTGTCATGCCGACGCGCGTGAAAGCGGCCGCATACGAGTCCGCAAGTTCAGCTGGCGCGCGCGGGCGGACGTGGAAGACATCGAGTGCCGGTCCGAACTTCGCCGCGGTGCAAAACCTTCCGCTGCTGCGTAGTCGTGCGCGCGATGCGATCCGCAACGATCCGTGGGCAAAGACCGCGATTGCGCGACTCGTCTCCAACACGATTGGCACCGGAATTCAGCCGCATCCTCAACACCCGAACAAAGATATCGCCAAGCAGCAAAAGCAACTTTGGGATGACTGGGTCAAAGAGGCAGACGCGGACGGCCTGCTCGACTTCTACGGGCAACAGACGCTCGCGGCTCGAGCGTTCTTCAGCGACGGCGAGACCTTGCTCCGGCGACGGCTTCGCAGGCCATCCGATGGCCTCGCGGTGCCCCTGCAGGTGCAATTGATGGAAGCTGATCAACTGCCCGTAGAGAAGAACGAGCTCGGTCGCAATGGGGGCGAGATTTTGAACGGCGTCGAGTTTGACGCCGATGACCTGCGCGTTGCTTACCACCTCTACCGGAGACACCCGGGCGAATACAACCGGCTCAACACGACGAGCATGGCGACGGTGGCGGTTCCGGCGGATGACATCGCGCACGTCTTCCAGCCGTTGCGCCCGGGACAGATTCGCGGTGTTCCGGAGCTTGCGACGGTGCTGTTGCGCCTGCATTCGCTCGACAATTTCGACGATGCCGTGTTGTTCCGACAGGAGGTCAGCAATCTGTTCGCCGGCTTCATCACAAAGCCGCAGGCGACGGCATCGGGCCCCGGTGATATTGACCCGATGACGGGGCAGCCAGTGGTGTATGACGGGGACGGCTATTCGCCGATCGTTTCGCTCGAACCGGGTTCCATGCAGGAGTTGGCGCCAGGCGAAGAGGTTGCATTTGCGCAGCCGCCGGGCGCGGGTAGCGACTACGGGCCTTTTATGCGTCAGCAGCTAATGGCAGCGGCGGCATCAGTCGGCATGCCGTACGAGATCCTTACCGGCGACTTGCGCGAAGTCGGCGATCGCGTACTGCGCGTGCTGCTCAACGAATTTCGCCGCGCGATCGAGCAGCTGCAGTGGAACATTTTCATTCACCAGTACTGCAACCGCGTGTGGGCGTGGTGGGTAGACGCCTGCGCGTTGTCGGGTGCCATGCCGATGCCGGATTTCTATCGCACGCGCCGTGAGTATTTGCGGGTCCGGTGGGTGCCGCAAGGTTGGCCGTACATCCATCCGGTGCAGGACGTCAATGCGCAAAAGCTGGCGATCCGCTCGGGCCTCACGAGCCGCTCCGCATCGATTCTCAAGCAGGGCGAGGATCCGGAGCAGGTCGACGAAGAGAACGCGGCTGACAACGCACGCGCCGATGCGCTCGGCCTGCAATACGACACCGACCCGCGCGATCGCGATATCGCCGGCGACGTACCAACTTGAAAGCAGGGACCTCGATGAAAAATCGTAAGTGGTGGGACATCAAGGCGACGACGAACGCGCAGGGGGCCGTCGTCGAGCTTCGGATTTATGACGAGATCGGCTTCTGGGGCGCGACAGCGAAGGGCTTCATCGAGCAGCTCGACGCCGTGGCGGGAGGTGCAGCGGAGGTCATCGTCGCTGTGAATTCGCCGGGCGGCGACGTGTTCGACGCCTTCACGATCTACAACGCTTTGCGCCGGTATGCGGGCAAGGTGACCGCTCGCGTCGATGGCGTTGCGGCATCGGCGGCGTCGCTCGTCGTGATGGCGGGCGACCAGGTCGTGATGCCGGAGAACGCGATGCTGATGATTCACAACCCGTGGACGATTGCGCTAGGTACGGCGGCCGATCTGCGCAGCACGGCGGACATGATGGACAAGGCGCGCGACGGCATTCTCGCGGCGTATCGGCGCAAGAGCGGACAGTCCGATGACGAGCTCGTCGCGATGATGGACGCCGAGACCTGGCTCACGGCACTCGAAGCGCAGTCGCTCGGGTTCTGCGATGTGATCGAAGAGCCGGTGCGCCTTGCCGCGTCGACCAACGCCGCCGGACTGCTCGCCCGTTTTCAAAAGGCCCCGGAGCCGGTCAAGGCGCTCGTCGAGGGCGCGGGGGATTCGCCGCCCGCCAACGATCCTCCGGCAGATGAGCCACCGCCGGCCGTCGCACCGACTTCGAATCCTCCGCCGGTCGATCCACCGCCTGCGCCTGCGCCGCAAGAGCCGGTTCCGGCCGCGTCAGCGGAGACGGCGAGTGTCTTGGCAGCGCATGTGTTTAACGCGTGCCGCGAAGCGAATCTGTCGGCGCTGGCGGAAAGCATTGTCACGGCGTCGGGCTTGCGCGATCGCGCCACTGTCGATGCATCGATCCAGAGCGCGAAGGACATCGCTGGCCTATGTCTCGCGGCCGAGTTGCCGGAGCGGGCCGTCGAGTTCGTGCGCGACGGTCTGACGTCCGATCAGGTGCGCGCTCGGCTCTTCGAAGCGGTGACGGCCTCGCAGCGCCAGCTGAACAACCGGCAAAGGCCAACCGCCGGCGACGTTTCCGCATCGCCCCAAGGACCGAAGGCGGCGTCCATCTACGCCGCTCGAAAAGGCGGTGCAAAGTAACTTGGTCCATCCCTTAAAGGAGCAGTTGTATGTCCACTATCTATACCCAAGGCGTGCAGACGGGCGAGTTTCTCCTGTCCGAGGGCCAAGGCCGGATTTCGCGCGAGCCGATCATTGTTGAAGCTGGCGATGCGCTGCCGGCCGGCCAGATCCTCGGCACGCTCGGCACCGGTAAGTACGCGCCCTACGACAACGCCGCGAACACCGGCGCCGAAGTGGCGAGCGCCGTACTCTACGGCCCGCTCGCGGCGTCGAGCGCAGACCGACCGGCCGTCGCGATCGTGCGGCTCGCCGAAGTCGCCGAAGCGTTGCTGACGGGGTTCGATGCCGGCGCACGCAATGACCTGGCCGAGCAGTTCGTCATTGTCCGTCCGTAACGCCTGACGCCCCACGTTGCACAACGTCTCGCCCCCGCGCGAGCTCGCTTTAAACTCCAGGAGAGCTTCTATGGCGGATATCGCCCTCTTTAACGACGACGCCTTCTCGCTGTCGTCGCTCAGCGCTGCCATCAACGAAACGCCGTATGTGCCGAGCCGGCTGGCGGCCCTCGGCTTGTTCGACGAGCAGGGGATCACCACGACCGTCGTCCAGATCGAGAAGGACGGTGACACGCTGGCACTCGTGCCGGCCGGTCGCCGCGGTGTTCCCGCGCAGGTCATCAAGGGCAGCAAGCGCAGCATGCTGCCGTTCAATACGGTGCACCTGCCCGAACGCGCGACCATCGGCGCCGACGAGGTCCAAAACCTTCGCGCCTTCGGATCGGAAACTGAGCTCGAGGCGGTGCAGACGGTGGTGAATCGGCGCCTCGGCAAGATGCGTCGCCAGCTCGATGCGACTCATGAGTATCACCGCATCGGCGCGATCAAGGGGCAGATTCTCGACGCAGATGGCCAGACCATCGTCGAGGATCTGCTCGATCGCTTTGGGATCGAGCGCACGACGATCGACTTCGAGCTCGACCAGGCAAACACCGAGATCCGTAGCAAGTGCGCGCAAGTGCTCGATGCGATCGAGGATGCGCTCGGCAACACCCCATTCACGGGCGTGCGCGTGCTGTGCGGTCGCAACTTCTGGAACCTCCTCATCGTGCTCAAGACGGTCAAAGAGACTTACTTGAACTCGACGTTGGCCGCGCAGCTGCGCGGTGACACGCGGGATGCGTTCGATCTCGGCGGGTGCACCTTCGAGCGTTACCGCGGCCGTGTCGGTGGCATCGGTTACGTGGCTGACAACGAGGCGTATGCGGTGCCGGAAGGGGTGCCGGAGTTGTTCATCACGCGCTTTGCGCCGGCGGACTACATGGAAGCGGTCAACACGACCGGCTTGCCGTACTACGCCAAGCAAGAGCTGATGGACTTCGACAAGGGCGTGGAGCTCGAGGCGCAATCGAATCCGATTCACCTCTGTACGCGACCGAAAGCCGTCATCAAGCTGACCGTGTAAGGAGTCACGTATGGCATTCCGCGACCTGGTTGCGGATCTCGATGCGGCAGTGGTCCGGGACCTGGCCGACGACGACATCAAGGTCGACGGCGTGCCCGTGCCCGGCATGTTCGCGGCGCCGTGGCTCGGTCCGGACCTCGGCCACCAGCGAACGCAACTCGATCATCCGCAGGTGAGCGTGCGTGACAGCGACGCAGTGCGCATGCGCGAAGGCAGCGTCGTTGAGGTCGGCGAGGAACGGTACACCGTCTTCGAGTTGCAGCCGGACGGCACCGGCTGGACGGTGTTGCTTTTAAAGGGGTGACGATGGACCGACTCAAGGTCGAGATCGACATCAAGCAAGTGACGGCCGCTTTGGACGGATTGTCGTCCGCCGCTATGCAGGCCGCGTGGCGGCGCACGCTTCGCAAGACCGCCGCCTGGATCAAGAGCCAGACCAGTAAAGAGGTATCGGCGGCGACAAAGATCCCGCAGAAGGTGATCAAGAGCCGCCTGTATTTCTTTCTCCGGTCGGCCGACACGGGCAAGGTCTGGCTCGGCTTGAATCCCGTAGAAGCTCACCGTATCGGGACAATCACCAAGACCGGCAAGGGTATGCGGGCCGGGCGATTGACCTTCGAAGGGGCGTGGCGACAGACGCAGGCCAAGCCCGACGGCCCGCTCTATCGTCGGGCCGGCAAGGCCCGCACGCCGTTCGAGATGGTGACGGTGGACTGGTCGACGTCCGGCGACCCCGCGTTCAGGCGGGCCGCGCAACTGTGTGAGGCGCGGCTGATGACGATCCTGAAGCAGGAGGTGAACTATGAAATTCAGAAAGCAATAGGGAATGCGCGACGTGCTCGATAACCTCAAGACACTGCATGACGCGATCGTCGGTGGCCTGCGCGACGCGGTCGCCGGGATGGACTTCATCGACGCGTATCCGAAGCTCGGGCGCAAGATCCCGACGCCGTGCATCGTGATCGAGCTGTCGGAGATGGAGCCAGGGCATGATCCCGGTACCGGCCAGACGTCGTTGATCGGCCGCTTTCAGGCGCGAGCGATCGTGGACCCGATGGCTGACGAGGCGGAGCTGGGCGTGCGCGAACTGGCTGCACGCATCGCGCAGGCTATTCACGCGCAGACGTGGGAATTGCCGGTGACGCCCGCGAAGCTCGTGCAGATTGCCGAGGATCCGTTCAGGCCGCACCTGGACACCTATTTGGTGTGGCTGGTCGAGTGGACGCACGAGTTCGACCTGGGCGACATGATGCCGCCGTTCCCGCCGGGCGGCTCGGCAGTGGTGTGGGGCGTCGAGCCCGAGATCGGTGGCGAGCACGCGTCGGCGTATTGGGATCCGGCGCAGGATCCGCAGGACACGCTGCAGGGCATCGGCGCGAGCGAGGGAGATTCAACTTGAGCGACTACGAGATCGGCGAGATCGATCGCCTGCTAGCGAGCATCGTGCAGGCCGGCTTCATCGATAGCGTCCAATACGATCCACCGCGATGCAGGGTGCGCAATGGAGAGTGGGTGAGTGCGCTATTGCCGTGGAAGACGGTTGCGGCCGGACGGGTGCGAACCTGGTGCCCGCCGTCCGTGGGCGAGCAGGCGGTCGTGCTCGCGCCCTCCGGCACGCTGGCGGGCGCCTTCGTCGTGGCCGGCTTTTATAGCGACACGCATGGCGGTGCGAACGGCCAGGCGCCGAACATGACGGTGACCGACTATCCGGACGGCGCACATGAGCATTACGACCACGATGCGCACGAATACGTGTTCTCCGTGCCGGCGGGCGGGCGAATCGTGTTTCGCATCGGTGACACGCAGATGGAGATGACCACGGCCGGCATCACGCAGACCACGCCCAAACTGCTTGTCGATGCGCCGGACTCCACCTTCACCGGTGACAGCACGACGCAGAAGCGCCTGACGTTCCAGGGCGGTATGACGGGTAGCAATAGCGCGGGTGGGCCAGCCTCGGAAATCGATGGCGAGGCGCATTTTTCGAAGGATGTGACTGCAGCCGGGGTCTCTTTGATGCATCACACACATCGAGAACAGGGAGACGGTGCGCCCACTAGCGAACCGCTGTAAGCACTGCGTTCCAAGCGAGCGCTGCGCCGCTCGAAAGCGCATAGCTTGCGCCTTTTCGCATCGCCTCAACCGCACCGGCCTTGACGGAGTCGGTCAAATACTCGCCCAGCGTCTTCTCCGAGCGGCCGGACGAATCTTTGAGAGAGTCGGGCACTGCCTTGAGCACTTCCAGACCTTTGGAAGTGAGAGTCGCGTCGTAAAAGGTTCCCAGATTGCTTTCGGTGCGGAACTCCAGGTATCCGGCTGATGCAAGCCAGCGGACGGTACTCGCAAAAAACTCAACATCTTTCAATAGTGGCGCGTTGATCGCGTCTGCGTCGTTGAAGGCGGCCTCCGCACCGATGTCGAAATCGGCGGGTTGTAGTGATTTCTCGACCGGAAAAGCCTCGTAAAGCGAGGCAAATACGCGCGCGGTCAGATTGTCGAATTTCTCAATATTGGACGGCATCGTATGGATTGGAACGATTCCACAGTGAAGCTCCTGCTCCGGGTTGTGGAGGGTTACTGGGAGGGTTGGCACGGCGATGCCGAGGCGCCCGCCCTTTGCATCCGTGCGAGGCCTTTTTATTTGGAGGTCGGATATGCCGAAAGAAAGCGAAGTGAGTAGCACGTCGCGCGTCGCCGCCGAGCAAACCGTCACGTTTCGCGACAAGGCGTTCAAATCGCGCACGTTCGTCTTTGCCGACGGAAGCACCGCACCGGTCGAGAAAAGCCTGATCGTCGCGACGAGTGCGGAGCGCATCGAGCAGCTCGAGCGGCACGGCGACTTCGAGCGCACTGCAGCCGGAGTTTGATCATGGGCGCCGGCGCAGCACTGGTTGGAATGAACCGCATGACGGGTGCGCCGCTGACCGGGCTCGATCATTTGCGCCAGAGTATTGGCGACATCCTGTCGACGCGAAAGGGCACGCGTCGCGAGCGGCCTGAGTACGGCTCCGATATTCCGAGAATGGTCGATTTGCCTGTCACGCGCGGATGGATTTCCACTGTGCAGGCCGAAGCCGCTCGCGCGATCGAGCGGTGGGAACCTCGCATCAGACTCGCGCGCGTTTCAGTCGTATCAATTGTGGGCGGCACGGTGACATTTTGTGTCCGGGGCACGTATGAGGGTGATGCCATTGTGTTCGAGGTGACGACGTGACGACCATCGATTTGACGGCAATTGACCCTCCGGATCTGGTCGAAACCCTCGACTTTGAAGAGATCTATCAGGACCTGCTCATGAATTTTAAAGGCATCTATTCCGACTGGAGCGCTGCCCTTAAGTCTGACCCCGTGGTGAAACTGCTGGAGCTAGCGGCTTACCGCGAAGTGCGCTATCGCGCTCGGGTGAACGATGCCGGTCGCGCCGTGATGCTCGCCTTTGCGACCGGCTCCGATCTCGAGCACCTCGCGGCGCTCTTTGGCGTGCAACGATTGACAATTGCCCCGGCCGATCCGGAGAACCACGTTGAAGAGGTAAAGGAACGGGACGACGATCTGCGTGCACGCACGCAACTTGCGCCGCAAGGCTATTCGGTCGCGGGCCCCGAGGTTGCCTATATATCGCACGCACGCAATGCTGATGGCCGCGTGCTCTCGGCCTCGGTGATCAGCCCTGCGCCTTGCGAGATCGTGGTCACGATCCTGTCGCGCGAAGGGGACGGCAGCGCGGACGATGACCTCATCAGGATCGTCACCGAGGCCTTGCGCTCCGACGACGTGCGTCCGCTCACCGACAAAGTCACTGTGCAGAGCGCTGAGATTGTGCACTACGAAATTCGGGCGACGCTCAAGTTCTTTTCCGGTCCGGACCGTTCGGTGACGCTTGCCGAGGCAAATAGGCGTGCGCAGCAGTATGCGGACGATATGCACAGGCTCGGGATGGAGGTGACGGAAGATGGCTTGTACGCCGCCATACGCGTCGCGGGTGTGCAAAAAGTGGTGCTTCTTACCCCGGCTGACGCGATCTCTGTGACAAAGCAGCAGGCGGCGTATTGCACGCATATCGAGCTGATCGACGGGGGCGTCTATGACGAATAGCCTACTGCCCGCCAACGCGACTCCGCTCGAACGCGCGCTTGCAGCAACGAATGCATGCACGCATGAGGTTCCGATTCCAATCACGACGCTGATGGATCCGGATGCGATACCGCTCGCGCTGCTGCCTTGGCTTGCGTGGCACCTCGGCGTCGATACCTGGAAAGAATATTGGCCGGAGCAGGTCAAGCGTGCGCGCGTGAAGGCCGCGATTCCGATCGCTCGTAGGCGGGGCACGGCCGCATCGGTGAGGGAAGTCGTCTCCTCGTTTGGCGGCAACGTGGCGCTTCGTGAGTGGTTCGAGTTGGAGCCTCCGGGGACGCCCGGCACGTTTGACATCGTGATGACAGTAAGCGGCCGAGAGGGCCAGCCACCGACGGCTGAGTACGTTGCCGACATCATCGCGGAGATCGAGCGTTCAAAGCGCGCGAGCGCGCATTACACGTTCACGCAAGGTTTATCGATGCAGGGCTCGCAACGTGTCGCGGCGGCGGTGCGACCGGCCTTGTATCGCCGCCTATCACTCTCGGATATCTGAACATGGGAAGCCTTATCACCGTAACGGACGCCGGCCGCGCGGCACTCGTTGCCCCCGGCAATGACGGCACGAACGCACACAAGATCGTCCGGATTGGCCTCGCCACGGCGGTATTCTCGACCGACCGCGGACTGACGACGCTGCCGAATGAGCTCAAGCGCATCGCCACGTTCGGCGGCGAGAACATCGCGCCCGACACGGTGCATGTGACGATGCAGGACGATACGTCCGACCAGTACACGCTGTTCGGGTTAGGCCTGTACCTCGAAAACGATGTGCTGCTCGGCGTCTACAGCCAAGCGACGCCGATCATGGAAAAGTCGCCAGCCGCAATGCTGCTGCTGTCGGTTGACATTCAATTCGCGACGATGGACGCGGCAGCACTCACGTTCGGCGACGCGACGTTTCTGAACCCGCCGGCGACGACCGAAGTGCCGGGCGTGATCGAGCTGGCGACGCAAGTCGAAGTCAACGCTGGCACCGACGCATTGCGCGCTGTCACGCCCAAGACGGCCGCGATGCGATACGCCGCGCTCACGGGCGCCGATTTCACCGGCCCGATCACCGCGAAGAATTCGAGTTTCGGCGCCGGCACGAAGCGCGGGAATATCTGGTCGGATGCGACCAACGCATATTTCTACTCGGACGGACACGCCTATCTCGGCTCGCAAGCGGCCGACGGCATCGCCGCAATCGTCGCGGGCAACAACGTTGCGGCCCGTGCGCTGCCGAGCGGGCGCGTGCTGGTCGGCCCGGCGAACGATGACGGCATCGGCTTGTTGCAAGTCGCCGGCCCGATCACGGCGCAAACGCCGGTGGCGGGCGATTCGTCGAAGCGCGCCGCGACGACCGAGTTTGTCGTCACCGCGATCGCGTCGGCCTCTGTCGGAAGCATCGTGCTCGAGCCCCGCACGACCGCCCGCGCTGGCTTTCTCAAGTGCAACGGCGCGTTATTGAATCGCGCCGACTATCCGGCGCTGTGGGCGTACGCCCAGGCGAGCGGCGCGATCGTCGCTGAGGCGAATTGGTCGGCGGGCTGGTGGGGCTGTTTCTCGACCGGCAACGGCGCGACGACCTTTCGAATCCCGGAGCTGCGCGGCGAATTCCTGCGCTGTTGGGACGACGCGCGCGGCGTCGATGCAAGCCGAGGCATCGGCTTCACACAAGGCTCACAAAACATCTGGCACGCGCATGGGGCGAGCGCCGCGGCTGTGGGCGATCATGTGCACACCGCATGGACCGATTCGCAAGGCTGGCACGGGCACCACGGCAACACGTATGCAATCGGCGATCACCAGCACGTGTTAGATCAACCGGTACCGATTTACGTAGTAGACAGCGACCGAGGCGTCGGCGCTAGCTCGCAATTCTCGATCGACACCGTGCCGCGCTATCCATACACAAGCTGGAGCGGCGCGCACGGCCACGGTTTCGACACGGACGGCGCCGGCACGCACGGCCATAACGTCGGCATCGGCGGCGCTGGGACTCACACTCATGGAATCACCGTCAACGGCGACGGCGGCGGCGAAGCACGGCCGAGAAATATCGCCCTGCTTGCCCTGATCCGAGCTTACTGAGGACTCGACCATGCTGATTCATCAATACGACGCCACGACCGGCGAATACATTTCGAGCCGGCTTGCCGACTCGGACCCTCTCAACCTCGACCGCTGGCTCATTCCCGCATTCAGCACCGCCGACGAGCTGCCGGCGCGCACGCCACTTTCCTGGCCGTTCTATCGCAATGGCGCCTGGACGCTTTTGCCGGACTATCGGGGCCGGATGCTGTACCGCCAGAGCAACGGCGAAGCGGCCGAAATTCTCGTCGCCGGCACTGCGCCCGCTGAAAACGGCTTGACAGAAACACCGCGCCCGTCGGACGAATACACCTGGCGCGATGATGCCTGGCAAGTCGATCCGGCCGTGATCGCTCAAAAGGTTCGCGCGGCGGCAATGGGCGAATTCGATATGCGCATGGCTCGCGCTCGCACGATGAACGCGGGCAAGGCCGACGCACTCGCGGCCGGCTTGCTGTCGATCGAAGAAGCCTATTTCTTTCGCGCCTGGTCGGCCTATCAACTCGACCTGGTGCGCGCCATTCAGCGCGAAGAGTTCCCCGGCGCCGTAACCTGGCCGAGCGATCCGATCCCGTTCGCCGAGGCCAGTGCGCCGGCAATGGCCGAGTTTGACGTTCGCATGGCGAAGGCCGAGGTGATGCTCGAAGGCAAAGCCGACGCTCTGGTGGCCGGCGCGCTCGATGCCGAGGGGTATTACACGCTCCAAGCATGGACGGCCTATCAGGACGCCCTTAAGCGCGCGATCGCCCGCGAGACGTTCCCGCTCGCCGTTGTATGGCCCGAGGAGCCCGCGCCCTACGAGCCACCGCCGACGCCGATTCTGGAAACCCCAACACGGCCGGCCGACGATTCGTCCGGGCAGGAAGAGGCCCCGGCCGTCTGACGCGGTACCCCCCACCAATGAGCGCCCCGGAGAGTGTTTTGGGGCGCTCTTTTTTTGGAGAGACTTAATGAGTGCAACATCGTTTTTCCACGGCGTGACCGTGTCGCTGGTCGACACCGGGCCGCGCACCATCGCCGTGCCGTCCTCGTCGATCGTCGGCCTTGTCAGTACCTATACGCCGGGCGCGGACCTGGCAGCGCCAAATGTGCCGACCCAGCTGACAAGCTACCGTGAAGCAGTGGCCGCGTTTGGCGAGGGCAGCGCGATCGCTCAGGCTGCCCGCGCGATCTATGCGCAGAGCAAGGCGGTCATTGTCGCCACCGGGGTGGCCGCGGGCGAAGATCCGGCTGCGCTCACCTCGGCGATCATTGGCGGGGTCAGCGCGGGTGGTGCGCGCACCGGCCTGCAGACGATGCTCGACGCCAAGTCAAAGTACAACGTGCAGCCACGCCTGCTCATTGCACCGGGCTTCTCCGCCACGCAGGCCGTCGCCACCGCGATGGACTCGCTCGCTGGAAAGCTGCGGGCGATCGGCATCATCGACGGCCCCAACACCGACGATGAAGCGGCCATCGCTTACGCGGCGAACTTCGGCAGCAAGCGCCTCTACATGGTCGACCCCGGCGTGACGTACTGGGACACCACGGCCAACGCCGACGTCGCCGCTCCCGCGTCATCGATCGCCGCCGGGCTCTTCTGCCAGACGGACGCCAACATCGGTTTCTGGGCTTCACCGTCGAACAAGGAGATCGTCGATATCACGGGCACCACGCGCCCGATCGAGTTTCTCGATGGCGACGAGACCTGCCGCGCGAATCTGCTCAACAACGCGTTTATTGCCACGATCATTCGCGATGGCGGTTATCGCCTGTGGGGCAACCGCACACTGTCCGCTGATTCGAAGTGGTCGTTCGTTACGCGCGTGCGCACCCTCGACATCGTGATGGACGCGGTGCTCGCCGGTCACAAGTGGGCCGTCGACCGCGGGATCACCGCGACCTACGTCGACGACGTGACGAAGGGCCTGCAGGCGTTCATGCGCGATCTGAAAAATCAGGGTGCGCTGATCAACTTCGAGGTGTATGCCGATCCGGAGCTCAACACGGCCTCGCAGCTGGAGCAGGGCAAGGTGTACTGGAACATTCGCTTCACCGACGTTCCGCCGGCGGAAAACCCGATCTTCCGCTTCGAGATCACGAACCAGTGGTTGACCGAAGTGCTCGACGGCCAATCGCAATAGCGCCACGTAATAGCACCACGTAATAGCACCACTGAAACCAACGTTGAATTCAACGTAGAACCCAACACCTGAGAGGTGACGTGTGATTCCGGAAACACTTTCAAATTACAACCTGTACGTCGACGGTAAGGGCTTCGCCGGCCTGTCGACCTCGGTGACGCTGCCCAAGCTCAAGATCAAGACCGACGAGCATCGCGGCGGCGGCATGGACGGTCCCGTGAAGATGGACCTCGGCATGGAAGCGATGGACGCCGCGTTCGCGATGGCGTCGATGACGCGCGAGGTGCTGAACTTCTTCGGGCTTGCCGATGCGACTGCGTTCAACGGCGTATTTCGCGGGGCGTTCAGGGACATGAAGGGCAAGACCAAGTCGGCCGCCGCGTCGTTTCGCGGGATGCTCTCCGAGATCGATCCGGGTGATTGGAAGGCCGGCGAGAAGTCGGAGGCGAAGTACACGGTCTCGCTGAGCTACTACAAGCTGGAGATCGACGGGGCCGCAGTGCACGAGATCGATCTGCTCGGCATGGTGCGCATGATCAACGGGGTCGATCAGCTCGCGGAGATTCGCAAAGCGATCGGCATGTGAAGGGCAGGACTGCGGTAGCTGCTGTGAGGGGGCGCGACGCGACCCGCCGCAAAGTCACTTTTCACCATCACGGCGGGCGCGCAATGCCCGCCGTTTTTTGTTTGAGGTTCTGAATGGACACGGTAACGGTCAAGCTCAACTATCCGACGGCATTCGACGGCGTCGTGCGCGACAGCCTGACGCTGCGTCGCCCGAAGGTTCGCGACATGCGCGCGGCACAAAAGGTGGCCGCGGGCGATGAAGACGGGCAGGAACTGGCGCTTTTCGCGGCGCTGGCGGAGGTCGCGCCGAGCGACCTGGAGGGCATGGATCTGGACGACTATCACCGCCTGCAGGATGCCTACTTTCGATTTCGCACCCCTCGCAAAGATCAGCCCGCAGACGCTCAAAAAGCTGGTGAGGCGCCTGCTGATCGAGCTTCGGATGTCGCCGCCTGACATTGATGAGCTGACGCTCGATGACGTGATCTGGTGGCTGACGGATTAACGAACGGGGGATGAAATGGCAAATGACATCGCGCTCGGAATTGTCATTGGCGGGGCCGTGTCGGCGACGTTCGGCAAGGCCGTCAGCGAGACGAGCTCACGCATTGTCGGTCTGAAGAAGACGGCGAGCGACACGCGGCTTTGGCAACGCACGATCGGTGACACGATCAAGCTGCAGGACGAGTTTCGGCGGCTGCACACAGCCGGTGACAAAACAGCCGACGGCATTCGGCGCAAGATCGACACGAACCTGCGGTCCCTGCGCGAGGCCGGCATCGAAGTCGATCGGCTCGATCGTGCGTATCAGCGGCTTGGCCGCACAGCACGCGGGCTTGACCTGAAGGCGGCGGGTCGCGAGCGCATCGTCGCCGGCCGCGAGGGCGTGCGCGGCGCGATCGGTGATGCGGTCAAGTTCTCCGCCGCCGTCGCGGTGCCCGCCACGATCTCGGCGAACTATCAGGCGATTATCCGCGACATCGCGATTAAGACGGGCATCGCGCGCACCGAACAAGAGGCGTCAATGGCCGGCCGGATCCGGCGTGACGCGTCGGCCAACGGCATCGATCGCAACGAGCTCGCCGAGGCGGTCAACCAGATGGTCGCTGGTGGCATGGAGGTGGACCGGGCGCTCGAGCTCGCGCCGCTCGTTGCGAAGTTCTCCGTTGGGCAGGGCGCCACGAGCGTCGAAACGGCCGGGATGATTCAGGCGCTGCAGCAGAACGCGAGGATCACGGACCCCGCGCAGATGGGCAAGGCGCTCGAGGCGATCGCGTTTCTCGGCAAGGCGGGCTCCTTCGAGTCGGCGGACATGGCTCGCTGGTTTCCGGTGCTGCTCGCTGAGATGCAGAAGATCGGCATCACCGGGCAGGACTCTGTGACGCAGCTCGGCGCAATGCTGCAGGTGCAGATGAAGACGGCCGGCACAGCGGACGAAGCGGCGAACAATCTGAAAAACTGGTTTTCGAAGATCGGATCGAATGAAACCGCGAACAACTACAAGAAGGCTGGCGTCGACTATGAAGCGAAGATGCGCGAGGCGATCGGCAAGGGCTGGTCGACCCTCGAGGCTTCCTTCGTTCTGGCTCGGGCGTACATTGAACGCACCGATCCTGCCAAGGCGAAGCAACTCGCTGACGCCGCGAAAGGCATAAACAGCGAGGCGGATCCGGCCAAACGCCGGGCGCAGATCGCGGCGTTCGAAGACACGATGAAGACGGGCGACCTCTTCAACGATATGCAGGTGAAGGCCGCATTGACCGCGTACCTGCAGAACGCCGATCTGTATCAGCGACTCAAGAAGGATTCCGCGCAGGCGACGGGCGAGATCGCGAAGGACCTGGCCGACCGCCGTGACGCCTCGAAGCAGGTGTGGAGCGAGGTCGGGCAGCAGTGGAACGACGCCATGCGGAGCATAGGCGATGCGCTGCGACCCGTCACCGATGCTGCAGGACACGCGGCGAAGGCGACCGGCGAAGGGCTCGCCAAAGTCACGGATGCTGCGCCGAAGGCGACGATGGCGGTGGCGGGCCTCGCGGCGGGCCTGCTTGCCTATCGGGGCGCCAAGTCACTGTTCCAGATCGGGCGCGGCGCGGTCGATATCGCTCGCGGTGCGATTCTGGTCGGACGCGGTGGCGCAGGCGGCGCTGCTGGTGGGGGCGGCAAGGGTGGACCGGCCGGCCCGGTTGGCCGCGCTATTGAAGCGTTGGGTGGCGTCGCAGCCGGTGGCGTGCAGCGCGTATTCGTTGTCAATCTTTCCGGCGGTGGTGGCCTGGGCGGTGCCGCCGGTGCTGCGGGCGCCATCGCCGGTGAGCTCGGCGCCGCAGGTGCCGCCGCCGGGGGCGCTGCCGGAGCCGCCGCTCAGGGCGGACGGCTGGCGCGCATCGCGGGCGCCGCGCGCGGCATCGTCGGCCGGGTGATGCCGTACGCGGGCCGGCTCGCGACGGCGGGCACCGTGGTCAAGCTGGGCATGGCCGCGACAAACGCGTATGCGGTCGCGAATAGCGATGACGGTCGCGCGGAGAAAGCTAAGGGCTTTGGCGGCATTGCGGGCAGCCTGGCGGGCGGTGTGCTGGGCGCCAAGGTCGGCGCCATGATCGGTGCGCTCGGCGGGCCGATCGGCGCAGCGGTGGGCGGCCTCGCCGGCGGTGCGGTGGGCGCCTTCGCGGGTGAGAAAGCGCTCGGCGCGGTCGCGAAGTGGGCATTTGCCCGCCCCGAGGACGCGCAGCCTTCCGCCGCGAATGCGGTGGTGCAGGCGAAAGCGCTCGCCAAGCCGCTTGGCGCTGACAAGCCGTTCACCAAGGTCGAGCAACAGAACACCTTTGCGCCGGTCTTTCACGTCACGCTGCAGGGCGAGCCGAGCAGCGATGCGGCCGATCGCCTTCTCGCGAAGGTCTCGCCGCAGCTGCAGCGCATGATGAAAGACGAGCTTGCGAAAAACAATCGCTCGGCGATGTTCGATTCGCCCCACCTGTAGGAGATGCTTTGGAATTTGAGAGATACATCACGCAGGCTGCGACGCAGTCCAGTATCGCAACCGAGCGCGTGCGCCAGTTAAGCCGCGTCGAAGCGCGTAATCGGCCGGCGAGTGCCAACACGGTCGCCGTCCTGCAGAAGCTCGCGACCGGCAATCTGCAGAATGCCGGCGAGTTGCTATCCGGTGCGAGCAGCGCATTATCGGTGGCAAGCGATACGATTCCGAAGGTCGGCGCCGTGGTGCGCAGCTTCAACGCCGTGCAGTCGTCAGTCGGCAGCGTCCTGAAGCTGGCGGATGCGTCGAGCCACCCGCTGATCAAATCCGCGGCCGATACTGTGACCCGCGCCTTGGGCGACGTCCGTACCAAGTTCAATGCCCTTGCGGGGATCAAGGAGACGCCGTCACCAGGGGCTGCCGCGACATCGACCGGGGCAGGTTCGCTGTTTTCGGGGCTGCTCGATGGGGCGTCGACCGCGACGCCTCACCTGATGACGCTGACGTCCGATGCGGGCGATACGTTCCACTTCAACCTGTCGACTGCGGCCTTCGACCGGCTGCGGCGCACAACCAGGTACAAGGTGGCTTCGCAGGAGCGTCTGAATCGTCAGGAGGCGCTGCAGGCGGTCAGTCAGGGCGGCGAGACGATCGCGCTCTCCGGCGTCGTGTTCGCGGCATCCGGCCCCGGCGCCAAGCAACTCGACGCACTGCGGACAATCGGCGACAAGATGGTGCCCGTGCAGCTCACGACGGGCTACGGCGAAGTGCTCGGGCGCTGGTACCTGCAGGGCATCGATGAGGAGCAGGAGGCGCTGATGTCCGACGGTGCCCCACGCAAACAGACCTTCAGCCTGGAGTTCGGCCGCTATGGCGAAGACTATAAGAACGTCTGAGGGCGACGTGCTCGACGAGATCTGCTATGCGGTGTATGGCTCGGTGACCGGAATGGTCGAGGCCGTGTACGAGGCCAATCTGGGCCTGGCCGCACAGGAGCAGCCGTTCTCTGCGGGAATCTTGATCACGCTGCCCGACGTCGAGGCGCCACGCGACGAGCCCGTGCAGTTGTGGACCTAGAGTGAGATCGGGGAGCATTGATGAGGGCAATTTTTCAGATCATTGCGAACGGCGATGACATCACGAGGGTGATTCAAGATCGCGTGTTGCGCATCCACACCGTCGACAAGCCGGGGTTGGATGCCGACGAGTGCGAGATCGAGCTTGACGATCGGGACGGCAAGATCGAGTTTCCGCCGAAGGGCGCCACGCTCAAGGTCTCGCTCGGATGGGAGGGGCAGGGCCTGGCATTCCTCGGCGAGTACGCAATCGATGAGATTTCGCTTAAAGGGCCGCCCGCCTCGGTACTGATCCGGGGCCGGCCCGCGAACATGCGGGCGACCTCAAAAACGCATCGCTATGGCAGTTGGGAAAACACGAAGCTCGCCGACATCGTCGGCGACGTCGCGCGTCGGAACCAATGGACGCCGGTGTGCGCGATCGACGTGCTGGTGCCACGTGCCGATCAATTCGGTGAGAGCGACTTGCACTTCATCACGCGTCTGTCACGGCAGCACGGGGCGACCGCGACCGTGAAGGCGGGCAAGCTCATCGTGGCGGGCCGCGGTGCGGGCAAGAGCGCAAGCGGGTTTCCGCTGCCTTCGATCATGCTCACGCCGAACATGCTGCTCGACTACGAGATCACGTTTGCCGACCGTGCCAGCTTCGCCGCGGTGCGCACCAAGGTGCACGACGTGAAGACCGGCAAAAAGATCGACCTCGTCATCCCGAATCCGGACGCCCCGAAGGGCGCCGCTGCCGTGCATACCGAGCGGCATGCGTTCGCCAGCTCAGAGGCCGCGAAGGCGGCGGCGAATGCCCGTCTGCAGAAGCTGAATCATCACACGGCGAAGAGCACGATGCTCATGCAAGGCCGTGCCGATTTCTCCGCCGAGAAGACGGTCACACTCAAGGGCTTCAAAAAGCAGGCGGACGGCGATTTCCTGATCGAGTCGGTCACGCACGACTACGCGGGGCGCAGTTGGGAGACGCGTGTCGAACTCAACGCCGGGAACAAGGGTAAGGCGAAGGTCGGGCACGAGAAAAAGAAGGGTAAGCGGATCAACCTCGTGGTACCTGCACCGTCGAAATAACGCATCAAAGCAACTTTGCGCAAACCGCCCGCCCGGGCGGTTTTTTATTTGGGGAACGGGCGAGTCGATGGGTGACCAGCAAAACAACGACCTGGCGATACAGATCGCACGCTTTGGCGAGCAACTGCGCAGCGTGGCGACCAGCGTCGAAGACATCAAGAGCTCCGTGAAGCCGGTTGCGGCACTCGATCGCGCGATTGCGGAGATGTCCATTCACAACCAGAACGCGCGCAAGGACATCGAGCTGCTGTGGGGGCGCGTGGACAAAGGCAAGAAGGAGCGTGAAGCGCTCGAGGAGCGGATCGGCGAGGTGGACGACCGGGTCGCGGCGATGAAGAACACAGCCAAGGGCGCGATGTGGGTGCTCGGCGTTGTGCTGGGCATCGTGCAGACCTTCATGGTGGGCTCGATCGTTTGGGTGTTCACGCATATCAACGAAGGCGACATCCTCAACCGCCTGCAGCAGCAGCGCCTCGAGGTTCTGGAACAGACCATGACAAAAGGAACGAAGCAATGACGCTTGACGAGAAAATTGACGTGCTGATCGGCCGCGAGGGCGCGTATTCGAACCAGGCGGCGGACGCTGGAGGCGAAACGATGTGGGGCGTTACGATCGCCGTGGCGCGCGCATTCGGCTATGTCGGCCCGATGCGCGACATGCCGCGTGCGACCGCCGTTCAGATCTACACGAGCCGGTACTGGCTGCAGCCGAAGCTCGACCTGGTTGATGCGGTGTCGCCGGCCCTTGCCGACAAATTGTTCGAGATCGGCGTGAACACCGGGCAGGCGACCGGCGTGCGGTTCTTGCAGCGTGCACTGAATGTATTGAATCAGGCTGGGCACGCGTTTCCGGACCTGGTCGTCGACGGCGGCATTGGCGCGATGACCATCGCGGCGCTGAAGGCGTTTCTCGCCGCGCGTGGCGCGGAGGGCCATCGTGTGCTGCTCGGCATGGTGAGCGCGCAGCAGTCCGTCTATTACATCGAGTGTGCCGAAAAGCGCGTCGAGAACGAGACGTTCGAATATGGCTGGCAGCTCAATCGGGCCTTGGGGGTGAGCGCATGATGGATTTCCTGAGAACGGTGGCGCCCTGGCTCGTCACGGCGCTGACCGGTGGTGTGCCGGGTATTGCTGCGATGGCCGCGACGGCGATCGCAGGCAAGCTTGGTCTTTCCGACGGTTCGGTGGACGCCGTGAAGGCGGCGTTGACCGGCCAGCAGGTGACGCCCGAGCAACTGCTCGCGCTCAAACAGGCGGACGACGAGTTCGCGCTGAAGATGCGCCAGGCCGGCTTCACGCATGCCGAGAACATGGCGGGCATCCAGGTGCAGGCCGACAAGGTGGCCGCTGACGATCGCGCGAGCGCGCGCGACTTCGCGGCAACCGAGCACGATCACACCGCGCGCAATCTCGCTTATATGTATACGGCGGCGCTCTTCGCCGTGATCGGACTGGAGTTCTTGCTCGCCGCGAAGCAGATCCGGGTCGATGACGGCGTGATGCGCGCGCTCGATACGCTGTTTGGGATTCTGATCGCGATGGTACTGGGCTCGAAGGAGTACTTCTTCGGTTCCTCGTCACGGGCGGACAAGCAAGCTGCGGCGATTACACAGTTCGCGGTGTCGCCGGATACGGTGGTGTCTCGATCGGACCCGACTACCGCGCGACTCGAGGAAGGGCGCACGACCCCGACCACTCAGTAAGCCCCGTTTCCGTCTTTCGTCGGCCGGAAGACATTGTCGGCTCAGACGGGGCGCAATCTGGTAGCGCTGATGGAGTCACGCCCGGAACCGCACGTTAAGCGCGGCGCAGATGCCGTTCGCACGCTCCGTAGATGCCTTGAACCATGGGCGACCGATAGTCCAGTTGCCATCGATCCGCGAACAGTTCGAGGAGCGACGTTTCGTCTTTGGAGAATGGCAGCGCCGATAGCCGAGGTGTGAGTTCAAGCGACATTCGCGCGAGCTGTAACCTCTCGGGCCAGTCTGCTATGCCGCCGTTCGCCCGCAGCCAAATCCGCGCCGATTCATAGATTTGTTCGACCGTCAGCCATTCGCCGACTGTCGCGCGTGCGACCAAGTGCGATACCACGAGATAGCAAAGCAGCTCGGCGCGCGCTTCCGCGTCCAGGTTCGACCCAGGCAACATGCGGTGCTCTCCGCAAGTATTCGGACGTCCGCTCCTTCGGTGGGGGACGTCCTCTACAGAGTCATTATTCGCCCGTTTTGGGCATCTTAAAAGTCACTTTGACCGTGCTTCGCGGCGCGGGAAAAGACAGGGCGACGCCGAGCATGTTGGAGCATGCCCGGCGTCGCCTTTCCACTGAAGCAGCCAGTGAATTAGCCAAGGCCCTGCCACCTACCGGTAGGCGGGCCGAATTCTATCGCAATTCCAGAAAAGGCAATCCACTTATGGCAACCCCAATCATTCCCTGGATCGGCGGAAAGCGCCGTCTCGCAGACCATCTAATTCCGCGCTTTCCGAGACACGAGTGCTATGTCGAAGTGTTCGCGGGCGGGGCCGCGCTGTATTTCCTGCGTCCGCCGGCAGCAGTCGAGGTGATCAACGATATTAACGGCGAGCTGGTGAATCTTTACCGGGTGGTGCAGCACCACCTCGAGGAATTCGTGCGCCAGTTCAAATGGGCACTGACGAGCCGGCAGGTTTTTAAGTGGCTGCAGGACACGCGCCCCGAAACGCTGACCGATATTCAGCGCGCCGCGCGGTTCTATTATCTGCAGCACAACTGCTTTGGCGGGAAGGTCGAGGGGCAGACATTTGGTACGGCGACGACAACGCCACCCGGTCTTAACCTCTTGCGTCTAGAAGAAACACTCTCCGCGGCCCACCTCCGGTTGGCGGCGACGTTCATCGAGCGTCTGGACTGGAAGGCCTGCATCGACCGCTACGATCGTCCGCATACGCTGTTTTATTTGGACCCGCCGTATTGGGAGACGGAAGGGTACGGCGTGCCGTTCGACTATGCAGAGTACGTCGAGATGGCAGCGCGCCTGCGCGCTTTGAAGGGCAGGGCGATCGTGAGCCTCAACGACCATCCAGATATTCGACGAGCCTTCGAGGGATTCCACATCGAGACCATCGACATCAAATACACCGTGGGCGGCGGCGGCCGCGAGGCTGCGCGCAAGGAGGTGATCATCTTCAGTTGGAACGACGCGCGGGAACCAGCCGGATTGTTCTAAACCGATAGCAAACGAAACCGGAAGCTTTACGCTCGAACTCGGCCGATGACTTAGTATGGCGCCCCAATTCGAGATGTCCTGATCGACGGCACCCGGGCCAGAAGCCGCCGTTGGCGCAATCAACTGGCCGGTCACTCAGACGACGGCTTCCCGGGGTAGCGGAAACGTCGAAGGGAACTCGGACAGATAACTCATTTTTCGCAGACGATGTAAGCAAACGACGCGCAGAACGCTTCGGAGCACACTTGACTTGTACTTATGAGACGGGTTCTGACATTTTGATTGCCAACGTTTTCCTGCCGGTAGTCCGAAGCGCGAGACATACCATGTGTCTTGCACCACGCAGTAGCTGCGGGCTCACCACATTTTTTCCCCCACTCAAGGCAGGCGTCCAACCGCAAATCTCCTTGCATAGGTTCTTGGAATGTTACTTTCGATTCTTTTTCGCTAAACAACTGCGGAGATTTGACGTAAATCGCAAGCACGACGAAGCAGACACCTACGCCTACCGAGAGGTAGCGAGCAGCGATGCCGATCTGCGGAAGCTTCAATTCCTTTATCTCTAGCCCGCCACCAAAAAGGCCCGCAGCTACAAGGATGCCTCCAAGGATGAACGACATGGTATCGAGGGACACGATAGCTTCCTCCCCAGCATGGATCATTCGTGTAGGAACGTCATCTCCGTTGAAAGTAAAATATGACTCACGGTAGGGAAGCCAATGAAATACCGCGTCTTTTCCAACGGCTCTTTGCCCCCTCTGCAATAGCGCGTTCCGTAGATGTAACTCTTCAGTATAGTTGGATAAATCACGTTCAGCCTTGTGTCATAAGGCTTTTGGCTCCATTTTTTCGCTCGAGACTTGCGTACGAGAAGGTACAATCGCGGCACGAAGAATCAATGACTTGAACGACGGCTCTTGCACGGCGCTGTCCCATGCGCTTACAGCATTGACGCTGCACTGAGATGAAAAAAACGGCATGCGATATTGGTGGGTCAATCAAAATCAAACGTATAAGCACGAAGTAAGCGGCGGGTACCTCTGGTCTCCGAAAAAAAAGAGCGACGGCAGCCGGAATCATTTTTACGACACGATGACACAGGTTAGCGTCGGTGATGTGATCATGTCGTTCGCCGATACGAAGCTTAAAGCTCTCGGTATAGTCCAAGCTCCGGCAGCAACCTCTCCCAAGCCGACCGCGTTCGGAACTGCTGGCGCGGAGTGGTCGAACGAAGGCTGGTATGTCGAAGTCGATTATCAACCGTTGGAGAAGGCTGTGCGGCCCGCGGACCATATGGCGATCCTGCAACCGCTTTTGCCAGAGCGCTACTCGCCACTGCAAGCCAATGGGAACGGAAACCAGGCGGTATACCTGACTGAACTGCCGGAGGTCATGGCGCTTGCGCTGGGGGCTTTGATCGGCGACGAATTTTCCTTACTCATGCAAAGCGCGGTCAATGCGTCTCTAGAAGGCCTTAACGAGAAGGAAGAATCCGACGTCAAAAAACGCATTGATATTCCGGAGACGGAAAAGTTACAGCTAATCAAAGCGCGCCGCGGCCAAGGTCTTTTCCGCTCCCGTGTCGAACTGGTCGAGGATGGATGTAGGGTCGCGGGCGTCGTCGATCGTCAGCATCTCCGTGCCAGTCACATCAAGCCGTGGTATCTCTCGACTGATGAGGAAAAGCTGGATGGTAACAACGGACTGTTGTTGTCGCCTCATGTTGATCACCTGTTTGACCGTGGCTTTATTTCATTTTCTAGCAACGGGACGTTGTTGGTGTCGACTCATCTGGCGGCGACGGTCGTCTCTTCATGGCATTTGCAGGCGAATTTGACAGCGAAAATTCTTCGAGCAGAGCAAGAAGTTTTCATGGAATTTCATCGTCAGAATATATTCCGGGCATAGATCTGCCAGGACGCCCAGCATGAAGGTGCCTCGCTTCTTCGTACCGATTCGAACACTTGTTTGCCGCGGGATGGTCACCTCACGCTGCCATTAGCGATACTTGTCGGATGTCGCTGGGCCAGCGTCGGTCCGGGCTCGGCCAACTGTGGCCACTCGCCCGCGCGCCAGAAAAGACGCTCCAGCGTCGGTTCCACTCGGACAACGGACGTTCGCCGCATCTATTCCTTCGTCGTGTCGTCGGTCATCGCGTTCGATTACATTCTGTCCCATTGCGGTAGTCCATCGGCGGGCTGCTCCGAGAAAATGACGAGGGCTGAAGTCGTACCACTACGCCCGTTGGATCTCACGCCATCCTGCAGTTGCAACGCATTCGGAAACATAGCACCATGTGCCCTTCGCCAAAATTGATCAATCAGATTCGCACGGGGGCGTTATGGATGCGTTAGCTTTAAAAGACAGAATTCAGAAAACAATAGAACTTCGTGAAAGCCAGTTTCGCGAATTCAAAAGCGCTTTGCATGGCGAACCTGGTAACAAGAAGCCACGGGACTTGAGTTCGGTTTCCAAGGATATTTCCGAAACGCTGGTGGCATTCGCAAATGCTGATGGCGGGGAGCTACTCGTCGGTGTGGAAGACGACGGTACCGTAACCGGAATTTCCTATTCCGAGCAACAGGTCGATGTGTTACTAAAGGCCCCGGTAACTGGGGTGCATAAAGACACCCCTCTCCCCTCTCCATATGGGACGAGAATCACGATTGATGAAAAATCAATATTGTATTTCTATATCGATAAAAGCACGCGAGGAATACACCAAACAAGCGATGGCCGCTGTCTCCAGAGACGTGATCTAGAGTCCGTACCCGTTTCGGCCGCCCGGCTGCAGTTCGAAAGACAGGAACAGCTATCTAGACAGTACGATCGCGAATTTGTAGATGGCGCGTTAGTTACGGATCTGGACCTAACTCTCGTTGCTGCAGTCTCGGAAAATACCGCGCGCATGTCGCCCGAACGTTGCTTACAGTATCTCGGGTTGGCGGAGTACGGTCTGGGTATTCTGCGCTTACGCCGTGCAGCGCTCCTATTATTCGCCAAAGACGTTGAAAGATGGCATCCCCGTTGTCAAGTGAGAGTTGTCCGCATCCGCGGAACAGAACTCGGCACGGGGCGAGACTATAACGTGGCTACTGACGAGACCGTCACTGGTAACATCCTCCAGCTTCTTACTCAGGCATGGGAGCAACTCAGACCTCATTTGGTCGGAACAAAGCTGACCGATGACGCACTTTTTAGACAGCGCATTATGTACCCCGAAGACGCGTGTAGAGAGGCGTTAATCAACGCAATTACTCATCGTGATTATAGTATCGAGGGCAAGAATATCGAAATCCTGATTTTCGACGATCGAATGGAAATCCACTCCCCCGGCTCGTTGCTGTCAACAATAAGCGTTGACGATCTGAAGAGGCAGCAGGGATTGCACGAATCGCGCAATGTCCATGTCGCGAGAGGTCTGCGCGAGATTGGGTATGTTCGGGAAATGGGCGAGGGAATGCGTCGAATTTTTCGGTTGATAAAAGACGCCGATCTTGTTTCGCCGAATCTCGCCTCCGATCCTGGGAAGTTCGCGATTACATTGTTTCATAAGTCGGTCTTTTCCTCCGCTGATCAAGCGTGGCTCATTGGATATCAGCCACTGAAGCTGTCTCGTGAGGAGATGCTAGTGTTGCTGGCGGGGAAGAGCGGTGACCTAATGTCGCCTCAGCAGATATACGATTCGCTCGATCTGCATGACTGGGATCTGTACCGAATTCTTTACGAGCAACTTGCAGGAAAGGGGTTGATCGTGAACGCTGGAACGGGCGGAAAGAAACGGGGACTCGGGCGGCGCGAAATTCCGCGGCTTCGTATCCGGGATCCGCATGAGGTTGAGGCAATGCTTGCGGAACTTTATGGAGCACTGAGGCATGTTGTGCCGGTGCAGGTTGTGGACACAACTTTTCTGCAAGAGACGCTCGACGCGCTGCCCGCCAATAATGCCTATAAGAGCACGACGAAGCGGATGAGGAGGCTACTTGTAGATTTAGAGCTGTTGACCGCGGACGGAAAGGTAACAGGAAGCCTGACAAAAATGTGGCAAGCCGGCTCGCCACCGCCACCGCCGCCGCCGCGCACTGCACCGAAGGAGAAGGCAGAAGAGCCCTTGCCTCTTTTTTCTAAAGCGCCGACCGATCTCCGAATCGGAGGTGCGGAGGCCCTCCACATTGGAAACCTTGGTTATGCGGTGACCATCGACGAAATACGAGCCTTATTCGAACCATTCGGCGAAGTGACTGCGATTGATATGCAAACGGACTACGTTACAGGGAAAAATAGGGGGTACGCCTTCGTGAAGATGCTTGATCGGACGCAGGCTGTGCAGGCAATGGAAGCGTTGCGCGGTAAGGACATTAAGGGACGAAGTTTGCGGCTGGCGTGGAAGCGTTAGAGCGTTAGTTCGCCATTTAGTGGTGAAGATTGCGGTCTTTCCGAAGCGCGGAGTGCGTTCGTTGAAGGAAACCAACGGATGCAACCCTTTTCCGCGACTTCACTTTGCATAAGGAGCGGGTGTGCGAGTCGACCGTGCGTTTTGGCCGAACACCCGACTTCCCATGCGAATCGGCAGACGGCCGTTGTACGTTGGAAGCCGTCGTTGAGGACGCGCTGGGTGGACGGGCCGAAGTGGGTCGCGTGCTGCCGCTCGTAGGAAGGCTCCTGCCGATCGCGCGACGATCGGCAAGATTCGCCCAAGAAGCATCACTCGCCCGTATCGTCGTTTGGACGTTTAGACGTCCGTTTCGTGTGGGAAGCCGTCCAACGACGACTTCAGTGTGGGTCTAACTTTAATTGGAGCTTATTTTGATAGATGCCAATTCTCTTCTTCGCCCGCTCGATTACATCGCTGAAGTAAAGTATTTCGAAATAAGTTTCGCCGAGCGGGTATCGGGTTTTCGGATCCAGAAGCGCGTCCGATCGAAAATATCCATTCCCAAGCGGAAATGGTGTCCATCCAGATAAGCGCAGGGCATTTACAGTATCGCCTATGAGATAACCGTATATTTTCTTTAACTTTCCACCGGACTTTGCGGCCAACAGATGAGAGTATTCCGCAAGATCACCCACATAGTCATCCAAATGCACTCCAGGCGCCTTGAATTCAATGATTATCGCCGACCCCTCCTTGCTGAAAATTGCTATGTCTGGACGCTTTCCGCTATTTGCTGAAGCACGCTTTTCTAAAATCTTTTTTATTTCAACATCAATATCGCGTTCAAATATTTTTTCACCCCCATTCCAAGCGATATTCGCAAGAGGAACGTCTGATGCTATATAGTCGTAATAATGGTACTCCTCGCTTAGTAGCCAAATATCGTGATCATCGACCTCCGAGCTATCCTTACGCATCGGAAAGAATATGTTGTGAATGATCTGCTCATTCTTGCGACGAGCTCCATTGCTTACAGTCTGCATTGCAAGCTTTTCGTTGCATGCCAAGTCTAAAATTTGGACGATAGCGGCCCGGCGAACGATAAGCTGGGATAAATTCGCCATATCGAAGTTTTTTAACGAAGACGTGTATTTCCACGCCAAATCATTAATCAATGCCCGAAATTCCTCGGAATCCGGCTCCGCCTTAATGATTTCCTCTTTTAGGTTGTAAATAGCGGCGGTTTCGTCAACCACTCGCTCCTGATATTTTTTCAACACACGCTCGGCGACCGCCTGTGGTGTTTCGCCGTAAACAATGCGGGTTGATGTATCTTGGAGCATAGCCTCGCTTATGCCAAATTGGTTGGTTATATCCCGGAGTACATCGTCTTTGTTCCAGTTCGCGGGGACCACCATCTCTTCGATCACAGGATCGATAGCATCATAGATCGTGGCGTAGGACAGCTTTTCGCCGGAAAATAGATCGCCGATAGAGATTTCGGCTGGAATGTTTTCGAAGTCATCGCGTTGCTCGTTCACGCGCTGATCCAGATAGTCGCTCTCAATAAGGACGATGTGATGCGATCCATCTACAGGGTTATTTTGTTGAGCTCGGGTCCGTAGATAGCGCTGCGTAATGTCCTTTACCGGTGACGACTTTGCACAAAATGCGATCGCGTTTCTTGGAAGCCCATACTCGCTAGCGTTAAGTTGATAGTGGTACAGCGTGAAGTGTTGGTAAGTACCGAGACCGTCACCCGTATCCGGATCGCGTTCCTCGACTTTGACTTCGCGCTTTGCCGTAACCGCTGGCAAATCAGAACGTGTTAGCGAATCGCTTCGTTCGCCATCCTTCCAATGGCGTGTGACGAACGTGATTTTGAAATTGCCCAGACGGCGATCGAGACCGACCAGTCGTTGAAGGAACGCGATCAACATTTGCTTTTTCAAAACCGACGCCGAGAAGAGGGCGCTTAGTGGTTGCCCTTGTGCGATTCGGCCTCGCACGGCTTCCTTGAAGCCTTTGAGCAGAATTGTCGTTCCGATTTCACTCTCATTTCCGGAGCTACTACTAAAATTTTCGGCGTCAATTTGCTTCGCCGGCTCCGAGTAATGCATTTCTCGCCTAATAAACTTGCCGCCTTTCCGGTATGTGCTATTGATGGCGAGGCCGGAAAAATGATGGAAAAATTGTATGCGACCTGCGCCTTTGCAGCTGCCAATCCCGGAGATGGAAAGATCGTCTTTATAAGATGTGTCTTTCGTCAAGAACGCCTTAAGCTGATCGTCGCCGAGGCCGCATCCATTGTCCTTGCAAAACACTGTCATGTCTTCTTTAGCGTCAAGGAGATCTTCCCAATTGAACTCAACCTCGATCTCAACACGCATATCTTCCGCCGAGGCGTCTACATGCTTTCGTATGAGAAAGGAATCGATGGCGTTGGAGATCAGCTCTTCGAAAACGACATATGGATTAGAACTGAGTTTGGTGTTCTTTATGCTGCCCCGGATATCAAGCGTCATTTCTGTCCCAAGTGCTGTAGAGGATGGGTTGCGAATTTTCGCGGCGGTCCTAAAGATAGCCACTCTGCTTTCTGCGCCTTCGATTCGGCTCTCCCTATCGGTAAGAGTATAACGAAGCGGCCACTTCGATGCCTTAACCTCAATATGGGGCAAATGGAAATTCCAGTGATCTTATCGACATGGGCCGCTGCGCCTTGGAAGCTGCCTTTGAGTGGGTCGTACGAAGAATGTCTCAGAAGGGTCAAAAAGAGACTTCCTAGGACGAGACACGCTGGGGTACCCTCGCGTGATCATTCGCGGCGCGCTTCGCTGATTTACCGCTAGCTGGGCCGGAACAATGCTTGCCTTACGGGAGGCAGATCACCGAAGGAGCGCGACATGGCCGAACAGCACAACCCGGCGAGAAGATTCAGACGTCTGGCATCTACAACGTGGTGAAAGAAGGCGACGGCGGCTCCGGCTTCGAAGTCGAAGGCGAGGGCGAGCATTTTCCGCCCCCGCGCAGCGGCAAGGATGCGCATTACGAGTTGGTTCACGGCGCGACGGCAGCGGCGAAAAGTAGGTCGTTCAGTGATGGTGCCAATGCGGTGCCATCTTTGGTGCTGATTCCGCCAGTTCTTTGATTTAATGATCATATTTTTCCGTATCGAGCAGATCAAGTATTCGACCGCGCTGCCGGTCAGGCCGCCGCTCGTCGATACGGGGCGCTGACGCTGGTTCAGGATCGCTGGGCGGCGCGCAAGGCAAAGGCTTCTGAAATCCGATGCGGGTAACATGACGGCTTCGTTTCCCCCAAGACCCGCAGAGCCTGCCTTCATGACCGACGACCGCCGCAGCAACAGTTCGCCCAAAAAGAATCCGACATTCGCGATCAGCGTGTTCATCGTCGTCGTCGTACTGCTCGTGGTCGGGACGCTCTTCTTCAATGCGATCCGCGAGAAGCGCGAATACGACCGGGAGAACGGCGAGCCGGCGGCGGCGAGCGGCGCGAGCCCCGCGGTGCCGGCACTCGGCGCTTCGCAGCCACAACCGCAGCCACAACCGCAATCACCGCCGCAATCGCAGTCTCAGTCCCAGTAAGCGAGGCCCCTCACGCGGGCAGGTGGATCAGGCTCGCGTCCTTGCGGATCAGTGTCGACGCGGCCAGCATCTGCTTGCATTGATGCGCGAGCAGCTTCAGGTCGTGGACGGTTTCGCTCGGCACGTTCGACGCGCGTTCGGCCGCGACGACCATCGCATCCAGTTCGCGCGTGAGCTGGCGAATCTGCTCCTGCTGATTCTCGCGCGGCGGTGCGCCGCCTTGCGCCTGCGTCAGGTTGTCGCGGACTGTGTCGAGCGTGCGGTGCACGGGCTCGATCGTGAAGCCGCCCGCGCCCGGCAGCGACTGCAGGAGCGGCGCCGCGGCCGTGATCTGCGACGCGAGCACGTGGCTCTGGATCAGCAGGTCGTTGAGTTCGGCGACGAACTTCTGGTGCGCCTTCGGTTCGAGCATCATGCGCTGAAACGCCTGTCCGAGATTGGCGAACGCAATATGTACGTTCTTGCGAGCCAGCCGGTAGCGAAAGTCGCGATCGAGCGCGGTGGCGACGACGGTCGCCGCGGCCGATGCCCCCGAGCCCGTGGTCGCGGCCGTGCTTTCGCCGACGCTGACCGACGACAGCTTCGCCGCCGCTGCCGTCGCGGACTTGACGGCTGTGTCGGCGCTTGCCGGTGAAGGCTGAACTGGCGCCTTTGCGGTTTGCGCCGCTTGCGCCGGCTGTACCGATGGCACCGACGGCACCGACGCCACCGCCTTCGCCGCCTGCACCTCGCCCGCCGTTGCGACCGCTGCCCGCGCGTTGCTGTCGGCGAACACGGCATCGGCGAGCGCTTTCGCCTGCGCCTCGGTTTGCGCCTCGGCCGGAAGCGCGGCTTGCACCAGGACTTTCGTGTGTTGCGCCTCGTGACTCGTCTCGGCCGGCGCTTGCGTGCGCGCGCTCGCCGCCGCGCCCGCCTGTGCCTTCACGGCCGCGGCATTCTCCGCCTGCGCCGCCGCTGGCTTGCCGTTCCACCACCAGCTGGCCTCGAGGTAATTGCGCGTCGCGGCGATCATGTCGTTGACGAGCTTGCCCATCAGCCGGTATTCCCAGTAGGGGAAGAGGTGGCTCGCGGCGATCGCGATCGCGCAGCCGACCACCGTGTCGATCGCGCGCTCGCCGATGAGGCGCAGGCTGCCCGGCGCGAGCAGGTGGAACATCAAGAGCACGAACGACGACGTGAACACGACGCTCGCCGTGTAGTTGAAGAGCAGCAGGCTGTAGCTCATCACCATCGACGCGAACATCACGATCATCAGCAGATGCGGTTCCTTGACGATCAGGATCAGCGCGACGGTCGCCGCGCAGCCGATCGCCGTGCCGATGATCCGCTGCGTGTTGCGCTGCTTGGTGAGCGAATAGCCGGGCTTCAGGATGATGACGGTCGTCATCACGATCCAGTAGGCGTTGGTGAGCGGCAGGAGCCGTCCGAGCCAGAAGCCGACGCCTACCGCGATCGTCACGCGCAGCGCGTGCCGGAAGCTCGGCGAGGCCATCGTGAGGTTCGAGAAGATCTGCATGTACGACACGCGCCGGCTGGAGACGAAGCGCGACAGCGCGTGGTCGATGCGCACTTCCGTTTCCGTCGTGTCGTCGCCGGTGCGCGTGTGGCGGCGCATCCGGTCGATCAGGCGCGTCGCGCTCCAGAGCCGCCGGAACACCGCCGCGACCGCCGCATACGCTTCGGGATTCTTCTCGGGCAGCCCGTGCTTGCGCATCAGTTCGAGCTCGTACTCGATCGCGCGCAATTCGGCCTTCACGCTGATGCGCGCACGCGCGGGCTCGTTCTGCAGCACCGCGAGGCCGATTTCCTCGAGGTCCGTCGCCGCCTTCATGCAAAGGTCGCGGTAGAAGATGAGCAGATCGGAGCCGCTGAAGGCGCTGCGCACGAGCGGATAGTCGGTATGCGCGCCGACGAAGAACTCGTGCAGATCGACCACGTTGATGAACAGGTTGAAGAGCTTCGCGCGGCGCGGGTCGAGCTTGCCGCTCTGCAGCTTCGGCAGGTTGCGCAGCACGATGTCGCGGGCGGCGTCCTGGCGCTCGACGGCCGCGATCTGCGTTTCGATCAGCTTTCGGTAGCACTCGTCCAGATCGGCGTCCGGATCGTAGAAGCGGGCGCGCGCCATCAGGTATTCCCCGCAGCTGAAGATGCTTTCCGCAAGCGCCTGCTGCTCGATGCGGTAGACCTGCCAGCGGCTGATGAGGGTCGCCCAGTACGTATACCAGAGGCCGCCGAGCAGGATCCACGATGCGTTGACGAGCGCCTGCATCGGCGTGAATTGATCCTCGAGCGTCACGATCATCATGAAGAGCGTGGCGAAGCTGATCTGCGGCCAGCGGTTGCCGTACACGACGATCAGCGAGAGCACGAACGTGAGCGGCACGACGGTGAGCCACAGCGTGACCGGATGTGCCGACGCGATGCCCGTGGCGAGCGCGGCGAAAAAACCGATCACCGAGCAGGCGAGCATCTCGTTGTGCTTGTGCTTCAGCGGCCCGGGCATGTCGACGACGCACGCGCCGAGCGCGCCCGTCGCGATGGTGAAGCCGAGATCCCGGTTGTGAAAGACCGTGAGCATCAGTACGGCGGGTAGCGACACGCCGAGGGCGATGCGCAAGCCGCCGAAGAAATACTGGCTGTAGATGAACTTCCTGATTTCGAGCGAATAGCGCATCGACTTCCTGTGTGTTGCTTGTTTGTTGCGTGTGTCTATCGCGCCGTCCCGTGCCGATGCCGGCGGGGCGTGAATGCCGGGTTCGAGTCTAACCCAACTGAGTCGGGTTCTGACCTCGGCCGTTCGGCCAGGTTCTGTGCGCGGGCCGCGTTTGTTATGCTGTTGCTTCATCGGAAAGCGCACAGGCCTTATGCTCGAACTCTTCTATTCGAACCGCCACGAAACGCTGTCGCAGGCGCTTTTCGACGACCTCGCGGCGTTCTCGATGCACGGCGGCGATCCGTTCGCCATCCAGCCCGTGATCGTGCCGAGCGCAGCGGTGCGCCGCCGGCTCGAACTCGATCTGGCCGGACGTTTCGGCATCTGCGCGAATGTCGGGTTCGGCTATCTCGCGCAGTGGCTGTGGGCGCAGATCGGCCGCGTGATGACCGTGCCCGCGCACTCGCCGTTCGCGCCCGACCGGCTCGCGTGGCGCTGTTACCGGCTCCTGTCGCAGCCTTCGTTCGGCGAGTCGAAGCGGCTTTCGTCCTATCTCGATGCCGCCGACGACCCGATGCGCTACGAACTCGCGCGCCGCATCGCGACGGTGTTCGACCACTATCTGACCTATCGCCCGGAGTGGCTCACGCAATGGCAGGCGGGCGGCTCGATCCTCGCGTCGCCAGGCGCGCCGGAAGGCGACCTGCGCGGGCCGCGCCTGCCGGGCGCGAGCGACATCCAGCGCGAGGACGAACGCTGGCAGGCGGCGCTGTGGCGCGCGCTGCTCGCCGATCTCGCGGACCACGCGCAGGAAGCCGGCCACGATCCGACGCCGCCCGCCTACCGCTTTCTCGCAGATTCCGCGAAGCTCGATCTCGACGCCGTCATGCGCGCCGAGTGGCCCCAGCGCATCAGCGTGTTCGCGCTGCCGACCATGCCGCCGCTGCATATCGCGCTCTTGCGCGAGCTGTCGCGCTGGATCGACGTGCGCATCTACGCGATCAATCCGTGCCGCGAGTTCTGGTTCGACATCGTGAGCGTCGCGCGCGTCGAGCAGCTCGAGATGAAGGGCGAGCTCGACTATCAGGAAGTCGGCAATCCGCTGCTCGCCGAATGGGGCCGCCAGACGCAGGCGCAACTGCACATGCTGCACGAACTGACCGAGAGCGCGGCGTCGCGCGAGGCGAGCCATTTCGAGGAGAATCCCGCGCCCACGTGGCTCGCGCGCGTGCAGAACGCGATTCTCGACCTGCGCGAATCCGCTGGCGGCGAAGGCATCGGGCATGAGGTCACGCATCCCGGTATCGAAGTGCACGTCTGCCACAGCCTGTCGCGTCAGCTCGAGGTGCTCCATGACCGCCTGCTTGGCTGGTTCGACGAGATCGAGGGGCTGGAGCCGTCGGACGTGCTCGTCGCGTTTCCGGATCTGGCGGTGGCCGGGCCGCTCATCGACGGCGTGTTCGGCACGGCGCCGGGCGGTGCCGCCGGCGAGCGGCGGCGCATTCCGTACCGCATCACGGGCTTGCCGCCGTCGCAGGCGAATCCGGTCGCGCGCGTGCTGCTCGACTGGCTCGCGCTGCCCGAGCGCAGCGTCGGCGCGCCCGAGCTGATCGAGTGGCTGCGCGTGGATGCGATCACCGCGCGCTACGGCATCGACGCCGCCGCGCTCGAAACCGCACAGTCGTGGCTCGCGGCGGCGGGCGCCCGCCGCGGCCTCACGCCGGACGAAGTCGCGGCGGAGCACGTGCCCGCGGCGCGTCACACGTTCTCGGATGCCCTCACGCGGCTCTTTCTCGGCTACGCGCTGCCCGACGGCGGCGCGCCCGTCGACGAATGGCTGCCGGTGGAAGGCGCGAACGGCTCGGACGCGGCACTGCTCGGGCGGCTCACGCGCTTCATCGACGACATCGACGCCTTCTCCGAGCGCGTCGCCGCGCCGCGCACGCCGCGTGCGTGGGGCGAGATCATGCTCGACGCGCTGGAACGGTTCTTCGACTCAGGCCTCGCGTTCAGTGATTCCATTGCCGACGTGCGCGGCACGCTCGACGCGCTCATCGTCGCGATGGACGAGGGCGCGGGCGAGACCGAAGTCTCCGCCGCCGTGCTGCGCACCGCGTTCGCCGACGCGCTCGACGACCCCGCGCGCGGCGGCGTGCCCTGGGGCGGCGTCACGTTTTCGTCGCTCACGAGCCTGCGCGGGCTGCCGTATCGCGTGATCTGCCTCGTCGGCATGGACGACGGCATGCTGCCGAGCCTCGCGCGCGCCGACGAATTCGACCTGATGGCGAGCTTCGGCAAGCTCGGCGACCGCCAGCGCCGCGACGACGAGCGCAATCTGTTCCTCGACCTGCTCCTGTCGGCGCGCGATCGCTTCGTGGTCGCGTACACCGGGCGCAGCATTCGCGACAACGCGGCGCTGCCGCCCGCCGCGCTGATCGACGAGCTGCTCGACTATCTGGCGGAGTCGGCGGCAGGCGAGCACGCGTCGCCCGACGAACTGGCCGAGGCCCGCGCGCGCTTCGTGTTCGAGCATCCGTTGCAGCCGTTCGCGCCGGACTATTTCGAGCCGCAGGCGCCGCTCTTCACCTACGAGCCCGAGCGCGCCGAGCTTGCGCGCACGCTCGCGCTCGGGCGCCCCGAGCCGCCGGTGAGGTTCTTTTCCGAGCCGCTTGCCGCTGAAGACGATGAAGACAACGGGGCGCAAGCCGTCGCTTTCGACGACTTCGTACGCTTCTGGCGCCATCCTGCCCGCGCGCTCCTGCGCGACCGGCTCGGCATCGCGCTCTTCGACGCGCAAGGCGAGCTTGGCGACACGGAGCCGTTCGAACTCGACTACAGCGGCCGCGACGCGCTTGCCGAGCGCGTGCTGCCTGCGCTCCTGAACATGACCGGGGACGGCGATCACCTTGCGCGCGAGCGCGCGCGGCGCGTTGCGCGGGCGAGTCCTGAAATGCCGGGCGGCGCGACGGGCGGCGTATGGCAGACGCAGGAACTGCGCGCGCTGCATCAGCTTGCGAATCGCGTGCGCGTGTCGACGGGCGAAGGCACGACGCGCCTGCCGTTCACGCTCGATATCGAGCCGCGCTGGCCCGACACGGAAGGTGTCGCGCTGTTCGGCACGCACGACGCACGGCTCGCGGACGCCCGGCCGCTGCAACTGCACGGCACGCTCAACCTGCTGACGCCGCAGGGCCAGGTGATCTACCGGTACGACGCGCCGCGTGCGCGCGACTATCTGTCGGCGTGGCTCGCGCATCTCGCGTATTGCGCAGCGGACCCGGGCGGCCCGCGCCGCACCGTCTGGCATGGGCGAGGGGCGCAGTCGTCGGATTTCGAACTGACGCCGGTCGCCGATCCGCTCGCGCATCTCGCGGCGCTCGCCGCGCTCTATCGCGCGGGGCGGCGTATGCCGCTGCGTTTCTTTCCGAAGAGCGCGTGGCTCAAGATGACCGAAGGCGATTCGAAAGCGGAAAGCGCGTGGCTGTCGGAGCGCACGCGCAGCGAATCGGACGATCCCGCGTTGCGCATCGCCTTCCGGGGCGCGAATCTCGCCCTCGACGACACCTTCGCCGTGCTCGCGAAGATCGTCTTCGAGCCGCTCATCCGGCATGTGCGGAGCGACGCATGACGAACGCACCGCAAACCGGTTTCCAGACCGCCCCGCACGCCGACGCGCAGGAGCTCGACGTCTTCGCATGCCCGCTCGACGGCGTCAACCAGATCGAGGCGTCGGCGGGAACGGGCAAGACCTGGAACATCTGCGCGCTCTACGTGCGCCTGCTGCTCGAAAAGCAGCTCGCCGCCGACCAGATCCTCGTCGTCACCTTCACGAAGGCCGCGACCGCCGAGCTGCACGAGCGCATCCGCTCGCGCCTCACCGAACTCGCGCACGCGATCGAGAACGGCGACGCCGGCGGCGATCCGTTCATCGAGCGGCTCTTCGAAACGACGCTTGCCGCCATCGATCCGCAAGAAGCGCTGAAGCGTATCCGCATCGCGCTGCATACCTTCGATCAGGCCGCGATCCACACGATCCACGCGTTCTGCCAGCGCGCGTTGCAGGAAGCGCCGTTCGCGGCCGCGATGCCGTTCGCGTTCGAAATGCAGGCCGACGATAGCGCGCTGCGTTTCGAGCTCGCCGCCGACTTCTGGCGCGAGCGTGTCGAGCCAGCGGCGGCGCGCGAACCGTCGTTCGCGGCGTGGCTCGTCGCGAAGGGCGCGGGGCCCGCGTCGCTCGACGCGCAGCTCGCGCGGCGTCTGAAGAAACCGCTTGCGGCGCTGCGCTGGGGCGGCACGCAGGCGGCGGCCACGGAGGATGCGCGAGCCGTCTTCGATGCAGCTTGCGCGCTCTGGCACGCCGAGCGCGACACGATCGCGCGCCTGCTTTTCGACGCCGAGGCGAAGCTCAGCAAGACGACGCACAAGCGCACGCTGATCGACGCGGCCATCGACGCGTGGGCCGCGTACTTCTCGAACGCCGACTGCTACGCAGCGCCCCCGCACGAGGCGCTCAGGCTCACCGCGAGCGCCTTGAAGAAGGGCACGAAGGTGAAGCACCAGCCGCCGGAGCATCCGTTCTTCGAGCACGCCGATGCGCTCGCGGTCGCCGCCGAGGCCGCCGAGGCGGCGCAGCGCGCGCTGTGGCTCGGCATCGTGCGCGAATGGCTCGACCATGCGCCCGCCGAGCTCGCGGCGAGGAAGCGCACGCGCCGCGTGGTGTCGTTCGACGACCTGCTCTCGAACCTGTACCACGCGCTGATGAAGCACGCGTGGCTCGCCGATGCGTTGCGCACGCGCTATCCGGCCGCGCTGATCGACGAGTTCCAGGACACCGATCCGCTCCAGTTCGCGATCTTCGAGCGGGTGTTCGCGCCGCGCGGGCCGCTCTTTCTCGTGGGCGACCCGAAGCAGGCGATCTACAGCTTCCGCGCCGCCGATTTGCATACGTATCTGGCGGCGCGCGCGGGGGCGTCGGCGCGCTATACGCTCGCGGTCAACCAGCGTTCCACGGCGCCGATCATCGACGCCTGCAACCGCGTCTTCAGCGCGAACCCGGCGGCGTTCATCCTGGACGGACTCGACTATCAGCCGGTGCGCGCGGGCACGCGCAAGCGCGCGCCGTTCGCGGACGGCACGGCGGCCGGCGCCTGGTCCGACACCGCCGACTTCTGCGTGTGGATGCTGCCGCACGGCGAGTCGATCCGCTCGAAGTCGGGCGCCCAGCGTGACGCCACCGAAGCGTGCGCGGCGGAAATCGTGCGTCTCCTGCGCGGTGCGCAGCAGGGCGAGGTGACCGTCGGCGGCAAGCCGCTTTCGCCCGGCGAGATCGCGGTGCTCGTGCAGACGCACCGGCAGGGCAGTCTCGTCAAGCGCGTGCTCGCGGCCTGGGGAGTGGGCAGCGTGGAACTCGCGCAGGCATCGGTGTTCGGCTCGCTCGACGCGGAGCAGATCGAGCGCGTGCTGGCCGCCATCGACACGCCCGGCGACCTGCGCCGCCTGCGCGCCGCGCTCGCGACCGACTGGCTCGGCCTCGACGCCGCCGCGCTGTGGCGCCTCGAACACGCTGATTCGGCCGACGCCGCGAGCGACGCGATGAGCTGGGTCGAGCGCTTCTCGCGCTACCGCGCGCTCTGGCACGAGCGCGGCTTCGCGGTCATGTGGCGCACGCTCGCGCGCGAACTGCAGATCGCGCAGCGGCTCGTCGCGGGTCCGGACGGCGAACGGCGTCTGACCAACGTGAACCACCTCGCCGAACTGCTGCAGGCGCGCACGGCGGCGCAGCCCGGCATCGCGCCGACGCTGCGCTGGCTCGCCGCGCAGCGCATGGAGGAGGGCGGCGGCGAGGACGCGCAGCTGCGGCTCGAGTCCGACCGCAACCTCGTGCAGATCGTGACGGTGCACAAGTCTAAGGGACTGGAGTACGCGGTCGTGTTCTGCCCGTTCCTCAACGACGGATCGTTGCGCGAGCCGCCGTCGTCGGGTCTGCCCGATGCGAAGGAGTATCACGACGACGCCGGCGACGCCGTGCTCCATTACGGCACCGACGACGAGGAAGCGGCGCGAGCGGCGGCGAGCATCGCCCGCGAGCACGCCGCCGAACGCGCGCGGCTCGTCTACGTCGCGCTCACCCGCGCGGTCTACCGGTGCTACGTGGTGGGCGGCGTCTACATGGTGGGCAAGAATTCGAGCAAAGAGTCGCGCCGCAGCGTGCTCAACTGGCTCGTCGCGGGCAGGGGGCATGCGTTCGGCGACTGGCTTGCCGAGCCGCCCGGGGAGAACGGGATCGTCGACGGCTGGCGTGCGCTCGCCGCACATTCCGGCGGCTCGATTTCGCTCGAGCCGCTGCCCGTGATCGATGCGCGCGAACCGCTCGTCTCGCGCGCATCGTCGGCGCACGAGCCCGCCGCGCGCGCGAGCCGGCGCCTCTTGCGCGACAGCTGGCGCATGGCGAGCTTCAGTTCGCTGATCGCGGCGGGCGCGCGCGACGAATCGAACCAGCCGCCACCCGCCGACGCGCGTCCCGATCACGACGAACTGGTGGACGCGATCGACGCGCTGCAGGCGGGTGTCGTGGCGCCGCGCGAACGGGCGCCGCTTGCCGAGGACGACATCCTCGCGTTCCCGCGCGGCCCGGCCGCGGGCGAATGCCTGCACCGGATGTACGAACTGGCGGATTTCACGCAGCCGGACACCTGGCCGGAGGCGATCCGGCGTGCGCTGCGCGAACATCCGACGCCTGCCGCCGAGGCGCTCGCGCGGCAGTTGCCGTCGATGATGGCGCGGCTTCTCGCCGATACGGTCGCGACTGAACTCGTGCCCGGCATGCGGCTCGACGCGATCCCGCCCAAGCGCCGCATGAACGAACTGGAGTTCCTGTTTCCCGCCCGCTCGCTCGATTTCGCGGCGCTACGGCGCCTGCTCTCCGAGCACGATTTCCCCGATGTCGCACTCGAGGCGGGGAGTCTGCGCGGCTTCGTGAAAGGATTCATCGACATGATCGTCGAACACGGCGGCCGCTTCTGGATCGTCGACTGGAAGTCGAACCATCTGGGCGACACGCCCGCCGACTACGACGCGCCAGCGCTCGAAGACGCGATGGCGTCGCACGCGTACCACCTGCAGGCGCTTTTCTACGCGGTCGCGCTGCATCGCTACCTGCGCACGCGCCTGCCCGGCTACGCGTACGAGACGCATGTCGGCGGCTATCTGTACCTGTTCGTGCGCGGCGTGCGGCCCGGCTGGCGCAACGGCGAGGCGCCCTCGGGCGTGCACGTCGGGCGGCCGTCGAAGGCGCTCGTCGAGGCGCTCGACAGGCTGATGTCGGGAGGCGCGGCATGAGCACGCCCGACGCGAATCCCGCCATTGCCGCCATGCCCGCCGACGACGGCGTCGCGCTCGCCGAAGGCTTCGCGCGCAGGATCGGCGCGCTCGGGCGGCGCCTGCGCGCCGATGCCCGCAACGTGCGATGGGCCGAGCGCGCCGCATTCGCCGTCAGCCGCGCGACGGCGCAGGGGCACGTCTGCGTGTCGCTAGCGGCGCTCGCCGGGCGTTACGGGGAAAGCGCGGCGGCGGTGCGCGCCGCGCTCTTCGCGAGCGGCCTCGCCTGCGATGGCGAAAGCGCGGGGGCGGACCTGCTGCCGCTCGTGATCGACGAAGGCGGGCGCGTCTATCTCGCGCGCTATTACGAGTACGAGCGGCGGCTCGCGCAGGCGCTCGTCGCGCGCTCGGGCGCGGACGGTGCGACGGCGAAGGCACCGGATGCACGGGACGCTCCGGACCCCGCGACCGCGGCGAAGCGCATCGCGCGCTACTTCGGCGCACCGCAAGACGACGACATCGACTGGCAGCGCGTCGCGGCACTCGTTGCGCTTTCCGGGCGCCTCACGATCGTGAGCGGCGGACCGGGCACGGGGAAGACGACGACCGTCGTCGGCGTGCTTGCCTGTCTGCTCGACGAAGCCCCGAGCCTGCGCATCGCGCTCGCCGCGCCCACCGGCAAGGCCGCGCAGCGCTTGCAGGAAGCGTTGATCGAGCGCGCCGACCGCTTACCGCGCGAACTGGCCGAGCGGCTGCCGCGCACATCGTTCACGCTGCAGCGGCTGCTCGGCACGCAGGCGAACGGGCGCTTTCGCCATCATCGCGACAATCCGCTGCCGTATGACGTGATCGTGGTCGACGAGGCGTCGATGATCGACGTCGCGCTTGCCGCGCATCTGCTCGAGGCGGTGTCGCCCGAGGCGCGGCTCGTGATGCTCGGCGACAAGGATCAACTGGCGGCGGTCGAAGCCGGGGCGGTGTTCGCGGAGCTGAGCGCGCGGCCCGTGTTCAGCGAAGCGGGCGCGGCGCGCATCGCGGCGGCCCTGTCGATCGCTCCCGCGCGCCTGATGGCCTCGTTGCCGGACGAAGCGGCCGAGCCCGCCGACATGTCCGGTACGTTCGCGCCACCCGATGACGAAGTCGCCTATCTGCCGGATGCCGACAGCGAAGGTTACGCGCAACTGCATGAAGCGATCCCCGAGCCGTGGCATCCTGTTCCCGTTCCTGTGCCCGACGGCCAGCCGGCGGGAAATCCGCTGACCGATTGCGTCGTGTGGCTCGAGCGCAATTACCGGTTCGGGCTCGATTCGGATATCGGCAGGCTGTCGCTCGCGATCCGGCGCGGTTCGCCGCAAGCGGCGCTCGATGCGCTTGAAGCCGATCGCGGCGCGGCGTCCGAACGCGCGGCCGTGCTCGTCGACGACACCGCGCCTGCCCTCTCCGAACGCACGCTCGCGCGCCTGTCCGCGGGTTTCGCACCCTATGCCGAGGCGCTCGCCTCGACGCTCGACGCGCAGGCGGACCCGTCGCAATTGTTCGACGCGCTGAATCGCTTTCGCGTGCTCTGCGCGACGAAGAAAGGCGCGCGCGGTGTCGACGAAATCAACGCGCGGGTGGCGGCGAAAGTGCGCGAGCGCGCGCGCGTCACGCATGCGCTCGGCGCGCAATGGTTCGCGGGGCGGCCGGTGATCGTGACGCGCAACGACTATGCGCTCGGCCTTTTCAACGGCGACATCGGCATCGCGCTGCCCGCCGCCGACGGCGCGCTGCGCGTCTGTTTCCGGATGGCCGACGCGTCGCTGCGCTACGTGTCGCCGGCCGCGCTCCCGCCGCACGACACCGCGTTCGCGCTGACCGTCCACAAGTCGCAGGGCTCGGAGTTCGATCACGCGGCGCTCGTGCTGCCGGCGGCGTTCAATCGCGTGCTCTCGCGCGAACTCGTCTATACGGCGATCACGCGCGCGAAGAAGCGCATCGAGGTGATCGGCTCGCCCGCGATCCTCGCGCAGGCGGTCGCGACGCCCACGCGCCGCGATTCGGGGCTGGCGGCGCGCATCGAACGTATCGCGCGCATCGCGAGCCTGGCGGAGCACTGACCCATGACCACCCACGCATTCGAGGTCCTGCCGAGCGAAGTCGAGCTCACCGCCGTGCGCGCGCAGGGCGCGGGCGGGCAGAACGTCAACAAGGTGTCGAGCGCGATCCATCTGCGCTTCGACATCCGCGCGTCGTCGCTGCCCGAGGCGATCAAGCTGCGCCTGCTCACGCTCTCCGACAGCCGCGTGACGCGCGACGGCGTGATCGTGATCAAGGCGCAGGAGCATCGCACGCAGGACATGAACCGCGCGGCGGCGCTGGCCCGGCTCGACGAGATGATCCGCAGCGTGAGCGTGACGCGGCGCGCGCGGGTCGCGACGAAGCCGACGAGGGCGTCGCAGGTGCGGCGCGTCGAGAGCAAGGTGAAGCGCGGAGCGATCAAGGCGGGGCGGGGGAGGGTCAAGGGGGAGTAGGGCGGTTGCGCCGCAGGCGCCGGGGCCGATCGCGCCTCGCCGGCGTGCGCATCGAATGAAGGCGAAATGAAGGTGCAGTGAAGCGGATCGGCGCGCGCGAATCCGGGCCGGGCGGCGGCGAAGGAAGCCGCGCTCAGGCACGCAAAGCGAAGGACAAACCCGCGCATCCCGGGCCGCGAGTCCGTCGCTGAAAAAACAAGGGGCGGCCAAAGCCGCCCCCGATCAACCTGTGCGCGCGCTCACTCGCAGCGCGCCGCTTCCCGCCGCCGCCACCCCGGCACCCGGCTGATCACGCCCGTCGCAAGCGCCGTGCCGACCAGCACGACCGCGCATCCTTCGAGCATCACGAGCGACACCTGCTCGCCGAGAAACACCGCGCCCCACAGAATGCCGAAGATCGGGATCACGAACGTGACGGTCATCGCTCGCGCGGGACCCGCCACCGCGACGAGATGGAAGTACACGAAGTACGCGATGCCCGTGCAGGCCACGCCGAGCGCGAGCACCGCTTCCCAGGCCGTCGCGGACACGGGCGCGGCCGGCCACGTCGCGAACGCGATCGGCGCGAGCATGATGGTCGCGCCGAGCATGCTGCCGGTGGCGGTCGTCAGCGCATCGACGCCCGTCAGATACTTCTTCGTGTAGTTGCCCGCGACGCCATACAGCGCCGATGCCGCCAGCGCCGCGGCCGCGGCCAGCACGCCCTGCGCGGGGACGCTCGCCGCCGAGCTGCCCGCATGCGGCGTCGCGATCTGGTTCCACACGAGGATCAGCACGCCCGCGAAGCCGATCGCCATGCCGATGGTGCGCAGCGTCGTCAGCCGGTCCCTGAGCCAGAGGAACGCGACGAGCGCGCCCCAGAGCGGCGTCGTCGCGTTGATGACGGAGGTGACGCCCGCCGACAGCGTCAGCTCGGCGTACGCAAACAGGCAGAACGGCGCCGCCGAGTTCAGGATGCCGACGATGAAAAGCGGCACCGCCCGCTCGCGCAGCGTGGCAGCCGACTCGCGCAGCGGCCGCCGCGCAAGCAGCATCGCCACCAGGAAGATCGCGCCGATGCCGACGCGCAAGGCCATCAGCGGCGCGACGCCGAACTCGCCGACGCCCACGCGAATGAAGAGAAACGACGCGCCCCACAGCGCGGCGAGCACGAGCAACTGGATGAGATTGGCGGGAGACATGGTGAACGCGAACGACGTCCGCTGGCGAAAGGTTCGCGAATCTTATCACCGGCGTCGCGCGTGCTGCAGGGCGCCTGAAAGAGACCGCAAGGTTCGGGAGGTTTTCGGGCGATGCTGCGGTGCGGCACCGTCCGGCATGCGCGACGGCGCTCTCGCGGGCGCGCCTCATCCGCAATCTCGTCACACCGCGCGCGCACGCAAAGCCCCGCGGCGGGATCGCCCCGCTCGATGCGCAATCAGCCGCGCCCGGCTCACGCGCAAGCTCGTCGCGCGGCACGCGCAGGCAACAGCTGCGCCTTCATTGCGCTCAATGCCGGATCAGCGCGCACATGCGAGAACGCGCTCGCATCACGCGCAGGCAACGCCCCCGCCCGTTCACGCTCAATGCGGAATCATCCACGCCAGCATATTCTGCTGGAGCCACACGAGCACGCCGAGCAGCACCGTCAGCAGGATCGAATGCTTGAAGGTGCGCGCGAACACGACGCCTTCCTTGCCCTTGAGATCGGTTGTCGCGACGCCCGTCGAAATGTTCTGCGGCGAGATCATCTTGCCCATCACGCCGCCCGACGAGTTCGTCGCGGCCATCAGCACCGGGTGCAGGTTCAGTTGCCGTGCGGCCACCACCTGCAGGTTGCCGAAGAGCGCGTTGCCCGACGTATCGCTGCCCGACAGGAACACGGCCACCCAGCCGAGGAACGCGGAGACGAGCGGAAAGAGCGCGCCGACCGATGCGACGCCGAGCCCGAGCGTGTAGTTCATCCCCGAGTAGTTCATCAGGTAGGCGAGCCCGACGATGGTCGCCACGGTCAGGATGGCGATGCGCGTCTGCACCCACGTATCGACGACCGCCGCGCCGAATTCACCCGCCGGCAGGCGCACGCAGAGCGACGTGATGATCGCGGCCACGAGAATGGCGGTGCCGGTCGCGAGCGGCTGGAAGTCCCAGATCGCGCTGTACGGCGTGTTGTAGAGCGTGATGAACACGGCGTGGTCGAGGCCCGGCCACGCGATCTTCATGTCCCCGATCATGAAGACCTTGAGCACCGTCCACACGATCACGACCGCGGCCACCACGATCCACGGCAGCCATCCCTGCGAGCCCGAGATCGCGCCGCCCGTGTTCCCCGCGCGGTCGACGTTGACGGCGAAGCGCTCGTCGGGCGCGGGCCTCCAGATGCGCAGGAAGCCGATCGTCAGGATCAGCGACACGAGCGAAGAGAGCACGTCGGTCAGCGAGTAGCTGATGTAGTTCGACGTGACGAACTGCGTGAGCGCGAACGTGCCGCCCGAGACGAGCAGCACCGGCCAGATCCGCAGCATGTTGCGCACGCCCGCGTAGACGGCAAGCACGTAGAACGGCAAGAGAAAGGCGAAGAACGGCAACTGACGGCCGACCATCTTGGCGAGGGCATCGGTGGGCAGGTGCGTGACCGCGCCGAGCACGGTGATCGGCACGCCGAGCGCGCCGAACGCGACCGGCGCCGTGTTGAAGATGAGCGTGAAGGTGAGCGCTTCGAGCGTCGGGAAGCCGAGCAGGATCAGCAGCGAACTCGTGATCGCGATCGGCGTGCCGAAACCGGAGATGCCCTCCAGCAGCGCGCCGAACGAGAAGCCGATCACGACGAGCACGATGCGCCGGTCGTTCGGCAGGTTTTCGATCATCCAGAGCCGGAACGCCTCGAAGCGGCCCGAGCGCTGCGCGATGTTGTAGAGCAGGATCGCGGCGAACACGATCCACATCACGGGCCACAGCGCGAACACCGCGCCCGCGGCCACCGAATCGACGGCGAGCGAGAGCGGGAAATGCCAGCCCGCCACCGCGACGACGAGTCCCACCGCGAGCCCCGCGAGCGAGGCCTGCCACGCCGGCCGCCGGGCCCAGCCGAGCAGCGCGAGCACGACGATGATCGGCAGCGCGGCGACGATGAACGACAGCGGAAGCGAGTCGGCGATGGGTGTCAGCAACTGATGGAACATCGGGTCTCCTTTCTTGCGTGCGAGTTGTCGAGCCCCGGCGTCGGGGCGCCGGCAACTGCGCGCGGAGGACGATGTTTTCAGCGGACGGCCGCCGGCGGCTTAAGCGGCCGCATAACGCGCATCGACTAAGAATAGAGCGCCGATTGCCCCCGTCAAGTCCGGAATGCCAAACAAATGCCAAACGCGCAGGCGGCCTGTCCAGGCCTCCCTGCACGGTCCTTGCAGCGTTCTTTCATCGAGCGTCCGGTCAGCTTTCGATCGCCTCGGCTCGTTCGTGCTCGACTGCCGGTGTCTGGCGGAAAACCCAGACGGTCAGCAAGCCGAGCGAAGCGATGATCCACAACAGGAAGAACGCGAAGGCCATCATGTCGAATCCCCTGGGAGCCGCTTGCGACGGGCGGATGCCGGCGCGGAAGCGGCAAATAGGGGAAATGCAGAGCGAGAAGCGTGCCCGCAGCGTGGCGGTTTTCGCCAGAGCCTTGTCGGATAAGGAAAGCGCGCGAACGCACATTACGCACCAGCGGCAGCAGCCGCGACAGGGCGCGGAAAACGTTACATCGGTGAAACATCGGGCCGGCGGATGAAACGTTGCCGAAACGAATTTGTCGGGATGTCTTGCGCGTAGCTGCGCGTATCTTTTGCGCGTCAGTGGCCGTGTCCGCCGCCGTGTCCGCCACCGCCGCCGCCGTGCCAGTTGCCGTGCCCGCCGCCCCAGCAGCAGCCGCGTCCGCCGCCGCTCCAGTAGCCGAAGCCGAATGAAATCGACGGATACCCATAGCCGTAATACGCCGGATAGGGCGCATAGGCAGGGTAAGCCGGGTAGGGGGGATAGTAGGCCGGATACGCCGCATACGCGACAGGGGGCGCCGCCGCCGCGTACTGCTGCGTCGTGTATGACGAAGGCGGTGGCGGCACGGAGTCGGAGCCTTGCGTGCCGACAGGCACTTCCTGCTGCGTGTAGGCGCCCCCGACCACCGGATAGGCGGGATAGGCCGGATAGTAACCGTACGGGTAATAGCACCCGGCGAGTCCCAGTGCGCTCACGAGAGCCGTCAATGTGAGCTTCGGGTTCATGATGCCGCTCCTTGCTTGCTTATTGCCGTGGAAATGTTGCGGTGTTCGTGCGTTGCATCGAACGGGTCGGCGAGGGGAGCTTAGCGCATCATCGGTTGCCTGGGCGCAGCAACAGCGGGACGCGTTGTTTCGGCGTATTTCTTTCGATCCATTTCAAAGGCCGCGGGCGCTTCTCTTCGTCACGCTCATTATCATCCAGCGTCGTGCTTCCGGACGCTTGCCGCGGCGTGCTCGCGCAAAGCGAGCATCGGACACGCACTCAGCCCGGACTACTTGCCGACCTGATTGCCGATGACACCGCCGACCGCCGCGCCGCCGAGCGTCGACAGCGCATTGCCGCCGATCGCGGCACCCGCCGCGCCGCCGACGCCCGCGCCGATCGCGGTGTCGCGCTGACGGGTGGTCATGCTGTCACAGGCGCTCAGTCCGCCAATCAGCGCAACGACGAGAGCAGCAACCCCAATCTCCTTGATTGTTTTCATTTCGACTCTCCGAAGTGATGAAGAAGATACGGCCTCGGCCGAAGCGGCTTCGTGTCTCCATCGGGGGCCGGGCCACATGTCATGGTTCTTGTCGGAAGCTTGCCGCGACGGAAGTTTTTTGCCGGTTCATCCTGAGTGGAGCACGAACGATGCCTGATTCGTGCGGCGAATGTCCGTGAAAGGTCGTCGCGCCGAATGAAAACGGCCTGTCGGGCGCGAGGCGCGACAGGCCGTGGTTTCCTTCAGACAGGCAGCGGCGCGCGAGGGCGCCGCGCCAGCCGCAGGAGGATGCGCTTACGTGCGCTGGTAAATCTCGGCGCCTTTCTTCACGAACTCGATCGCCTTCGTCTGCATGCCCTGCGCGAGCGCTTCGCTATCGCTTACGCCCTGCTTGGCCGCGTAGTCGCGCACGTCCTGCGTGATCTTCATCGAGCAGAAGTGCGGGCCGCACATCGAGCAGAAATGCGCGACCTTCGCCGAACCCTTCGGCAGCGTTTCGTCGTGGAATTCGCGCGCCTTGTCCGGGTCGAGGCCGAGGTTGAACTGGTCTTCCCAGCGGAACTCGAAGCGCGCCTTCGACAGCGCGTTGTCGCGCACCTGCGCGCCCGGATGGCCCTTCGCCAGATCGGCGGCGTGCGCGGCGAGCTTGTACGTGATGATGCCTACCTTCACGTCGTCCTTGTTCGGCAGGCCCAGATGCTCCTTCGGCGTCACGTAGCAGAGCATCGCCGTGCCGAACCAGCCGATCATCGCAGCCCCAATGCCCGAGGTGATGTGGTCGTAGCCCGGCGCGATGTCGGTGGTGAGCGGCCCGAGCGTGTAGAAGGGCGCCTCGTCGCACCATTCGAGCTGCAGGTCCATGTTCTCCTTGATGAGCTGCATCGGCACGTGGCCCGGGCCTTCGATCATCACCTGCACGTCGTGCTTCCACGCGATCTGCGTGAGCTCGCCGAGCGTCTTGAGTTCACCGAGCTGCGCTTCGTCGTTGGCGTCGTAGATCGAGCCGGGACGCAGGCCGTCGCCGAGCGAGAACGAGACGTCGTACTGCTTCATGATTTCGCAGATGTCCTCGAAATGCTCGTAGAGGAAGCTCTCCTTGTGATGCGCGAGGCACCACTTCGCCATGATCGAGCCGCCGCGCGAGACGATGCCCGTCATGCGGTTGGCCGTGAGCGGCACGTACTGCAGGCGCACGCCCGCGTGGATCGTGAAGTAGTCGACGCCCTGTTCCGCCTGCTCGATCAGCGTGTCGCGGAAGATCTCCCACGTGAGGTCTTCGGCCTTGCCGTTGACCTTTTCCAGCGCCTGATAGATCGGCACCGTGCCGATCGGCACCGGCGAGTTGCGGATGATCCACTCGCGCGTCTCGTGGATGTGCTTGCCGGTCGAGAGATCCATGACCGTGTCGCCGCCCCAGCGGATCGCCCAGGTCATCTTGTCGACTTCCTCGCCGATCGACGACGTCACCGCCGAATTGCCGATGTTCGCGTTGATCTTCACGAGGAAGTTGCGGCCGATGATCATCGGCTCCGATTCCGGGTGATTGATGTTCGCGGGGATGATCGCGCGGCCGCGCGCCACTTCCTCGCGCACGAACTCGGGCGTGATCTCCTTGAGCGCATTCTCGCCGAACGCGGCGGCGCCGAACGCCTGCCCCGGATGCTGGCGGCCCATCATCTTTGCGAGCTTCTCGCCGTTCGGGCCGCTCGTCCTCAGGCTTTCGAGATACTCGGCGCGGCGCTGGTTTTCGCGAATCGCGATGTACTCCATCTCCGGCGTGACGATGCCCTGGCGCGCGTAGTGCATCTGCGAGACGTTTCTGCCCGCGGCCGCGCGGCGCGGCGTGCGGTGCAGGTCCGGGAAGCGCAGTTCGGCGGTGGCGGGGTCGGCGGCGCGCTCGCGGCCGTATTCGCTCGAGAGGCCGGCTAGGCTTTCCGTGTCGCCGCGCGCCTCGATCCAGCGGGCGCGCAAGGCGGGCAGGCCCGAGCGGATGTCGATCTTGGCTTCCGGATCGGTGTACGGACCCGACGTATCGTAGACGTAGACCGGCGGATTCTTTTCTCCACCGAAGCTGTCCGGCGTGTCGGACTGGGTGATCTCGCGCATCGGCACGCGGATGTCGGGCTGCGAGCCCGTCACGTAGACCTTGCGCGAATTCGGCAGCGGCGCGATGGCGGCCGCATCGACGACGGCATCGGCGGACAGGAACTTCGGGTTGGCATTCATGTGCTGTCTCTCCTGTGGGGACGGTTGTATCCAGCATGCCGACGGAACGCCAAAGAGGCCGCCGGCGGCGACTGATTCAGGAGCTAAACAGGGAGGAACGAGACGGGAAACTGTGCGGGCTTCGGAAGGTTGCGAGAGAGTGAGAAGAACCCCAGCGCGGTAAAGCCCGAACGCTTCCCTGCGCTGGCATTATCCAGATCAGGTTCAAAGGGTATTTCTCACCCACGACGCACGGGCAATCCAGATGGACGGATTGCGATGCGCGGCGCAGGACCCCCGCGTTAGCAGCCGCTACGTTACACCGCGCCGTGGTGTCTTGGCAACCATGTGTAACACGGGCGGTTGCGCGCCAAGCGCTTACTGCATAATGGCGGGCACCGCGGTTTCCGTACTTTCCCTAGTCTTTTCCGGACTTTTGCCGGTACGCGCGGCGGCCTCGTTCCATGCCCGTTCTCCTTGCGTGTCCCGACATGTTGTCCTGCCTTGCCCGTTTTGCCGCCACGCCCCTGCGGCATGCGCGTGTTTCCCCGGTTGCCCGTATCGAGGCAGTTGCCGCGTTCGCCGCCGTCGCGGAGTAACGGATGTCCGCTCCGCTGCCCCCGAAGTTGCCGCCCGCGCTGCCGTTCAGCCTTCCCGACCGCTTTCCGTTCCGCCTGCCGCAGACGCAGAAAGGCCGCATCGCGCTCGCGCTCGCCGTCGTGTACATCGTGTGGGGCTCGACCTACATGGCCGTGCACCTGTCGCTCGCGTCGTTTCCGCCGCTCCTCCTGTCGGGCCTGCGTAATCTCTTTGCAGGCATCGGTCTTTTCGTCTTCGCCGCCCGCAAGAAGCCCGTGTGGCCGACCGGCGCCGAGATCCGCAACGCGGCGCTCGTGGGCACGCTGCTCGTCGGGCTGTCGAGCGGCATGCTCGCGTACGGCATGCGCACCGTCGAAACCGGAACGGCCGCCGTCATGGTCGCGACCGTGCCGCTTTTCGCGACGATCATCGCCGCCGTCGCGGGCCGCAAGATCGCCAGAGGCGAGTGGGGCGCGGTCGCGCTCGGGCTCGTCGGCATTGCGCTCCTCAATCACGGCGATCCGTCGTCGGGCTCGACGGCCGGCAGTCTCGCGATCCTCTGCGGCGCGATCTTCTGGGCGGGCGGCGCGCATCTCGCCGGGCGCCTTGCGCTGCCGTCGGACCTGTTCGTCTCGACCGCGCTGCAGATCGGGCTCGGCGGCTCGATTTCGACCTGCGTCGCGCTGCTCTCGGGCGAGCGCATCGAGAGCATCGGCTTCGTGCCGTTCGTCTCGTTCCTGTATCTGATGCTGATCGGCACGATGGCGGCGTATGTCGCCTACGGCTACCTGATCCGCCATACGAGCCCGATCATCGCGAGCAGCTGCATGTACGTGAACCCGGTCGTGGCCGTCGTGCTCGGCGCGCTGCTGCTCGGCGAGGTCATCACGCGCTGGACCGTCATCGCGACGGTGATCATCCTGCTGAGCGTGGGACTGTCGTTCTGGTTCGACTACCGGCGCCGCGGGCTCGTCTGATCTCCGCGCACCGCTTCCGAGGCGCGCGGCCCGGTCCGGCCGCCACACAACTTCTCACACGCACATATTCGAGTAAGGCATGCAAGCCAGCGTGTAATTGTTTCGCTGACTCGAACAATGCGCGCCGATCGTGCCCGACCATTCGAGCGCTCGCTCTAAACCCGGCGCGGCCGTTGTGCGGCCGTGCTTCCCGGGACGCTACGCCCCACGCTTCGACCGCTGCGGCACACCCGTTGCTCAATGCGGACACCCGCCGGGTGCCGCGCATCGCACGTCGATCGAGCGGCCTCGAAGGGGATAAAGGAGGGTTTCGCCGGCAAAAGCCATGAACAAGGCAAGGCGCAAACACGCCACGAGCCGCGGGCGGCAAGCCGCGGCTCGACGAAAACCGCCGGCGGCCCCGCATAACAACGAGTGCACACTTTCAGGAAGGTGAATCATGAAGCTCATCCGAACCATGGCAGTCCTGGCGGGCGCGGCGTCGCTCATGTCGGCGTGCGGCGGAAGTTCCGACGATCTCGGCAAGGAGCTGGGTCTCACGCAGCCGCAGGTCCATTTCATCCACGCGATACCGAGCGGCCCGAACGTCGATTTCTACGACAACGGCAAGATCCTGCAGCCGAATCTCGCCTACAAGGCCGTCACGAATTTCGCGAACATCGACACGGGCGCGCAGACCTTCTCGTACGCGGCCGTGAACACGACGACGCAGCTTGCCTCGGACACGAGCATCACCAACGCCGCGAAGGGGCACGAGTACACCGTGATCGCGCTGCCCGATGCGGGCCTCCTGCCGTCGATCGCCGTGATCGACGACCCGTTCGACAAGGGCCTGCTCTCGGGCAGCGCACGCGTGCGCGGCTTCAATGCGTCGGCGAATGCGCAGAACCTCGACCTCTACCTCGTTGCGCCGGGCACCGACATCAACACCGTCAGCCCGACCATGGCAGGCGTCGCGTTCAAGAACGCGGTGCCCGCCACGACGCAGGACTCGATCTACGTATCGGGCGGAACGTATCAACTGGTCGCGACGCTGCCGGGATCGAAGACGCCCGTGTACAAGTCGGGCTCGTTCGACCTCGTCAACAATGCCGACTGGCTCGTCACGACGCTGCCGGCCGGCAATATCCTGAGCGAGGTGATTCCGAACAAGATTCGACTGCTCGTCGCGCAGGGCGGCAACACGCAGACACCGGCAATCGAGTTGCCCGACACGCTGTGAACAACGCTCGCGCTGGAACCGGAGGCCGCGATCGCGGGGCTGGAATCGCATAACGGGGGCGTAGCCGCCAACGGCAACGGCAACGGCGACGGCGCGAGGGGAGGGGCGGCGGCCCGCTCGGAATATCGGGCGGGCCGCGGCTTTTTGAGGCCGCGGCGTGGCTGAAGACATGCCGCGCACCACGCACGACGCGTGCAGGCGAAAAAAAGCCCGCCGCATGCGCGACGGGCCGACAGGAAACATCGGCGGCCGCGAGGCCGCCGGAAACTTCTTTCTTGCTTACTTATGCTCTTCAGCCGAATTGGAGATGGCCTGCCCGCCCTTCGAGATGTCCTGGCCGGCGCCCGAAACGGTATTGCAGCCCGCGAGCGCAGCGGTACCAGCGATCAGCAGCAAAGCAATGAGTCGAGACATGAGTGTTCCCCTTGAGTTGGAATGCGCGACTGGAATTGCTTCACGCATCGGGTTGGATCAGCTCGGCGCACAGCGCGCGAAGCGTTGGCTTCGACCGACCAGGAACGGGTTCGCGTACCTGACGAAGACCCTTCGATCGACCACACCGGTCGTGACCATCTTAAAAAAACACCCCGGCCGGGAATGTCGGCGCCGATGCGATTTTCGTGTCGGACGGGTCCGCAAGTCGTGTCGGCATCGTCCTACGCGACCGGAAACGATGCGTGAGCGGCCGCATCGCTCGCGTCGGCGGCGCGCGCGCGCGGCATCGTCACGCGAATGGCGGTGCCGTGCGGCACGCGCCGCTCGATCTCGATGCGCCCGCCGCGCGCGCTCACGCGCTGGCGCATGCCGAGGAGGCCGTGCGTATGCGTGCGCTTGAGGTCTTGCGGACGAATGCCGACGCCGTCATCGGCGATGAAAAGCGACACGCGCTCCTCATCGAGCGTGAGCGCGACCGAAATGCCGCTTGCGTGCGCATACTTCGCCGCGTTGGTGAGCGACTCCTGCGCGACCCGGAACAGCGCGATCTCGATGTCCCCGCCGAGCTTGATGTCGTCGTCGGGCACGGTGAGCGCAAGCGTCCAGCCGTTGCGCTGGGCCGCTTCGTCGGCGAGCGTGGAGAGCGCCGTGACGAGCCCGAAGTTCGCGAGCACGGTCGGGCGCATGTCCTCGATGATGCGGCGCTTGAGCGCGATGCCCTGATCGAGGTTCGCGAGCGCCCGCGCGAGCTTCTCGGCCATGGCCGGCTCGCTTTGCTTCAGGCGGGCGTTCACCCAGGACACGTCCATCTTGCTCGCGGTCAGGATCGAGCCGAGTTCGTCGTGGAGTTCGCGCGCGAGCTCCGTCTTCTCGTTCTCGCTCACTGACTGCAGGTGCCACGCGAGCGCTTCGAGCTGGCGGGTGCGCTCGAAGACGAGCCGGTCGAGTTCCTCCTGCTGCGTGATCAGCTTCTTCTGCGCGCGGTCCTGCTTGTCGAGCTGGATGCCCAGATTGCGAAAGAGCAGCAGGAACAACACGATGTTGAGCGCGCACAGGGCGCCGACGCAGAACGTCGAGATGCGCTGGTCGGCGCGGCTCGCGTCGAGCGCGTGCTGGGCGCGGCGCTCCTCGGTGAGGCGCAGGAGGGCGAGCGCGCTCGCGAGGATCTCGTCGTCGCCCGACGCCGCGAGCGCCCGGGCACGCCCGGTTTCGCCCCGCGCGGGGTCGGCGAGCGTGGCAAGGCCGGTGCCGATATGCGCCTCGGCCGCGGCGCTGACCTGCGCGAAGCTCGCGAGCGCGGCGTCGTCTCCCTTGCGGCGGTAATACTCTTCGAGCGTGGCGACGGTGCGGCGAATCCGCGCCGCGCTTTGTCGAAAATGCGCGGCGTAGGACGCGTCCGGGGTGATCTGGTAGGCGCGCTCGTCGGCGGTGAGGGTGGCGAGATCGGCGGCGAGCGCGGTCAGCCGGGTCGTCGCGCCCTTGGCGTCGAGCGCGATTTCGTACTCGGCCGCGATGCGCATGCGCCCCGACTCCAGTATCACCAGCCCTCCAACCGTGATGACGATCGCGACCGTCATCGCGACGGCCCAGCTCCAGCGGCGCATCCAGTTGTTGATCCGGCGGGCCCCGCCTGGCTTGCCTGATTTTTTTTGCGCCGCGTTTTCCCCCGGGTCCGTCCCCGGGGGGCCGCTCGGCTGCCCAGCCGCGTCGTGCGCGGCGGCTGCGCTCGTGATGGTGCTCATGTCGGTCGCCATGTTCTGAAGAATCCCCGTTTGCGGCAAGCGGCGCGGCCGAGGCCATTTGAAAGCCGCTGTCAGTGGATTCCCACAGCAAAAAAGGCGCCTGCCCGAGTGCGATGCTGCAATCCGCCCACTAACATGGTTGGAGTCAGTCCAACTTTCTACGGGGAGCGATCATGTTGAAGTGGGCATTGTTTTTCGCGATCGCGGCCGTGATCGCGGGTCTTCTGGGCTTTACCGGCGTCGCCGCCGGTGCGGCGACCATCGCGAAATTCCTGTTCGTGCTGTTCCTGATCCTGTGTGTCGTGTTCCTGGTGCTGGGATTCGTCGTCACGAAAAAGATAGTCGACTAGCGGCCAGCGCCGCCGCATCGGAACGCATCACTCGGAACACTCGTTTTTCCGGCACCAGCGGGACCATGTCTCGGCCTCGGCTGTGGCTGTCATCCGGGCATCGCGCGACGGATGACAGCCGCCGCCGACCGCGCGCCGAACCCGGTCCCATCTCACAAGGAGGGCCGCCGTGCTGCACTACGCCGCCATTTTCTTCGTCATAGCGATCATCGCCGCCGTGTTCGGCTTCACCGGCATCGCCGCGGGTGCGGCCGAGATTGCGAAGATCCTGTTTTATATTTTTCTGGTCGTGTTCGTGGTCACGCTGCTGCTCGGCGTGTTCAGGACCTGACCACGCCCTGACCCGGCTGCCGTGTTTTCTTGCCGGTATGGCAGCGGGCAGGCACGTTGCGTGCATCGGAACCGTTGAGCGGATAGCACGGCGCTATGGCGGACGGGTCGTCGTGGCCCGATGAAGGCGCTGGCGCCTCCGGTTTCATCACCTCATTTCCCAGGAGCAATTAAATGTCGAAATCGTCTGCTGCAAAAGCCGCGCCGGGCACGTCGAAGGATCCGTTCGTGCTGGATGTCGAAAAGATCCGCTCCGATGCGCGCCAGCACATGGACGAAGGGCCCGTGACGGCGACCTACGGCGCGGACCGCGAGGTCGTCCTGAAGCTGCTCAACGACGCGCTCGCGACCGAAATCGTCTGCACGCTGCGCTACAAGCGCCACTACTTCATGGCGAAGGGCATTCACTCGGAAGCCGTCGCGGCCGAGTTCGCCCAGCACGCCGCCGAGGAGCAGGAACACGCCGACACGCTCGCCGAGCGCATCGTCCAGCTGGGCGGCGAGCCGAATTTCGCGCCCGACAGCCTCAAGTCCCGCGCGCACTCGGAGTACAAGGAAGGTCAGGATCTCATCGACATGATCCGCGAGAACCTGATCGCCGAGCGCATTGCCATCGACACCTATCGCGAGATCATTCGCTATCTCGGCGAAAAGGACGTGACGACCCGGCGCATCTTCGAGGAGATCCTGGCCGTCGAGGAGGAACACGCCGACGACATGGCCGACCTGCTCGCGGGCCGCAATGGCTGACATCCGTGAGTCGCGCGGCGCCCCGACAGGGCGTCGCACGGATGTCGGCGTGTCGGCGCATGAGCGGGATGAACCACGTGAAGGCTACATGCCGGTGAGGCTTGGACGGGGCAGATGATTCGAGTGTTGATAGCGGACGACCATGCGATCGTCCGGAGCGGTTTCAGGCAGTTCGTCGCGGACGAGCCGGACATGGAGGTCGCCGCGGAGGCGGCCACCGGCGACGAGACGATCGCGCTCGTGCGCCAGCAGGCGTTCGACGTGGTGCTGCTCGACATCGCGATGCCCGACAAGAACGGCATCGACACGCTGCGCGTCATCAAGCAGATCCGCCCGGAGCAGGGCGTGCTGATGCTTTCGGGGTTTCCCGAGAGCCAGTACGCGATCAACCTGCTGCGCGCGGGGGCGAACGGCTATCTGAACAAGGATGCCGCGCCCGACGAGATCGTGCGGGCGATCCGCACGGTGGCGCGCGGGCATCGCTACCTGTCGGAGTTCATCGCCGATGCGCTCGCGGACAAGCTCGAGAAGCCCGCCGCCGATCGGCCTCACGAAGCGCTCTCGGAGCGCGAGTTCCAGATCTTCTGCAAGCTCGCGGGCGGGCGCATTCCGACTGAAATCGCGGAGGAACTGCATTTGTCGGTGAAGACGGTGAGCACGTACCGGGCGCGCGTGCTCGAGAAGATGCGGCTGTCGAACAACGCCGATCTCACGTACTACGCGATCAAGAACGGCCTGATCGAATAGCCGTTCGACGGTCGAGTTACATCGGGAGGGCGCCCGCCGTGGGCCATCACACGATCACCGACGACGGGCAACGAGCGCAGAAGCGGCCGCTGCGCGTGCTTCTGATCGAGGATTCGCCGCTGATCCGGCGCAGTCTCGTCGAGGCCATCGATGCGTCGGGGCAGTTGCGGGTGACGGCGTACGCCGATTCGCCCGACGATGCGATCGCGCTGCTTTCGTCGGAAGCGTTCGACGCGGTGATTGTCGATCTGCAGTTGAAGCGCGGCTCGGGCGTGGAGGTGCTCGCCTATCTGCAAAAGGCGGGGATCGTGGAGTCCGCGTTCGCCGCCGTGTTGACCAATCACGCCCTGCCGGCGTACCGGGAGCGGTGCCGGCAGTACGGCGTACAGCATTTTTTCGACAAGTCGCTTGAATTCGATCGCGTCATCGATGCGTTGCACAATTATGCTCGGAGGAGGGTTTGAGTGGTACTCGGGGTGGGGCGTTT